>NZ_JBVIJT010000009.1:125913-460284 GCF_055581265.1 Streptomyces sp. NPDC031466
GCCTTGCGGGTGCGTCGCTTGGGCTTCTCCTCCGCCGGGGCCTCCGCTACGGGTGCCTCGGCTTCGGCGGCTGGCGCGGTGGCCTTGCGCGTGCGGCGCTTCGGCTTCTCCTCGGCCAGTGCGGCCGTGGCGTCCGTCTCCGTGACGGTTTCCGCGGTCTTGCGGGTGCGGCGCTTGGGCTTCTCCTCCACCGGGGCCTCCGCTACGGGGGCCTCGGCTACGGGAGCCTCAGCGGCCGGTGTGGTGGCCTTGCGGGTGCGTCGCTTGGGCTTCTCCTCCGCCGGGGCCTCCGCTACGGGTGCCTCGGCTTCGGCGGCCGGCGCGGTGGCCTTGCGCGTACGGCGCTTCGGCTTCTCCGCTGCGGGGGCCTCCGCCACCGCCGCTTCCGCCACCGGAACCTCCGCCACCGGAACCTCCGTCACCGGAGCATGCGCCTCGGCCACCGGCTCGGCGGCCTTCCGCGTGCGGCGGCGCGGCTTCGTCACCGGAGCCGGGGCCTGCGCGGGCTCCGCCTCGGGGGCGGCGACCGGAGCCGCCGCGGTGACGGCTGCCGTCACGACCTCGGCCGCGGCCGGGGTCTCCGACGCGGCGCCGCCACGCGTGCGACGACGGCGACGCGGGGTGCGCGACTCCGTCGGCTCGGTGCTGGTCTCGACGGGCGAGGCGACCGGCGCCGCAGCGGCGGCCGGTGCTGCCGTGGGCGCACTGGGCGCAGTGGATGCCGCGGGCGTGGCCTGGGCCGCGCCCAGCGGGCTGCCGGCCCGCGTGCGACGGCGGCGTCGCGGCGTACGCGCGGGACGCTCCCGCTCGGCCGACACCGAGCCGGGGCCCGAGCCCGAGCCCGAGGCGGAACGCTCACGGTCACGGTCGTGATCGCGGTTCCGGTCACGGTCACGGTCCTGCGTACGGCCGCCACTGCGCGCGGGACGGCCACCGCGGCCGCGCCCACCGGTCTCGCCGAGGTCTTCGATCTCCTCCGCGCCCAGACCCGCACGGGTCCGCTCGCCGCGCGGCAGCACCCCCTTGGTGCCCGCCGGGATCTTCAGCTCCTCGTACAGGTGCGGGGAGCTGGAGTACGTCTCGACCGGGTCGCTGAAGCCCAGCTCCAGCGCCTTGTTGATCAGCTGCCAGCGCGGGATGTCGTCCCAGTCGACCAGCGTGATCGCGATGCCCTTGGCGCCCGCGCGGCCGGTGCGGCCGATGCGGTGCAGATAGGTCTTCTCGTCCTCGGGGGACTGGTAGTTGATGACGTGCGTGACGCCACCGACGTCGATGCCGCGCGCGGCGACGTCCGTGCAGACGAGTACGTCGACCTTGCCGTTGCGGAAGGCCCGCAGCGCCTGCTCGCGCGCGCCCTGGCCGAGGTCGCCGTGCACGGCGCCCGCGGCGAAGCCCCGGCGTTCGAGCTGCTCGGCGATGTCCGCGGCCGTCCGCTTCGTACGGCAGAAGATCATCGCGAGTCCGCGGCCGTCGGCCTGCAGGATGCGCGAGACCATCTCGGGCTTGTCCATGTTGTGCGCGCGGTAGACGAACTGCTCGGTGTTCGCGACCGTCTGGCCCTCGTCGTCCGGCGCGGTGGCGCGGATGTGCGTGGGCTGCGACATGTAACGGCGGGCGAGGCCGATGACGGCGCCCGGCATGGTCGCCGAGAAGAGCATCGTCTGACGCTTCGGCGGCAGCATGTTGATGATCCGCTCGACGTCGGGCAGGAAGCCCAGGTCGAGCATCTCGTCGGCCTCGTCCAGGACGAGGCACTTGACGTGCTTGAGGTCGAGCTTGCGCTGGCCCGCGAGGTCGAGGAGACGACCGGGGGTGCCGACGACGATGTCGATGCCCTTCTTGAGGGCCTCGACCTGCGGCTCGTAGGCACGGCCGCCGTATATGGCGAGGACGCGGACGTTGCGCGCCTTGCCGGCGGTCAGCAGGTCGTTCGTCACCTGCTGGCACAGCTCGCGGGTGGGGACGACGATGAGGGCCTGCGGCGCCTCGGTCAGCTGCTCGGGCTCGGCGCGGCCCGCCTCGACGTCGGCGGGGACGATCACGCGCTCCAGGAGCGGCAGGCCGAAGCCGAGCGTCTTGCCGGTGCCGGTCTTGGCCTGGCCGATGACGTCCTTGCCCGAAAGGGCGACGGGGAGCGTCATCTCCTGGATGGGGAAGGGGGTGATGATGCCGACGGCTTCAAGGGCTTCGGCTGTCTCGGGAAGAATCCCGAGCTCTCGGAAAGTCGTAGTCAGGGCTATGCCTCTTCTGTGAGACGCGGCGTGAGGCGAACGCTGGGGGTCGTGACCGTGCCACTACCGCCGGCTGCTTGGGGGGCGGGCCGGGGGCGCGGGACCACTGCCTGCGCTCGAGCGCTCTTACCGCTGAGGTTCCCTCCTCGTGCCGTACGCAGCTGCGCGTACCGCCCGGAGGGCTGTCGGGTCGGAGCCGATCGGGCCACCGACCGGGCATCCTCATTCATACCGCCCGTCGAATATTCGGCAGGCGCTTTACCACTGTACCCCGGAATCTCGCATGCGTGTCCGGCGAATTCGTCACATGGCTGTCGTCACACCGACTGACCGGGACCTTACGCCTTACGGCAGGCGGGCTATTGTGCGCTTCATGGAGACGCCTGACACCGCCGCTGAATCCGCCGCCGAAACCCCCGCCGAACCCACCGGGATCGCCGCCCAGGACTGGGCGAAAGCGTCCACCGAGCCCCACTACCGCGCCGCGGTCGTCGACCTGCTCGGCGCGCTCGCCTACGGGGAGCTGGCGGCGTTCGAACGGCTCGCCGAGGACGCGAAGCTGGCGCCGACGCTCGGCGACAAGGCGGAGCTGGCGAAGATGGCGTCGGCGGAATTCCACCACTTCGAGCAGTTGCGGGACCGGCTCTCGGCGATCGGCGCGGAGCCCACCGAGGCCATGCAGCCGTTCGTGGCGGCGCTGGACGGCTTCCACCGGCAGACCGCGCCGTCCGACTGGCTGGAGGGCCTGGTCAAGGCGTACGTGGGCGACTCCATCGCCAGTGACTTCTACCGGGAGGTCGCGGCCCGCCTCGACGGCGACACGCGCCGGCTCGTGCTGGGCGTCCTCGACGACACGGGGCACGCCAGCTTCGCCGTGGAGAAGGTACGGGCCGCCATCGAGGCCGACCCCCGGGTCGGCGGGCGGCTCGCGCTCTGGGCGCGGCGGCTGATGGGCGAGGCCCTCTCGCAGTCCCAGCGGGTCGTCGCGGACCGGGACGCGCTCTCCACCATGCTGGTGGGCGGTGTCGCCGACGGGTTCGACCTCGCGGAGGTCGGCCGGATGTTCTCCCGCATCACCGAGGCGCACACCAAGCGGATGGCCGCCCTGGGCCTGGCGGCCTAGGGCGCGGCCGGCGCCCCTTCGGGGGCGCTTCCTATGCTGTCGCCGAGCGGTGCAGGCTGCCCCGGGTGGGGCGGATCAGCAGGGAGAGCAGGGCCACCGAGACGGTCAGCGCTCCGAGCAGGGTCGCGGGCGCGTGGCCGGGGCCCAACGCCATGTGGGTGATGAAGGCGCCGATGAGGGCGCCCACGGGGCCCGTCGACAGGACGAGGCTGCGCGCGGGCAGCCGGTGCGCCAGGCGGTGCGCGATGGCCCAGGACAGGGCGAAACCCAGTAGAGCGGAGCCGAATGCTTCCAGGATCACGGTGATGCCCTCCCTCACGGCCGGTGCGAATCGGTCGTAGCCGGTGTACCCAAGGTGGCCGGAACGCAACCCTCCAGCAACAACAGACGAGTGCGGCCCGGTGGTCGACAACCACCGGGCCGCACTCGTCGTACTCGTTATAACTGCTGTAATAACTGTCGTACTCGTCCTACCTGTCCGCGTGTCCCGCGGACGCCCTCTACAGGGCGCTGAAGCCCACCTTGCGCGCGGTGGGCTCGCCGAGCTCCACGTACGCGAGGCGGTCGGCCGGAACCAGGACCTTGCGGCCGTGGTCGTCCACGAGGCTCAGCAGCGGCGACTTGCCGGTCAGCGCCTCGGACACCGCGGTCTCGACTTCCTCGGCGCTCTGGCCGCTCTCCAGCACGATCTCGCGGGGCGCGTACTGCACGCCGATCTTGACCTCCACGGCTTTGTCCCTCCGACGCTCAGTCTGTGCGCGGCCGTCCGCGCCGTACCCAGCACACATTAGCCCGGTGAGGCGATGCGGAGGGCCGCCGCCGTGAACGCCGGTAGCGAACACGGAACGGGAACAAAGCGCGCGGTGTCAGTGGCCCTCGGTGCCGTGCAGCGGGAAGCCCGCGATGCCGCGCCAGGCGAGCGACGTCAGCAGCTCCACCGCCTTGTCGCGCGGGACCGTGCTGCCGCTGGCCAGCCAGTAGCGGGCGACGACCTGCGAATAGCCGCCGAGGCCCACGGCGAGCAGCATCGCCTCGTCCCTCGGCAGGCCGGTGTCCTCGGCGATCACCTCACAGATCGCCTCCGCGCACTGGAGCGTCACGCGGTCCACGCGCTCACGGACCGCCGTCTCGTTCGTCAGATCCGACTCGAAGACCAGACGGAACGCGCCGCCCTCGTTCTCGACGTACGCGAAGTAGGCGTCCATCGTCGCGGCCACGCGCAGCTTGTTGTCCGTGGTGGACGCCAGCGCCGTGCGGACCGACTGGAGCAGTGACTCGCAGTGCTGGTCGAGCAGGGCGAGATAGAGGTCGAGCTTGCCGGGGAAGTGCTGGTAGAGCACCGGCTTGCTGACCCCGGCGCGCTCGGCGATGTCGTCCATCGCGGCCGCGTGGTAACCCTGTGCGACGAAAACTTCCTGGGCCGCGCCGAGAAGTTGGTTCCGTCGGGCACGGCGCGGCAGGCGTGTGCCCCGCGGGCGTGCCGCCTCTGTCTGCTCGATGGCTGTCACGCCGCCTCCCAATCGTCCGATGCGCGGTGTGCGCCCGCGCCGCCATCGTACTTTTCGGTAACAGCGATGTGCGCGGTGCGGACGCAGGATTTCATGGACTGGACAACTGCAGAAGGCCTCCGCCGCGGTGCGTAGCAGGGCAAATACGGCCAGATCGACCGGTCGGGGTGTACGGAGGTGTACAGGGCCGTGGTGAACGGGGCTCGGGGCGGCCGCCGACGGGACGTGCCCCGCCGGATCGGCACGGGCCGCCCCGGTCCCCCGGGGGCGGTCAGCGGTAGTCGTCCTCGTCGAAGTCGACCACGCGGGCCTGCTCGGCCAGGTCCGCCTCGCTCGCGGCGTTCGGGTCGGCGTCCCGCAGCGAGTCGTCCCTGCTGGGGGCGAGGTCGGTGTGCTGCTCGGCGGTGTCCGCCTCCGGGGCCTCCACGCCGGCCTCGGCTCCGGTGGTGCTCTCTTCCGTCTCGAAGGTCTCGGGATCGGTCGGATCGACACTCATGTGTTGCTCTCTTCCCTCGCGGTACTGACGGCCCTTCGTGATGCGAGTGCCCTCATCGTCCGCTTTCTATGAGCGTAGGAGACACCCGGATGAGGCGCTACGCGATCCGTGTGCGGTCTGTGACGGCGAACACGTGAGTCGGGGCGTGATCGTCTCGTAACATTGCCGCATGTCTTCGACCGAGCTGCCGAACCTGCTGGCCGCCACCGCCGCGCCCAAGCCCGGTGCCGTGGCGGTCGCGGAGGGCGAGCGGCTCGGCTCGATCGGCCTGCCCGGACTCACGCTGACGGTGCGCTCACGGCCCCCGGCCAGGGAAGGGCTCCCGCCCGCGCTCTACGTGCACGGCCTCGGCGGCTCCTCGCAGAACTGGTCGGCGCTGATGCCGCTGCTGGCCGACGTCGTCGACTGCGAGGCGATCGACCTGCCCGGGTTCGGGGACTCGCCCCCGCCGGACGACGGGGACTACTCGATCACCGGGCACGCCCGCGCCGTCATCCGTTACCTCGACGCCCGCGCGCGCGGTCCCGTCCACCTCTTCGGGAACTCCCTGGGCGGCGCGATCACGACGCGCGTCGCCGCCGTGCGTCCCGACCTCGTCCGTACGCTGACCCTGCTCTCGCCCGCCCTGCCCGAGCTGCGGGTGCAGCGCACGGCGGTGCCCACCGGGCTGCTCGCCGTGCCGGGCGTCGCCACCCTCTTCATGCGGCTCACCAAGGAGTGGTCGGCCGAGCAGCGGGTGCGCGGGATGCTGGGGCTCTGTTACGGCGACCCGGCCAAGGTGACGCCGGAGGGCTTCGGCGCGGCGGTGCGGGAGATGGAGCGCAGGCTGCAGCTCCCCTACTTCTGGGACGCGATGACGCGCTCGGCGCGCGGCATCGTGAACGCGTACACGCTGGGCGGCCAGCACGGCCTGTGGCGGCAGGCCGAGCGGGTCCTCGCGCCGACCCTGCTCGTCTACGGCGGGCGCGACCTCCTCGTCTCGTACCGCATGGCGCGCAAGGCGAGTACCGCGTTCCGCGACTCGCGGCTGCTCACGCTGCCCGAGGCGGGGCATCTGCCGATGATGGAGGACCCACAGAGCGTGGCCACGGCGTTCCGCGAACTGCTCGTCGAACTGGGAGAGGAGCCGAGCGCCCCGCCGTGTTCCGGCGACGCCAGTGCCTCCCGCGACTCCAGCACTCCCCGTGACTCCAGTGCCTCGCGTGACTCCCGTACGGGTTCGGGGAGCTGAGGCGGCGCGTGGGACGACACAGCCGCCGCGACCCGGCGAGCGCATCTTCGGCAAGCATTCCTGATCACGGCGCCCCTGATCACGGCGCCCCTGATCACGGCGCCCCTGATCACGGCGCCCCTGATCACGGCGCCCCTGAACACAGCACCCCTGAACACAGCACCCCTGAACACGGCACCCCCGACGAGAGCGCCCCTGACGGCACGGGCACCTCGGGCTCCCCGCCGGCGCGCCGCGCCCCGGCCCCGCAGTCGGCGCCCGGTACCGGGCGCCGCAGGCGCACCTCCTTGGACGCCGGCGAGGAGATCCCTGCGCACGGGACGCCCGCACAGGGAACCCCCGCGCACGAGACCTCCACGCACGAGTCCGCGCGCGCGACACCGGCCCATGGGCTCCCGCGCGTCCGTGGCGGGCACCCCGAGCAGCACGAGCCCGGTGGGGCCGAGCACGGCATACCGCGACCTCGGCAGGACCGCCCCACCCCGCGGCGGGGCCGCTCCGCCCTGCGGCAGGATCGCTCCGCTCCTCGACAGGACTACATGGAGGCGTTCCCGGAGGATGATCCCTACGCCTCCGTCACCGACTGGAGCGACGTGTCCGAGCCTCGTGGCGAGGGCGCCGACGGCACCGGTGGCGGTCGGAAGGGCGGGCGCGCCCGCGTGATCACCGGTAGCGCCGCCGCCGCCGCGACCCTCCTGCTCGCGGCGTTCCTCGCGGGTCAGGTCGGCGACGGCGCGGGCGGCTCCGACGACAGGCCCCAGGCCGCCCCCGGCGACGGCGCACGCGACACCGGGGACCCCGCCTCACGCTCCGACGAGCGCCCGCCGCCCGGGGGCCCCGCCGCGAAACCGGACCTGGCGCAAATGACGTATGAGCAGAAGATCGGCGAGAGATATCCCCTGGACCCCGAGCTCAGGGCGTCCGGTGAATTCGAGGCGGTCGCCGGATTCGACAAGGCGCCCGGAAAGGGGCAGCTTTTCCGCTATCGCGTGGACGTCGAGAAGGGGCTCGGTCTCGACGGCGGACTGTTCGCGCAGGCGGTGCAGAAAACCCTGAACGACGACCGGAGTTGGGCCCATGCCGGCGCCCGTACCTTCGAGCGCGTCTCGTCCGGGAAACCTGATTTCGTCATCACTCTGGCGAGCCCCGGGACGACCGCGGCCTGGTGCGCGAAATCGGGACTCGACACGGCCCAGGACAATGTGTCGTGCGATTCCGCGGCGACGGACCGCGTGATGATCAACGGATATCGGTGGGCACAGGGCGCCAAGACCTACGGCGACGCGGTCAAGAAGACCTACGGCAACGCCCTGCGCCCCTACCGCCAGATGCTGATCAACCACGAGGTCGGCCACCGGCTCGGCTTCGACCACACCGACTGCGCGAAGGACGGGGACCTCGCACCCGTCATGCAGCAGCAGACCAAGTTCCTGGACCACGACGGGATCAAGTGCAAGGCCAATCCCTGGGCCTTTCCCGAGAGGTGAGGTGACGGCGGGCGGCAGGCGCCCGCCGCTTTGACATCCGTCGGAAATTCGTTCATATTTCTGCGCATGTCGAACCGTCACGCCCCTTCGAGCGCAGCCATCGAGCTGGCGCTGCTCGGCGTGACCGCGCTCTGCGTGTCCGACGTCCACTGTTGCTGACGCCCGCCCCGGCGAGTGCGTCGCTCCTTTCCGGCCGCCCCTGTGCCCTGCCTTCCCGCACGGCCCGGTGCCGCTTTTTCCCCGCACCCTCTCCGGGGTCAGCTCTGCTCCATTTCCGCTGATCCGCTGCCTTCGCGCGGCGGTTTTCCCCGAGAGGTCGCCTCCGATGCGTCAATCGTCCGTCATCGCCCGCCGTGTGGCCGCGGCATCCGTCAGTCTGGTCCTCGCCTCGGGCGCCGCCGCCTGCGCGGGTCCGCGGGACGACGCCGACGGTGGCGCGGAGGGAACCCCCGCCAAGGGCGGCACGCTCACCGTCCTCAACCGCGACCCGCAGGCCGACTTCGACCCCGCACGGCTCTACACCTCCGGCGGCGGCAACATACCGGGCCTCGTCTTCCGCACCCTGACCACCCGCAACCGCGAGGCCGGCGCGAAGGGCGCGAAGGTCGTCCCCGACCTCGCGACGGACCTCGGCAGACCGAGCGAGAACGCCACGGTGTGGACGTACACCCTGAAGAAGGGGCTCAAGTACGAGGACGGTTCGCCGATCACCACCGCCGACGTGAAGTACGGCATCGAGCGGTCCTTCGCCGCCGAACTCAGCGGCGGGGCACCCTACTTGCGGGACTGGCTCGTCGGCGGCGACACCTATGAGGGGCCCTACAAGGACAAGAGCGGCAAGGGACTCGCGTCGATCGAGACGCCGGACGAGCGGACCATCGTCTTCCATCTGAACAAGCCCGAGGGAGAGTTCCCCTTCCTCGCCACCCAGACGCAGTTCGCGCCCGTCCCCAAGAGCAAGGACAAGGGCACGAAGTACGAGGAGCACCCCCTCTCCTCGGGCCCCTACAAGGTCGTCGGGAACGAACGCGACGGGGAGCGGCTGCGGCTGGAGCGCAACCCCCACTGGTCCGCCGCGACCGACGCGGAGCGCAAGGCCTACCCGGACGTCATCGACGTACGCTCCGGGCTCGACGCGTCCGTCATCAACCAGCGGCTCGCCGCGGGCCGGGGCGCGGACGCCGCCGCCGTCACCACCGACACCAACCTCGGCCCGGCCGAACTCACCAAGGTCAGCGGCGACAAGGACCTGGCCGCCCACGTCGGCACCGGACACTTCGGGCAGACGCACTACCTCGCCTTCAACCCCAAGGTGAAGCCCTTCGACGACCCCGAGGTGCGCCGGGCCGTCGCGTACGCCGTGGACCGCTCCTCGGTCGTCAACGCCGTCGGCGGCTCCTCGCTCGCCGAGCCCGCCACCACCTTCCTGCCGGACCAGAAGTCCTTCGGGCACACGGAGTACGACCACTTCCCGGCGGGCGCCTCCGGCAACCCGAAGAAGGCCAGGGAACTGCTGAAGGAAGCCGGTCACGAGAACGGCCTGACCATCCGGCTCACGCACTCCAACGCCAAGAACGACGAGACGGGCCCGGAGGTCGCGACCGCGGTACAGGACGCCCTGAAGAAGGCCGGCATCACGGTCGAACTGGACGGCCTGGAGGACAACGACTACTCCGACCGGATCCACGACGTCGACCACGAGCCCGGCCTGTTCCTCGCCAGCTGGGGCGCCGACTGGCCCTCCGGCGGCCCCTTCATCGCCCCGATCTTCGACGGGCGCCAGATCGTGAAGGACGGCGCCAACTTCAACGCGGGCTTCCTGGACGACAAGGCCGTCAACCACGAGATCGACGAGATCAACAAGCTGACCGACCTGGACGCCGCCGCGGCGCGCTGGGGCGCCCTCGACAAGAAGATCGGCCGGCGGGCCCTGACCGTGCCGCTCTTCCACCCGGTCTTCAAGCGGCTGTACGGCAAGGACGTCAGGAACGTCGTGATCAGCGACTGGACCGGTGTCCTCGACGTCTCCCAGGTCGCGGTGAAGTCGTCATGACCGGCGAAATCACCCTCTGGCGGCGGCTGCGCGGGCAGCCGGCCGCCCTGGCCGCGGCGGGAGTCGTCGCGCTGCTGGTGCTCGTGGCGCTCGCCGCGCCCCTCCTGACGGCCCTGGAGGGGCAGGACCCCACCACGTACCACCCCGACCTGGTCGACTCGGCGCGCGGCGGGGTGCCCATCGGCCCGTTCGGCGGGATCAGCGGCGACCACTGGCTCGGCGTCGAACCGCAGACCGGGCGCGACCTCTTCGCCCGGCTCGTCCACGGCGCGCGGGTCTCCCTCGGCGTCGCGCTCGCCGCGACCGTCGTCCAGGTGACCATCGGCGTCGCGGTCGGTGTCGCCGCCGGATTCGGCGGTCACCGGCTCGACCAGGTGCTCAGCCGCGCCACCGACGTCATCGTGGCCCTGCCGCTGACCGTCCTCGCGCTCGCGCTGATGACCGTCGTGCCGAGCGGATTCCCGCGGCCGGTGCTCGTCGCCCTGGTCATCGGCCTCGTCGCCTGGGGCAGCGTCGCCAAGGTCGTGCGCGCGCAGACGGTCACGCTCAAGGCGCTCGACCACGTGGCCGCGGCACGGCTCAGCGGCTGGGGCTCCGTGCGCATCGCCCGGCGCGAGCTGCTGCCCGCCCTCGCCGCACCCGTCATCACCTACGCCGCGCTGCTCGTCCCCGCCAACATCACCGTCGAGGCCGCGCTCTCCTTCCTCGGCGTCGGCGTGAAACCGCCGACCCCCTCGTGGGGGCAGATGCTCACGGCAGCGAACGTCTGGTACCAGGCGGCCCCGCAGTATCTGCTGCTCCCGGCGGGCGCCCTGTTCGTGACCGTGCTCGCCCTCACCGTGCTCGGGGACGGCGTGCGCACGGCGCTGGACCCGCGGGCCGCCTCCCGGCTGCGCATCGGCACCGGACGCAAGAGGGAGGCCTCCGCGTGACCGGGTCCCGGCGGCTCACCGCCTTCCTGCTGCGGCGCCTCGCCGGCGCCCTCGGCACGCTCCTCGCCCTCTCCGTGATCATCTACGCGGTGTTCTACGTCGCGCCCGGCGACGTCGCCCAGATCACCTGCGGCCCCCGCTGCTCGCCCGCGCAGGTCCACCAGGTCGCCGACCAGCTGCGCCTCGACGACCCCCTGTACGTGCGCTACGCGGACTTCCTCCAGGGCCTGTTCACCGGCCACGACTACTCCACCGGCACCGGCGTGGAGCACTGCGGCGCGCCCTGTCTCGGCGTCTCCTACCAGAACGACCAGCAGGTCACCGCGCTGATCGCGGCCAAGCTGCCGGTCACCGCCTCACTGGCGCTCGGCGCGATGGTGCTGTGGCTGGCCCTCGGGGTCGGCACCGGCGTCCTCTCCGTCTGGCGGCGCGGCCGGCTCGGCGAGCGCGTCCTGACCGCCCTCACCCTCGCGGGCACCGCCACGCCGGTCTTCGTGGTCGGCCTGCTGCTGATGATCGTCGTCTGCGGTCAGCTCCAATGGCTGCCCTTCCCGCAGTACGTGGACTTCGGCGACGACCCGACCCAGTGGGCCTGGAACCTGCTCCTGCCCTGGCTGGCGCTCGCGCTCGTCGAGGCCGCCACCTACGCCCGGGTGACCCGCTCCGCGATGCTGGAGACGCTCGCCGACGACCATGTGCGGACCTTTCGCGCGTACGGCGTGGGGGAGCGGGCGATCATCGGCAGGCACGCCCTGCGGGGCGCGCTGGCCCCCGTCATCGCCCTGACCGCGAACGGCTTCGGGTCGCTGTTCGGCGGCGCGATGCTCACCGAGTCGCTGTTCGGGCTCCCCGGCCTCGGGCGCGAACTCGTGCAGGCGGTGAAGTCCGTCGACCTGCCGGTGGTGGTCGGCCTGGTCATGGTCACCGGCTTCTTCGTGGTGCTCGCCAATGCCGTCGCGGACGTGCTGTACGCGGTGGCCGACCGACGGGTGGTACTGACATGAGCCTCGTGCGAGTGAGGGACCTGCGGGTGGAGTTCGACTCCGGCGTACGCGCCGTGGACGGGCTCTCCTTCACCCTGGAGGCGGGCCGCGCGCTCGCCCTCGTGGGCGAGTCCGGGTCCGGCAAGTCGACCGTGGCGTCCGCGCTGCTCGGGCTGCACCGCGGCACGGGCGCGCGCGTCGAGGGATCCGTACGGGTCGCCGGCGTCGACGTACAGGAGGCGTCGCGGGCACAGCTGCGGCGGCTGCGCGGCGGGAAGGCGGCGATGGTCTTCCAGGACCCGCTCTCCTCCCTCGACCCGTACTTCGCGGTGGGCGACCAGATCGCCGAGGTGTACCGCGTGCACACCGGCGCCTCCCGGCGGGCGGCACGCGCGCGTGCCGTGCGGGTGCTCGACCGGGTCGGCATCCCCGATCCCGTGCGCCGGTCCCGCTCGCGCCCGCACGAGTTCAGCGGCGGCATGCGCCAACGCGCTCTCATCGCCATGGCGCTGGCCTGCGCACCGGAACTGCTGATCGCCGACGAGCCCACCACCGCCCTCGACGTCACCGTCCAGGCCCAGATCCTCGACCTGCTGCACGCGCTGCGGGAGGAGACCGGGATGGGCCTGCTCCTGATCACCCACGACGTGGGCGTCGCGGCGGAGAGCGCCGAGGAGGTCCTGGTCATGCGGGGCGGGCGGGAAGTGGAGCGGGGCGCGGTGCGGGACGTCCTGAGGGCGCCCCGGCAGCCGTACACCCGAGAGCTGCTGAGCGCCGTGCCGCGGCTCGACGCACCGCCGAAACCCCCCTCGCCCCGCACGAGCGGGGAAGTGGTGCTCGAAGCGGTGGGCCTGCGCCGGGAGTTCGGCCACGGGAAGCGCGCCGTCACCGCCGTCGACGACATCACGCTCAGCGTCCGCCGCGGGGAGACCCTCGGCGTCGTGGGCGAGAGCGGCAGCGGCAAGACCACGCTCGGGCGCATGCTCGTGGGCCTTTTGGAGCCGAGCGCGGGGAAGCTGCGCCACCAGGGCGTGGAGCGGCCCGGCGGCCGCGTGGACCCGGCCGTGCAGATGGTGTTCCAGGACCCCGTCGCCTCGCTCAACCCCCGCCGCTCGATCGGCGAGTCCGTCGCCGACCCGCTGCGCGCCAGGGGCGCGAGCGACACCTTCGTGCGGGGGCGCGTGCGGGAGCTCTTGGAACGCGTGGGGCTCGAACCGGCGCACTACGACCGCTATCCGCACCAGTTCAGCGGCGGTCAGCGCCAGCGCGTCGGCATCGCGCGGGCGCTCGCCGCCGAACCGCGCCTCATCGTGTGCGACGAACCGGTGTCCGCGCTCGACGTGACGACCCAGGCACAAGTCACCGCCCTCCTGGCGGAGTTGCAGCGGGATCTCGGCCTGGCGCTGGTCTTCATCGCGCACGATCTCGCGGTCGTACGCCAGGTCAGCGACCGGGTCGCGGTGCTCAGGCGCGGCCGGCTCGTCGAGTACGGGCCCGTCGGCGAGGTCTACGGCTCGCCGCGCGACCCGTACACGAGACAGCTGCTCACCGCCGTGCCGTCGCTGGATCCGGAGACGGTCGCACTGCGGCGCGAGGCCCGCACGGAGCCGGCCGCCGCCTGACGGTCCACGGCGGAACGGCGCCTTCCTGCCGCCATAGCGCGACAGAACGCCACCGGCACGGGAAAGTTACGGCCGTTCACCCCTTTTGGTGGCGCGATGGACAACCGTCCGTCGCGCCACCGGCAGGACCGCATACGTTCTTCCCGCTGCGGGCCGCCGACTCAACGGCGGCTCCCCAAACGGGAGATCGGGGGTGCGCTCGTGCGCGTTGCACTGCTTACGGAGGGTGGCTATCCGTATGTGAGGGGTGAGGGCCGGCTCTGGTGCGACCGGCTCGTGCGCGGGCTCGGGCAGCACGAGTTCGACCTCTACGCGCTCGGCCGCGACGCCCGTCAGGAGGCCTCGGGCCGCGTCGACCTCCCGCCGCACGTCACCCGGGTGCGCACGGCGCCGCTGTGGACCACCGACGACGCGGCCCTCCAGAGCGCGGGCCCACGCGGCGGCCGCGGACGACGGGCGCGACGCCGGTTCGCGGAGTGCTTCACGGAGCTCGCGGACGTGGTCTGCCGGGGCGGAGCCGGTGGCGCGCCGCGCCCGGACCCGGCGTCGGGGGCCGGCTCCGACGATGTGGCGGACCGTTTCGCCAGCGCGCTGTACGGCCTCGCCGACCTGGCCCGACAAGAGGGCGGCCTGGTCGGCGCCCTGCGCTCGGAGGCCGCCGTGCGCGCGCTGGAAAGCGCCTGCCGCGCGCCCGGCGCACTTCCCGCCGCCCGCACCGCGCGCGTCGCGGACCTGCTCGTCGCCGCCGGTCTGATGGAGCGGGCGCTGCGCCCGCTCTCCCTCGACTGGTACGGGGACGACGCCCTGGGCGCCGCCGACCTGTGCCACGCCACCTCCGGCGGACCCGCGGCGCTGCCCGGCCTGCTCGCCCGGCACTTCGCGGGCGTGCCGCTGCTCGTGACCGAGTACGGCGTGCGGCTGCGCGCGCACCACCTCGCCGCGGGCGGCATGGACCTGAGTGCACCGGTCCGGGCGCTGCTCGCCGCCTTCCACACCCGCCTCGCCGCCGAGGTGTACGACCGGGCCGTCCTGATCACTCCCGGCGACGCCCACGCCCGCCGCTGGCAGGAGCGCTGCGGCGCCGACCGGGCCAAGCTGCAAACGGTCCACCCCGGCATGGAGTCCGACCGCTTCCGCGCGATCGGCGAGCGGGGCCAGGACACCGCCGACCCCTACACCCTGCTGTGGGTCGGCCGCGTCGAGCCCGCCAAGGACCTGATCTCCCTGTTGCACGCCTTCGCCGAGGTACGCGGCCGGGAGCCGAGGGCCCGGTTGCGGATCGTCGGGGCGCCCGCCGAGGAGCCCGGGGCCGCGGAGTACCTCGCGCACTGCCGGGCGCTCGCCGCGCAGCTCTTCCCCGACGAGGCGGCGGACGCGCACGCCGTCGGCGACAACCCCGTCGCGTTCGAGGAGATCGGCGGCCCCGAGGCTCCGGAGCCGGCCGGTGTCTACGCCACGGGCGCCGTCGTCGTCCTCTCCAGCGTCGTCGAAGGCTTTCCGGCCGGCCTGGTGGAGGCCATGTTCTGCGGGCGCGCGACCGTCTCGACGGACGTCGGCGCGGTGGTGGAGGTGATCGGCGGCACGGGGCTCGTCGTGCCGCCGCGCAATCCGCGGGCGCTCGCCGAGGCGTGCGGGGCGCTCCTGCGTGACCCCGAGCGCTGCGCGCGCCTGGGGGCGGCCGCGCGGACGCGAGCGCTCGAACTCTTCACCGTCGAGCAGAACGTCGCGGCATTCCGCGACATCTACCTGGAGATCGTCTCGCACTGCCCGGTACGTCGGGACGCCGTGGACGAGGCGGGCGGACCGGTGCCGTTCGCGACCCCGGCCGAGGCGTACGTGCCGGGGCGGTGGGCGGTCGCGGTGGGCCCCGCGCCGGGCGCGGAGAGCGGCGACGCGCCCAGCTGGGCCACGCGGGAAACGGATGGCCGGGAGCAGCTGAAGGGAGCCGCCGTATGACACGGCGGGACAGCGGGCGGGCGGCGGCGCATGCGCGGAGAGCGGCCGAAGGGCAGGGCGCATTCCCTGCGGGGCGGTCCGTCCTCGGCTCCAGCTTCGGCTTCGGCGGGGACCCTCTTACCGGTGCAGACGTCCGCGCCACCGGGCGCGCGGGTGACGCCGACGGGGGGCGCGCGGGTGGTGTGAGCGCGGGGCGCGCGGGCAGCGCGGGCGCGGGGCGGGCGAGTGGCGGCGAGGGAGGCCGCGCGGGTGCCGTCGGTGGGGAGGTCCGCGCGGATGGTGCGGGTGACACGGGCTGGGGGTGTGCGGGGCGGGCGGACGTGGGGCATGCGCGGGTCGGCGGGGGAGGCCGCGTGGGCGCCACCGGTGGGGGAAGCCGCGCGGACGATGCTGGCGGAGACGCCGGCCGGCCTGGCCGCGACGCGTGGGCCAGGGCGCCGCGCCGGGGGACCGCCGACCCCGTGAAGGCCCTGATGCACCGCCATCGCGAGTTGTGCGCGCGGGCCGTCGACCCGCTGGAGATCGCGGCCGGCCTGGAGGCGCACGGCGTGACCGACCGGGCGGCCGCGCGTTACCGGCACCGGGATGTGTTCGCCCTGGCCGAGGAGATGTACGCGCGCGTGCCCCGCGACGACGAAAGCCGTGCCCCCGAAGGCGCGGGACCCGCCGTGCCCGAAGGACCGCCGGGCCGGGCCCTGTTCGCCCTGGTGCCCGGCGCGGTGGGTATGGCGGCGGTGGCCGGGACCGGCCTGACCAGCGCGGGCACCCGGCTCGCCGTGGCGCTCGCCGGCACACTCGCCATAGCCCTCGCGCTGTGGATCGCCCTGCGCGAGGGCCCCCTGCGCGCCCCCGCCCGCGCCCGCCTGACGCCCGCCGCACGCGCGTGGGTGTGCTGGCTCCTCGCGTACGCGCTCCTGGGCGACGCCCTGCTGAGCAGTGCCGTCACCGGCGGTCCCGACGGACCGGGTGACCTCTGGCGGCCCGCCACCGCCGGGCTCCTCGGCCTCGCCCTCGCCGTCGCCCCCGCGACCTGGTGCGCCCGGCTCTTCGCCGTACGCGCCAAGGGGCGGCTGCGGGCCAGTCGTGGCCTCGACGACTTCACCGCCTCCGTACGGCCGTTGCTGCTCGGTGTCCTCACGCTGTTCCTCGCCGCGCTCACGGTGTCCCTCTGGGCGTCGCTCGCCGCGACGAACGCCCTGCTCGACACCTCCGAGACCGGCGCGTCCCTCGCCGGGGCCGGCGCGCTCGGCGCCCTGCTGCTGCTCGCGCGGCTGCTCGGCGTGTACGGCTTCGTGCGGGCGCCCGCCCTGCTCCTGGGTGCCGCCGGCGCCGGTGAAGCGGCGGCCGCCGCCCTCGTGTTCACGGGCCGCCTGCCGGGCTGCGACGCGGTGGCGGCACCCGTCACGGCGGCCGTCGACACCTGGGGCCCCGGCGTCGTCCCCGCCGCCGTGTGCGGGGCCGCCGCCCTCGCCCTCCTGATCCACGCGCTCAGGACCTTGACCCTGGCCTCGGCCCACGCCGGTCCTACCCAGGCCCACCCCGTCCCCGGCGACGCGATGTGAGCCGCGGCCACAGACCGGCCAGACCACTCTCCCGCGGGGCCGACACCGCGGGCCTCATCCCGTGACCCACGGCAACATCCCTAAGGAGAAAGACAAATGATCACCGGAAGTCGACTCCGCGTCCGCGCGGCCACCCCGGGAGGCGCCCGATGAGGGTGCTGCTGATCGGAGCCAACGGATACCTCGGCCGGTTCGTCGCCGACCGGCTGCTCGCCGACCCCGCGGTGCAGCTCACCGCCCTCGGCCGGGGCGACGACTCTGACGTACGGTTCGACCTCGCCAGCGGCAGCCCCGGAGCGCTCACCCGCTTCCTGGACGCCGTGCACCCGGGCGTCGTCGTCAACTGCGCCGGCGCCACCCGCGGCGGCGCCCGCGAGCTGACGCGGCACAACACCGTCGCCGTCGCCACCGTCTGCGAGGCCCTGCGCCGCAGCGGCTGCGGCGCGCGGCTGGTCCAGCTGGGCTGCGGCGCCGAGTACGGGCCCAGCCAGCCGGGCTCCTCGACCGCCGAGGACGCCGTGCCGAGGCCCGGCGGCCCCTACGGCGTCAGCAAGCTGGCGGCGACCGAACTGGTCCTCGGCTCCGGGCTCGACGCCGTCGTCCTGCGGGTGTTCTCGCCCGCGGGGCCCGGCACGCCCGCGGGCTCGCCGCTCGGGCGGCTCGCCGAGGCCATGCGGCGCGCCATGCAGGCGGGGGACGGCGAGCTGAAGCTCGGGGGCCTCGGGGTGCAGCGGGACTTCGTCGACGTACGCGACGTGGCACGCGCCGTGCACGCCGCCTCCCTCTCCGCCGCCCAGGGCGTCGTGAACATCGGCTCGGGCCGTGCCGTGCGCCTGCGGGACGCGGCCGCCGTGCTCGCCCGCGTCGCCGGGTACGGCGGCGCCCTGCACGAACTCGACCAGGTGCCCGTCCGCGGGGTCATCGGCCACCCCCGCGCGGAGGGGGAGCACGGGTCCCCGGCCGCGTATCCCTACCCGGACGGCTGCGGCAGCTGGCAGCAGGCCGATGTGCGCACCGCCCGCGACCGGCTCGGCTGGCGGCCGCGGATCAACCTCGAGGAGTCGCTCGCCGACATCTGGATGGAGGCCGCGTGTCGCATCTGACCAGGCCCACCAGAGGCTCCGCGAGCACCGGCGTACGTGTCGGCTTCGGCGTACCCGGCTTCGCCCACCCGCTCCTCGCGCCCACCGAATGGGCCGAACTCACCCGGCCGGGCACCCCTTTGAAGTGGGTCGTCCTGAATGTCGCGAACGGCCCGGGTGAGCGGCCCGATCCGCACTGCCTGGAAGCGGCGGGACGGCTGCGGAACGCCGGTGTCCGCGTGCTCGGCCATCTCGACGCGCGGTACGGCGCACGCCCCTTCGGGGAGCTGGTCCGCGACGCGCACCACTACGTCGACTGGTACCAGGTCGACGGTTACTCCCTGGACCGCTGTCCCACGGAGCGGACCGCGCTCCCCGAGGTGCGCGGGACCGTCGCCACACTGCGCGCGCTCGTCGGCGACGCCCACATCGTGCTCGGTCACGGGACGCACCCGGATCCCGGATACGCCGAGACCGGCGACCAGTTGGTGACCTTCGCCGGCCCCTGGAGCGATTACCGCTGGTCGCAGGTGGCCGAGTGGACGGCCGAGCATCCACCGGAGCGCTTCTGCCACTTCGTGCACGGCGTGCCGCGCGGGCACCTGGAGGAGGCGCTGCGCATCGCCCGCTGGCAGGGCGCCTCGACGCTCTACTTCACCGACCGGGTGGAGGGGGCGGGCGCGGGGGCTCCCTGGGAGTCCATGCCCGGGTACTGGGACGAAATTGTCTCGCGTATCGGAACGGGTGTCTCGGAATGAAGAAGGGCGTGGCAGTGTTACGGAGAGAACAACCGTACGTAGGAACCGACCAACGGAGTCCCCGTGTCGCTGCCACCCCTGGTCGAGCCCGCCTCTGAGCTCACCGTCGACGAGGTCCGCCGGTACTCCCGCCACCTGATCATCCCCGATGTCGGGATGGACGGGCAGAAGCGGCTGAAGAACGCCAAGGTGCTGTGTGTCGGCGCCGGCGGCCTCGGCTCCCCGGCACTGATGTACCTCGCCGCGGCCGGTGTCGGCACGCTCGGCATCGTGGAGTTCGACGAGGTCGACGAGTCCAACCTCCAGCGGCAGATCATTCACAGCCAGGCGGACATCGGCCGCTCGAAGGCGCAGTCCGCGAAGGACTCGGTCCTCGGCATCAACCCGTACGTGAACGTGATCCTCCACGAAGAGCGGCTCGAGGCCGACAACGTGATGGACATCTTCGCCCAGTACGACCTGATCGTCGACGGCACCGACAACTTCGCCACCCGCTACCTGGTCAACGACGCGTGCGTGCTCCTGAACAAGCCGTACGTGTGGGGTTCGATCTACCGCTTCGACGGCCAGGCCTCGGTCTTCTGGTCCGAGCACGGCCCCTGCTACCGCTGCCTGTACCCGGAGCCGCCGCCGCCCGGCATGGTCCCCTCCTGCGCCGAGGGCGGGGTGCTCGGCGTGCTGTGCGCGTCGATCGGCTCCATCCAGGTCACCGAGGCGATCAAGGTCCTCACGGGCACGGGCGAGCCGCTGGTCGGCCGTCTGATGATCTACGACGCCCTGGAGATGCAGTACCGCCAGGTCAAGGTCCGCAAGGACCCCGACTGCGCGGTCTGCGGCGAGAACCCCACCGTTACCGAGCTGATCGACTACGAGGCCTTCTGCGGCGTCGTGTCCGAGGAGGCCCAGGAGGCGGCGGCCGGTTCGACGATCACTCCCAAGCAGCTCAAGGAGTGGATCGACGAGGGCGAGAACATCGAGATCATCGATGTCCGGGAGGTCAACGAGTACGAGATCGTCTCGATCCCCGGCGCCAAGCTGATCCCCAAGAACGAGTTCCTCATGGGCACCGCCCTGGAGAGCCTCCCGCAGGACAAGAAGATCGTCCTGCACTGCAAGACGGGTGTCCGCAGTGCGGAAGTCCTCGCCGTCCTGAAGTCGGCGGGCTTCTCCGACGCGGTCCACGTGGGCGGCGGCGTGATCGGCTGGGTCCACCAGATCGAGCCCGACAAGCCGGTCTACTAGGCACGGCGCCCGAGCGGCTCAGGTCTGCTCGGGAGGGGCCCCGCGGCGATGGTGCGGGGCCCTTGCCATGTCGTCGGTCAGGACTCGCAGACCTTCCCGTCCTTCGGTGTCCTGCCGCGCAGCAGGTAGGCGTCGACCGTGTCGTCCACGCACTCGCTGCCGTTGCCGTACGCCCCGTGGCCCTCGCCCTTCCAGGTCATGTGGACGCCCACGCCCTTGCCCAGCTCGTCCGCCATCTTGCGGGCGCCCTCGTAGGGGGTGGCGGGGTCGCCGGTGTTGCCGAGGACGAGGATCGGGGCGGAGCCGGGCGCGCTCACGTCGGGGGAGTCGTGCAGACCGGCCACCGGCCAGTCGTGGCACCAGCCGGCCGTGTCCCACGCCAGGAACTCCCCGAAGACCGGCGATATGCCGCGGAACCGGTCCAGGCGCTTCTCGGCCTCCCGCGCAGTGGAGCGGTCCTTGGCGTCCAGACAGGAGATCGCCCGCTGCGCATGGCTCTGCGTGCTGTAACGGCCCGAGGGGTCGCGTTCGTTGTAGGCGTCGGCCAGCCGGAGCAGCGCCGTGCCGTCGCCCTTCCCGGCGTCCCGCAGGGCCCCGGTCAG
Organism: Streptomyces sp. NPDC031466; assembly: GCF_055581265.1. Lineage (NCBI taxonomy): Bacteria > Bacillati > Actinomycetota > Actinomycetes > Kitasatosporales > Streptomycetaceae > Streptomyces > Streptomyces sp. NPDC031466. The sequence goes on from NZ_JBVIJT010000009.1 coordinate 146,782, forward strand.
CGCGGGCCAGGTCTGCTTGCTGTACAGGGTGACCAGGACGCCCGTGCTCGCCAGGGACTCGGTCAGCTTCCGGTCGCCGGAGGTGCGCATCGGCTCGCGGTCCAGGCGCGCGAGGAGCTTCTCTATCCTCTTGGCGCCCGCCTTGGGGTCCTCGCCCTGGGCCGTGAAGTAGTTGTCGAGGGCGCGCTGGAAGCCGCGCGCCTGGTTCTCCGCGTGGCCGACCGAGTCCGCACTGGGGTCGCTGACCGCGTCCATGGCGAGGCGGCCGACGCGCTCGGGGAACAGGTGCGCGTAGGTGCCGCCGAGTTCGGTGCCGTACGAGATGCCCATGTAGTGCAGCTTGTCGTCACCGAGGGCCTGGCGCATGAGGTCCATGTCGCGGGCGGCCTCGACGGTCGACACATGCCCGATGAGCTTCTTGGCACCCCGCGCGCAGCCCGCGCCGAAGTCCGCCGCGTCCTTGAAGTACGCCTTCTCCTCGGCCGGGGTGTCCGGCGTCAGGTCGACCTTCTCCTCGGCGGCCTGGGTCGCCTTGTCGTCCCGGCAGCGCACACCCTCGCTGGCGCCGACCCCGCGCGGGTCGAAGCTCACCAGGTCGTACCGCTCGCGCAGCGTGCCGTACATGTCGGCGAAGGACGGCAGGCCGGAGACGCCCGAGCCGCCGGGCCCGCCGAAGTTGAACAGCAGGGAGCCGATGCGGTCGCCCTTGCCGGTGGATCGGGCGCGGATCAGGGCGATGCCGATGGTCTCGCCGTCCGGCTTGGCGTGGTCCAGCGGGACCTGGAGCGTCGCGCACTGCCATGCGGCGCCCGGCGCGGTGCCGCCCTCGGGGGCCTTGCACCCGTGCCAGTCCAGCTTCTGCGCGGCGCGGCCCTTTCCGGCGCCCCTCTCCTCGCTTCCCCCGCTCTTCCCGTCGTTCTTGTCGTCGGAAGAGCCGCCGCAGCCGACGGCGACCCCCGCCAACAGCACTCCAGCGGCGGCCAGTGCCGCGGACCGTACGAAACGCTGCATGTGGCGCTTCCCCCCTTGGAAGACAGTCACGCCATAGTAGGCGGGGTCACTGACAGTTACGTGGCCGGGCTTTTCTCAGGAGCAGACGGTGCCCGCCCCGGGGACCTTGCCGTCCAGCAGATAGCCGTCCACCGCGTCGCGCACACACCGGTTCTCGCTGTCGTACGCCCCGTGCCCCTGGCCCTTGTACGTCAGCTCGACGCCGACGCCCTCGCCGAGCGCCCGCGCCATCGCGCGCGCACCCTCGTACGGCGTGGCCGGGTCGCCGGTGTTGCCGATGACGACGATGGGCGGCGCGCCCTTGGCCGAGACGTCCGGGTGGTCGGCCTGGCCCGGGACGGCCCAGTCGGTGCAGCCGACCATGCCCCACGCCAGATAGTCGCCGAACAGCGGTGACGCCTTCCGGAAGGCGGGGAGGCGGTCCTCCACGTACCGAGTGGAGTAACGCGCCTTGTCGTCCGCGCAGTTGATGGCGACGTTGGCGGCCTGGATGTTGCTGTACTCGCCGTCCTCGTTCCGGCCGTTCATCGAGTCCGCGAGCGACATCAGGATCCTGCCGTCACCGTCGTACGCCTCTTCGAGCCCCTGGGTGAGGTACGGCCAGAAGTCCTTGGAGTACAGCGACTGGGCGATGCCGGTGGTGGCGGCCGTCTGGGTCAGTTCGCGCGGGGGCAGGCCCGGGATCGGCTTGGCGTCCAGGTCCTTCAGGAACGTGGCGATCTTGTTCTTGACGTCCCGCTCCGTGTCGCCGACCGGGCAGTCCGCGACCTTGGAGGTGCAGTCCTTCGCGAAGTTGTCGAGCGCGAGCTGGAAGCCCTTGGCCTGGCCGAGCGAGCTCTCCTCGGCGTTCTGGGTGGGGTCGACGACGCCGTCGAAGACGGCCCGGCCCACGCGTGCCGGGAACAAGTGCGCGTAGACCCCGCCGAGTTCGGTGCCGTAGGAGATGCCGAAGTAGTGCAGTTTGTCGTCGCCGAGCACCTGGCGCATGAGGTCCATGTCGCGGGCCGCGTCGGTGGTGCGTACGTGGGGGAGCGTCTTGCCGGAGTTCTTCTCGCAGGCCTTGTTGAACGCCTTGACGTTGTCGACCAGCTTCTTCTTCTCGGCGTCGTCGTCGGGGGTGGAGTCCTGCTGGAAGTAGGTGTCGAGCTGTTCGTCGTCCTCGCACGCGACGCCCGCGCTGCGGCCGACCCCGCGCGGGTCGAAGCTCACCAGGTCGTAGCGGGTGCGCAGCTTGGCGTACTCCGCACCGAAGGCGGGCAGCGTGGTGACGCCCGAGCCGCCGGGGCCGCCGAAGTTGAAGACGAGGGAACCGATGCGCTCACCCTTGTCGCCGCTCGCGGCGGCCTTGATCAACGCGATGTCGATCGTGTCGCCCTTCGGCTTCGACCAGTCGAGGGGCGCCTTCATGGTGGCGCACTGCCACTCGGCGCCGCCGGGCAGCGGGGAGGGCGCCTCGCCCCCGCCCTCGGACGCGGCGGGCGCGGGACAGTCCTTCCAGCTCAGCTTCTGGGCCGACAGGTCCTCGTCCTTGGCGTCGCTGTCGCCGCACGCCGCGAGCGTGACGGATAGGAGCAGGGTGGCGGCGGCCAGGGCGCCGGCGCGTGGCTGGGGCGGTGAGGGCATGTGCCCATCCTGCGCGGGGCCCTGCCCGGCCGCTCGGGGCACGGGCCGAGCGGGTGAGGTGGAGGTGCGTGGGCGGGCGAGCGCGGCGGCGTGCTGCTGGGGGCGGGGTGAGCCGCTCCCAGCGCTCCGCGGAGCGTTAAAGCAGCCCCTTCCTTGTGAGGTGGTTGAAGAACAGCCAGCCGGGGAGCACCGGGAGCCACAGGGTCAGGAGCCGGTAGAGCAGCACGGCGGGCGCCGCCACCTCCTTGGGGACACCGACCGCGATCAGACCGACCGTCAGTGTCGCCTCGACCGCGCCCACACCGCCGGGAGTCGGCGCCGCCGATCCCAGGGCGTTGCCCGCGAGGAAGACCACCGCGACGCTCGCGAGACTCAGCGAGGTCATCTCCTCGTTGCCGAAGGCCCGCACGGAGGCGTCCAGGCAGAGCACGAACATCAGGGTGAGCAGCAGCATCCCGCCGATGCCGGTGAGCAGCTTCTGCGGCCGCTGCAGCACATCCAGCATGCGCGGCACGACACCGGCGAAAAGCGACCGCACGCGCGTGACGATGAATTTCCGCAGGAACGGGATCGCCGTCACGACGAGGACGAGCACCGCGACCGACAGCAGCCCGGCGATGACCGTGCGGGACGGCGTGAACGACGGCGTCTTCTCCGTCCCCGTGAGATAGCCGAAGATCAGCAGCAGCAGGATGTGCGAGCCGAGCCCGAAGAGCTGCGAGGCGCCGACACTCGCGACCGCGAGGCCGGAGCGCACTCCGGAACGCTGGAGGAACCGCGTGTTGAGCGCGACACCGCCCACCGCGGCGGGCGCCACGATCTTCACGAACGACCCGGCGACCTGCGCCGCCACCGCCCGCAGGAACGGCACCCGCTCCGGCACGAAGCCCAGCAGGCTCATCGCGGCGGCGAAGTAGCTCAGCGCGGAGAACCCGACGGCGGCGGCCACCCAGCCCCACTCGGCCTCCTGGAAGAGCTTGCCGAACTCGACGTGGGTGAGCTGCGACAGCAGGAAGTACGCGCCGATGGCGCCGGCGATGAAACTGATCAGCGTGCGGGGCCTGATCCGCTCCAGCTGCGCCGGCTCGACCGGCGCCGTCGGGCGGATGAGCAGCACCTGATGGCGGATCTGGGTGAGCAGGTCCTCCTCGCGGGCCTGCTCCAGGGCGTCTTCTATGGCCTGCTTCTCGGCCTGCTGCTCCTGCTTGGCCGCCTGCTTCTCGGCCTTCTGCGACGGCTTGTGCGGCTGGAGCGTCTGGTGCGCCTTGTCCGCCGAGTCCTCCGCGGCTGCCTCCGCGCGCACGCTCCTGGACCTGCGGGAGGCCTCCAGGACGGCCTCGCGCTCGCGCTGGGACCGCTCCCGGGCCAGTCTGCGCAGGGTGGCGCGGGTGGAGCGGGTGAGGGCGATGGGCTGCAGCAGCGGGAGGCAGTCGGCCACCGCGTCCGGACCGATGACCTCGACGGCGGAGGCGACCGCCCGCTCGGCGCCCACCCGCAGGCCGAGGGTGGTCAGGAGCTGGGCGATGTCCATCCGCAGGACCAGGTCGCCCGCGGCGATCTCACCGCCGCGCAGGTCCGTCAGGATGACCGCGCCGGAACGATCCACCAGGACCGCGTCGCCCGCGAGCCTGCGGTGGGCGATGCGCCGGGACTGCAGCGCCCGTACCTGCCGCCAGGTCTCGCACAGCAGCTCGTCGGTGACGGCCTCGTCCGGCAGGGAGTCCAGGGAGTGGCCGCCGGTGTGCTCGTACACGAGCATCACGGCGTCGGGGCCCAGTTCGGAGGTGGCGATCAGCTTCGGGGCGTTGGCCCCGGCGGCGATCGCCGCGTAGGCGAGCAGGGCCTCCTGCTCCAGGGCCTGGCGCAGCGACTGCAAGCTGCGCCGCTGCGTGATGCCGCGCAGTGTCAGCCTGCGCCAGACGCGGTAGAAGAAGCCCTGCGCCTGCTGCTCCCGGTCGATGACCGTGACGTCGAGGGGCGGCCCGTCCTCCAGGGTGACGAAATAGCGGCGGCCCCGGTCACCGTGCTCGCTGTCCGGGGACTCCTCACGGGAGGCGCTCACGGGCCGGAAGCCGACGTGCCGCAGGCCCGCGAGCAGGGTCTGCCCGGTGGGCCGTACGTTCGGCGAGCCGACCGCGTAGAGCGTGCCGTACGCCACGGTCCAGCCGATGAGCACCGTCAGAAGGATCGAGAACGGCGTGGTGTAGCCGGTGACGAGCATCGTGAACGCGTCGAGCAGCAGCACCACGAACAGCACCAGGCGCCAGCGCGGCCTGCGGGACATGCCGACCGCCGTCATGTACGCGATGACGGGCGCGAGGTAGCCGTGCACGGGGTCGGTGAACGCGTGGAGGTCCGCAGGGGACGGTTTGGTGAGCGCGTCCTGGATGGAGTCCGGGGCGGCCTTGGCGACCCACAGGTCGGTGGCCAGCGTCACACCGTGGGCGAGGACGGCCGCCAAGACCCCGTCGGCGATGCGCAGGCCGTCGCGTTTGATCAGCCGTTCGATCGCGAACGCGACCGGGACGAGCAGCACGCCGATGCTGGCGACGAGCCCCGCCACCTTGATCAGCAGATCGGGGGCCTGATCCGTGCCCTTGTCGATGTCCTGTTCGAGCCCGGACGTCGTGCCGTGCGCGAACGCGGCGATCGAGAGGAGCACCACGAGCGCGAGGACGCCGACGAGCAGCCGCATGAGGTCGGAGGGGCGGTGCACGCGCGCGGAGAGCAGCGGTTCGTCGCGCTCCACGCGGTCCGAATGGGCTCCGCCCTCGGCGCAGTCGTCGGGGCCGAGGCTGTCGACGTCGTTCGTCGGGACGGGCTCACCGGTGTCCAGGTGTGACTCGGACGCAGAGGTGCCCGCCTTCTCATCGGGATGCACGCCCTGCTGCTCCGTCGTCTCTTCTTGATCTCGTATCACCAGTCACCGCCCGCACGATGGTGGCATGCCGCGTCGTCGCAGGGGGGCATCAGGGGGCAACGCGAGGACGCGAAGTGGTCACGAAACGGCACATCGCGGACCCCGGAGCGCCCCGTGGGCCGCCTCCCGGGGCCCTGCGCGGCAGCCCGGCCACTGTGTCGGTGGGGTACGGCAGGATGGTCCGGATGAGCGAGCAGAGCCGAGCGGGACAGACGCCGCCCGAGGCGGAACAGGCGCTTCCGGAGTACGCGGAGCGGGTCCTCGGCGTCGCGGAACTGATCCCTCCGGGGCGCGTGATGACGTACGGAGATGTCGCCGAGTGGCTGGAGGAGGGTGGCCCGCGCCAGGTGGGACGCGTGATGGCCCTCTACGGAGGGGGTGTCCCGTGGTGGCGTGTCGTGCGCTCCGACGGCGTCCTGCTGCCGGGGCACGAACTGCGGGCCCTGGAGCGCTACCGCGAGGAGGGCACCCCCTTGCGCCAGGCTGCGCGCGCCGCCCAAGGGCACGTCCCGAAGCTCGACATGCGGCAGGCACGATGGGACGGGTGTGATGTGCGCGACGTGAGTGATGTGCGTGACATCGCGGAGGGGGCGGAGGTGATGTCGGTCCGTCCCTTGGGGGCGCAGGGCGACGGCACGGATGACGCGCGCCCGCAGGCTCCGAAGGCTCACACCTGACAGCTTCCGGCATCGGGAGGCCCGGCGGGGAGTCGGTGGCCCGTACGGGGGAACCCACACGTCCCCCGTGCCCACTGGCGTAGCGTCGACAGCGCGCATCCCCGTCACCTCATGACCCCCGCGCGCCCACTTCTCGACCAGCACCCCCACCAGGACCGGCGACCCACGTGAGTTCCCCCTCTTCCGCCCGGCACATCCGGCACCCGTCGCACCACCAGGTACGACAGGGGTCCCCGGGTGCCTACCGACTGGTGCGCACACCGCCGGCTCGGACGGAGCCCCCTCGCTTGGACGCAGGTCAGCGCGCGGTGGTTGACCACAAGAGCGGTCCGCTCCTCGTCCTCGCGGGCCCCGGCACGGGCAAGACGACCACCCTGGTGGAGGCCGTCGCCGCGCGAGTCGCCCGGGGGGCGGACCCCGCACGGCTGCTGGTCCTCACCTTCAGCCGCAAGGCCGCCGTCGAACTGCGCGACCGCATGGCGCTGCGCATAGGGGCGGCACGCGCCCCACAGGCCACGACGTTCCACTCGTTCTGCTACGCCCTCGTCCGGGCCCACCAGGACGCCGAGCTGTTCGTCGAGCCGCTGCGGCTGCTGTCCGGTCCCGAGCAGGACGTGGCGGTACGAGAGCTGCTCGCGGGCCAGATCGACCTCGCGAAGGAGGGCCGGGGGCACGTCCGCTGGCCGGACGAACTGCGGGCCTGCCTCACCACCCGCGGCTTCGCCGACGAGGTGCGCGCGGTGCTCGCCCGCAGCCGCGAGCTGGGCCTCGGCCCGGCCGCCCTCGACGCCTTCGCCCGCCGCAGCGGCCGGCCCGACTGGGGGGCGGCGGCGGCCTTCCTCGCCGAGTACCTGGACGTGCTCGACCTGCAAGGAGTACTCGACTACGCGGAACTGGTGCACCGCGCGGTGCTGCTCGCGCGCCGCCCCGAGGTGGCGCGGGCACTCGGCACGCAGTACGACGCCGTCTTCGTCGACGAGTACCAGGACACCGATCCGGCACAGGTACGGCTGCTGCACGCCCTCTCCGGAGGCGGCCGGACCCTCGTCGCCTTCGGAGACCCCGACCAGTCGATCTACACCTTCCGAGGTGCCGATGTGAACGGCATCCTGGAGTTCCCGTACGACTTCCCGCGCGTGGACGGCACGCCGGCGCCGGTCGAGGTCCTGACGACGTCCCGCAGGTCCGGCGCGCAGCTGCTCGACGCCACCCGGCTGCTCACCCGCCGCATGCCGCTCACCAGGCTGCCCGCGGAGAAGGTGCGGGCCCACCGGGAGCTGACGCCGGTCAGGGACGGCGGCCGGGTCGAGGTGTACACGTATCCGACGGCCGGTACGGAACTGGACAACATCGCGGACATCCTGCGCCGCGCCCACCTGGAGGACGGCGTCCCCTGGGGCGACATGGCGGTCCTGGTCAGGGCCGGCGCCCGCACCATCCCGGCGGTACGCCGCAGCCTCAGCGCGGCGGGCGTCCCCCTGGAGATCGACGGCGACGACATCGCCCTGCGCCACGAGCCGGCGGTGACACCGCTGCTGACCGCGCTGCGGGCGGTGGCCACGGCGGTCATCTCGGAGGCGTCCACCGACCCTTCCGCCCCGGAGACGGTGACCTCGGACCCCTTGCCCGGCCCCGACACGGCGCCGCCCCTCGCCGAAGCGACGTCCTCCGCAGAAGCCACGCCTTCCGCAGAAGCCGCCCCGCGCACGGGAGACGCGCCCTCCGAAGCGGGCACGACCGGGGTCGCGGCGGACGGGGCCGCAGCAGGCGTACCGGGGAATGCGGCGGGCGCACCCGGGATCGCGGCGGACACGACCGGGACCGCAGCAGGCGTACCCGGGAATGAGGCGGGCGCAGCCGGGATCGCAGCAGGCGCGGCCGAGACCGCAGCAGGCGGGCCCGGGAATGCGGCAGACGCGGCCGAGACCGCAGCAGGCGCGCCCGGGACCGCGGCGGGCACCGCCGCGACCGCTCGCACCGTGCCCTCCTGGCTCGACACCGAGACCGCACTGACCCTGTTGACCTCCCCGCTGGCCGGGATGGACGCCGCCGACCTGCGCCGGCTCGGTCGCGCCCTGCGCGAGGAGGAGCGCGCGGCGGGCAACCACCTGCCGCCGCCCTCCGACGAACTGCTGGCCCGCGCCCTCGCCGAGCCCGAGCGGCTCGTCGCGCACGACCCCGCCTACGCCCGGGGCGCCCAGCGGCTCGGCGCGCTGCTCCGCAAGGCCCGTGAACGCCTCGCGGGCGGCGGCACGGCCGAAGAGGCCCTGTGGGAGCTGTGGGACGGCACGCCCTGGCCCGCGCGTCTGGAGCGCACCGCGCGGCGCGGAGGAGCGGCGGGCCGCAACGCGGACCGCGACCTGGACGCGGTGTGCGCGCTGTTCGCCGCCGCGGCCCGCGCCGAGGAACGCATCGGCGGCCGCGGCGCCCTGAACTTCCTGGAGGAGACCGAGGCGCAGGACATCGCCGCGGACACACTCACGCGTCGCGCGGCACGCCCCGACGCCGTACGTCTGATGACGGCCCACCGCTCCAAGGGCCTCGAATGGCGGCTCGTCGTCGTGGCGGGCGTCCAGGAGGGCCTCTGGCCCGACCTGCGCCGCCGCGGCTCCCTCCTGGAGGCGGACCGCATCGGCCGCGACGGCCTCGCCGAACCGCTCACCCCCGGAGCGCTCCTCTCCGAAGAGCGCCGCCTCTTCTACGTCGCGGCCACGCGCGCGCGAGAGCGCCTCGTCGTGACGGCGGTCAAGGCCCCCGCGGACGACGGGGACCAGCCCTCCCGCTTCCTCACCGAACTCGGCGTCGAGCCCAAGGACGTGACCGGCCGCCCCCGCCGCCCCCTGTCCGTGGCCGCGCTCGTGGCCGAGCTGCGGGCCACCACCGTCGACCCGCGCGTCTCGGAGCCCCTGCGCGAGGCGGCCGCCCAGCGCCTGGCACGCCTGGCCGCGCTCAGCGACGGCGAGGGGCGCCCGCTGGTGCCCTCGGCCCACCCCTACCGCTGGTGGGGCATGTACGAGCCGACGGTGAGCGAGGTCCCCCTGAGGGACCGCGACAAGCCCGTGGTGCTCTCCGGAAGCGCACTGGACCAGCTCGCCAACACCTGCTCCCTGCAGTGGTTCCTGGGCCGCGAGGTGAAGGCGGACGCGCCCGCGACCGCCGCCCAGGGCTTCGGCAACGTGGTGCACGTCCTCGCCGACGAGGTCGCCTCCGGACGCACCCCCGCCGACCTCGCCGTCCTCATGGAGCGCCTCGACTCGGTGTGGGACGCCCTCGCCTTCGACGCCCCCTGGAAGTCGGCCCAGGAGAAGGAGCACGCGCGCGTGGCGCTCGAACGCTTCCTCCAGTGGCACGTCGACTCCAACGGCACGCGCGGCGGCCGCACACCCGTCGCCAGCGAGCACAGCTTCGACGTGACGCTCGAAGCGGGCCCCTACGAAGTGCGCGTACGAGGTTCGATGGACCGCGTCGAGCAGGACGCGGAAGGCCGCGCCTACGTAGTGGACTTCAAGACGGGCAAGCACGCCCCGACCGCCGCCGAGGTCGCCCGCCATCCGCAGCTCGCCGTCTACCAGCTCGCGATCCGCGAGGGCGCCGCCGACGACGTCTTCGCGGGCGCGCGTCCCGAGCCGGGCGGCGCCGAACTGGTGCAGCTGCGCCAAGGCGCCGCCAAGAAGAACGGCGGCGACACCCTCCCCAAGGTGCAGGCCCAGGAGCCCCTCTCCGGAGAGTGGATCGGCGACCTCCTCGCGACGGCCGCGGGCAAGGTGCTCGACGAACGCTTCACGCCCACCACGGGCCAGCACTGCACCCACTGCGCCTTCCGCGCCTCGTGCAGCGCGCGCCCGGAGGGGCGGCAGGTCGTGGAGTGACCTGGTGCCGGAACACTCCGTCCAGCGATCTAAGGTCTCAGTAAAGACATGCTGTGCACCGATCAGCGGTGCACCATTTTTGAGGAGACACGTACATATGGCAGCCAATCGGAAGCTCCTTGCGGTGGCCGTCGCCTGCTCCGCCGCCGTCATCGGCCTGGCGGGCTGCGGCAGCGACGACGAGAAGAAGGACCCCTTCGAGGGGATGAGCGCCGACAAGATCGCCAAGAAGGCGTCCGACGCCTCCAAGGACGCGGGCTCCTTCCGGGTCTCCGGCAAGGGTGAGCAGGACGGGAAGTCGATCAAGGTCGACTTCTCGGTCGCCAAGTCCGGCGAGTGCAAGGGCAAGATGGACGGTGGCGCCCAGGGCGCCGCCGAGCTGCTCGTCGTCGACGGCAATCAGTACATGAAGGGCGACGAGGCGTTCTGGAAGGACGCCATGGGCGGCTCCCAGGCCTCGCGTCTCAAGGACAAGTGGGTCAAGACGCCCAACCAGAAGAAGGAAGGCGCCTGCCAGGCGGACGACATGTTCAAGTCGGGCGAGCTGAAGGGCCTCAAGCGGGAGAAGGACGCCGAGGTCGACGGCAAGACGGCGGCCGTCCTGACCAAGAGCAAGTCGGGCAAGAAGTCCACCTTCTACGTCGCCGCCGAGGGCAAGCCCTACTTCCTGAAGGTCGTCAACACGGGCAAGGACGACCCGGGCACGATGTACTTCTCCGACTACGGCAAGCCCGTCGAGGTCAAGGCCCCGCCGGCCGGCGAGATCATGGACCTCAAGGAACTCATGAGCTCCTGACGCACGCGTGTGACGGCGGTGGCCGCGGGCGACCGGCTCGTCCCGGTTGTCAGTGGCCACCGCTAGCCTCTCTGACGTGCCACCTCGTATCACCGACCCCGAGCAGCTCAAGGAGCTCCTGGGGATCCCGTTCACCCCGGAGCAGACGGCCTGCATCACCGCGCCGCCCGCCCCGCAGGTGATCGTGGCCGGAGCCGGCTCCGGCAAGACGACGGTGATGGCGGCCCGCGTGGTCTGGCTGGTCGGCACCGGCCAGGTCGCCCCGGAGCAGGTCCTCGGCCTGACGTTCACGAACAAGGCGGCGGGTGAGCTGGCCGACCGGGTGCGCCAGGCGCTGATCAGGGCCGGCGTCACCGACCCGGAGGCCGTGGACCCGGACAATCCGCCGGGCGAGCCGGTCATCTCCACGTACCACGCCTTCGCGGGCCGCCTGCTGACCGACCACGGCCTGCGCATCGGCCTGGAGCCGAGCTCCCGGCTGCTCGCCGACGCCACCCGCTTCCAGCTCGCCGCACGCGTGCTGCGCGAGGCCCCAGGGCCCTATCCGGCCCTGACCCGCTCCTTCCCCGACCTGGTCAGCGACCTCCTCGCCCTCGACAGCGAGCTGGCGGAGCACCTCGTACGACCCGAGAGCCTTCGCGCGTACGACACCGGACTGCTGCGCGCCCTGGACGGCGTGAAGCTCTCCAACGCCGACCTGCGCAAGGTCCCCGAGACGGCGGCGGCTCGTCTGGAGCTCGCCGAACTCGTCGGGCTGTACCGCGCGGCCAAGCGCTCCCGGGACCTCCTCGACTTCGGCGACCAGATCGCCCTCTCCGCGACGCTCGCCCGCACGCGCGCGGAGGTCGGCGAGATCCTGCGGGAGGAGTTCCGCGTCGTACTCCTCGACGAGTACCAGGACACGTCCGTCGCCCAGCGCATCCTCCTGTCCGGCCTGTTCGGCGGCGGCACGGGCCACCCGGTGACGGCGGTCGGCGACCCCTGCCAGGCGATCTACGGCTGGCGCGGCGCCTCGGTGGCCAACCTCGACGACTTCCCCGAGCACTTCTCGTACGCCGACGGCCGCCCCGCCACCCGGCACGCGCTCAGCGAGAACCGCCGCAGCGGCGGCCGCCTCCTGGACCTCGCCAACACCCTCGCGGAGCCCCTGCGCGCGATGCACGCGGGCGTGGAGGCACTGCGCCCCGCGCCCGGCGCCGAGCGCGACGGCATGGTGCGCTGCGCCCTGCTGCGCACGCACGCCGAGGAGATCGACTGGCTCGCCGACTCGATCGCCCACCTCGTGCGCACCGGCAAGGCCCCCGGCGAGATCGCCGTCCTGTGCCGCACGGCGACGGACTTCGCCGAGATCCAGGGCGCGCTCGTCGCCCGTGACATCCCCGTGGAGGTCGTCGGCCTCTCCGGCCTCCTCCACCTTCCCGAGGTCGCCGACCTCGTGGCCGTCTGCGAGGTCCTCCAGGACCCGGGGGCGAACGCCTCCCTGGTGCGGCTGCTCACCGGACCACGCTGGCGGATCGGCCCCCGCGACCTCGCCCTCCTCGGCCGCCGCGCCCGCCTCCTCGTCCGCCCCGGGCACACCGCCCCCGAAGACCCGGACCGGCGCCTCGCCGAGGCCGTCGAAGGGGTCGACCCGGCCGAGGTGATATCCCTCGCGGACGCCCTCGACACCTTCCTGGAGTCCCCCCTGGGCCCGGACGACGCGTCCGGCCGGGACGACGGCCTGCCCTTCTCCGCCGACGCCAGGGTGCGCTTCGCCCGGCTCGCCGCCGAACTGCGCGAACTGCGGCGATCGCTGTCCGATCCGCTGATGGACGTCCTGCACCGCGTGCTCGCCGTGACCGGCCTGGAGGTGGAGCTGTCCGCGTCGCCGGGCGCCCTCGCGGCCCGCCGCCGCGAGACCCTCTCCAACTTCCTGGACGTCGCCGCCTCCTTCGCCGCGAACGACAGCGGCGCGACGCTGCTCGCCTTCCTCGGCTTCCTGCGCACCGCCGCGCAGTACGAGAAGGGCCTCGACAACGCCCTGCCGGGCGGCGAGAACACCGTCAAGGTGCTCACCGCCCACCGGTCCAAGGGCCTGGAGTGGGACGTCGTCGCCGTCCCCGGGTTGGTCGACGGCACCTTCCCGAGTGCTCAGGGCCGCGAGAAATGGACCGCCCAGGCCAAGGTCGTCCCGCACGAACTGCGCGGCGACGCGGCCACCCTGCCCGACATCGAGACGTGGGACGCCAAGGGCATGAAGGCCTTCCACGAAGCCATGAAGGACCACCAGCGCACCGAGGAACTGCGCCTCGGTTACGTGACCTTCACCCGCCCCCGCTCCCTGCTCCTGGGCTCGGGCCACTGGTGGGGCCCCTCCCAGAAGAAGCCGCGCGGCCCCTCGGACTTCCTGTGGGCCCTGCACGACCACTGCGTGGCCGGCCACGGCGAGATCGAGGCCTGGGCCGACGAGCCGGCCGAGGACGAGGAGAACCCCGCCCTGCGTGAGGCGAGCGCCGACCAGGCGTGGCCTTTGCCGCTGGACGACGCCTCCCTGGCCCGCCGCCGCGCCGCCGCCCGGACCGTCCTCGACCATCTGGAGCGCCTGACACGCGACGGCACGCCGGAACCCGCCCGCTCCCACACGGAGGTCCACCCGTCGGCGCACGACGACATCCCGCCGGCCGAGGACCCGCAGTGGCCGCCCCCTCCAGAGGACGAAGACGGCCCCTACGGAGACGTCGATTTCCCTGACGCCTACAGGGACACCGTTTTCCCCGACGCCGAAGCCGGCGCCGACCCCGCGGACTGGGACTCCTTGGCGACGGAGCGCCCCACGATCCCGCGCCCCGCGGACACCCCTCCCGCCGAGGGAAGCGGCCCCGCCGGTCCCGCCGCGTCGGCGGCTCACGCGCGCGTATCGCTCCCCGCGCAGCCTTCCGGAGCGCGCCCGCACCCCGCCGACCGCGAAGGCACCCGGGGCGAGCAGACCCGTCTCACGCCCGAGGAAGCCCGCACCCTCGCCTCCTGGGACCGCGACCTGGACGCCCTCGCCGGAGAGCTCCTGCGTGCCCGAGAGGCCGTCAGGGACGTCCCCGTGCCGTCGTCGCTCACCGCGTCCGAGCTGATGCGCCTGGCCGCCGACCCCGACGGTTTCGCCAAGGACCTCGCCCGGCCCATGCCCCGCCCGCCCCAGCCCGCCGCCCGCCGCGGCACCCGCTTCCACGCCTGGGTCGAGTCCCGCTTCGAAGAACTGACCCTGCCGATGCTCGCCCCCGAGGACCTCCCCGGCGGCGGCCCGGACGAGGCCGAGATCGCCGACGAGCGCGATCTGGAAGCCCTCAAGGAAGCCTTCGAACGCACCGAGTACGCCCGCCGCACGCCCCACCGCGTCGAGGTGCCCTTCCAGTTCGTCATCGCCGGCCGCGTCATCCGGGGACGCATCGACGCCGTCTACAAGGAAGGTGACGGAGACGACACGACGTACGAGATCGTCGACTGGAAGACCAGCCGCACCCACAGCGCCGACCCGCTCCAGCTCGCCGTCTACCGCCTCGCCTGGGCCGAGCAGCAGGGCGTCCCCTTGGAATCGGTGAAGGCCGCCTTCCTGTATGTGCGCAGCGGGGAGACGGCCCGGCCGAGGAACCTCCCGGGCCGGACCGAGCTCGAACGCCTGCTCCTCGCGGAACCACCGGACGAGCCCGCCCCGGACGGCGGATAGGCTCGTGACCATGAGCGAGACACCGGACAGCGCCGTCCGCACGTACATCGAGAACCACCGTGCCGCCTTCCTCGACGACCTCGCCGAGTGGCTGCGCATCCCGTCCGTGTCGGCCCAGCCCGACCACGCCGGGGACGTGCGCCGCAGTGCCGAGTGGCTCGCCGCCGCCCTCAAGGAGACCGGCTTCCCGACGGCTGAGGTCTGGCAGACCCCGGGAGCGCCCGCCGTCTTCGCCGAGTGGCCCTCGGACGACCCGCAGGCCCCGACGGTGCTCGTCTACGGCCACCACGACGTCCAGCCGGCGGCCCGCGAGGACGGTTGGACGACCGACCCCTTCGAGCCGGTCGTCCAGGGAAACCGTCTTCACGCGCGCGGGGCGGCCGACGACAAGGGCCAGGTCTTCTTCCACACCCTCGGCGTCCGGGCCCACCTCGCCGCCACCGGCCGCGGCGCGCCGGCCGTGAACCTCAAGCTGCTCGTCGAGGGCGAGGAGGAATCCGGCTCCCCGCACTTCCGCGAGCTGATCGAGGCCCACAAGGAGCGCATCGCCGCCGACGCGGTGATCGTCTCCGACACCGGGATGTGGTCGCGGGACACTCCCACGGTCTGCACCGGCATGCGCGGCCTTGCCGAGTGCGAGATCGTGCTGCACGGCCCCGACCAGGACATCCACTCCGGCTCGTTCGGCGGCGCCGTGCCGAACCCGGCCACCGAGATCGCCCGCCTGGTCGCCGCCCTGCACGACGAGCACGGGCGCGTGGCGATTCCCGGCTTCTACGAAGGCATCACGGAACTGACCGACCGCGAGCGCGAACTCTTCGCCGAGCTGCCCTTCGACGAGGAGCGCTGGCTGCGGACCGCGAAGTCGCACGGCACCCGGGGAGAGGCCGGATTCACCACCCTGGAGCGCGTCTGGGCCCGCCCGACGGCCGAGGTCAACGGCATCGGCGGCGGCTACCAGGGCGAGGGCAGCAAGACGATCATCCCGTCGTCCGCCCTGGTGAAGATCTCCTTCCGGCTGGTCGCCGGCCAGGACCTGGCACACGTCGAAGAGGCCGTACGGGCCTGGGCCGCCGACCAGGTGCCCGCCGGAATCCGCCACACCGTCACCTTCAGCCCCGGCACCCGCCCGTGTCTGACCCCGCTCGACCACCCGGCCCTCGAGTCCGTGGCCCGCGCGATGGGCCGCGCTTTCGAGCAGCCGATCCGCTTCACGCGCGAGGGCGGCTCCGGACCCGCGGCCGACCTCCAGGACGTCCTCGTCGCACCCGTGCTCTTCCTCGGCATCTCCGTCCCGTCCGACGGCTGGCACGCACCGAACGAGAAGGTCGAGATCGACCTCCTCCTGAAGGGCGTCGAGACGGCCGCCTACCTGTGGGGCGATCTCGCGGAGAACTGGCGCGATGCGCCCTGACCGCCCCCGCGACGCCGCCCACGTCCTGCCGCACGCCTGGCTGAACCCACCCATTCCACCGGGGGAGTAGGAAGCACCTGTGACCACCTGGACCGACAGCACCGCCGAGCGCCCCGTGTCGTTGACCGAGCCGAGCGGCATCGACCGCGCGGCCCATCACCGCATGGACGAGGCCTGGCTGGCCGCCGCCTGGAGCCACCCGACGACCCGGGTCTTCGTGGTCTCCGGCGGCCAGGTGCTCATCGACGAGACGTCCGAAGGCCGCACCGAGCTGGTGATGACCCCGGCCTTCGAGGCGCCGCTCACCGAGGAACACCGTTACTTCCTCGGCACCGACGACGACGGCGTCAGCTACTTCGCGCTTCAGAAGGACACCCTGCCGGGCCGCATGGACCAGTCGGCGCGCCCGGCCGGGCTGCGCGAGGCGGGGCTGCTGCTCTCACCCCGGGACGCGGGCCTGATGGTGCACGCCGTCGCCCTGGAGAACTGGCAGCGCCTGCACCGCTTCTGCTCCCGCTGCGGCGAGCGCACGGTCATCGCAGCGGCGGGCCACATCCGCCGCTGCCAGGCGTGCGGCGCCGAGCACTACCCGCGCACGGACCCCGCGGTGATCATGGCGGTCAGGGACGGTGCGGACCGCATCCTGCTCGGCCGGCAGATGCACTGGCCGGAAGGGCGCTTCTCGACGCTCGCGGGCTTCGTCGAGCCGGGCGAGTCCATCGAGCAGTCGGTGCGGCGCGAGGTCTTCGAGGAGGCGGGCGTCACGGTCGGCGACGTCGAATACGTCGCGAGCCAGCCCTGGCCGTTCCCCTCCAGCCTCATGCTGGGCTTCATGGCCGACGCGACCTCCTCGGAGATCAACGTCGACGGCGAGGAGATCCACGAGGCCCGCTGGTTCTCCCGGGAAGACCTGCGGGCCGCATTCGAGTCCGGGGAGGTCCTGCCTCCTTACGGCATCTCGATCGCGGCCCGACTGATCGAACTCTGGTACGGCAAGCCCCTGCCGAAGCCGGGGACCGTGGGCTGACCGGCCCCGGCCCCCGGCCTTCGCCGCACCTCAGGCGCCGAGCTTCTGCTTCACCTGGGCGAGCGAGGGGTTCGTGAGCGTCGAGCCGTCCGGGAAGAGAACGGTGGGAACTGTCTGGTTTCCGCCGTTCGCCTTCTCGACGAAGGCCGCCGAGTCGGGGTCCTGCTCGATGTTGATCTCGGTGTACCCGATGCCCTCGCGGTCCATCTGGCCCTTGAGGCGGCGGCAGTAGCCGCACCACGTGGTGCTGTACATCGTCACAGTGCCCGGCATGTGTGTCGTGCTCCTTCGTAGCTCGGGTGCGTCTCGCACTGAGACGAACGTACGGGACCCGGCCGCCATTCCCGCATTAGTACGACCGCACCCGCCCCCCTGTGGACAACCGGCTCGCCCGCCCCCGGCGACCTGGCAGCATGGCAGGGTGACATCAGCAACGCACACCACCCTCTTCCCGCAGGTCCCGGACTCTGCCGACGCGGTGCTCGCCGGGCTCGACCCCGAGCAGCGCGAGGTGGCCACCGCCCTGCACGGGCCGGTGTGCGTCCTCGCGGGCGCCGGCACCGGCAAGACACGGGCGATCACCCACCGGATCGCCTACGGGGTGCGCGCCGGCATCCTCCAGCCCGCCAGCGTGCTGGCCGTCACGTTCACCAACCGCGCCGCCGGCGAGATGCGCGGCCGACTGCGCCAGCTCGGCGCCTCCGGCGTACAGGCCCGCACCTTCCACTCCGCGGCCCTGCGCCAGCTCCAGTTCTTCTGGCCGAAAGCAGTCGGTGGCTCCCTGCCGAGGATCGTCGACCGGAAGATCAAGCTGGTCGCGGACGCGGCCGCCGCCTGCCGCATCCGCCTGGACCGCAACGAACTGCGCGATCTGACCAGTGAGATCGAATGGTCCAAGGTCACCCAGACCGTCCCCTCGGACTACGCGGCCGCGGCGGCCAAATCCGGCCGTCTCGTCCCGCGCGACCCCGCCGAGATCGCCCAGCTCTACGCCGCGTACGAAGACCTCAAGCGCGACCGCGCCGTCATCGACTTCGAGGACGTCCTGCTCCTCGCCGTCGGCATCCTCCAGGACCGGCACGACATCGCCGAGCAGGTCCGCACGCAGTACCAGCACTTCGTGGTGGACGAGTACCAGGACGTGAGCCCCCTCCAGCAGCGCCTCCTGGAGCTGTGGCTGGGGGAGCGCGACAGTCTCTGCGTCGTCGGCGACGCCAGCCAGACGATCTACTCCTTCACCGGCGCCACCCCGGACCACCTGCTGAACTTCCGCACCCGCCACCCGGGAGCCACGGTCGTCAAGCTGGTCCGCGACTACCGCTCCACCCCCCAGGTCGTCCACCTTGCCAACGGCCTGCTCTCCCAGGCCCGCGGCCGTGCCGCCGACCACCGCCTGGAGCTGATCTCCCAGCGCGATCCCGGCACGGAACCGGTCTACACGGAGTACGCGGACGAGCCGGCCGAAGCCGAAGGCGCCGCCCGCCGCATCCGGGCCCTCCTCGCCGACGGCGTCCCCGCCAGCGAGATCGCGGTCCTCTTCCGTACGAACTCGCAGTCCGAGATCTACGAACAGGCACTCGCCGACGCCGGCGTCCCCTACCAACTGCGCGGCGCCGAGCGGTTCTTCGAGCGCACCGAGGTCCGCGAGGCGGGCGCGGCCCTGCGCGGCGCCGCCCGCTTCGGGGGCAACGACGCGCTCCTCGACGACGTGGTCGACCTGCCCTCCCAGGTACGGGCCGTGCTGTCGACCAAGGGCTGGACGCACCAGCCCCCCGCGGGCTCGGGCGCGGTCCGTGACCGCTGGGAGTCCCTGGCCGCGCTGGTGCGCCTCGCCGAGGACTTCGCGCGGGCCAAGCCGGAGGCGACCCTGGCCGACCTGGTGGCCGAACTGGACGAGCGGGCGAACGCCCAGCACGCCCCCACCGTCGAGGGCGTCACGCTGGCCTCGCTCCACGCGGCCAAGGGCCTGGAGTGGGACGCCGTGTTCCTCGTCGGTCTCGCCGAGGGCATGATGCCGATCACCTACGCCAAGACCGACGAGCAGATCGAGGAAGAGCGCCGCCTCCTCTATGTGGGGGTGACCCGCGCCCGCACGCACCTCTCCCTGTCCTGGGCCCTGTCCCGTTCGCCGGGCGGCCGTCCCAACCGCCGCCCGACCCGTTTCCTGGATGGGCTGCGCCCGGGCTCCGGGGCGGGCGCCGCGGGACGCGCGGCGGGTGGCGGTCCCGGCGGCGTCGAGCGCGGCAGCGCAGGGGAGGGCCCGGCGACGGCGGTCGGCCGCGTGCAGCGCAAGAATCGCGCCCCGGCCCGCTGCCGGGTCTGCGGCAGGACTCTCACCGACGCGGGCGAGCTGAAGCTCATGCGGTGCGAGGACTGCCCGTCGGACATGGACGAGGGGCTCTATGAACGGCTGCGGGAATGGCGTGCCGTCCAGGCGAAGCAGCTGGGGCAGCCCGCGTACTGCGTCTTCACGGACAAGACCTTGATCGCCATCGCGGAGGCCGTGCCGGACGACGAGGGCGAGCTGGCGCGCATCCCCGGGGTCGGTGTCCGCAAGTTCCACCGCTTCGGCGCCGAGGTGCTCGCCATCTGCGCAGGTCAGGACTATGTAAGGGGCGCCGACGACGAGTGATTCAAACTCGTCGAAAAAATAGTTTGCGCATGCGCAAGGATGACCCATAGGTTCTTAAGCACGGGAACGGCGGCTTCTCCGAAGCCCTGGTCCCGTGCTGTACTTGTCAGCCCCGCTGGATCGGTTCCGGTCGATCCCATAGACGCCGAGAGGAGGCGAATTCCAGTGATCAGCATCAACGAGAGCTTCATCAGCACCGTCAAAATGACCGATCGCTCGGTCGTCGCTTCCTGCCTGCTCGGCTTCTCGCACCAGGGCACCGGTCTGTCCGGCGGTATCGCCGCCGTGCGTCCGCTGTCCGCCCTGCCTCTCGCCGGTCTCCCCATGGGTGAGGCCATCGAGGGCAATGAGCGACCGACCGAGGCACCGGAAGCAGCAGTAGCGAAGACGCAGGCCCAGGCCTATGCCTTCGCGGCGGTCGGTGCCGGATTCCGCAAGCAGACGACGCAGCACCACACGATGTGGGCCTTCCGTGGGCTCGAACCCTGGAGTGATCCAGTCTGATCTCGATCAGACAGGCGCCTTCAGGGCCGCGGAACCCCACCCGGGATCCGCGGCCCTTCTGTTTTCCCCGAAACAGGGAGACAGAGCGAAGGGGCCAAAGCAAGACCCGGTACCAGCCGCCAACCGGCCGACCCAGGCCGGCACGACCAGACGAGGAAAACACCACCGTGCAACTCGAAGCGCACGCCCCGTCCGTACCGCCTTCACAGACGATCTCCCCGCACACGCCCACGGAGGACCCGGCCTTGACCCCCCTGACCGCGCTCACCGCGCTCGACGACGCCATCGAGAACCTCGGCGTACCCGTTCCCTGCCGTGCCTACGACCCCGAGGTCTTCTTCGCGGAGTCCCCGGCCGATGTCGAGTACGCCAAGTCCCTCTGCCGTACCTGCCCGCTGATGGAGGCCTGCCTCGCCGGCGCCAAGGAGCGGCGTGAGCCGTGGGGCGTCTGGGGCGGCGAGCTGTTCGTCCAGGGTGTGGTGGTCGCCCGCAAGCGGCCCCGCGGCCGCCCGCGCAAGAACCCGGTCGTCGCATGAACACCGCCGGAACAATCGATCGCCCCCTGACGCACGACCCCAAGAAGCAGGCCCCGATGAAGACAGCCACCCGCGAGCCCGCAGGCTCCGCGACCCGAGACTTCACCACCACCGGCGCGCACACCTCGCGCCAGAACAGGACCCGAGAGATGCAACTCATCCCAGAAGCCATGGCTCGTGCGCATATGCACGAACGACTGCGTGAGGCCGACGCGCAGCGCCCGGCCGAGCGCCTGCTGGCGGCCCGCCGCATGCAGCGCCGCGCGGAGCGCGCCTCGCTGCGCGCCCGGCGCGCGCTCGCCATGGCGCTCATGCAGTAACAAGAAGTAACAAGAAACAGCAGGCAGTAGCAGTCAGTGAACTTCGCGGGGGCCGTCCGACCGGACCGGCCTCCGCGCTGCGTTGTGCGTCAGCACAGGGGCCGGCCTCCTCGGTCGGGCCGGGCCTCCGTCGCTCAGGCCTCCACCGCCGCCTCGCCCTCCTCGCGCGCCTCCGCCTGCTCCTCCACCTCGGCCACGAAGCCGGGGAGCCACTCCTCCAGCTCGTCCCGCATCCGCACCGTCGCGCCCAGCTGGCACAGCACCCCGATGGTGCTGAGCGTCACGCGGTGTATCAGCAGATACGACGGCGGGAGATTCAGCCGCTTGCCCAATTGGTAGGCGGGGGAGCGGGGGTCGGCGACCCGGGCGGCCTGGCTGCGTATCCAGCCCCGGGTGAAGGTGAACTCCTCCACCAGCATCGGCTCGATGATCGGCAGGAGGTAGTCGAGCACCGCGTCCGGTTCGAGCTCCACGCTCTCCTTGACGAACCCTTCCTCGCGCAACATGTCGTAGACCGCGTCGGCCTCACCGTCCAGCGTCATCCGCAGGGATTCACCGATGGGCGAGGGCAATCCGCCCGGCAGCCGGTCCACGGTGCCGAAGTCCAGGACACCGAGCCGCCAGCCGCTCTTCTCGTCCGGCAGCAGGCGGAAGTTGCCCGGATGCGGGTCGGCGTGGAGCAGCCCCGTGCGCGCCGGACCCGAGAAGAGGAAGCGGGTAAGCAACTGGCCCGCCCGGTCGCGCTGCTCCTGGGTGCCGTTCGCGATCACCTCGGACAGGGGTATTCCGCCGATCCACTCGGTGACGAGGACCTGCTCGCTCTGGTGCACCACCCCGGGCACGACCACGTCGGGGTCGTCGGCGAACTCCAGGGCGTGTGCCTCCTGGGCCTGCGCCTCCAGACTGTAGTCGAGCTCTTCCGAGACCCGGTCGCGCAGCTCGGTGATGAGCGGCTTGATGTCCATCCCCGGTATCAGCGGCCCCAGGAGGCGGGCGAACCGGCTCAACTGGTTGAGGTCGGACAGCAGCGCCTCGCCCGCTCCCGGGTACTGCACCTTGACCGCGACCTCGCGTCCGTCCTCCCAGACCGCCCGGTGCACCTGGCCGATCGACGCGGCAGCCGCCGGCTTGTCGTCGAACTCCAGGAACCGCTCGCGCCAGTCCTCACCGAGCCGCTCCCTGAGCACGGTGTGCACGGTGCTCGTCGGCATCGGGGGCGCCGCCTCCTGGAGCTTTGTCAGCGCCGCGCGGTAGGGCCCCGCGACCTCCTCGGGCAGCGCCGACTCGAAGACGGACAGTGCCTGCCCGAACTTCATGGCGCCGCCCTTGAGCTCGCCCAGGACCTTGAACAACTGCTCCGCGGTTCGCTGCTGCAGCTCACGGCCGACGATCTCCGCCGACTTGCCCCCGATCCGCTTTCCGAGCCCCCAGGTCGCGCGTCCCGCGAAGCCGAGCGGCAGCGCGGCCAGTTTGGCGGTTCGGGTGACCGCCTTCCGGGGAAGATCAGACATGCGCCCCTCCAAGTCCCAGACAGCCACGCCCTCGCAGGCGGTTACCCGGCCATTGTTGCGTGCTGGTCCATCTCCGCGGTGAGCCGATCCCCCTTAACGTGCGCACCGGCCCCGCAAGGGCAGGCGGGATGGGGTGAAATCGGGCGAGTGTGCCAGTCGAAGCCAGGAACGGACCCCTCCCAGCGGACTCCCGCGCAGGCAGCTGATGTCCCGTCCACGAAGGCGAGCGCATGCCCTGCGACCATCCCGGCCACCGAGGTCGACAGGGCCAGGTCGCACGCGGGCACCTGCCATGCTCTGCCCGAGCGCCACTGGGCCAGCATCCGGGCCCAGGTGGGATCGCGGTCCGAGCGCCGGCGGGTGAGGCAGCCCGCGCAGGCGGTCGTCCCGGGCAGGACGAGGGGGCCCACCACACCCGTCCCTTCGATCACTCCGGCGTAGAGGTGGGGTGTGCCCGCCGCGAGCAGGTCCGCCGCGGCCGCCGCGTCGGGGGCGTACGCGTCCAGTCCGTCCCGCGGGGCGATGATCACCAGGGAGAGCCCGGCTTCCCCCTCCTGGGCCGAGGCCGAGCGGGGGGCCCGCGATGACCGGTCGGGCGCCGACTGCCGCACGAGCCGGCGTGCGGTCGTGTCCCTGCGCTCCCCGATCGCCTCGGCCGGCAGCCCGCCCGGCGCGACGTCCCACGGCTCCACATGGCCACCGTCCAGCACCTCGACCCGGCCCACGCCCGCCCCCGCGAGGAGGGAGGCCACCACGGCGCCCACCCGCCCCGCACCCTGGACACGCACGCGCGTGCCCCGGCGTGCCGCCAGTTTCTCCATCGCTTCACCCGGTTCGGAGGCGAGGAGCGAGAGCGAGGCCAGGTCGGCCCGCAGCCGGTCCATGGGGCCGCTCCTCCCGCGCAGGGCGTCGGCCGCCGGGCCGCCGCCCGTCGCATCGTCGAGCAGGCCGGCCCGCGACAGCTCCGCCAGCAGCCGGTCCACGTGCCCTTCGGGCAGCCCCATCCGCTTGGCCTCCTCGCGCAGGAGCGGCAGCCCGCGGGTGCCGTCGAGCAGCGTCAGGAAACTGCCCGTCGCGGTGTCCATCGGACCGAGCACCAGGGCATGCGCGGGCGCCACCCCGAACTGCACGGTGCTCAGGTCCCGCCAGCCGCGCCGCAGCGCGGGCTTCAAGGTCGGATGCATGGTCGTCCCCCGTCGTCCGGTCGGCGCGCTCCCGTCCGCCGCGCCGATCGAATGCCAGAATGCCCGCCTCGCCGAAAGCCCGCGTCCCGTTGTCCACAGGCACGGTGTGTTTGTCGTACTAATCGGTCGTCCTGCTTTCGGACCGAGCAGTCGTCCTGGCCTCGGGCCGAGCAGTCGTCCCGACCACGGCCACCCGTCGCCCCGGGCAAATCGCCTGGAAGCGGATCGGCGCCGAACCGTCCCGGAGGCGGGACTTCCCCCACGCCCAGCGGGTAACGTCGGGGCGTGCCCGCCGACCCGTCCTCTCGCGTCGCTGGGGAGACCTCAGCGCCTCGCGCCACGACTCCACAGCGCAGCACGACCACCAGTCCGCCGCCCCCCGGCGCGCTCGCGGACGCGGTCGAGGTCAGACGCAGCGCCCGCCGCCGCAGGACGGTCTCGGCCTACCGGGAGGGCGAGCGCACCGTCGTCCTGATCCCCGCCCGGATGTCCGAGGCGGAGGAGCGGCGCTGGGTCGATGTGATGCTCGACAAGCTCGCGGCGCAGGAGAGCAAGCGCCTGATCGGTGACGCGGAGCTCATCGAGCGCGCCGGGCAGCTGTCCGAGCAGTACTTCGACGGCCGGGCCAGGCCCACCTCCGTTCGCTGGGTCACGAACCAGAACACCCGCTGGGGCTCCTGCACCCCTTCGGAGGGCAGCATCCGCCTCTCGCATCGACTCCAGGGGATGCCGGAGTACGTCGTGGACTACGTCCTCGTCCACGAACTGGCCCACCTTCTGGTCCCCGGACACGGCCCGCGTTTCTGGCG
This sequence comes from Streptomyces sp. NPDC031466, assembly GCF_055581265.1. Lineage (NCBI taxonomy): Bacteria > Bacillati > Actinomycetota > Actinomycetes > Kitasatosporales > Streptomycetaceae > Streptomyces > Streptomyces sp. NPDC031466. Next base: position 171,312 of record NZ_JBVIJT010000009.1, read on the forward strand.
GCTCCTGGAGGCCTACCCCCGCACGGAGCGGGCCAGGGGGTACCTCGAAGGAGTGGTCGCGGCCACCCGCCTGCCCCATCCGCCCACCTCGCGCGAGAGGTGAACGTCCGCCCGGTCCGCCGGTTGTGTAGCGGGTCTGTACCGGCTTGGTCCGGTGTCCGACTTTGCGGTTAGCCTGGCGCGACGCATTCACTCGGGATGGGGGACGGTCGTTACGTATGGCCAGGGAATTCCAACGCGGCCACAAGGCCAAGATCAGTGACCTCACCGCAGGGACCGATCTGTACGTGGGTGTGCAGATCTCGGCCCCCGGGCTGACCTTCGACATCAGCTGCTTCGGCCTGGACGCGAGTGAGCGCCTCTCGGACGACCGTTACTTCATCTTCTTCAACCAGCCGAAGTCGCCCGAGGAGTCGATCCAGCTCCTCGGCGCGCAGGCGGGCGACACCGAGTCCTTCCGCGTCACGCTCGACCGCGTCCCGCAGCAGATCCAGCGGCTGTCGTTCACCGCGACCATCGACGGCGCCGGGCAGATGTCACAGGTCGCCTCCGGATACATCCGTATCGTCGCGGGCGGCGAGGAAGTGGCCCGCTACGCGTTCACCGGCGCGGAGTTCTCCACGGAGCGCGCCGTCATGCTGGGTGACTTCTACCTGAAGGACGTCTGGCGGTTCGCCGCGATCGGCCAGGGCTTCGACGGCGGGCTCGACGCCCTCCTGAAGAACTTCGGCGGCGAGGTCGCCGAGGAGGAGCCCGCCCCGGCGCTGCAGCAGGCCGCCGCGCCCTCCTTCGCACCCCCCGCGCAGGCCTCGGCGCCGCCCGCGTTCGGCGCCCCCGCTGCCGCGGCACCCGCCCCGGCCCCCGCGCAGAGCTTCGCGCCGCCCCAGAGCGCCACCCCGCCCCCGGCGCCCGCTCCCGCCGCCCCGCCGACGCACGCCGCGCAGACCATCGTGGCCCCCGTGCTCCAGCCGCCGGCCCCCGCGCCGTACGGCCTGCCCGGTCAGCAGCCGCCGTACGCCCAGCCGGACCAGCAGCAGCCCCCGCAGCCCCCGCCGTACGGCCAGACGCCGCCCCCGCAGGCTCCGGGCCCCAGCGCACCGCTCCCGCCCGGGTACGGCCAGCAGCCCCAGGCCCAGATGCCTCCGGGGTACGGTCAGCAGCCCGCCGCCCCGATGCCGCCCGGCTACGGCCAGCAGCCGCCGAGCGGGCAGTTCCCCGGCCCGCCCCAGGCACCCCAGGGAGCCCCGCAAAGCGCCGCACCCCAGGGCGCCGGTGTGGCCGCCGCCCTCCAGAAGTACCGCGAGGCCCCCACCGGCCGGCGCTGGACGCAGCAGAACGAGAAGCTGATCCGCGTCGATCTGGGCGTCGCCGACCAGCCGGTCCTCGCCCGCCAGGGCAGCATGGTGCTCTACCAGGGCAAGGTCGAGTTCGGCTACAAGGGCGCGGGCTTCGCCGGCCGCATCGTGGGCAACGCCACCGGCCAGGAGATGCAGCTCATGCGCTGCTCCGGCCGCGGCCAGGTCTTCCTCGCCGAGGAGGCCAACCACCTGCACCCCATCGAGCTCCAGGGCGACGCGATCTGCGTCTCCGCGGAGAACGTCCTTGCCTTCGACGAGTCCCTCCAGCACGAGGTACGCAGGATCGAGGGCCACGGGATCCCCGGCGGCGCGCTGTTCGTCATGCAGTTCCAGGGCACCGGCACGGTCGTCGTGAAGACCCACGGCGTGCCCGTGGTCCTGCCCGTCACGCCGACGACGTTCGCCGACTGCCACGCCGTCGTCGCCTGGTCGGCCGCCGCTCAGGCGATCGTTTCCAGCCAGGTGCGGATGCGCAGCAACGCCTACGCGGGTTCCACGGGGGAGAGCGTGAATCTCCAGTTCCGTGGCGCTCCCGGCAATTTCATCGTCGTCCAGCCGTACGAGGTCTGAGGGAGCCCGTCATGAATCAGCAGCTCGCGGGCTTCGCTCCCGCACCCGTCGCCGCCCGCATGGAGAACCACGGCCACCACATGCTCAAGGTGGCCATGCAGAGCGGCAACGACCTCTTCGCGCGCGTCGGCTCGATGGTCGCCTACGAAGGGTTCGTGCAGTACGAGCCCAATCCGCCCGCCGTCCGCCAGGTCGCGCGCGAGTGGATGACCGGTGAGGGCGCGCCCCTGATGAAGTGCTCCGGAGACGGCCTGCTCTACCTCGCCGACTACGGAGCGGACGTCGTCGTCATCAACCTGGCGGGTGACTCCCTCTCGGTGAACGGCACCAACCTCCTCGCCTTCGACGCCTGCCTCCAGTGGGGAGTCGAGCGGGTCAAGGGCCTGGCCAAGTTCGCCGGACAGGGCCTGTGGAACATCAAGATCTCCGGTCAGGGCTGGGTCGCCCTGACCTCCCGCGGCACGCCCCTCGTCGTCGACTGCGGGCGCGGCGAGGACGAGACGTACGTCGACCCCGACGCCCTGATCGCCTGGTCACCGAATCTCAAGGTGAAGGGCAAGCGCAGCTTCAAGGCCGGCTCCCTCATCGGGCGCGGCAGCGGCGAGGCCTACCAGATGGGCTTCTCCGGAGAGGGCATCGTCGTCGTACAGCCCAGCGAGGACAGCACCGACCGTCTCCGAGCACGGGGCTGAGGGGGAGCAACACACCATGCAGAGCCCACTTTTCGCGCACGCCGAGCAGCAGACCCACGAGCGCTACTCCGTCCAGAACCCGCAGCTGCTGCGGGTCGCTCTGGAGGGGCACGACGACGTCCTGGCCCGCAAGGGGGCCATGGTCGCCTACCAGGGGATGATCGAGTTCGACGCCGAGTACCAGAGCCGGGGCAACCAGCGTGCCCGCGCGCACACCGGTGAGGGCCTGGACCTGATGCGCTGCCACGGTCAGGGCACCGTCTACTTCGCCAACCTCGCCCAGTACATCCATGTGGTGGACGTGGACCAGGACGGCCTGACCGTGGACAGCAGCTATGTCCTCGCGATGGACTCGTCGCTGACCCATCAGGTCATCGCCGTGGACAGCCAGTACGGCATCTCCGGCTCCGGCAAGTACCAGCTCAACATCTCCGGGCGCGGCAAGGTCGCCCTGATGACGTCGGGCCAGCCGCTGATGCTCCAGGTCACGCCCGACCGGTACGTCAACGCCGACGCGGACGCCATCGTCGCCTGGTCCAACGGCCTGCGCGTGCAGATGCAGGCCCAGACCCACTCCTCCGGCGTCTGGCGGCGCCGCGGCAACACGGGCGAGGGCTGGGAGCTGAGCTTCATGGGACAGGGTTACGCGCTCGTCCAGCCCAGCGAGATGCTGCCGCCGCAGAACGCGGTCATCGGGCGGGGCGCCCAGGCGCAGCTCGGGCTGGGCCAGCAAGGTGCCCGGGGGCAGAACCAGGGGAACGTCTGGAGCTGAGCGCTCCGCGTGTCCAGCGGGGACACCAAAGGGGCGCGGGGTTGTCTGCGGGCCGGTTGTGGCTGGTCGCGCAGTTCCCCGCGCCCCCTTTTTGGGGCACGTCCCCGAAGGGGCGCTCCAAGGCGCTCTACAGGCGCGCCCTCGTGGCCTCCACCAGACGTACGACCGACTCGTCGGCCACGTCCGCCACCTCGGCGTACGGGAACCAGCGCAGGTCCAGGGACTCGTCGCTGATCGCCTCGACCGCGTCGGCCGGGGCCAGCGCCGCGTACTGCACGTCCAGGTGCCGCGTGCACGGGCCCGGGATCGGGTGGCGGTCCAGGCGCACGGGGCCGCCCGGAAGGAGCGTCAGGCCCGGCACGCCGGACTCCTCCGTGGCCTCACGCAGCGCGGCCGAGGCCAGCGAGGTGTCGCCGGGCTCGCAGTGGCCGCCCATCTGGAGCCACATCCGCAGCTTCTTGTGCAGGGTCAGCAGCACCCGCCCCCGGGTGGGGTCGACGACCAGGGCGCTCGCCGTCACATGGCCGGCGGTGCACGCCTTCCACATGCCGTCCTCGCCGTGCGCGGACAGGTGGTCCAGATAGGCCAGGCGCAGCTCGGCCTGGTCGTCCCGGTCCTCGTACTCCTTCAGTACGAGGACCGCGTCGTCGTACAGGCTCACTTGCCGCCGTCCTCCGGGGCCTCGTCGTCGCCCGCGCCCTTCTCGGGGCCCTCGTCCTTCTTGAGGTCCGGCTTCTTGAGGTCCGGCCCGGGCGAGGAAGCGCTGCCCGCCGCCTCGCCGAGCATCTTGTCCAGCTCGGAGAAGTCCAGCTGCTCGCGGTGGACGAAACCGTCGGGGTCGTCCAGGTCGGACGCCGTCGGCAGCATGTCCGGGTGCTCCCACAGGCCGTCGCGGCCGTCGACACCGCGCGCGTCCGTGAGCGAGGCCCACAGGCGCGAGGCATCCCGCAGCCGGCGCGGACGCAGCTCCAGACCGATCAGCGTGGCGAACGTCTGCTCGGCGGGGCCGCCACTCGCACGGCGCCGGCGCAGCGTCTCCCGAAGGGCGTCGGCGGACGACAGGCGGGGTTTGGCGGCGGCGTGCACCACGGCGTCCACCCAGCCCTCGACGAGCGCCAGAGCCGTCTCCAGGCGGGCCAGGGCGGCCTTCTGGGCCGGGGTGTCCTCCGGCTGGAACATGCCCTGCTGGAGGGCCTCCTGCAGTTGCTCGGGGTTCTGCGGGTCGAGCTGGCCGACGACGTCCTCCAGCTTGGCCGTGTCGACCTTGATGCCGCGCGCGTACCCCTCGACGGCACCGAAGAGGTGCGAGCGCAGCCACGGGACGTGGGCGAAGAGCCGCTGGTGGGCGGCCTCGCGCAGCGCCAGGTAGAGCCGCACCTCGTCCTTGTCGACGCCCAGGTCCTTGCCGAAGTTCTCGATGTTCACCGGGAGCAGCGCGGCCTTCCCGGTGGGGCCGAGGGGCAGACCGATGTCCGTGGAACCGACGACCTCACCGGCGAGCACACCCACGGCCTGGCCGATCTGCTGGCCGAACATGGCGCCGCCCATGGAGCGCATCATGCCGATCAGCGGGCCGGCCATGGCCTGCATCTCCTCGGGCAGCACGTCGCCCATGGCGAGGCCGACGCGCTCGGCGACCGGGTCGACGAGCTCCTTCCACACCGGCAGGGTCGCCTCGACCCACTCGGCGCGGCTCCACGCCACGGCCGTGCCGGACCCGGAGGGCAGCGACGTCGCGTCGTCCAGCCACAGGTCGGCCAGCCGCACGGCCTCCTCGACGGCGGAGCGCTCGGCGGGGCCGACGCTGGCGTCCTTGCTGCCGTCCGCCGTGCCCTGGGAGACGGTCTGGCGGGCGATGTCCTTGGCCATGTCCCAGTTCACCGGGCCGCCCTCGTACGAGAGCATCTGGCCGAGCTGCTGGAAGGCGGCGCCCAGGTCGTTCGGGTTCATGGCACCGAACATCGCGGCGAAGGGGTTGTCCCCGCCGCCCGGGCCGCCCGCGCCGGGGAACGCGAAGCCGAACGGATTTCCGGCGCCTCCGGCACCCTGCGCCCCGCCCTGGCCCTGTCCGGGGGATTCCTTCTTCCTGCCCTCGTCGCCGTCGTCCGGCTCCTCCGGCGGAAGGCCGAATCCGAATGGGGTGTCACTCACGGGATTCCTCGGCTCGTCAGGCCGCCGGTATCGTCCGGCGGCGGCTGCCCTACAACACCACCCAGCGTAGACACCGTGACGGGTTCGGGCCTCGGTGCTTCGCCGACTGATGGCCTGCGGCAGGATGGATGCCACCTGGTACGTACGCGTCATCCGCGTACGTACTGAAGACAACCGCTGGAGACGCCCGGTGAGTTCCCCAGATCCGCAGGTTCGCGCAGCGCGAAACCCGTCAACCCCGGTGCCCGCCCGTGGGCCCGTAGTCGCCGTCACCGGCGCCGCCTCCGGCGTGGGGGCGCTGCTGACCGAGCGGCTCGCCGCCTCGGAGGAGATCAAGCAGGTCATCGCCATCGACGAGCGCCGAGGCGAGTGCTCGCAGGTCCAGTGGCACATCCTGGACGTGCGGGACCCGGCGATCGCCGAGAAACTGCGCGGGGCGGACGTCGTGGTCCACCTGGCGCTCGACCTCGACCTGGAGACCGACGGCGCCGCCCGCACCGCGTACAACGTGCGCGGCACCCAGACCGTCCTGACCGCGGCCGCCGCCGCGGGCGTCCACCGGGTCGTCCTGTGCACTTCGGCGATGGTCTACGGAGCACTGCCCGACAACGAACTGCCCCTCTCCGAAGACGGCGAACTGCGGGCGACCGCGGAGGCCACCGGTGTCGGTGACCTCCTCGAAGTCGAGCGGCTCGCCCGGCGTGCGCCCCGCGCACACCCGGGCCTGAACGTCACCGTCGTACGCCCCGCGACCCTCGTGGGCGGCACGGACACGGCCCTCACGCGCTACTTCGAGTCGCCGCGCCTGCTGGTGGTGGCCGGTTCCCGCCCGGCCTGGCAGTTCTGCCACGTCGAGGACCTGTGCAGCGCCCTGGAGTACGCCGTCCTGGAGAAGGTCGACGGTGAGCTGGCCGTGGGCTGCGAGGGCTGGCTGGAGCAGGAGGAGGTCGAGGAGCTCAGCGGGATCCGCCGCATGGAGCTGCCCTCGGCGGTCGCGCTCGGCGCCGCCGCCCGGCTGCACCGCATCGGCCTCACCCCGTCCCCGGCCGGCGACCTCGCCTACACGATGTACCCCTGGGTGGTCAGCGTGAGCAGGCTGCACGACGCCGGGTGGCGGCCCCGCTGGACGAACGAAGAGGTGCTCGCGGAGCTGCTCGAGGAGGTCTCCGGGCGGCGGACCGTCGCCGGACGGCGTCTGGGCCGCAAGGACGCCACGGCGGCGGGCGCCGCGGGGGCGACGGTCGCGCTGCTCGGCGCGGCGGCCGTGGTGCGCAGGGCGCGCAAGGCGCGGCGGCGGATCTGAGGGCTCGCCCGGCGGGGCCGCGGCAGGTCCGCCGCGGTCCCGTCGGCTGTAGGGAGATCCAAGGCGGCACACGCGCGTGCCGGGCGAAAGATCTATTCCGCGATGTCCGTGCCGTGCGGCACCATGGCCGCATGGCACGCACCACGATGGACCACCCCGGCGAGCAGGCCGCTCAGGACCCGATCCGCCTCCTCGCGATCCGTGACACCCCGCTCTCCCTGGACGAGGTCTTCCGGGCCGTCGGGGACGACGCGGCGGGCGGCACGGCGCTCTTCGTCGGCACGGTCCGCAACCACGACGGCGGCGCGGACGTTGCCGAGCTCGGCTATTCGACGCACCCCACCGCGGAGGCCGAGATGCGCCGGGTGGCCGAGAAGGTCGTCGCCCGGTTCCCCGTGCGCGCCCTGGCCGCCGTGCACCGCGTGGGCGATCTCGCGGTCGGCGACCTCGCGGTGGTCGTCGCCGTCTCCTGCCCGCACCGCGCGGAGGCCTTCGAGGCCTGCCGCAAGCTCATCGACGACCTGAAGCACGAGGTGCCGATCTGGAAGCACCAGCGGTTCTCCGACGGCAAGGAGGAGTGGGTCGGGGCCTGTTGAGTCCCACCCGGGCCGTCAGGGGCGTGGGGGAGGCGGCCAGGGGTGATTGACCCATGCGGCTCCGGTTGCGTAACCCGACCCCTGCCGTGAGCGTTGACCTTGCGGATGGTTAATCTGCTGATCAGTCAGTTGCGGTCGCTCATGGGGTCAGGAGGTCGACATGGCATCACTTGCCTGGTTGCTGATTCCACTTCTGGCGGCCGTCGGTGCGGGTCTGTGGGGCAGCTGGGCCGCCCGCAACCGCAAGTCGGGCCGCACCGGTGATCACACGGAACTGAACGGCTACGCGGCCTTCCGCGAGGCGATGGAGAAGTCCCGCTCCGGCACCTGACACGGCCCTCTGGGGCGGCCGTGCCGGCGCCCCGTACGGACCGGCCCCACAGGTGCACCGACAGGCCCGTCCCGTACTGTCGTTCCATGCCACGCCGCACTGCGACGATGCTCGCCTCCACCCTGATGCTGATCGCGCTGCTCTGCGCCGGAGTGCTCATCAAAGTGCCCTACGCGGAGATGTCCCCGGGCCCCACCGTGAACACTCTCGGTGATCATGACGGCGAGCCGGTGCTGCAGATCTCCGGGCACAAGACGTACCCCACGACCGGCAACCTCAACATGACGACGGTCAGGGTGACCAGTGCCGACTACAAGATGAACCTCGCGGAGGCCGTCTACGGCTGGCTGGCCCACGACAACATCGTGGTGCCGCACGACACGCTCTACCCCGACGGCAAGACCGAGCAGCAGTCCTCCCAGGAGAACGCCGAAGAGTTCAGCGAGTCCCAGGAGACCGCCAAGGTCGCGGCCCTCAGGGAGCTGGACCTCCCGGTGAAGTCCCAGGTCATCGTCTCGACCGTCGTCAAGGGCGACCCGGCCGAGGGCAAGCTGCACGCGGGCGACGTCATCAAGGAGATCGACGGCAAGCCCGTCAAGGACAGGACGGACGTCGCCAAGCTCGTCACCGAGCACGACCCCGGCGAGAGCGTCACGTTCACGGTCGTCCCGGTCAAGGAGGCGGCCGCCGCCGAGAAGGCCGACAAGGAGCCGACCCGGACCGAGGACGTCAAGATCACGACGAAGAAGGCGGAGGACGCCGACCGCGCCATCGTGGGCATCGAGGCCGGCACCGACCACACCTTCCCGTTCACCATCGACATCAAGCTCGCCGACGTGGGCGGCCCCAGCGCCGGGCTGATGTTCGCGCTCGGCATCGTCGACAAGCTGACGCCGGAGGACCTCACCGGCGGTGAGTTCGTGGCCGGTACCGGCACCATCGACGACAGGGGCAAGGTCGGGCCCATCGGCGGCATCCAGATGAAGACCGTCGGCGCGCGCGCCAAGGGCGCGCAGTACTTCCTGACGCCGAAGGCCAACTGCGCGGCCGCCGCGAGCGACGTCCCCGACGGCCTCACCCTGGTCAAGGTGGACACCATCCACGACGCCGTGCGGGCCCTGAAGAAGATCCGCGAGGGCGACACCGACGCCCTGCCGAGCTGCTCCGCGAAGTAGAGCGCCAGAAGCAGAGCGGCAGCGGGGGCGCCCACCGGCGCCCCCTCGTACGTATGTATGTACGAATGGATGGGCCGCTCTACGCGAACGTCGCCGCCAGCGCGTCCGCCAGGCCGGGCACCAGGTCGGAGCCGGTGAGGACCTCGGTCGGCGAGTCCTTCTCGCGCAGTCGCAGCGCCGACTCGCGCGCGCCGTCACGGAGCACCGCGACCGTCATGCGGACCTCCTGGCGGTCGGGGTGCTTGGCCACCCACTTCGCCAGCTGGGCCTCGCTGAGGCCCTCGGGGACGGACGTCTCGGCGGACGGCGGCAGCATCAGGCGCTCCACCGTGAGGGCGCAGCCCGTGACCGCGTCCGGCCAGGCGATGGTGCCGAGGAACTCGTCCAGCGGTTTGTCCGCGGAGATCTCCTCCTGCTCGATGGGGGTGAAACCGGCGTGCTCGACGCCGTCGTCGAGGCCGAGCTGTGAGGCGAGGCCGGGTTCCTGGGTGCGCAGCCGCGCCGTGTCGACGAGCGCGAAGAGGCGGGCGGGCCGGTCCCAGCCGAGGCCGGAGACGTACTCGTCGATCTCGAGCACGGCCCGGGTGAGGGGGCTCGCTGCCATGGGTGTGTTGGACATGGTCACAATCCTGCCTCGTTAGTCCCGAGAATCGGGAACCGAGTAAAGCGTGAGTAAGTTGCATAGGTGTGGGTCCGCGATCTCGGGGGCCTGACGGACCAACGAATCAACAGCGAACTTCGAGGTGCGCACCTTGGCTTTCCAGATGCCGGACCGCGGCGGAGGCCCGTCGGGGCCACGGATCAGAGTGGGCCGACCCTCCCGTCGCGTCCGGACCCTGCTCATGACACTGGGCGTGCTGGCCGTGCTGGCCATGGCCTTCGTCATGTTCTCCGGGTTCTGGACCGACTGGTTGTGGTACCGCTCGGTCCATTACTCATCGGTCTTCACGACGACCCTGTGGACCAAGATCGGCCTCTTCTTCGTCTTCGGCCTCATCATGGCGGCCGCGGTCGGCGTGAACATCTGGCTGGCGCACCGGCTGCGCCCGCCGCTGAGCGCCATGTCGATGGAGCAGCAGAGCCTCGACCGGTACCGCATGGGCATCGCCCCGTACAAGAAGTGGCTGCTGATCGCGATCACGGCCCTGGTGGGCCTGATCGCGGGCGCGTCCGCGGCGGGACAGTGGCGCACCTGGCTCCTCTGGGTCAACGGTGTGCCCTTCGGCCAGAAGGACCCGCAGTTCCACATGGACGTGGCGTTCTTCGCGTTCGACCTGCCCTGGTACCGCTTCCTGCTGGGCTTCGGCTTCGCGGCCACGGTGCTCTCCCTGGTCGCCGCCGCCCTGACGCACTACCTGTACGGCGGGCTGCGGATCACCAGCCCCGGCGCGCGCGCGACCGCGGCGGCGACCGGCCACCTCTCGGTGCTGCTCGGCGTCTTCGTCTCCCTCAAGGCCGTCGCGTACTGGCTCGACCGGTACGGCCTCGCGGTGAAGTCCAGTGACTTCAAGGCGACGGGCAACTGGACCGGCCTGAGGTACGTCGACGCGAACGCGTACCTGCCGGCGAAGACGATCCTGTTCTGCATCGCCGTCATCTGCGCCCTGCTCTTCTTCGCGACGCTGTGGCGGCGCACCTGGCAGCTGCCGGTCATCGGTTTCGGCCTGATGGTGCTTTCGGCGATCCTCATCGGCGGGCTCTACCCCGCGATCGTCCAGAAGTTCCAGGTCCAGCCGAACGAGCAGGCCAAGGAAGCGCCGTACATCGAGAAGAACATCGAGGCGACCCGTGACGCCTACGGCATCAACGGTGTGAAGCCCGAGGACTACCGGGGCGCGGGCAAGGTCGACGAGGACCGCCAGAAGAAGCGCGAGAACGCGGACTCGGCGGCCAACTACCGGCTGAACGACCCGAACATCGTTTCGCCCACGTTCCAGCAGCTGGAGCAGGAGCGCAGTTACTACCAGTTCCCGCGGACGCTGGACGTGGACCGCTACAACGGCCAGGACACCATCGTCGGCCTGCGCGAGCTGAACGTGAACAAGCTCGACAAGCGGAACTGGATCAACGACCACTTCGCCTACACCCATGGCTACGGCGTCGTCGCCGCCAAGGGCACGGAGACCAAGAAGGGCTCCAAGGGAGCCCCGGCGTTCACCGAGTCCGGCCTGCCCACCACGGGTGAGATGAAGGACTACGAGCAGCGGATCTACTACGGCGAGAAGACGACCCAGTACTCGATCGTGGGCGGGCCCCAGAAGGAGCTCGACTACGAAGAGGACGGCGGCGGTCAGAAGACCTACAGCTACAAGGGCGACAGCGGGGTCAACCTCTCCAACCCGATCAACCGCGCGGCGTACGCGGTCTCCTTCGGGGAGCCGCAGATCCTGTACTCCGGAGCGATCGGCGAGGGCTCGCGGATCCTGTACAACCGCACGCCCAAGGAGCGCGTCGAGGCGGTGGCCCCCTGGCTGACGATCGACGGTGACGTCTACCCGACGGTGGTCGACGGCCGCATCCAGTGGGTGGTCGACGCCTACACGACCACCAACGGCTATCCGTACGCCTCGCGCACCACGCTCGGCGACACCACGGCCGACTCCTTGTCGCAGGAGGACAGCCAGCGCACGGTGATCGCCCAGCAGAACCAGGTCAACTACATCCGGAACTCGGTGAAGGCGACCGTCGACGCGTACACCGGCGACGTGAAGCTCTACACCTGGGACGACAAGGACCCGGTCCTGAAGACCTGGAAGAAGGCGTTCCCGGGCACCGTCAAGGACAAGAGCGAGATCCCGCCGGCGCTCAAGGACCACCTGCGCTACCCGCAGGACATGTTCAAGGTGCAGCGCGAGCTCCTCACGCTCTACCACGTCACGGATCCGGGCCAGTTCTACAACGCGAGTGACGCCTGGCAGGTGCCGAACGACCCGACGAAGAAGGACGACAGCGCGGTCCCGCCGTACTACCTGTCCATGAAGGCGCCGGGCCAGAACCAGCAGCAGTTCGCACTGACGACGACGTTCACCCCGAGTGAGCGGCCCAACCTGCGGGCCTTCATGACGGTCGACGCGGACGCCAGGAGCGAGAACTACGGCCGGATGAAGCTGCTGAGAGTGACGGGCGACGTCGACGGCCCTGAACAGGTGCAGAACAAGCTGAACTCCATGACGGAGGTCGGCAACTTCGTCCGCGACATGAAGGGCGCCGACTCCGACGTCCTCTACGGCAATCTGCTGACCGTGCCACTGGACGACGGCTTCCTTTACGTCGAGCCCGTCTACGTGCAAGGACGCAAGTCGGCGTATCCCCTGCTGAAGAAGGTGGCCGTCTCCTACGGCACGGAGACCGTCTTCGCGGACACCCTGGGCGAGGGCCTGGACCAGGTCTTCGGCGCGGCCGGCGGCACCAAGCCACCGGCCGAGGACCAGGACGGGGACGCGGACGAGCCGACCAAGCCGCCGAAGAAGAACGATCCGACGGTCCAGGCCGCGCTCGACGACGCCCAGAAGGCGTTCGAGGACGGCGAGAAGGCCATGAAGAGCGGCGACTGGAAGAAGTACGGCGAGGCGCAGGACCGCCTCCAGGAGGCACTGGAGCGGGCCGAGGACGCGTCGGCCGCGGCGGCGAAGAAGGACGACACCGCCGGCGGCACGGACAAGAACGCGGACAAGCCCTCCGACAAGGAAGCCGACAAGAGCGCCGACTAGCAGCTGGTCAAGGAGCCACCTCGCGCCGTGGTACGGTTTGAACACAACGGCGCGGGGTGGAGCAGCTCGGTAGCTCGCTGGGCTCATAACCCAGAGGTCGCAGGTTCAAATCCTGTCCCCGCTACTGCAAGGTGAAGGCCCGGATCCTTACGGATCCGGGCCTTTGTCGTGTGTCGCGGTGTCCGCCGTGGGATCGCGGGTGTCCTATGTCGACTCGCGCGAACGGCGCGCTGACGGGGGAGAGTTGGGGGATCTGTGTTTCACTTATCTCTCTGTGGGCATGTCGACAAAACGCCGAAGTGACTTCACTGGCTGTGGGTATACGCGGTATATGCGGTGTACCCAGGTTGCGGGTGGTGCGACGATGGACGTTATGGGGGACAAGGCAACTCTGTTGGATACAGGGCGGTTTGTGCAGGCGGCCGACCGGGAGGAAGATCCCGGGACGGTCGCCGAGGAGATGCGCCATCGGCTGGCCGCCGAGGCCGGGGATGTCGACGCCATGAGCGTCCTGGGAAGCCTGCTGCTGCGTCGCGGCGATCTGGACGGGGCCGAGTCCATGCTGCGCGCGGCGACCGCCGAGGGCGACCGCGCCGCCGCCAACAACCTCGGCGTCCTGCTCCACCAGCGCGGCTACGCCGACGAGGCGGCCGGCTGGTGGCGGGTCGCCGCCGTCGCGGGATCCGCCGCGGCCGCCCACGCGCTCGGCCGCTACCACCGCGAGCGGGGCGACGAGCCCGCCGCCGAGTACTGGCTGCGCCAGTCCGCCGAGCAGGGCCACACCCTGGGGGCGTACGCCCTCGCCGACCTGCTGGAGCACCGCGGGGACGTCGGCGCCGAGCGCTGGCTGCGGGTCGCCGCCGAGCGCGGCCACCGCGAGGCCGCGTACCGCCTGGCCCGTGCGCTGGACCGACGGGCGGCGGCGGAGCGCGGCGAGCCCATCGAGCGCGGCGAGAGCCCGGTGCGGGCCGGCCGCGCCGCGCGCGAGGGCGGCGGCACGCACACCCCGGCCGGCGAGGCCGAGCAGTGGTACCGGCAGGCCGCCGCGCGCGGCCACCGCAGGGCCGCGCTGCACCTCGGCGCGATCCTGGAGCACCGCGGCGAGCTGAAGGAGGCCGGCCGCTGGTACCTGAACTCGGCCAAGGACGGCGAGGCCAGGGCGGCCTGCGCCCTCGGCTTCCTGCTGCGGGACGCGGGCGACGAGGAGAGCGCCGCCGTGTGGTGGCTCAAGGCCGCCCAGGACGGTGACGGCAACGCCGCGAACGCGCTGGGCGCGCTGCACGCCGAGCGCGGCGAGACCCAGACCGCCGAGCGCTGGTACCGCGCCGCGATGGACGCGGGCGACGTGAACGGCGCGTACAACCTCGGGCTGCTCTGCGCCGAGCAGGGCAGGACCTCGCAGGCCGACCAGTGGTACCGCCGCGCCGCGTACGCGGGCCACCGCGAGGCCGCCAACGCGCTGGCCGTGCTGCTGCTCCAGGGCGGGGACGCGGCCGGCGCCGAGCCGTGGTTCTCCAAGGCCGCCGAGGCGGGCAGCGTCGACGCGGCGTTCAACCTCGGAATCCTGTACGCGAGCCGTGGCGACGCGGCCTCCGCCCTGCGCTGGTACGAGCGCGCGGCCGCCGCCGGGCACACCGACGCGGCCCTCCAGGTCGGCACCGCACGGCTGCGCGAGGGCGACGAGCAGGAGGCCGAACGGCATCTGCGGTGCGCGGCCGGGGGCGGCAGCGCGGAGGCGGCGTACCGGCTCGGGACGCTGCTCGACGCGCGTCGCGCCGACGCGGCACCGCCTGCTCTCGGCGAGCCCGCGGCGGAGAAGACCGAGTGCGAGGAGTGGTACGAGCGCGCGGCCGAGCAGGGCCACCGGCGGGCCCAGGTCCGGGTCGGCATGCTGGCCGCCGGCCGGGGAGACGTCGTCGAGGCGGCGCGCTGGTACCGCAAGGCCGCCGAGGCCGGCAGCCGCAACGGCGCCTTCAACCTCGGGCTGCTCCTGGCCCGCGAGGGCAGCGAGCCCGAGGCCGCCCTGTGGTGGACGCGGGCTGCCGACGCCGGGCACGGCAGGGCCGCGCTGCGGCTCGCCCTGTTGTACGCCCGGCGCGGGCAGCTGGCGCAGGGGCAGCGCTGGGCCTCGCGGGCCGTGGAGCTCGGCCCCGCGGAGGTCGCGGAGCGGGCGGGCCGGCTGCGCGAGGCGCTGCGGCAGGAACTGTCCGCGTAGACATCCCGGGGCCACCCCGCCCCCCCCGGAACGGATTTGCGCTGGTCGCAGGCCTGCCGTACTGTTGTGTTCATCGACGCGGGGTGGAGCAGCTCGGTAGCTCGCTGGGCTCATAACCCAGAGGTCGCAGGTTCAAATCCTGTCCCCGCTACTGAAGGCCGAAGGCCCGGAATCCCAGGATTCCGGGCCTTCGGTGTTTCCGGGACCGCGTGCGTGCGTCAGTCAGTCGCGGGACGCGCTCGCGGGACGCGCGAGACGAAGGGCCCGGCACCTCTCGGTGCCGGGCCCTTCGTGCCACGCGGAATTCGTGAACGCGGGAGGGCTCAGGCCGTCGCGCAGTCCGGGCAGACGCCCCGGTAGGTGACCTCCACGCCCTCGACCGTGAAGCCGAAGCGCTCCGAGTCGGGGAGGCTGGTCAGCGGATTGCCCGTGGGGTGCACGTCCCGGATGGCGCCGCAGCGGGCGCACACCAGGTGGTGGTGGGGTCGGTGGGCGTTCGGGTCGTAGCGCTTCGCGCGGCGGTCCGTGGCCACTTCCAGGACCTCGCCGAGGCTCACCAGCTCGCCCAGGGTGTTGTAGACCGTCGCCCGGGAGATCTCGGGCAGCTTGTCCGTGGCGCGGGCGTGCACCTCGTCCGCCGTGAGGTGGACGTGCTCCCCGTCGAGCACCTCGGCCACGACGCGCCGCTGCGCTGTCATGCGCCAGCCGCGTCCGCGCAGTCGTTCCAACAGGTCACTCATGAAAACCAGCCTAACAGGCGGGGGCGCCAGTCCCGAACGGGTGTGACTTTGGATGTTCACTTGACTTAGACAAAGTCTATCGTAGGATTAATTACGACGTTGGTCAGAGGACAGGCATTGGCCAAGGGACAGCACCCGCAGGAACCACCCGCAGGGTTGATGACGCAGGAGGCGCACGTGACGCAGGGACCCCTCACCACGGAGGCCGGCGCGCCGGTGGCCGACAACCAGAACAGCGAGACGGCGGGCGTCGGCGGGCCGGTTCTGGTGCAGGACCAGCTGCTGCTGGAGAAGCTCGCCCACTTCAACCGCGAGCGGATACCGGAGCGCGTGGTGCACGCACGCGGTGCGGGCGCCTACGGCACCTTCACCCTCACCCGTGACGTCTCGCAGTGGACGCGGGCGAAGTTCCTCTCCGAGGTCGGCAAGCAGACGGAGACGTTCCTGCGCTTCTCCACCGTGGCGGGCAACCTCGGGTCGGCCGACGCGGTGCGCGACCCGCGGGGCTGGGCGCTGAAGTTCTACACCGAAGAGGGCAACTACGACCTCGTCGGCAACAACACCCCGGTCTTCTTCATCAGGGACGCCATCAAGTTCCCCGACTTCATCCACACCCAGAAGCGGGACCCCTACACGGGCTCGCAGGAGGCGGACAACGTCTGGGACTTCTGGGGGCTCAGCCCCGAGAGCACCCACCAGGTGACCTGGCTCTTCGGCGACCGGGGCATCCCCGCCTCGTACCGCCACATGGACGGCTTCGGCTCGCACACGTTCCAGTGGAACAACGAGGCGGGCGAGGTCTTCTGGGTCAAGTACCACTTCAAGACCGACCAGGGCATCAAGAACCTCACCCAGGCCGAGGCCGACAGGCTCGCCGGCGAGGACCCCGACTCCCACCAGCGCGACCTGCGCGAGGCCATCGAGCGGGGCGAGTACCCGACGTGGACCGTGGGTGTGCAGGTCATGCCGGCGGCCGAGGCGGCGACGTACCGCTTCAACCCGTTCGACCTCACCAAGGTGTGGCCGCACGCGGACCACCCGGTCATCGAGATCGGCAAGCTGGAGCTCAACCGCAACCCGGAGAACGTCTTCGCCGAGGTCGAGCAGGCCATCTTCAGCCCCGCCCACTTCGTGCCGGGCATCGGCCCCTCGCCGGACAAGATGCTCCAGGGCCGCCTCTTCGCGTACGGCGACGCCCACCGCTACCGCGTCGGCATCAACGCCGACCACCTGCCGGTGAACCGCCCGCACGCCGCCGAGGCGCGCACCCACTCCCGCGACGGCTTCCTGTACGACGGCCGCCACAAGGGCGCGAAGAACTACGAGCCGAACAGCTTCGGCGGGCCGCACCAGACCGATCGCCCGCTGTGGCAGCCGGTCCCGGTGACCGGCGTGACCGGCGAGCAGGCCGCTCCGATCCACTCCGAGGACAACGACTTCGTGCAGGCGGGCAACCTCTACCGCCTGATGACCGAGGACGAGAAGAACCGGCTGGTCGAGAACTTGTCGGGCTTCATCGCCAAGGTCTCGCGCGACGACATCGCCGAGCGCGCGATCAACAACTTCCGCCAGGCGGACGCCGACTTCGGCAAGCGGCTGGAGGCCGCGGTCCAGGCCCTGCGCGGCTGACCAGTCCCACTTGCCGGGGAATGACGGCGGGCCGGATCCCCTCGGGGCCCCGGCCCGCCGCCGTTTTCTCAGACCGTCATCCGCTGCGCCGCCGCGCGTCGCACCGGCGCCCAGCAGCGGATGATGTCGCGGACCGACACGATGCCCGCGGGCTCGCCCGCGTCCAGGACGATCAGGTGCCGGAAGCCGCCGTGCGCCATGGCGTCCGCCGCCTCCTCCAGGGTCCACGCGGGGCTCGCGAAGACGACGTCGGTCGTGGTGTGCGTACCGGTGATCTCGGTGTCCGGACTCTGGCCGAGAGCCAGGGAGTTGAGGACGTCGCGCTCGGTCAGGATGCCGAGCCCGCAGGTGTCGGGGTCGAGGACGACGGCGGCGCCGACGCGGCGCGCCGACATCAGCGTGGCCGCCTGGCGCAGGGTGTGGGTGGGGCCGATGGTCAGGACCACCGTGCTCATGGCGTCGCGGACGTGCATGGGCGTGAGCCACCTCCTTGGTGAATCCGCGGTCTCCCGGTGGGCGAAGGATTGCCTCCGCTCCCGGCTCGGAGAACGGATTCACAAGTGCACAAGTGTGGGGACTCTCAATGTGGCAGGCGGAGCGGGGGCCAACAAGAGGGCGCGCGTGGTCAGTTCGGGGCATCCGGGCAGAACGCCCGTGGGATGTCCGAACGGCAGCGCTGATTCAGCTCAGTACCGCGCTCAGTACCGCTGGTTGAGATAGCCCAGCAGTTCGTCGTGCAGCAGGCCGTTCGACGCCGCCGCGTTGCCGCTGTGCGGGCCCGGCCGGCCGTCGAGGCCGGTGAAGCTGCCGCCCGCCTCCGTCACCACGATCGCGTTCGCCGCCATGTCCCACAGGGACAGCTCCGGCTCCGCGCAGATGTCGACCGCGCCCTCCGCCACCATCATGTACGGCCAGAAGTCGCCGTAGGCACGGGTGCGCCACACCGCACGGGTGAGGTCCATGAACCCGTCGAGGCGGCCCTCCTCCTCCCACCCGGAGAGCGAGGAGTAGGCGAAGGAGGCGTCCGAGAGCTGCGAGACCTTCGAGACGTGCAGCCGGGTCGCCGAGGTGAGGCTGCGCCCCGTGTACGCGCCGCCGCCCTTGGCCGCCCACCAGCGGCGGCCGAGCGCGGGCGCGGAGACGACGCCGACGACGGGTTCGTAGCCGCCCTCGCCCGCCTCCATCAGGGAGATGAGCGTGGCCCAGACCGGCACACCGCGTACGTAGTTCTTGGTGCCGTCGATCGGGTCGATCACCCAGCGGCGCGGGCCCGTGCCCTCGATGCCGTACTCCTCGCCGAGGATCGCGTCGCGCGGCCTCGCGCGCTGCAGCTGGGAGCGGATCAGCTCCTCGGCCGCCTTGTCGGCCTCACTCACCGGCGTCATGTCCGGCTTGGTCTCGACCTTGAGATCGAGGGCCTTGAACCGGTCCATGGTCTGGGCGTCGGCGGCGTCCGCGAGGACATGGGCGAGACGCAGATCATCGTGGTAGTCGGGCATGGGTGAACAGTATCGAGCCCGGTCGAGGCGGGCCACAGCGCCCGATCCGGCCCGCTCGCGCGGGCTCGCGCGGGAGCCCTTGACAGTGCCCGCGAGCGCGTCAACTCTGGCAGCCGGAGCCGCTTCGACCCGGGGAGGCGGGGATGCCCGCAGCACGGGAATCCTTACTGGACGCGGCCTTCACGGCGCTCGCCCGCAGACCGTGGCCGGGTGTGCGCATGGTCGAGGTCGCGGCGGTCGCCGGGGTGTCCCGGCAGACCCTCTACAACGAGTTCGGCAGCAAGGACGGCCTCGCCCGCGCCCTCCTGCGCCGTGAGACCGACGGCTATCTGCACGGCGTCGAACGCGCGCTCGCCGAGGAACGCGAACCGGCCGACCGCCTGGCCGCCGTCGCCGCTTGGACGGTGGGCGCCGCACGCGGCAACGCGCTCGTGCGGGCCGCGCTCACCGGCTGCTGGAGCGATCGGCTGCCCACGCCGAGCGGGGCCCCCGGGGCCGCGTCGCCGGTGCCCGCGCAGCGCCGCGCGGACGCCGGGGTGCCCTCGGCGGCGGAGCTGCTCGCGCTGGTGCGCGACCGCGCGGTGACCGCGCTCGGCGGCCGGGGCAGGCCGCGGGACCCGGACCTCGCCCTCGCCTGCGAGAGCGCCGTCCGCCTCGCCCTGTCGTACGTGGTCGCGCCCGCCCGCGACGACGACGACCCCGCGGAGGTGGTCCGCGGGGCCATAGGGCGCTGGGTCGCCCCCCGGTGACCGATCGGTGGCGCCGGGCGGGTCGTCAGTGCGCGGAGCCGGACAGCTGGAGCCCGATCACACCGATGATGACGAACGAGATCGAGACGATCTTGAGCGTGGAGACCAGGTCACCGAGGAAGATCATGCCGTAGATCGCGGTGCCCGCGGCGCCGATGCCCGTCCAGACCGCGTAGGCGGGTCCGACGTCGAGCTTCCTCAGCGCCAGGGTGAGCAGGCCGAAGCTGCCGAGCGCGAAGCAGGCGAACGCGATCGTCGGCCAGAGCCGGGTGAAGCCGTGCGACAGCTTCAGACAGACCGCGAAGCCGGTTTCCAGAAACCCCGCCACGATGACCAGCAGCCACGCCATGTCCCTGCCTCCCGCACTCGCCCACGACTCCGCGGCCGCTTTCGTCCGGCTCGATCCGGCCTGGTGCGAGTATGCATCTACCTGGTGCCGCGCCGGCGCAAACACCGGCCGGGTCAGTCGTCCTCGCGCCGCTCGCGCGTGGCCAGCAGCCGGCGCAGGGAGTACAGGCGCTGCGGATCGGCGTGCCCGTCGGCGACCCAGGCGTCCAGCGCGCAGTCCTTCTCGTCATGGCTGCAGCCGCGCGGACAGCCCTCCGTCCCGGGCTCCAGGTCGGGGAAGGCGAGGATGACGCGCGACGGGTCGACGTGGTTGAGCCCGAACGAGCGCACGCCCGGGGTGTCGATCACCCATCCGCCCACCTCCGCCAGCGGCAGCGCGAGCGCGGAGGTGGTGGTGTGCCTGCCGCGGCCCGTGACCGCGTTGACGTGCCCGGTCGTGCGCCGCTGCGCCTCGGGCACCAGCGCGTTGACCAGCGTCGTCTTGCCCACCCCGGAGTGCCCGACGAAGGCGGTGACCTTGCCGTCGAGCAGCTCGTGCACCCGCGCCAGCTCCGCGCCGTCGGTGAACTCCTCACGGCTGGTTACCACGTAGGGGATGTCGAGGGTGGAGTACGTCTCCAGGAGCTTGTCGGCGGAGGCCAGATCCGACTTGGTCAGCACGAGGATCGGTTCGAGCCCGCCGTCGTACGCGGCCACGACGCACCGGTCGATCAGGCGCGGGCGCGGCTCGGGGTCGGCGAGGGCGGTGACGATGGCGAGCTGGTCGGCGTTGGCGACGACCACCCGCTCGTAGGGGTCGTCGTCGTCGGCGGTGCGCCGCAGGACGGAGGTGCGCTCCGCGATCCGCACGATCCGCGCGAGGGTGTCCTTCTTCCCGGACAGATCCCCGACGACCGCGACCCTGTCACCCACCACGGCGGCCTTGCGGCCCAGCTCGCGGGCCGTCATGGCCATCACGATCCGGTCGTCGACCAGCACGGTGAGGCGGCCCCGGTCGACGGTGAGGACCATGCCCTCGCAGGCGTCCTCGTGCTTGGGCCTGATGTGGGTGCGGGGGCGGTTGCCCTTGCGGTTGGGGCGGACGCGGATGTCGTCCTCGTCGGGGTTCTTGCCGTAGCGGCGCATGGTCGTCGTACCGCCCGTCAGCCGTTCCCGAGCATGGTCGTCCACAGGTCGGGGAAGTCCGGCAGGGTCTTCGCCGTCGTCGCGACGTTCTCGATCCGTACGCCGTCCACCGCGAGGCCGATGATCGAGCCGGCGGTCGCCATGCGGTGGTCGTCGTAGGTGTGGAAGACGCCGCCGTGCAGCGGGCGCGGCCGGATGTGCAGGCCGTCGGCGGTCTCGGTGACGTCGCCGCCGAGTTCGTTGATCTCCTTGGTGAGCGCGGCCAGGCGGTCCGTCTCGTGCAGCCGCAGGTGGGCGACGCCGCGCAGCGTGGACGGGGAGTCGGCTAGGGCCGCGACCGCCGCGATGCCGGGGGTCAGCTCGCCGACCTCGCCGAGGTCGACGTCGAGGCCGTGGATCGAGCCGGAGCCGGTGAACACCAGGCCCTGCTCGGTCAGTTCGCAGGAGCCGCCCATCTCCGTGAAGATCTCGCGCAGCGCGTCGCCGGGCTGGGTGGTGTGCGCGGGCCAGTCGGGGATGGTGACCGTACCGCCGGTGACCAGGGCCGCGGCGAGGAACGGCTGGGCGTTGGAGAGGTCCGGCTCGATGGTCAGATCGCGGCCGAGCAGCGCGCCGGGGGTCACCCGCCACACGTTGGGCTCGCCGCCCGCCTCCGGGGTGTCCACCTGCGCGCCGGCCGAGCGGAGCATGTCGACGGTCATGCGGATGTGCGGCATGGAGGGCAGCGCGCCGCCCACGTGACGCACCTCCACGCCCTGGTTGAAGCGCGGGCCCGACAGCAGCAGGGCGCTCACGAACTGGGAGGACGACGAGGCGTCGATCTCGACCGGCCCGCCGTCCAGGGCGCCGCCGCCGTGCACGGTCAGCGGCAGCGCGCCGCGGCCGTCGTCGTCGATCCGGGCGCCGAGCACCCGCAGGGCGTCGATCACACCGGTCAGCGGCCGCTCGTAGGACCGGGGATCGCCGTCGAAGCGGATCGGACCGTCGGCGAGGGCGGCGACGGGGGGCAGGAAGCGCATGACCGTGCCGGCGTTGCCGACGTCGACCGTGGCGGGGCCGTGCAGGCCCGAGGGGATCACGCGCCAGGCCTCGCCGGAGCCGCCCGCCGCGGAGGAGCTGGAGGACACCGTCTCCTCGATGCCGACGCCCATCGCGCGCAGGGCACCCGCCATCAGCAGCGTGTCGCGGGAGCGCAGCGGGCGGCGCAGCCAGCCCGGCTCGGCGGCGAGCGCGGCCAGCACGAGCGCGCGGTTGGTGACCGATTTCGAACCGGGTACGTGGACCGTCGCGGTGACGGCTCCGCTTGCGTGCGGGGCTGGCCAGAGGGCGGTGTGCGCCGGGGTTTCGGTCATGCCCTCACTTTAGTGGCTGCCACGGACCCCGCTCAGACGTCGAGGAGCCAGCGCGCCCCTCCCATCAGGCAACAGAGCGAGACGGTGTGGAAGAGGAAGAGCCACATCCCGGCGGGCACGTGGGTGAGCCGCGAGAGCTGGTCCGCGTCCGAGTCGCCCGCGCCGCCGTGCCGGCGCTTGGCCTGCAGCTCGAAGGCGGGGCGCACCCCGCCGAGGAGCAGGAACCACACCACCGCGTACGCGAAGGCCGCCTGGACGTCCGTGTCCGCCAGCCAGGAGACGAGCAGGAAGGTGCCGCCGGTCAGGACCACCGTCAGGGCGCCGTACGCGTTGCGGATCATCACCAGCATCACGACGAGCAGCGCGGTGGCGAGCCACAGCAGCGCCGTGATGCGCCCCGAGGAGAGCAGCGCCGCGCCGCCGAGGCCGAGCAGCGGGGGAGCGGTGTAGCCCGCCGCCGCGGTGAGGATCATGCCGAGGCCCGTGGGCCTGCCCCGCGAGACGGTCAGGCCCGAGGTGTCGGAGTGCAGCCGGATGCCGTCGAGGCGACGCCCGGTGAGCAGCGCGACCAGGCCGTGGCCGCCCTCGTGCGCGATGGTGATGGCGTTGCGGGCCAGACGCCAGACGCCGTGCGGCACGACGACGGCGAGGGCCACCAGGCCGGCCCCGACCACCAGCCACTGCTCGGGCGCGGACTGCGTGCCGAAGACGCGGTCCCAGAGGGCGGCCAGGCCGGCGTTGGCGGTGCTTTCCATGGGCGGAACTGGCTCCTCTGGGGGATCGGGTCGTGGCAGTCTGGCACGTATGTGCGGACGGTATGCATCGAGTCGTGGGCCCGAGGACCTCGCGGGGATCTTCGAGGTGGAGAAGTGGCAGCCCGATGAGGAGGGGGAGGAGCTGGTCCCCGATTTCAACGTGGCCCCCACCAAAGAGGTCTACGCGGTGCTCGATCGTCCCTTGAAAGACGCCGAGGACCCGGCTCCGGTTCGCCAGCTGCGTACGCTCAAGTGGGGCCTCGTCCCTTCCTGGTCCAAGACGCCCGAGGGCGGCGCCCGGATGATCAACGCCCGTGCCGAGACCGTGCACGAGAAGCCCTCCTACCGCCGCGCCTTCGCCGCACGCCGCTGTGTGCTGCCCGCCGACGGCTATTACGAGTGGCTGACCGCGCCCGAGGAGCGGCGGCTGGAGGTCGAGGGCAAGAAGAAGCGGCCCCGCAAGCAGCCGTACTTCGTGACCCCCGCCGACGGTTCCGTCTTCGCCATGGCGGGCCTCTATGAATTCTGGCGGGACAAGACCCTGCCCGACGAGCACCCCCTCGCCTGGTGGGTGACCTGCACGGTGATCACCACGGAGGCCGAGACGACCCCGCTCGCCGTCGCCCCCGAGGAAGGCCCGCGCTCGCTCGCCGACATCCA
The DNA here is from genome assembly GCF_055581265.1 of Streptomyces sp. NPDC031466. Taxonomy (NCBI): domain Bacteria; kingdom Bacillati; phylum Actinomycetota; class Actinomycetes; order Kitasatosporales; family Streptomycetaceae; genus Streptomyces; species Streptomyces sp. NPDC031466. The sequence continues at coordinate 195,042 of NZ_JBVIJT010000009.1, forward strand.
CCCGCGGATGCCGCTGATGCTGACGCCCGACCGCTGGGACGCTTGGCTCGACCCGTCGCGCACCGACGTCGAGGACCTGCGCCCCCTCCTGGCGCCGCCCCCGCCCGGCCTGATGCGGGCCTACCCCGTGTCCACGGCGGTCAGCAACGTACGCAACAACGGCCCGGAGCTGCTGAAGGAGCTGGACGGCCCCGAAGAGGGCACACTCTTCTGACGTGACGCACGAAACACACCCGCCCCAGAGCGAGACCGTCGAGACCGACGCCGGCCGGGCGCGGATCACCTGGCACCCGGCGAAGGGCAGGCCCCGCCTCCTGCTGGCCCTCGGCCACGGCGCCGGCGGCGGCATCGAGGCCCGCGACCTGGCGGCCCTCGCCGCCGCGCTGCCCGCGCACGGCGTGAGCGTCGCCCTCTTCGAGCAGCCCTGGCGGGTCGCGGGCAAGAAGCTGGCGCCCGCCCCCAAGACGCTGGACGTCGGCTGGCGGGGCAGCTGGCCCGCACTGGAGAAGCGGGGGCTCCCGGTGATCTCCGGTGGCCGCAGCGCCGGTGCCCGCGTGGCCTGCCGCACGGCCACCGAGCTGGGCGCCGCCGCCGTGCTCGCCCTCAGCTTCCCCCTGCACCCCCCGGGCAGGCCCGAGAAGTCCCGCGCCGACGAGCTGCTCGGCGCCGGGGTGCCCACCCTGGTCGTCCAGGGCGGGAACGACCCCTTCGGCAGGCCCGCCGAGTTCCCTGACGGCGCGTACGAAAGGGTGGAAGTGCCGTACGGCGATCACGGTTTCGCGGTGCCGAAGAAGGCGGACCTGACCCAGGAGGAGGCCGTGGCGATCATCACGGACGCCGTCACACGGTGGGCGGGAATGCTGGCCGCGTGACCTCTGTTGTCGCGAACAGACGGTGAACACCGTCGCAGACGTGTTCGTACGAGAGGGAGTCCGCCGCATGGGTTCGACCATCTGCCCGAACCGCTCCAGCGCCGCTGACCTGGAGTGGACGGTCTTGAGCGCACCCAAAAACGCAACTATTCGGGCGGCGCGCGGAGCGGATCGTCGTCTATCCTCCGATTCGAGTGGGGCTGCTTTCGGCCTCGTCACGTCGTTGGAGGAGGTGGGTCCGGTCACAGGGACCGACGCAGGGACCGAGCACGGCCAGGCGGAGCGCCCCGAAGAGGGTTCTGAGACGGCCGCGGAGCGCACGGCCCGTTTCGAGCGGGACGCGCTGACGTTCCTCGACCAGATGTACTCCGCCGCGCTGCGCATGACCCGCAACCCGGCGGACGCGGAGGACCTGGTCCAGGAGACCTACGCCAAGGCGTACGCGTCGTTCCACCAGTTCCGCGAGGGCACCAACCTCAAGGCGTGGCTGTACCGCATCCTCACGAACACCTTCATCAACTCCTACCGCAAGAAGCAGCGGGAGCCCCAGCGCAGCGCCGCCGAGGAGATCGAGGACTGGCAGCTCGCGCGCGCCGAGTCGCACATGTCCACCGGTCTGCGCTCCGCCGAGTCGCAGGCGCTCGACCACCTGCCCGACTCGGACGTGAAGCAGGCGCTCCAGGCGATCCCCGAGGAATTCCGCATCGCCGTCTATCTGGCCGATGTAGAGGGCTTTGCGTACAAGGAGATCGCGGACATCATGGGGACACCCATCGGTACGGTGATGTCCCGGCTGCACCGCGGCCGACGCCAACTGCGCGGCATGCTGGAGGACTACGCCCGTGAGCGCGGGCTCGTCCCGGCCGGCGCCGGCGAGTCGAACGGAACGAAAGGCTCGGGCTCATGAGCTGCGGAGAGCCGCACGAGACTGACTGCAGTGAAGTCCTGGACCATCTCTATGAGTTCCTGGACCACGAGATGCCGGACAGCGACTGCACCAAGTTCGAGACGCACTTCGAGGAGTGCTCGCCGTGCCTGGAGAAGTACGGCCTGGAGCAGGCGGTGAAGAAGCTGGTCAAGCGCTGCTGCGGCCAGGACGACGTCCCGATCGACCTGCGGGCCAAGGTCATGGGGCGCATCGACCTCATCCGCTCCGGACAGGCCGTGCCCGACCAGGACGTCAGCCAGGACACCGCACCGGGAGTGCGGGCCTCGGAGGCGTGAAACGCCGCAGCGTCACTCGAATGTGCTAATTCGCCGCCGTCGGGCGCTGACCGCGAGATGGCCGTTCTAATCTCCGGAGCTGGGTCTCGCGACCCGGACGACTGGGTCGCAGGACCTGGAACGGGGAGGAGAACTCCATGCGGTCGGTGCCGGCGTGGGCCCGCGTGTACATCCTGGGCGTCGCCCTGGCCGGTGCCGCCTGCCTCGCGCCGGCCCTGAGCGGCGGCCGCACCCCCTGGCCCGCCGTCGCGCTCCTCGCGGTGCTCTACGCCGGGTGCGAGCAGACCGGCCGGTGCCGCTTCATCGGGCGCCGTGTCCCTGGCGGCCTCGGCACCTTCTTCCCGGTGCTGCTCGCCGGGGTGTTCCTGCTGCCGCCCTCGGCCGCCGCCCTCGTCGCCGTGCCGGGCGCGCTGTTCGCCCGCATCGACCGGCGTCCGCGCCGGGTGCGCCGCCTGTGGCGCGGCGCGCAGCTCGTCCTCGCCACCTGGACCGCGGCACACGTGTACGGCGCGCTCGGCGGACCCGCCGCCCGCGCCGCGTGCGACTTCCCGCACGTCCTTGGGCCCACCGGTGCCGCCGTCCTCGGCTTCTGCGTTGTGCTCGCCGTCCTCGACGCCGGGATCCTCGCGACCGCCGAGAGGCTGCCGCTGCGGACCGCCTGGCGCGGACTCCTGCCGCGCTCCCTCGCGCCCGTGGCGGTGCACGGACTCGCCGGGCTGATGATGGCGGTCCTGTGGACCAGCCCGTACGGGCCCCCGGCAGCGCTGCTCGTGCTGCTCCCGATGGGCGTCTCGTGCTGGGTCTTCGCGCAGTACCACCGGGAGCGGGCCGCCCACCAGGCCACCATCCGCGCACTCGTCCAGGCCGTCGACCTCAAGGACAGGTACACCCGCGGCCACAGCGAGCGGGTCGGCCGCGCCTCGGTCATGATCGCGCGGGAGCTGGGCATGGACGACGAGCGGGTCGAGGTCCTGCGGTTCGCCGGCATCCTGCACGACGTCGGCAAACTCGGCGTGCCCACCCGCCTGCTGCGCAAGGACGGCCCCCTGACGCCCCAGGAGCGGCGCGTCATCGAACTCCACCCCGAGTACGGGCACGAGATGGTGCGCGGCATCGGCTTCCTCGGCGAGGCGCGGGCGGCCATCCTGCACCACCACGAGCGGATCGACGGCAGCGGCTACCCCTACGGCCTCGCCGGGCGGCAGATCCCCGAGTCCGCCCGGGTGGTGGCCGTCGCCGACGCCTTCGACGCGATGACGTCCACCCGGTCCTACCGGCGTGCCCGGCCGGTGTCCGCCGCACTGGAGGAGCTGGCCCGGTGCGCCGGAGAGCAGTTCGACCCCGCGATGGTCGCCGCCCTCACCCGGGCGCTCGGCCGGGACGGCTGGCATCCGGAAGTCACCTCCGACGTCCCGGCCCGCGACCTGGGGCACGGCCCCGACCCGGGCGGAAACGTACCGCCCGCCCGCCTCGCCGGCACGCCCGCGGCGCGCGGGCCGGGCGCCCCGTGACGGCGTACGCCGGGGGGCGTGCCGCCTCCCGCGCACTGCGGTTGCCCACCACGGTGGCCCGCGCCCTCGCCGGCCTGCTCGCCGTCGTCTCACTCACCTGGACCCTGTGGCACGGCGTCGCCGAACGGCCGGTCGCGCTCGCCTTCGGGGTGCTGATCACGCTCGGTGAGCTGGCCCGGTGGGGCAGCGGGGGCAGCGAGAGCGAGCGGGAGCCCGCACCGCTCGGGGCCGCGGGCGCCCTGGCGTACGCCCTGCTGGGGCAGAACGCCGGAACGGCCACGCACCACGGCGCGCTCCAGGTGATCGCCGTGGTCGTCGCGGCCGCCCTGGTGGGCGCCGTGCCGCATGTGGCACTCGGCCACGGGCCCATGCCCGACGACATGGCGCGGCGCGTGCTGACCGTCGCGTTCGCCGCGGCCTGCTTCCAACCCCTGTACAACGCGGGCAAGTTGAAGCACTGGGTCGGCCACGGCCCCTGGTTCGCGCTCGTCATCGTCGCCCTCCTCGTCCTCACCGCGCTCTGCGACGCCGTACTCGCCGCCGCGCTGGCGCGCGCCCGCACCCGCTGGCCGTTCGGGCCGCTCCTGCGCGACGAACTGCGGGCCATGCTCGGCATCGGCTCGGCCGTCTGCGCGACGGGGGCCGTGATGGCGCTCGCGGTCGCCGTGGCCGGCCTGTGGGCGCTGCCCGTGTTCAGCCTCCCGCTGCTGCTCACCCAGCTCTCCTACCGGCGCTACGCGGCGGTGCGGGCCACCTACCGGCAGACCATCGCGTCGCTGGCCAGGGCCACCGAGATCGCCGGGTACACCCCGCAGGGGCACGCCCACCGCGTCGCCGGGCTCAGCCGGGCCGTCGGGCGGGACCTCGGGCTCTGCGGGCAGGACCTCACCGTTCTCGAGTACGCGGCGCTGATGCACGACATCGGGCAGCTCTCCCTCGTCGACCCCGTGCCCGAGGGCGCCACCGCCGCCCTGCCCGAGGAGCAGCAGCGCCGCATCGCCCTGCTCGGCGGCGCCGTCGTGCGCCAGACCGGGGTGGACTCCGCGGTGGCCGTCGTCGTGGAGCGCCAGGCCGACCCCTACTGCCACCAGCCGCTCACCGCCCGTATTGTGCGCACGGCGAACGCGTACGACGAGATGGCGCGGGGAGAAGGACCCACGGGGGCGCTCGGCGGGCCGCTGCACGCCTTGGAGAGGCTGCGGCTGGGCACCGGCCGCGACTATCAGCCCGAGGTCGTGGAGTCCCTGGCGAGGGTGGTGTCCAGGGGCGGCCTTAGCTCGCCCCCGGCTGGGTAACCCATGGGTAATGAGCGGCTGTCCGACCGTACGTGGTTGGATGCGAAGAAGAGGGTGCGCGGGGGCATCGACCCGACGCCGCGCCTTCGCAAGATGGGACTCCACAAATCGTGACAGGCGGGAATCAGGCGGGAATCGTGAGGATCTTCGGCAAGGGACGGCACCGGCCCTCCGCCTCATGGCGGCAGGCGACCGACCGCGCCTTCACGCTGATCGGCGACGGCCGGTACGAGGACGCGGGAGCGCTGCTCACGCGCGCGGCGGATCTCGAACCCTGGCTGTCCGAGTCCTGGTTCAACCTCGCGCTCCTGCACAAGTTCCGGCACGACTGGGAGCAGGCGCGGGCCGCGGGACTGCGGGCCGTGGCGCTCCTGGACCGCTCGGCGGGCGCCCCGGACTGGTGGAACGTGGGCATCGCGGCGACGGCGCTGCAGGACTGGCCACTGGCCCGCCGCGCCTGGCAGGCGTACGGCCTGAAGGTGCCCGGCGGAGTCGCGGCGTCCGGCGAGCCCTCGGGCATGGAGCTGGGCAGCGCGGCCGTGCGGCTCTCCCCGGAGGGCGAGGCGGAGGTGGTGTGGGGCCGCAGGCTGGACCCCGCCCGCATAGAGGTGCTGTCCATCCCGCTGCCCTCCTCCGGGCGCCGCTGGGGCGAGGTCGTGCTGCACGACGGCGTCCCGCACGGCGAGCGGACGACGGCGGCCGGCCACTCGTACCCCGTCTTCGACGAGATCGAGCTGTGGGCGCCCTCACCCGTGCCGACCTGGGTGGTCCTCCTGGAGGCCGCCACCGAGGACGACCGGGACGCGCTGGAGCGGCTCGCGGCCGACGCGGGCTTCGCCGCCGAGGACTGGTCCTCCTCGGTGCGGCTGCTGTGCCGCATGTGCTCGGAGTCCCGGATGCCGAGCGATGAGGGCGACGGCGAGCACCTGGACCCGCACGACCACAGCGAGCCGGGCCACCCGGGCCCGCTCGGCCACCGCAGCCCGGGGGCGGTCTGGGTGCCGGAGCGCGAGTGCGGCATCGCCGCGCCCGCCGCCCTGGTGCGCGGGCTCCTCGACAGCTGGGTCGCGGACAGCCCGGACTCGCGCGACTGGCGGGACCTCGAAGAGGTCTGCTGACGTGAAGAGGACTGTTGACCTGAAGAGGACTGTCCACCCGCAGTGGACTGCCGACCCGAGAAAGCCGGTCGGCACTTCGCCGTAGGCTGTACCGGCACAAACTCTTGAGGGTTTCACGGAAGGCTTACGGCGGACATGGCGCAGGACACTGAGCAGCAGGCCTCCGGCGGGGTGCTCCCCGTCGACGACGAGGGCTTCGTCATCGACACGGAGGACTGCGAGGAGCGCGAGACGGCCTACCGCGAGCGCGGCACGTCCCGGCCGATCACGGTCGTCGGCAACCCGGTCCTGCACAAGGAGTGCACGGACGTCACGGCCTTCGACGACGACCTCGCCAAGCTGGTCGACGACATGTTCGCCAGCCAGCGCACCGCCCAGGGCGTGGGCCTCGCGGCCAACCAGATCGGCGTCGACCTGAAGGTCTTCGTCTACGACTGCATGGACGACGAGGGCGTGCGCCACGTCGGCGTGGTCTGCAACCCGGTCCTGACCGAGCTGCCCGCCGAGCGCCGCCGCCTGGACGACTCGGGCGAGGGCTGCCTCTCCGTGCCCACCGCCTACGCCGATCTGGCCCGCCCGGACTACGCCGAGGTGACCGGCCAGGACGAGAAGGGCAACCCCATCAAGGTGCGCGGCGGCGGCTACTTCGCCCGATGCCTCCAGCACGAGACGGACCACCTGTACGGCTACCTCTACATCGACCGCCTCTCCAAGCGGGAGCGCAAGGACGCGCTGCGCCAGATGGCGGAGGGCACGCCGCGCTACCCCGTCGTGCCGAACGACTGACGGGCGCGACGCCTGAGCGGCGCGGGACCCGCGCGACACGAGCGGCCCCCGGCCGGGAACCTTCCCGGCCGGGGGCCGCTGGCATGAGGCGCTCACCTGTGCGAGCGAAACCGGCTGACGAAGATCCATATTCGGTCACGTACGGGGACGTTCTCGGCACTCGGGGGTAGTGAATGGCGCAAAACTGTTCCCTGAACGGTCAGTTGTGGTGCTGAATGGAAAGCGCGGGGATACGCAACGGCGCGCGCCCGGCACAGCGAGAGGGGCGTGCGCCGCTCAGGCGGCTGAAAGGGGTTTGTCCGTGCCTGCATATTCCGGAAGCACTTCACAGACACAGCCACACACACAGGCGGTATCGGTCCCACCGGCGCTGGCCCTTCCGGTGATCGAGGCCGCGTTTCCGCGTCGCCTGCATCCGTATTGGCCAAAGCTTCAGGAGAAGTCCAGGAGCTGGTTGCGCGAAATGCGGCTCATGCCGCCGGACAAGGTCGAGCGGTACGCGGACAGCCTCTGCTACACCGACCTGGTGGCGGGCTACTACATTGGCGCACCGGACGCGCTGCTGACCGCGATAGCGGACCTCAGCAGCTGGTTCTTCGCCTGGGACGACCGGCACGACCGGGACTCCGTGCACGGCAGGGCGGAGCAGTGGCGGCGGCTGTGCCAGGGCCTGCACGGCGCCCTGGACGCCCCCCGGCTCCACCTGCGCCACCGCGACCCGCTGATCGCCGGGTTCGCCGACTGCGTCCGCCGCCTGTACTCCTTCCTCGGACCCAGCTGGAACACGAGGTTCGCCCGCCACTTCCACCCCGTGATCGACGCCTACGACCAGGAGTTCGAAAACCGGCGCGGCGGCGCGGTCCCCACCGTCGAGGCGTACGTGGAGCTGCGCCGCCTCACGTTCGCGCACTGGGCGTGGATCGACCTGCTCGAACCCACCGCGCGCCGCGAACTGCCGCGCTCCATAAGGAAGCACCCCGCGTACCGGCGGGCGGCCCTGGCCACCCAGGACTTCTCGGCCTGGTACAACGACCTGTGCTCGCTCCCCAAGGAACTCGCGGGAGACGAACTGCACAATCTCGGCATCAGCCTCATTCACCACGAGGGGATGACACTCGAAGAAGCCGTCCGGGAAGTCCACCGGCGAGTCGGTCGGTGCGTCACCGATTTCCTCGCGGCCGAACAGGAAGTGCTGCAACTCGTCGAGGAATTGACCGACGGAACCGTCGAAGGAAAAGAGCTCGCGGACGCGGTGAAATCCTGCGTCTTCAACATGCGGAACTGGTTCTCTTCCGTGTACTGGTTCCATCACGAATCCGGCCGCTATCGGGTGGACAGCTGGGACGACCGGTCCATTCCCCCGTATGTCACGGAAGACGTCCTGGCGGAAAACGAACTGGTGGGTGAGGAATGAGCGTCGAATCCGCGACACCCGCGCCGGCCGCCCCGGGGTCCGGCCCGCTGCGCACCCCGCCGCTGGTCCGCGGCGCTGTCCCCGTACTGGGTCACGCCTGGCACCTGGTGCGCGACCCGCTCGGCTTCCTGTCCGCGCTGCGGGACCATGGAGACCTCGTACGGATCCGGCTGGGACCGAGGACCGCCTACGCGGTCTGCGACCCCGAACTCGTCGGCGCGATGCTCAAGCGCCCCGAGTTCATCGTCGGCGGACCGCTGTGGGACACCCTCGAAGTGCTCCTCGGCAAGGGCGTGGCGACCAGCAACGGCAAGCTGCACCGGCGCCAGCGCCGGATGATGCAGCCCGCGTTCCGGCCCGAGCGGATCGCCGACTACGCCAAGGTGATGGAGGAGGAGGCGCGCGCCACGGCGGCCCGCTGGCGGCCGGGCGCCACGGTCGACGTGAGCGCGGAGATGTTCCGCACGGCCGTGCGCATCGTCTCGCGCTCGCTCCTGGAGGTCGACTCGATCGGCGAGAAGGCGGACCGCATCGCCGACTCGCTGCACACCGTCTTCCAGGGCCTCTACCGCCGGATGGTGCTCTCCGTCGGGCCGCTCTACCGCGTACCGACCCCCGCCAACCGGCGCTTCGGGAACGCGCTGGCCGATCTGCACACGCTGGTCGACGAGATCGTCCGGGAGCGCCGCGCGGCCGGCCCCGGCGGCCCGCAGGACCTGCTCGCGGAATTGCTGCGGGCCAGGGACGATTCCGGGGAGCCGCTGACCGATCAGGAGATCCACGATCACGTGGTTTCCCTCGTCGTCGCCGGAGCGGAGAATGTCGCGTCCACACTGGCATGGACGTTCCATCTGCTCGCCGAACACCCGGAGCAGGAAAGGCGGTTGGTTGAAGAAGTAAATTCCGTGGCCGGGGATCGCGCGATCACATTCGCCGATCTGGGATCCCTGCCGCACCTGCGCAATGTCATCACCGAGGCGATGCGCGTACGCCCGGCCGCCTGGATATTCACGCGCCGGTCCGTGACCGAGGCCGAGCTGGGCGGCTATCGCATTCCCGCCGGCGCGGACATCGTCTACAGCGTGTACGCGATGCAGCGCGACCCGCGTTCCTTCGAGCGGCACCTGGAGTTCGACCCGGACCGCTGGCTCCCCGAACGCGCCCAGGAGGTACCGGAGTTCGCGATGATGCCGTTCAGCGTCGGCAACCGGAAGTGCCCCGGGGACCACTTCAGCCTGGCCGAGCTGGCCCTGATCCTGGGCACGGTGGTGCCGAGGTGGCATCTGGCGCCGGTCGCGGAGACCGACACGGGCACGCGGGTCGGCATCACCCTGCACCCCAAGCGGCTCGTCCTGCGCGCCGAGCCGCGCTGAGCGGCCGGGTGGGCCCGCCCCGCCCCCCGTGACGGGGGGGGCCCACACGTTCGTGACAGCCGTCCCTAGAACTCGTCGTCGAAGGAGACCGAACCCTCGACCGCGACCTGGTACGCCGACGGACGTCGCTCGAAGAAGTTGGTCAGCTCCTGCACGCCCTGCAGCTCCATGAAGGAGAACGGGTTCTGCGAGCCGTAGACCGGCGCGAAGCCGAGGCGCTGGAGGCGCTGGTCGGCGACGCACTCCAGGTAGGCGCGCATCGAGTCGGTGTTCATGCCCGGCAGACCGTCGCCGCACAGGTCGCGGGCGAACTGCAGCTCCGCCTCGACGGCCTCCTTCAGCATGTCCGTGACCTGCGTCCGGAGCGCGTCGTCGAACAGCTCGGGCTCCTCCTTGCGCACCGTGTCCACCACGTCGAAGGCGAAGCTCATGTGCATCGTCTCGTCGCGGAAGACCCAGTTGGTGCCGGTCGCCAGGCCGTGCAGCAGGCCGCGGCTGCGGAACCAGTAGACGTAGGCGAAGGCACCGTAGAAGAACAGGCCCTCGATGCACGCGGCGAAGCAGATCAGGTTGAGCAGGAAGCGGCGGCGGTCGGCCTGCGTCTCCAGCCGGTCCAGCTTCTCGACCGAGTCCATCCACTTGAAGCAGAACTGCGCCTTCTCGCGGATCGAGGGGATCTCCTCGACCGCGTCGAACGCGGCCGCCCGGTCCTGCGGATCGGGCAGATACGTGTCGAGCAGCGTCAGATAGAACTGGACGTGCACGGCCTCCTCGAACAGCTGACGGCTCAGGTACAGCCGCGCTTCGGGGGAGTTGATGTGCTTGTAGAGCGTCAGCACGAGGTTGTTGGAGACGATCGAGTCGCCGGTCGCGAAGAACGCGACGAGGCGGCCGATCAGGTGCTGCTCCTCGGGCGTCATCTTCGCCAGGTCGGTGACGTCCGAGTGCAGGTCGACCTCCTCCACCGTCCAGGTGTTCTTGATCGCGTCCCGGTAGCGCTCGTAGAAGTCCGGGTAGCGCATGGGGCGCAGGGTCAGCTCGAAGCCCGGGTCGAGGAGGTTCTTCTCGCTGTTCGTCGTGGTGCTCATTACTGGCAGGCCTCGCAGGACTCGGGGTTTTCCAGGGAGCAGGCGACGGCCTCTTCGGCCGTGACCTGCGCGGGGACGGGGGCGGTGGTGGCGGCGCCGGAGCCGGCCGCGCGGGCGATGCGGGTGGCGGGGCGCGAGCGCAGGTAGTACGTGGTCTTCAGACCCCGCTGCCAGGCGTAGGCGTACATCGAGGAGAGCTTGCCGATGGTCGGCGTCTCCAGGAAGAGGTTGAGGGACTGCGCCTGGTCGAGGAACGGGGTGCGCGCGGCGGCCATGTCGATCAGGCCGCGCTGCGGGATCTCCCACGCGGTGCGGTACAGCGCGCGGACGTCCTCGGGGATCCAGCCGAAGCCCTGTACCGAGCCGTTGGCCTCGCGCAGCGCCTCACGGGTCTGCGCGTCCCAGACGCCGAGCCGCTTCAGCTCCTGCACGAGGTAGGCGTTGACCTGGAGGAACTCCCCGCTGAGCGTCTCGCGCTTGAAGAGGTTGGAGACCTGCGGCTCGATGCACTCGTACACGCCCGCGATGGAGGCGATGGTGGCGGTCGGCGCGATGGCCAGCAGCAGCGAGTTGCGCATGCCGGTCTCGGCGATACGTTCCCGCAGGGCCGCCCACCGCTCGGGCCAGGTCAGCTCGACGCCGTAGTGGTCCGGGTGCAGCACGCCCCGCGCGGTGCGGGTCTTCTCCCAGGCGGGCAGCGGGCCGTTGCGGACGGCGAGGTCGGCGGAGGCCTCGTACGCGGCGAGCATGATCCGCTCGGCGATGCGGGTGGAGAGCGCACGCGCCTCGGGGGAGTCGAAGGGCAGCTTCAGCCGGAAGAAGACGTCCTGGAGGCCCATCGCGCCGAGGCCCACCGGGCGCCACTTGGCGTTGGAGCGCCCGGCCTGCTCGGTCGGGTAGAAGTTGATGTCCACGACGCGGTCGAGGAAGGTGACGGCGGTGCGGACGGTCTCGTCGAGGCGCTCCCAGTCGATGTCGCCGCTCGCCGTGTCCACGAAGGCGCCGAGGTTCACCGAGCCGAGGTTGCACACGGCCGTCTCGCCGTCGTCCGTGACCTCCAGGATCTCCGTGCAGAGGTTGGAGGAGTGCACGGTGTGGCCGGGCTCCGCCGTCTGGTTGGCGGTGCGGTTGGCGGCGTCCTTGAACGTCATCCAGCCGTTGCCGGTCTGCGCGAGGGTGCGCATCATGCGGCCGTACAGGTCGCGGGCCGGGATGGTCTTCTTCGCGAGCCCGGCGGCCTCGGCCTCGCGGTAGGCGGCGTCGAACTCCTCGCCCCACAGGTCGACCAGCTCGGGCACGTCGGCCGGGGAGAACAGCGACCAGTCCTGGTCGGCGGCGACCCGGCGCATGAACTCGTCCGGGATCCAGTGCGCGAGGTTGAGGTTGTGCGTGCGGCGCGCGTCCTCACCGGTGTTGTCGCGCAGCTCCAGGAACTCCTCGATGTCGGAGTGCCACGTCTCCAGGTAGACCGCGGCGGCGCCCTTGCGCCGGCCGCCCTGGTTCACGGCGGCGACCGAGGCGTCCAGGGTCTTCAGGAACGGCACGATGCCGTTGGAGTGCCCGTTCGTGCCGCGGATGAGCGAACCCCGGGAGCGGACGCGGGAGTAGGACAGGCCGATGCCGCCCGCGTGCTTGGAGAGCCGTGCGACCTGGTGGTAGCGGTCGTAGATGGAGTCCAGCTCGTCCAGCGGGGAGTCGAGGAGGTAGCAGGAGGACATCTGCGGGTGGCGGGTACCGGAGTTGAAGAGCGTCGGCGAGGACGGCAGATAGTCCAGGCGGCTCATCAGGCGGTACAGCGCGGCGACCTCGTCGAGCGCGCGCTCGCTGCCGTCCTCCGCCAGGCCGCTCGCGACGCGCAGCATGAAGTGCTGCGGGGTCTCGATGACCTGCCGGGTGATCGGGTGGCGCAGCAGATAGCGGCTGTGCAGGGTGCGCAGGCCGAAGTACTCGAAGCGGAAGTCGGCGCCGTCGGCGAGCGCGCCCTCCACCAGCGCGTCGAGCCGGGCCGCGTGTTCGGTCACGAAGGACGCCGTGCGGTCGGCGATCAGGCCCTCGCGGTGGCCGACCGCGACGGAGTCGGTGAAGGAGCGCACGCCCTGCGTCGCCGCCTCCTCGCGGATGCCGATCGACAGGAGCCGTGCCGCCAGCTTGGAGTACGCCGGGTCCTCGGAGATGAGCCCCGCGGCCGCCTCGGTGGCCAGCTCCCGCAGCTCGGCCTCGTCGGCCCGCGCCGAGCGGCCGCGCAGCGCGGCGGCGGCCACCCGGCCGGGGTCGGCGTCGGGCAGGTCGGCGGTGAGGTCGGTCAGGGTGCGCAGCAGCGCGGTCCCCGGCCCGTCGGTTCCTTCGGCACCCTGGGCGGTGGGCGTCGACGGCGCTGACGCGGGTTCGGCAGGCGCGATGGTCACGTGGGGGCACTCCCTCGCTCGGCTCTGGGCCAGGGGGGAGGGATGGGCGCACACGGGCGCACCCGGGCAGGGCGGCGTACCGCGTCCACCGGCCCACTCCACGAGGCCCGGACGGTCGGCACCCGGACCGGACGGTACGGGTGCGCTGCCGGCAGGTCCTCGGACTCCGCGTACGCCGAATGCGTACACATGCACCGTTGCGGGACAGTTCCGGACTTGCACCGGATTCCCCTGCGGCGACAGCGAGCACGAGCATACATCTTGTGCCGGGCCTTGGAGGCGGGCCCACATCTTGTGTCGGCTCGCGGGGGGCGGCGCCTACAGCGTCAGCGTGTACGCCAACAGCGGCACCGTCTCGATGGGCCTCCAGTCGCGTTCGGGCGCGCGCCGGAAGCCCAGGCGCTCGTACAGCCGGTGGGCGGTGTGCATCGACGTCTGGGTGGACAGGACGAGCCCGGTGCGGCCCGCGTCCTTGGAGCGCCGCACGCACTCCCGTACGAGCGTCTCGCCGACGCCTCTGCCGCGGGCCTCGGGGGAGACGGCCAGCATGCGGATCTCGGCCTCGCCGGCGCGGGCGATGTCCGCCATCGGGCCGCCGGACGGCACGTAGGTGACGCAGCCGAGCGCCTTCCCGTCCGCCGCGGCCACCAGGACCTCGGCGGCGGCCGCGCGCGCCGCCACGTCGCGCAGCACCGCGAGGTAGGGGTCGTCCGCCCCGAAGTCCAGGTGGCCGTCGGCGAGATAGGCCTGTGCGGTGAGGGCGCCGAGCGCCTCGTACTCGTCGGGGTGTGCGGGTCTGATCGTGAGGGTGGTGTTGTCCATGCGGCGCAGTGTGCAGCACGGGCACGGCGAAGGGCCGCCGAATTTCCGGCGGCCCTTCGTCATGCGGCCCTGCGTCACGGGGTCGTGTTCAGTGCGCGGCGCCCGCCGTCGCCGGCGGCAGCTCCTCGACGACGCCGGGGTCACCCGCGTCCGCGGTGTAGTCCTCGGGGGAGGTCTCGTCGATGCCGTCGGGGGCCTTCAGCGCCCGCATGGCGAAGGTGAGGACCACCGTCACGAGCACGTTCAGGACGAACGCGGTGAGGCCGATGTAGCCGATCTCGCCGATGCCCGGGATCGAGTCGGACGAGCCGCCGAAGTGCTTCTGCGTCGGCGAGGCGACACCGTAGGCGGCCAGCGTGCCGTAGACCATGCCGACCGCCCAGCCCGCGAGCAGCGCCCAGCGGTGGAACCAGCGGGTGAACAGGCCGCCGACCAGGGCGGGCATGGTCTGGAGGATCCAGATGCCGCCCAGGAGCTGGAAGTTGATCGCGACGGTCTTGTCCATGGTGAGGACGAAGACCAGCGCGCCCACCTTCACCAGCAGCGAGACCAGCTTGGAGACCTTGGTCTCCTGCTCGGGCGTCGCGTCGGGCTTGAGGAAGTCCTTGTAGATGTTGCGGGTGAAGAGGTTCGCGGCCGCGATGGACATGATGGCCGCGGGGACCAGCGCGCCGATGCCGATGGCCGCGAAGGCCACGCCCGTGAACCAGTCGGGGAACATGGTCTCGAAGAGCTGGGGGATCGCCAGCTGGCCGTTGTCCACCTTGATCCCGGCCGCGATCGCCATGAAGCCGAGCAGGGCGAGCAGGCCGAGCATCAGCGAGTACAGCGGCAGGATGGTGGTGTTGCGGCGGATCACGTCGCGGCTCCTGGAGGAGAGCGTCGCGGTGATCGAGTGCGGGTACATGAACAGCGCGAGGGCCGAGCCGAGCGCGAGCGTCGCGTACGTCCACTGGCCGGCCTCGGCGGGCGCGAGCGCGCCGCGCGGCTTGCCGGTCGCCGGGTTGGTCTGCGCGAAGGCGTCACCGGCCTTGGCGAAGATGTCGTCGAAGCCGCCGAGCTTGATCGGGATGTAGATGATCGCGACGACGATGACGAGGTAGATCAGACCGTCCTTCACGAACGCGATCAGCGCGGGTGCGCGCAGCCCCGAGGAGTAGGTGTACGCGGCGAGCACCGCGAAGGCGATCAGTAGCGGCAGGTCCTTGACGAACCAGTTGGTGTCCGGGCCGCCGCCGACGCCCATGACGTCAAGGACGGCCTGGATGCCGACCAGTTGGAGCGCGATGTAGGGCATCGTGGCGAGGATTCCGGTGACCGCGACGGCCAGCGAGAGCCCCTTGGAGCCGAAGCGTCCGCGCACGAAGTCGGAGGTCGTCACATAGCCGTGCTTGTGCGAGACCGACCACAGGCGCGGCAGGAAGGTGAAGATCAGCGGGTAGACGAGGATCGTGTACGGCACCGCGAAGAAGCCGGCCGCGCCCGCCGCGTAGATCGCCGCGGGGACGGCGACGAAGGTGTACGCGGTGTAGAGGTCGCCGCCGAGCAGGAACCACGTCACCCAGGTGCCGAACGACCGGCCGCCGAGGCCCCATTCGTCCAGGCTCTGGTTCTCGGCCCTGCGCCAGCGGGCGGCGAGGAAGCCCATGACCGTGACCGCGACGAAGAAGAAGATGAAGACGGCGAGCGCGACGCCGTTGACCCCGTCCTTCATGACCGCCCACCTTCCTTGCGGGCGCGCTGGTCGCGCTGCCACAGCTTGTACGCGGTCATCGTGAGCAGGGTGGAGATGATCACCCAGAGCATCTGGTACCAGTAGAAGAACGGGATGCCGATGAAGGTCGGTTCGACCTTCGCGTACGAACTCACCCAGAGCATTGCCACGAAGGGTGCGACAAGGCAGGCTGCGATGACCACGCGGACCGGTGTGACCACCGGTCTGTTCACTTCAGGCGCATCTGACATGTCGCGGCTCCGTTCCCTCACTTATCCCATGCTTAACGTGCGGGAAATCTAAGCCACAGTCTCGCTGTATGGAACCCCTGTCCGGATAACGGACTGGTCGATGTGCCTGCTCAACAGCAGCGGAACCCTTGCCGGGGGTCCGACTCCTGGCGGTCCGTCCGCATGCGCTCGAACGCGCGACGGCTGGGCACCGGCGCGGCCGGATGGTCCTCGCGTACGTGCGCCACATACCGCTCGTACGCCGACTCGCCGGTCAACTCGCGGACGTACCACCGAAGTCGGCGCAGCCCGCGCGAGGCCATGGTCATGGCGCGCACCACTATGCTCATACCGTCAACTTCGATTCCACGTAGGGCACTTCGTGCAGTGCGGTGGCGGCGGGGTCGCGCACGTGCCGTACGCACACCCGCGCCGCGTCGACGATCACGATGACGACGAGCAGGGCGAGGGCCGCCGAAAGGACGCCGTCCACCGTGGAGTTGGTGACGACGGTGTGCATGTCGTCCATGGTCTTGGCGGGCGGCAATATCCTGCCCTCCTCGATGGCGTCCCGGTAGCGGGAGCGCTGCGTGAAGAACCCCACCCGCGGGTCGCCGGAGAACACCTTCTGCCAGCTCGCCGTCAGGGTCACCGTCACGTCCCAGGCGAGCGGGACGCCCGTGATCCAGGCCCACTTGAGGCGACCCGACTTCACCAGCAGGGTCGTGCAGACGGTCAGGGCGACGGCGGCGAGGAGCTGGTTGGCGATGCCGAAGATCGGGAAGAGCTGGTTGATCCCGCCGAGCGGCTCATGGACGCCGACCCACAGGAAGTACCCCCAGAGGCCGGTGACGGCGGCGCTGGTCAGCACCAGGCCGGGCTTCCAGCTCACCCTCTTGAAGGGCTCGCAGACATTGCCGAGCATGTCCTGGAGCATGAAGCGGCCCACGCGCGTGCCCGCGTCGAGCGCGGTCAGGATGAACAACGCCTCGAACATGATCGCGAAGTGATACCAGAAGGCCCGCAGTGAGCCGCCCGTGACCTGGGAGAAGATCTCGGAGACACCGACCGCGAGCGTGGGCGCGCCGCCGGTGCGCGAGAGCAGCGAGGACTCCTCCACGTCCTTGGCGGCCTGCGCGAGGTCGGCGGGGGAGAGGGAGTACCCGAAGCCCGCGACGGCCTTCGACGCCTCCCGCACGGTGTCTCCGACGACCCCCGCCGGCGCGTTCATCGCGAAGTACAGCCCGGGATCGATGATCGACGCCGCGACCAGTGCCATGATCGCCACGGCCGACTCCATCAGCATGGAGCCGTACCCGATCATCCGGACCTGCGTCTCCTTCTGGATCATCTTCGGCGTCGTGCCCGAGGAGATCAGCGCGTGGAAGCCGGACAGCGCCCCGCAGGCGATGGTGATGAAGACGAACGGGAAGAGCGACCCCGCGAAGACCGGACCGTCGCCGCGCGAGGCGAAGTCGGTCACCGGGTCCATCCGCAGCGTCGGCAGCGTGATCACGACACCGAGGGCGAGCAGCAGGATGGTGCCGATCTTCATGAACGTGGAGAGGTAGTCGCGCGGCGCGAGCAGCATCCACACCGGCAGGATCGAGGCGATGAAGCCGTACGCCACCAGCCAGATCACCAGCGTCGACGGGGCGAGCGTGAAGGTGTCCGCGAGCGATGACTCGGCGACCCGGCGCCCGGCGACGAGCGCCGCCAGCAGCAGTGCGACACCGATGAGGGAGACCTCGCTGACCCGTCCCGGACGCAGGACGCGCAGGTAGAAGCCCATGAACAGGGCGATCGGGATGGTCATCGCGATGGAGAAGGTGCCCCATGGGGACGCGGCGAGCGCGTTGACGATCACCAGGGCGAGCACGCCCAGCAGGATGATCATGATGGCGAACGCGGCGAGCAGCGCGGCGGCCCCGCCGAACGGCCCGATCTCCTCCCGTGCCATCTGCCCGAGCGACCTGCCGTCCCGCCGCGTGGAGAAGAACAGCACCACCATGTCCTGCACGGCGCCCGCGAAGATCACGCCGACGATGATCCAGATGGTGCCGGGCAGGTACCCCATCTGGGCGGCCAGCACCGGCCCCACCAGTGGGCCCGCGCCCGCGATCGCCGCGAAGTGGTGGCCGAGCAGGACGCGGCGGTCGGTCGGGTGGAAGTCGATGCCGTCGGCGAGCCGCTCGGCGGGGGTGGCCCGGGTCCCGTCGACCCTCAGGACCCGGTGCGCGACGAACTTGGAGTAGAAGCGGTACGCGATCGCGTACGACCCGAGGGCCGCCGCCACCATCCAGGCGGCCGACACCTCCTCGTCGCGCGCGAGGGCCAGCACGGTCCAGCCCGTGGCGCCGACCAGCGCGACGAGGGACCAGACGACGAGGGATCGGGGATCTGCTCTGCGCACCGGGTCGTCCTCCCGTTCATCATGCGATGACGTGCTGCATGCGATGACGGGAGGACCGTAGAGCAGGGAGGTGGTCCGCGCCAGACCCCCGGTGCGCGGGCCCGCCCGAGGGGTGCGGGTCGGTCCAGGGGGTCGGGGTCAGTCCGGGGGGTCCGGGTGGGTCCGTGGGGCCGGAGTCAGTCCGTGGGGTCCGGGTCGGTCCGTGGGGCCGGGGTCAGTCCGTGGGGCGCTTGAGGCGGGCCACGAACTTGTAGCGGTCGCCGCGGTAGACCGAGCGCACCCACTCCACCGGCCGGCCCGCCGCGTCCAGCGAGTGCCGGGACAGCAGCAGCATCGGCAGGCCGACGTCGGTGCCGAGCAGGCCCGCCTCGCGCGGGGTGGCAAGCGAGGTCTCGATCGTCTCCTCGGCCTCGGCGAGATGGACGTCGTACACCTCGGCGAGCGCGGTGTAGAGGGAGGTGTACTTCACCAGGGAGCGGCGCAGCGCGGGGAAGCGCTTGGCGGACAGGTGCGTGGTCTCGATGGCCATCGCCTCGCCGTTGGCCAGGCGCAGCCGCTCGATGCGCAGCACGCGGCTGCCCGCGCCGATGTCGAGCAGCCCGGCGAGGGTGTCGTCGGCGGTGATGTAGCCGAGGTCCAGGAGCTGGGAGGTCGGCTCCAGGCCCTGGGCGCGCATGTCCTCGGTGTAGGAGGTCAGTTGCAGGGCCTGGGACACCTTCGGCTTGGCGACGAACGTGCCCTTGCCCTGGATGCGCTCGAGGCGGCCCTCGACGACCAGTTCCTGGAGGGCCTGGCGGACGGTCGTGCGCGAGGTGTCGAACTCGGCGGCGAGCGTGCGCTCGGGGGGGACGGGGGTGCCGGGCGGCAGCGTCTCCGTCATGTCGAGCAAGTGCCGCTTCAGCCGGTAGTACTTGGGCACGCGCGCGGTACGGCCGACGGCCGGGGCCTCCGAGGGCGCGCTCACTTCGGTCCCTGTGCTGCCCGCTTCGGTGCCCATGGCCTGCCTTCCCGGCTCCTGTGCTGCTGCCGTCACCGGCTCCTCCGTCTGTCGCGGCTCACATCGTGGCACGGACCGGGCCATGGGGCGCCCCCTGGTCGAGCGAAGTCGAGAGCTCGGGGGAGGGCCCTGCCCGCTCAGGTGTCGGTCCGATAACGGACGCGACTGCCCTTCTTATACACCCTTGACACCCCTATAGGTCTAGGCCAAGCTCCCCGTACTGGTCTACACCATTAAAGACCAGGTTCCAGTCCCACGGGCAGATCTCGGTCCATTCGGTCGCTGCGGGTGGGGGGTTGACTGGCATCCCTTGAGGAGGGTGAACGTGAAGCGCAAGCTCATAGCGGCCATTGGTGTCGCGGGCATGTTGGTCTCGGTCGCGGCGTGCGGCGGCGACGACGGGGACAAGAAGGCCGGGGGTGCCGACGGCTTCAAGGGCGAGACGCTGACGCTCTGGACCATGGACGGCTCGACGCCGGACACGTGGCAGAAGGACGTCAAGGCCGCCTTCGAGAAGAAGACCGGCGCCAAGCTGAAGGTCGAGATCCAGACCTGGAACGGCATCCAGCAGAAGCTGACCACCGCCCTCTCCGAAGAGAACCCTCCCGACGTCTTCGAGATCGGCAACACCCAGACCCCCGCGTACGCCAAGACCGGCGGCCTCGCCGAGCTGGGCGACCTCAAGGAGTCGATCGGCGCGGACTGGACCGAGTCGATGAACAAGTCCTCGGTCGTGGACGGCAAGCAGTACGCCGCCCCGTGGTTCGTCCTCAACCGCGTCGTGATCTACAACAAGAAGGTCTGGGCCGACGCCGGCATCAAGAAGACCCCGAAGACGCGCGCCGAGTTCCTCAAGGACCTCAAGCAGATCGGCGCCAAGACGGACGCCGAGCCGATCTACCTGCCCGGCCAGAACTGGTACCACTTCGTCGGCCTGACCATCGGTGAGGGCGCCGAGCTGGTCAAGAAGGACGGCGACAAGTACGTCTCCAACCTGGACGACCCGAAGGTCGCCAAGGCCATGAAGACGTACCAGGAGTTCCAGAAGCTCTCCGAGGCCCCCAAGAACAAGGACGAGGCCACCCCGCAGCAGGCCGAGGTCTTCGCCAAGGGCAAGACCGGCGCCTTCATCGGCATGAGCTGGGAAGCGCCCACCGCCATCAAGGCCAACCCGAAGATCGAGAAGGACATCGGTTACTTCACGATCCCCGGCCCCACGGCCGACAAGCCCGAGGGTGTCTTCCTCGGCGGCTCCAACCTCGCCGTCGCCGCGACCAGCAAGAAGCAGGAGCTGGCCAAGGAGTTCCTGAAGATCGCGCTGTCCGACAAGTTCGAGGGCCAGTTCGCCAAGGAAGGCGGCCAGATCCCGAACAAGAAGGCCCTGGAGTCCAACCTCAAGGGCAACCCGGCCGCCGAGGCCGCCGCTCCCGCCGCCGTCGGCGGTGGCACCACCCCGCTGATCCCGGAGTGGGGCGCGGTCGAGAACCCGCCGAACCCGATCAAGAACTACATGACCGCGGTGCTCAACGGTAAGTCGCCGGCCGACGCCGCCAAGCAGGTCGAGGGCGAGCTGAACAAGCGCCTGTCGCAGAAGCAGTAAGGACGCGCCTCTTGCCGGGGCGGCGGGTGACCTGCCCCCGCCGCCCCGGCACACCTCTGCGTACCGCGATGCCCACGAAAGAGATGGCGAGCATGACCGTGCAGAAGACCGAACGGCCGCCCTCCGGCCCGACGGAGGTGCAGACACCCGACGGCGGACCACGACCACGCGGCCCGCGCAAGGACCCGGGGCGTCTCGCCGGCCTGACGCCCTATCTGCTCCTTGCCCCCGCGATCGTCGCCACCGTGCTGCTGCTCGGCTGGCCGCTGGTCAACAACGGGATCCTGTCGTTCCAGAACCTCAACATGAGGCAGTTCATTCTGCACCTCACGGAGTGGAACGGACTCGACAACTACAAGGAGGTCCTCACCGGAGAGGACTTCTGGCGGGTCACCGGGCGCTCGGTCGTCTTCACCGCCGCCAACGTCGTACTGATCATGATCCTCGGTACGCTGGTCGGCCTGCTGCTCGCACGGCTCGGCCGCAAGATGCGCACCCTGCTCATGGTCGGCCTCGTCCTCGCCTGGGCCATGCCCGTCGTCGCCTCGACCACTGTCTACCAGTGGTTGTTCGCGCAGCGCTTCGGCGTCGTCAACTGGATACTCGCCAAGCTCGGCTTCGAGTCGATGGCCGACCACGACTGGCTCGCCACGCAGTACTCCACCTTCTTCGTGGTCCTGCTCCTGATCGTCTGGCAGTCGATCCCCTTCGTGGCGATCAACCTCTACGCCGCCACGACGACCATCCCCAAGGAGCTGTACGAGGCGGCCTCGCTGGACGGCGCCGGCGCCTGGCAGCAGTTCACCCAGGTGACGCTGCCGTATCTGCGGCCCTTCCTCTACGCCACGACGTTCCTGGAGATCATCTGGGTCTTCAAGGCGTTCGTGCAGGTCTTCACCCTCAACGAGGGCGGCCCGGACCGGCTCACCGAGATCCTGCCCGTCTACGCCTACATCGAGGGCATGGGCAACCAGCACTTCGGCATGGGCGCGGCCATCGCGCTGCTCACCATCCTCATCCTGCTGGCCATCACCTCGTACTACCTGCGGATCGTGCTCAAGCAAGAGGAGGACGAGCTGTGAAGCGCTCGCCGCTGGGCCGGATCTGGCCCAACCTGACCGCCGTCCTTCTCTTCCTCGTCTTCGTCTTCCCCGTCTACTGGATGTTCGCCACGGCGTTCAAGCCGACCGGCGACATCATCAGCGAGGACCCGGTCTGGTTCCCGACCGACGCCACGTTCGAACACTTCAGGACGGCCATGGACGCCGACCACTTCTGGACCATGGTCGGCAACTCCATCACCGTCACGGTCCTCGCGGTCGTCTTCTCGCTCGTCATCGGCGTGACCGCGGCCTTCGCCCTCGCCCGGATGCGCTTCAAGGGGCGGCGCGGCTTCATCATCGGCTTCATGCTCGCCCAGATGGCGCCCTGGGAGGTCATGGTCATCGCGATCTACATGATCGTGCGCGACGCCGACATGCTGAACAGCCTGATCCCGCTCACCCTCTTCTACATGGTGATGATCCTGCCCTTCACCCTCCTGACACTGCGCGGCTTCGTCGCCGCCGTGCCCAAGGAGCTGGAGGAGTCCGCGATGGTCGACGGCTGCACGCGCATGCAGGCCTTCCGCCGGGTGATCCTGCCGCTGCTCGCCCCTGGTCTGATGTCGACCTCGCTCTTCGGCTTCATCACCGCCTGGAACGAGTTCCCGCTGGTCCTCGTGCTCAACAAGGAAGCCGACGCCAAGACCCTGCCGGTGTGGCTCTCCAGCTTCCAGACCGCCTTCGGCGACGACTGGGGCGCCACCATGGCCGCGGCCTCGCTCTTCGCCCTCCCCATCCTGATCCTCTTCGTCTTCCTGCAGCGCAGGGCCGTCAGCGGCCTGACCGACGGCGCAGTGAAGGGATAACTCACCATGACGACTCTGGCCCACGCCGGTGACACCCTCACCCGCAACGCCCTGGCTGTCCTCCAGCCCGGCTTCGACGGCACCACCGCCCCGGACTGGCTGCGCCGCAGGATCGACGAGGGCCTCGCTTCCGTCGGCCTGTTCGGGCGCAACGTCGAGAGCGCCGAGCAGGTGGCCGCCCTCACCGCCCAGCTGCGGGCCGGACGCGAGGACCTCCTGGTCGCGATCGACGAGGAGAGTGGCGACGTCACCCGCCTGGAGGTGCGCACCGGCTCCTCCTACCCGGGCAACCACGCGCTCGGCGCCGTCGACGACACGGCGCTGACCCGCGAGGTCGCCGCCGACCTCGGCCGCCGCCTCGCCGCCTGCGGCATCAACTTCAACTGGGCGCCGTCGGCGGACGTCAACGCCAACCCGGACAATCCCGTCATCGGCGTACGTTCCTTCGGTGCGGACCCGCTCCTCGTGGCCCGGCACACCGCCGCGTACGTCGAGGGCATGCAGTCGTCCGGCGTCGCGACCTCCGCCAAGCACTTCCCGGGACACGGCGACACGGCGATCGACTCGCACCACTCCGTGCCGGTCATCGACGTCGACCGGGACGTGCTGAACTCCCGCGACCTCGCGCCGTTCCGCGCCGCCATCGCCGCGGGCACCCGGGCCGTGATGAGCGCCCACATCCTCGCCCCCGCCCTGGACCCGGACAACCCCGGCACGGTCTCCCGACGCATCCTCACCGACCTGCTGCGCGGCGAGTTCGGCTACGACGGCCTCATCGTTACCGACGGCATGGACATGCAGGCCATCGCGGGCCGGTACGGCTTCGAGCGCGGCTGCGTCCTCGCCGTCGCCGCGGGCGCCGACGCGATCTGCGTGGGCGGCGGGCCCTCCGACGAGGGGACCGTGTTGCGGCTGCGGGACGCCTTCGTCGCGGCGGTGCGCTCGGGCGAACTGTCCGAGGAACGCCTCGCCGACGCCGCCGACCGCGTGCGGGCGCTGGCGGGCTGGGCTTCGGTGTCGGGCGCGGCCGAGCGTTCGGGGGGCGCGCCCGACACCGGAATCGGCCTCGTCGCGGCCCGGCGCGCGCTGACGGTCACCCGGGGCGAGACCTACGCGGCCCCCGTCACCGAGCCGCCCTATGTCGCCACCTTCACGCCGCTGCCGAACATCGCGGTCGGCGACGAGACGCCGTGGGGCGTCACCGCCGAACTCGAACGCCGGCTTCCCGGCACGGCCTCGGGCAGCTTCACCGGCGCGACCGCGGGCGCCGAGGCCCTCGCGGCCGCGGGGGAGCGGCGCATCGTCGCGGTGGTCCGCGACGCGCACCGCCACGGCTGGATGTCCGCGGCCCTGGACACGCTCACCGCCGCCCGCCCCGACATGGTGGTGGTCGAGATGGGCGTCCCCCAGTCCGCCCCGACCGGCGCCCTGCACATCGCGACGCGCGGCGCGGCCAGGGTCTGCGGCGAGGCGGCAGCCGAGGTCATCACCGGCGTCTGACCTCACCGGTCTCGCTGGTCTCGCCGAGTCCGCTGACCGCACTGACGGCACGTCGAAGGGGCGCCCCCGACTGGGGGGCACCCCTTCGACATGCGTACCGAGGAGCGGAACTCCTGTGCGCCGGTCGCCGGGGGCCCGGGCCCGTGGGCCGTTCCCGGGTCCGGGGCCGCTTCCTGGCCCGGACCTGGTCCTCGTTCCGGTGCCGGCGCGGAGGCTGAGGTTCTTACAGCCCCTGCCAGCCCGGCTTGTTGGCGTAGGTGTGCCGGAAGTAGTCGGCGAGCTTCAGCTTGGACGCCGCCGCCTCGTCCACGACGACCGTGGCGTGGGGGTGCAGCTGGAGCGCCGACGCGGGGACGACCGACGCGATCGGCCCCTCCACCGTCGCCGCCACCGCGTCCGCCTTGCCCTCGCCCGTGGCCAGCAGCACCAGGTGCCGCGCCTCCAGGATCGTCCCGATGCCCTGGGTGATGACGTGGTGCGGAACCTGCTCGATGTCCCCGTCGAAGAAGCGCGCGTTGTCCACCCGGGTCTGCTCGGTCAGCGTCTTGATGCGCGTGCGCGAGGCGAGCGACGAGCAGGGCTCGTTGAACCCGATGTGCCCGTCGGTCCCGATCCCGAGCAGCTGGAGGTCCACCCCGCCGGCCTCACCGAGCGCCCTGTCGTACGCCTCGCACGCCGCCTGCACGTCCTCGGCACTGCCGTCGGGCCCCATGAAGGAGGTCTCGCTCAGCCCGAGCGGCCGGACGACCTCACGCAGCACGACCGAACGGTAGGACTCCGGGTGCCCGGCGGGCAGCCCCACGTACTCGTCGAGCTGGCAGATCCGCGCCCGCGAGGCGTCCACCTCACCGGCGGCGACCTTGGCGGCCAGCGCCTCGTAGATGGGCAGCGGGGTGGAGCCGGTGGCGACACCGAGCAGGGCGTCAGGCTTACGGCGCACCAGGGCGGCCATGGCCTCCGCGATGAGCTCGCCGCCTGCCTTGGCGTCCGGGACGATGACAACTTCCACGCTGGGCCTGCCGATCTGGAGAGGGGACGGGAACTCAAGAAGACTGGTGGTATAGACCAATCTAGCAGAGCCGCGCCACGGGAACAGTTGTTTCCCGCCGTCCATGCTCACCCTTCGGCCACCCCCTCGCCCCCCGAGCGCCGACCCCACCGCCGGGCTCACGTCGCGGCCGGTGTCAGGGCCCGCCCGGGCCCGCCCTCAGAGCCCCAGTGCCGATCCTCCCGTCGCGTCGATGTACTGGCCCGTGATCCACCGTGCGTCGTCCGATGCGACGAAGGCGACGATGTCCGCCACGTCGGCGGGCCGGCCTATGCGGTCGAAGGTCGAATAACCGGCCATCTCCGCCCGCGTCTCCTCGGGTGCGCCGTCCATCATCTCCGTCTCGATGATCCCCGGCGCCACCGCGTTGACCGTGATGCCGCGTGGCCCGAGCTCCTGGGCCAGGGTGTGGGTCATGACGTTCACCGCGCCCTTCGTCATGGAGTACGCCACCGTGACCGGGAAGGCGATCCGGGTGACACCGGAGGAGATGTTGATGATCCGTCCGCCGTCACGCAGGCGGTCGAGCCCCTGCTGCACGATGAAGAACGGCGCCTTGGCGTTGACGGCGAACACGCGGTCGTAGTCGGCCTCCCGCACCTCTCCCACGCGGGCGTACAGTCCGATGCCCGCGTTGTTCACCAGGATGTCCAGTCCCTCCGCCTGCCGGTCGAACTCCGTCCAGAGCGCCTCGGCGTCACCGGGCACACCCAGCTCCGTGCCGATGGCGAAGGCCGAGCCGCCCGCCGCCTCGATCGCGGTCACCGTCTCCTTCGCGGCCGTCTCATTGGTGCCGTAGTGCACGGCGACCCGCGCCCCGTCCCGCCCCAGGCGCTCGGCGATGCCCCGCCCGATACCCCGGCTACCGCCCGTGACCAGCGCCGTCTTCCCTGCGAGCCTGCCCGTGGATGCACCCATGGCGGACGCCCCTCTTTCTCTAGTGATCGCTACAGAAAAAAACCGTACCCGACCCCGGACCGTTTTTCTAGTGCCCGCTATACAATTCATCCCATGGCGACGAAACAGCGCGGACGCCCCCGCTCCTTCGACCGCGAGACGGCGCTGGAGCAGGCGCTCCGCACCTTCTGGGAGCACGGGTACGAGGGCACCTCCGTCTCCGACCTCACACGGGTCATGGGCATCGGGGCGCCCAGCCTCTACGCCGCGTTCGGGGACAAGCGGACACTCTTCGACGAGGTCGTCGTGCGGTACGGGGTCACACACGGCGCCTTCAGCGGGCGAGCCTTCGACGAGGAGCCGACCGCGCGCGGCGCCGTCGCGCGGCTGTTGCGCGAGGCCGCCGCCGAGTTCACCGACCCGGACCACCCTCGGGGCTGCCTGGTGATCACCGCGGCCACCAACTGCACGACGCCCGAGGTGGAGGAGAGCCTCAGGGAGCGGCGCAACGCCACCATCGCGGGCATCGAGTCCCGCATCCGCGCGGCGGTCGCGGCGGGGGAGCTGCCGGCGAGCGTCGATCCGGCGGCGCTCGCCCGCTATACGGGGGCGGTTTTCCAGGGCATGTCCCAGCAGGCGAGGGACGGTGCCACCAGGGAACATCTGGAAGCGGTCGCCGATCTGGCGATGCGGGCGTGGCCGGAGCCTCGGCGGGCGCAGAATGGAGTCTGACGGCCGGGGAAGAGACCATGGCGGACGCGGCCGCAATTACTGATCCCGCGCACGCGTAGACATGGGAGAATGGTCTAGTCCACAATGCGTGGGTAAAGCCTCCGCTCTTCCCGCACAGGAGAGCGGACCGAGGAGCCGGCGCTCTCTGCCCTGACCGCGCCGGATCCTCTCGATCGGCCCGCCAGTACCGCACATTCTGGCGGCCGGTGCACCTGAAGGGCTGCGGTGCCGTGGGCGGGTTGAGGGTCCCGCCCTGGCGCCGCGGCTCGTCGGGAATCTCCCCGACAGGACCCGCCGCACGCGGCAGGTACGCTCGCACACGTGCCCTCCATGAACGACCTCGTACGCCAGCACACCGCCCTCGGCGACTCCGACCTCGAGTGGCTGCATCTGCTGGTCTCGGAGTGGCAGCTGCTCTCCGACCTCTCCTTCGCCGACCTCGTCCTCTGGGTCCCCACGCGCGACGGCACCCGCTATGTCTCCGTGGCGCAGATGCGGCCCAACACCGGCCCCACCTCCTACCAGGACGACATGGTCGGCCACCTCGTCCCGCGCGGCCGTCGCCCCCTGCTCGACGCCGCCCTCGATGAGGGCCGCATCGTGCGCGAGGGCGACCCGGAGTGGCGTGAGGAGGTCCCGGTGCGCGTCGAGTCCATTCCCGTACGCAGGGAAGGGCGCGTCCTCGGGGTGATCGCCCGCAACACCAACCTGCTCACTGTCCGCACCCCTTCGCGGCTGGAGCTGACCTATCTCCAGTCGGCGTCCGACCTCGCGCAGATGATCGCCGCCGGCTCGTTCCCCTTCGAGGGGCAGCAGGTCGACATGGACGCCTCCCCGCGTGTGGGGGACGGACTGCTCAGGCTCGACGCCGACGGCATCGTCCAGTACGCGTCACCGAACGCGCTCTCCGCGTACCACCGCCTGGGGCTCGCCTCCGACCTGGTCGGTCACCACCTGGGCAGGGCCACGGCCGAACTCGCCCCGTCCCGCGGCCCGGTGGACGAGGCACTGGCCAAACTCGCCAGCGGCTGGGCGCCTCGCGAGTTCGAGATCGAGGGCGGCGACGGGGTGATCCAGCTGCGCGCGATCCCGCTCAAGCCCAAGGGGCCCCGCATCGGCTCTCTCGTACTCCTGCGCGACGTCACCGAACTACGTCGCCGCGAACGGGAATTGATCACCAAGGACGCGACCATCCGGGAGATCCACCACCGGGTGAAGAACAATCTCCAGACGGTCGCCGCGCTGCTGCGTCTCCAGGCCCGGCGCATCGACTCGGCCACGGGCCGGGAAGCACTGGAGGAGGCGGTGCGCCGTGTGGGCTCCATCGCCATCGTCCACGAGACGCTCTCGCAGAACCTGGACGAGCGCGTCGAGTTCGACGAGATCGCCGACCGGGTCCTCGCGATGGTCGCCGAGATCTCGCCCGGCAAGGTCACGGGCCGGCGCACCGGACGCTTCGGCATCCTCGACGCGGAGGTGGCGACGCCCCTCTCGATGGTTCTCACGGAGATCCTGCAGAACGCCCTGGAGCACGGCTTCCGGGAAGGGGAGACCGGCACGGTCGAGGTCTCGGCGGTGCGCGGCGGTACGACCAAGGACGCGCGGCTGCTGATCACGGTGCAGGACGACGGGGTGGGCCTCCCCGAGGGCTTCGACCCGCACCGCTCCGGCAATCTCGGTCTGCAGATCGTGCGCACCCTGGTGGAGGGAGAGCTCGGCGGCACCTTCGACATGGTCCGTGCCCCGGAGCGCGGCACCAAGGTCCTCCTCGACGTCCCGGTCCGCGCCGACAAGTGACCGAGCCGCCAAGTAGCCGGCAGGCACTCGGCGAGCAGGAAGCGCTGGACACAGCAGTGAGCCCCGGACCACTTCGGTCCGGGGCTCACTGCTCACGTTGCGATGCGCATCGGGGGTACTGCGCGGCTGCGGCTCGGGGGCGGGAGATGCGTACTCGCTGTACGCGCCGCCAAGCTGAGGCTCGTAGGGGGCGTGGACGTCAGGCGCTGGCCTGGCGTGCACGGTTGCGAGCGGCGCGGCGCTTCATTGCACGGCGCTCGTCCTCGCTGAGGCCACCCCAGACGCCGGAGTCCTGGCCGGACTCAAGCGCCCACTGCAGGCACTGCTCCATGACGGGGCAGCGGCGGCAGACGGCCTTGGCTTCCTCGATCTGCAGCAGCGCAGGACCGGTGTTGCCGATGGGGAAGAAGAGCTCGGGGTCTTCCTCGCGGCAAACGGCGTTGTGACGCCAGTCCATGGCTGCTACCTCTCCTTGGTATTACATGCTGTTGCTTGTGAATGTGAACGCTTTCACGAATCCCTCGACACGGGAAGGGCCGACGCCCAGTCGCCTGGTGTGGACCTGTAATGGAGGAGGGGTTCTGGCTCTCTGTGGGGCCGATGTTGCGGGCCGTCCCGATCGCCATGTAGAGATTCGCAAACCTCGGCGGCGGATACAACCCCTTCAGGAAAGTTTTTTTTGATTCCTCAGTGTCGACTGGGTCACAGCCGTACTTCTATGGGGTGGACCCTGGCCTAAACGTTCGAGTGAAAGGACTTTGGGCCCTTCCACTCACACAATCACACGCAGTGCACGGCGAACGCCTGTGAACGTCACGCTCGTACGCAGTCCCAGGTGGTCGCCGTCCATCTGGAGGGGGAGCGGGACCTTCGAATGCAAGGTGAAGTCGGTGAGGTCGTGCAGCGTGACCGCGTGCTTACCGTGCGGTCCCCGCTCCGGTGTGGAGGTCAGGAGCTGCGTCCCGTAACGGGCCACCGCGGCCGCGGAGAGCTTTTTGAGGCCGAGCACGTCCAGGCCCGTGTCGAAGGAGGCCCGCGGAGAGGCGTACAGGGGACGATTGCCCAGGTAGGAGTAGGGCGAGGTGTTGCAGACTATCGACATCACCAGGTCCGTCACCGGGTCCTCGCCGGGGCGCTCCACCGTGATCATCCCGCGCCGCCGGTGGGGCTCGTCCAGGAACTGGCGGAGCACCTGGCGCACATAGAGGGCGTGCGTCGACCGTCTGCCCAGCTCGCGCTGCTGTTCGACTCTGCCGACCACGCCCCCGTCGAAGCCGAGACCGGCACAGAACGTGAACCAGCGCGAGGGAATGGCCTCGTCCTCCGTGCCCGGCGTGCCGCCGGCGATGCCGAGCCCCACCGTGCGCTCGCTGCCCTCGCGCAGGGCGTCCAACAGGGCGCCGGTGGCCTCCACGGCGTCGTTCGGCAGCCCCAGGGCGCGCGCGAAGACGTTGGTGGAGCCGCCGGGGACGACCGCGAGACGGGGGAGGCGGTCCGGATCGGGGCCGTGGTGCAGCAGGCCGTTGACGACTTCGTTGACGGTGCCGTCGCCGCCCAGGGCGACGACCAGCTCGATGTCCTTGCTCTCCGCGGCCTGCCGGCCCAGGTCCCGGGCGTGCCCGCGGTACTCCGTGGTGACCGCCTCCAGCTTCATCTCGCTCGCCAGCGCGTGGACCAGCACGTCACGCGTACGCGCACTGGTGGTGGTTGCCGCCGGGTTGACCACGAGGAGTGCACGCATGCCCAGCAGCCTACCCAGCGGCCTTTACCCGGCCCAGACCGAGGTGCCGGTGCGCGGCTACGCGGAGCTACCCTGCTGGGGTGAGCACTCAGCGGAAATCCACCCCTCAAGCCCCGGAACCGGCCGAGTCGGGCCCGCGTCCCGCGCGGCTGACCGCCGCTGCCGCCCTGACCGCGCTGGAGGGCCTCGCCCTGCTCGCCGGGGGCATCTACATGCTCGTGATGGGGCTCGCCGGGTCGCCCGACAATCCGCGGCAGGCCGAGACCGGTGGTGTCACCCTGATCGTCCTCGCGCTGCTGCCGCTGCTGGCGGCCCGCGGCCTGATGAGGCTGCGCCGGTGGAGCCGCGGTCCCGCGATCATCACCCAGATCATGGCCCTGCCGGTGGCCTGGCAGCTGCTCCAGGCCGACAGCGCGGCGATCCCGGCCGGGATCGCCCTCGCGGTCGTGGCGGTCGCCTCGCTGGTGCTCCTGGTCCATCCCGTGACGACCGAGGCCCTGGGCATCCGGGGCCCCGGCGACGTACAGGGCCAGAAGTAACCGCTACTCCTCCACCAGAAGCTTCTCGCGCAGCTGCGCCAGGGTGCGCGCGAGCAGGCGCGAGACGTGCATCTGCGAGATGCCTACCTCCTGCGCGATCTGCGACTGGGTCATGTTGCCGAAGAAGCGCAGGAGCAGGATGCGCTTCTCGCGCGGGGGAAGGTCTTCCAGGAGTGGCTTGAGGGATTCGCGGTACTCGACACCTTCCAGGGCCTCGTCCTCGGCGCCCAGGGTGTCCGCCACGGCCGGGGACTCGTCGTCGGTGTCCGGGACGTCCAGCGACAGGGTGGAGTAGGCGTTGGCCGACTCCAGGCCCTCCAGTACCTCCTCTTCGGAGATGGCCAGCTTCTCCGCGAGCTCGTGCACCGTGGGTGAGCGGCCGTGCAGCTGGGACAGCTCGGCCGTGGCCGACGTCAGTGACAGCCGCAGCTCCTGGAGGCGTCGGGGGACCCGGACCGCCCACCCCTTGTCGCGGAAGTGGCGCTTGATCTCACCGACGACCGTCGGCGTCGCGTACGTGGAGAACTCCACGCCGCGCTCCGGGTCGAAGCGGTCCACCGACTTGATCAGGCCGATCGTGGCCACCTGGGTGAGGTCGTCGAGGGGCTCGCCGCGGTTGCGGAAGCGCCGGGCCAGGTGCTCGACGAGCGGCAGGTGCATGCGGACCAGCTGATTGCGCAGTTCCGCGTACTCCACGCTGTCGTTCGGCAGGCCGCGCAGCTCGATGAACATCGCGCGTGCGCCGCTTCGGTCCTGTGGATCGTGCCGGCTGTGCTGCTCGCTCATGTTTCCCGCCCGTCGCCCGCCGCCCCGGCCGGAGAGCCGCTTCGGCTCCTCCTTGGCGGTCGGCTCTGCCTGCTCCGACACATCGGCCACCGTCGTGGGCCCGGGGCTTCCCGGGTCCTCCGGGTGAGGTTTGGCCTGCTGTTCGGGGATCCCGGTGGCCATGGGGTGTACCCCCTCCCTGCCGTCGGCGGGCAGACTCTGTGTGCCGCGCTCTTCGTCACGCACCGGCCCGTCCCCGTTCCTCACGCCGGCCCGGGTCCCGCGCCGCGCTTCTTGTAGAGGCTGATCGAGACGGTGTTGTCCTCGGCGACGGTGGAGTCCACCTGGCCCGCGAGGGCCGACAGCACGGTCCAGGCGAAGGTGTCCCGCTCCGGGGCCCGGCCGTCGGTCGTGGGCGCCGAGACCGTCACCTCCAACGAGTCGTCGACGAGCCGGAAGACACAGCTGAGCACGGAGCCCGGCACGGCCTGCTGGAGCAGGATCGCGCAGGCCTCGTCGACCGCGATGCGGAGGTCCTCGATCTCGTCGAGAGTGAAGTCCAAACGCGCCGCGAGGCCGGCCGTCGCCGTCCGCAGCACCGACAGGTAGGCACCCGCAGCCGGAAGGCGGACCTCCACGAAGTCCTGATTTCCGGGCTCGCCTGCGATCTGGGACACCCTCACCTCCAAGGTGGTACAAGCACTTTCGGGGTTCCGGTACCGCCGCCCAGCGGCGGTCCGGACTGCGTCACACGGGTAACGCACCACGTAGTTATGCGGTGACGCTACCGCGCTCCCCAGCTCCGTGTCCCGGGGGCCCCGCCCCGTTGCTGTCACTCATAGTAAGCATATGGGTACGCACAGTGGCTAGGGGTTTCGCAGGCCCAATTGGAAAGAAAAGGCGTCGGGTTGACGTACCCAGGCGTCAGACGATCGAACCGTCCACGAAGCACCAACGCCAGCTCTCTCCCGGCTCGAAGGTCCTCATCACTGCGTGTGAGGTCTCCTCGAAGTGCGCGGTGGCGTGGCGGAACGGCGAGGAGTCGCAGCAGCCCACATGGCCGCACTCCAGACACAGCCGCAGCTGGACGGGGTGACTGCCGGCCGCCAGGCACTCGAGACACGTTTCGCTCAGCGGGGCCACCTCGGGGTGCGGCAGCGCCGCGACGTGCTGGCACTCGTTCATGATTGCCAGGTTACGACGGGAAAGCGGAAGGCGGAGGGGTCTGCCGATGGACGTACTGCCCCTGGTGGCATTGATCGCGGCGAGCGCCGCGGTGGCGGGGGCCGCACGCAGGACCCCCCTGCCGGCGCCGCTGCTCCTGGTCGGCGTCGGGCTCATCGCCTCGTACGTCCCCGGAGTGCCCGACTACCACCTCGACCCGCACATCGTGCTGCCGCTGCTCCTGCCCCCCTTGCTGCACACGGCGGCACTGGAGAGCTCCTATCTGGACCTGCGGGCCAACATCAGGCCCGTGGCGCTGCTCTCGGTCGGCTACGTCCTGTTCGCGACGCTCGCCGTCGGCTGGCTCGCGTATCTGCTGATCCCCGATCTGCCGCTGACGGCGGCCCTGGTGCTCGGCGCCGTGATCGCGCCGCCCGACGCGGTCGCCGCGACCGCCGTCGCCCGCAGGGTGGGACTGCCCGCACGGATCACCACCATCCTCCAGGGCGAGTCCCTGGTGAACGACGCGACCGCGATCACCGCGTACAAGGTGGCCCTCGCGGCGGCGGTCGGGGAGGGCGCGAGCTGGTCGGGCGGGGTGCGGGAGTTCCTGGTCGCCGCGGTCGGCGGGATCGGCGTGGGCCTGCTTTTGATGGTCCCGATCCACTGGCTGCGCACACACCTCAAGGAGGCGATGCTGCAGAACACCCTGTCCCTGCTCATCCCCTTCGTCGCGTACGCCGCCGCGGAACAGGTGCACGCCTCCGGAGTGCTCGCCGTGGTGGTCGTGGCCCTCTACTTGGGGCACCGGTCCTGGCAGGTGGACTTCGAGACGCGGTTGCAGGAGGCCGCGGTGTGGAAGGTCGTCGCGTTCATCCTGGAGTCGTCGGTCTTCGCGCTCATCGGCCTGCAACTGCCGATCGTGCTCAAGGGGCTCGGGGAGTACAGCGTCGGGCAGGCGGCCTGGTACGCGGCAGGGGTGTTCTTCCTCGTCGTCGCGGCGCGGTTCGTGTGGTCCTACCCGGCCACCTACCTGCCACGGGCGCTGTCGGCGCGGATCCGGGAGCGCGAGGACGACATGGACTGGCGCAGGCCGCTGATCGTCAGCTGGGCGGGGATGCGCGGCGTGGTCTCCCTGGCCATCGCCTTCTCGATCCCTCTCGTCATGGAGAACGGGGAGCCCTTCCCCGCGCGCAACCTTGTCTTGTTTCTGACCTTCACCACCGTCATCGGCACGCTCGTCGTGCAGGGGCTCTCGCTGCCGTGGCTGATCCGTGTCCTGAAGCTGCCGGGCCGTGACGCGCAGGCGCAGACGCTCGCCGAGGCGCAGGCGCAGAACGCCGCCTCGCAGGCCGCGGAGGCCCGCGTCGAGGACCTCATGCGGGACGAGCGCAACTGCCTCCCGCAGCCACTCCAGGACCGTCTGCGCACCGTTCTGGAGCGCCGCCGCAACTCCGTGTGGGAGCGGCTCGGCCAACCCAATCCCGTGACGGGGGAGTCGGCCGACGACACCTATCGGCGACTGGCGCGGGAGGCGATCGCCGCGGAGCGCGAGGTGTTCGTGCGAATGCGTGACGAGCGGCGCATCGACGAGGAGATGATGCGGACGCTGCTGCGCAAACTGGACCTGGAGGAGGCGGCGGCCTACCGGGAGGTCGAGGACTGAGCCGGGGTGTCGCCGGTGCCGGTGATGACCGCGGTGACCCGGGTGCCGGGCGGGAAGGCGCCCTCTTTGGAGAGGGTGGTCAGGGCGTGGAGGAGCTTGGCGACGTACAGGTGTTCTACGGAGAGGCCTGTTTCCCGGCCGTGGCGGCGTTCGAAGTCCTCGGCGAAAGCGAGCAGCTCGGGAGGCGTCCGGGCGTAGCCGCCGCAGTGGAAGCGGTCGTCCAGGCGCCAGTTGCCGGTCGGGGCACCGAACGTCTCCAGTTGCAGCGCTTTTATGTCGGCGTCCAGGAAGCCGCCCTTGAGGACCGGTATGCCGAGCGCTTGCCGGTCCGGGCCCAGGCCGGCGGCCAGGCCCGCGAGGGTGCCGCCGGTACCGCAGGCCACGGCCGCCACATCGGTGTGCTCGCGCAATTCCTCTCCGAGCGCCGTACAACCTTGCACGGCCAGGGCGTTGCTGCCGCCCTCCGGAATCACGTACGGGGACCGCGCACCCGTATCGCGCAGGATCGCGGCGAGTGTTTCGGGCTCGCGCTTGGCGCGGTACGTCGCCCTGTCGACGAAACGCAGCCGCATGCCGTCGGCACGGCACCGGGCCAGGGACGGGTTGAGAGGGCGTCCGGCGAGTTCGTCGCCGCGTACGACACCGACCGTGGCGAAGCCGAGGAGGCGGCCCGCGGCCGCGGTGGCGCGCAGATGGTTGGAGTAGGCGCCGCCGAAGGTGAGCAGGGTGTCGTGGCCCGCGTCGGCGGCGCGGAGGTTCAGGACGAGCTTGCGGTACTTGTTGCCCGGCAGCTCCGGGTGGATCAGGTCGTCGCGCTTGAGCAGCAGACGCACGCCGCGCTCGTCGAAACGTTCGTCCTGTACGCGCTGCAACGGCGACGGGAGCCGGGGGCTCGGACCGGCGGGCGGGGTGGGGTGCACCCCGCCATTGTCCCCCGCGGCACGCCGCCCGGCAGGGGGGTGGTCGGGCACAGGAGCCCGGCGGGAAGACTTCCCGGTGGCTACTTGAGGCGTTCCTCGACGCGCCGACGCATCTCGGCCATGGTGAAACCGCGCGGATCCACCTTGCCGGGCTGCCACTCCAGGTGGCCGATCACCGAGCGTTCCGTCCAGCCGTGAACACGGCAGATGGCGGCCGAGACCCTCTCGACGGCGTCCAGCTGGGCCTCGGGCCAGGGGTCCTCGCCGTCGCCGAGGTTCTCGCACTCGAAGCCGTAGAAGTGGCGGTTGCCGTCGGTGTTCGACTCGTTGTCCGGAGGGAGCCGCTTCTCGGCGATGACCGCGCGCAACACCTCGTCGTCGCCGAGCCCGGCGTGGTTGGCACGGCCGTAGCCGACGAGGTGCACGCAGCCGTCCTTGGTGATCACGCCGTGACAGAGTGGCCCGGGCAGCGACGGGTGCCCGTCGCGGCAGATCTCCACCGTGCGCTCACTGCCCGACGTGACGGTGTGGTGGATCATCACGCCGTGCACCGGGCCCCAAGGGCCCTTGTGATCGCGGTTGTGGTGCTCCCAGTCGCCGACCTCGACGACGGTCACGCCTTCGTCTCGCAGTGCCTCCAAGAAGCGTCCCGCGGACATGGGTGAGGCCATGGCCGCCTCCTTTGCGGGGCGCGACGGCCGCCTGTCGCGGTCCGCCTCGTATGCCCTGCTTGTACCGGAGGTCCCGAGATCGGACCAGCTGTTCGGAATCCCTCCGGGGGACTGTTCGGGCGGCGTGCGAGCCGATCCGGTCAGGTGCCGTGCAAGAAGGCGTCCCCGTGCGTCGCGATGTGGGATTCCACGGCCTCCAGCGCCTGCTGGGTGGCCTGGGGGGAGCCGGTGCCCCGGCGCTCCGCGTAGTACGCCGCGCCGAGCTTCTTCAGGAGGGCGTCTCCCGCACGCTTCTCCTGGACCTCGTCGAGCTTCTGCTTGCCTTGCGTGAGGCCGCGCTGCGCCTGCTCTTTGGCGCGGTCCAGGAAGCCTGCCATTGCTGTCTCCTGCGGGTCGAGGGGAAGGATGCGGGCGGTGGACGCCCCGCAAAGTGTTCAACGGGAGCCGGGATCTTGCAGTTCCCCGGCGCCGTGCGGGCGAGCCGGGTGCGCCGAACGAGTGGAAAAGAGCCCCCTGCCCCGTTCGACCGTGATCCATTCCCGCTCGTTTGTGTAATGGCGCCGACACGTTCCGTGCTGGGAGGCTGGTGTGCGCATATCACCGCAGGTACTTGGGAGGGCACACCAATGTCGGTAGGCGAAGAGATCCGCGAGCAGTCGGAGCAGCCGCAGAAGAGCCTCGGCACATCGGCCGCGCGGAATCTGGCCACCACCACCAAGTCGGCACCGCAGATGCAGGAGATCAGCTCGCGCTGGTTGCTGCGGATGCTGCCGTGGGTGCAGGTGCAGGGCGGCACGTACCGGGTGAACCGAAGGCTGAGCTATTCGGTCGGTGACGGCCGCGTGACCTTTGTGCAGACGGGTGACCATGTGGAGGTCATTCCGGCGGAGCTCCGCGAGCTGCCGGTGCTCCGGGACTTCGATGACCAGGAGGCGCTGGGCGAGCTGGCGCGGCGCTGCCGGCAGCGGGAGTTCGCCGCGGGGGAGATGCTGACCTCCTTCGGGAGTCAGGCGGACGAGGTCTTCCTGCTCGCGCACGGGCGGGTGGAGAAGGTCGGCTCGGGCCCGTACGGGGACGACACCGTGCTGGGGACACTGGCCGACGGCGCATATTTCGGGGAGTCGGCCCTCCTGGACTCGGAGGCCATCTGGGAGTACACGGCGCGTGCGGTGACGGCGTGCACCGTGCTCACTCTGCCGAGGCAGGATCTCGAGCAGGTCGCCGAGCGCAGCGAATCGCTGCGTGATCACCTCCAGCGGCTGCGGTCCATCCCCGCCCAGCGCACCAACAGGTACGGCGAGGCACCCATCGACCTCTCGGCCGGGCATGTCGGCGAGGCGGTGCTGCCGGGCACCTTCGTGGACTATGAGACGTCACCGCGTGAGTACGAGTTGAGCGTCGCCCAGACGGTTCTGCGCATCCACACGCGCGTGGCCGACCTCTACAACCAGCCCATGAACCAGACCGAGCAGCAGTTGCGGCTCACTGTCGAGGCGCTCAAGGAGCGCCAGGAACACGAGCTGATCAACAACCGCGAGTTCGGCCTCCTGAACAACTGCGAGTACGACCAGCGGATCCAGCCGCACGACGGTGTGCCCGGCCCGGACGACCTGGACGAACTGCTCAGCCGCAGGCGCGGATCCAAGCTCTTCCTCGCCCACCCGCGCGCGATCTCCGCGTTCGGCCGCGAGCTGAACAAGCGGGGGCTCGTCCCCGAGACCATCGACATGGCCGGCAACAGGATCCCTACCTGGCGCGGGGTGCCGATCTTCCCGTGCAACAAGATCCCGGTGACCGAGGCCCGCACGACGTCCATCATCTGTATGCGTACGGGCGAGGAGGAGCAGGGCGTCGTCGGCCTGCGGCAGAGCGGCATCCCCGACGAGATCGAGCCGAGCCTGTCCGTGCGGTTCATGGGCATCAGCGAGCAGGCGATCATCTCGTACCTCGTCTCGACCTACTACTCCGCCGCCGTGCTCGTGCCCGACGCGCTCGGTGTCCTGGAGAACGTAGAGATCGGCCGCTGGAGTTGACCCCCCGACCGTGTCCATGGCCGCCGCGCTGGGTACACCCCCTGCGTACGCGCCCATGGGCCGAGGAACCCCCACCGTCCCCTTTCCTTTCCGGGGTGAGTCCATGACGGACATGACAACGGACACGGCGGCCCCGGCGCAGGCGGCGGGGCCGCAAGGGTCCGGCGACGGGCATGAGGCCGCGGAGATCCTCGCGGCAGCGCGCGCGTACGTCGATCCCGAGCTGCGCGGGGCGGTCGATTCGCTGCCCCGTTCCCTGCGCCGCGTCGCGCGCTACCACTTCGGCTGGGAGCACGCGGACGGCACGCCGGCCGAGGGGAACGCGGGCAAGGCCATCCGACCGGCGCTCGTGCTCGCCGCGGTGCAGGCGCTCGGCGGGGACCCCGCCGATGCCGTCCGGGCCGCGGCGGCCGTGGAGCTGACCCACAACTTCACGCTCCTGCACGACGACGTGATGGACCGCGACACGACACGCAGGCACCGGCCCACCGCGTGGACCGTCTTCGGCGACGCCGACGCGATCCTCGTCGGTGACGCCATGCAGGCACTGGCACAGCGGCTGCTAGCCGAGGACCCCCACCCGGGGGCCCCGGCGGCGGCCGCCCGCCTCGCCCGTTGTGTCGTGGAACTCTGTGCCGGGCAGCATGCGGATTGCGCGATGGAGCGGCGCGGGCCCGACGAGGTCACGCTCGCGGAGTGCCTAGCCACGGCCGAGGCCAAGACCGGGGCGCTGTTGGGATGTGCGTGTGCGCTCGGGGCGCTGTACGCGGGCGCCGGGCCGGAGGTGGTCGACGCGCTCGACGGCTTCGGCAGGGAGGCCGGGCTCGCCTTTCAGCTCATCGACGACGTCATCGGCATCTGGGGCGACCCCGGTCACACGGGCAAGCCCGCCGGTGCCGATCTCGTGGCCCGCAAGAAATCCCTGCCGGTGGTCGCCGCGCTCGCCTCCGGTACGCCGGCCGCGGTGGAGCTCGCCGGGCTCTACAGCGGCCCGCTCGCCGAGAGCGGGGGCGAACTGGAGCGGGCGGCCCGCGCGGTGGAGCGCGCGGGCGGACGCGACTGGGCCACGGTGCACGCGGCCGACCGGATGTCGAGGGCGATAGGCCAGCTCGCGAGGGCGGTGCCGGACCCCGAGGCGGCGGGCGGGTTGCTGGCACTCGCCGAGTTCGTGACGCGGCGTACGCATTGAGGCACCCCGGGGCGGGCGGCACGGGGGGTCATGGGAGGGCCTGAGGTTGCGAGGCCTGGAGGAGGGGCGAAGGCGGGTGGGGCTCGGGCGGTCCGACGCGAAGGGGCCGTGGAGGGGTGAAGGACTGGGCTGGGTGGCGAAGGGGAGGTGGTTGAGGGGCGTTCTGAGTAGGGGGAGGAGGGGCGAGGGGGCTGCGCGCCGCCTGAGGGGCGGGTGGTGTGCGCAGGGCTCCTGTGGCCAGGGGGGCCATCACCTAGGCTGCAACCGGCGAGCCGACACGCGGAGTTGAGGCGTGTGGGGGACGGCGCGTCGTCGGATGCGGACGAGTGGTGAGGGGCGGGGCTGGCTGTGGGCGTGGCGATCCGTAGAGCCGGGGAGGGGGACCGGGCCGACGTGGTGCGGTTGCTCGATGAGGCGTTCATGGGGGACCCGGTCAGCAGATGGGTCTTTCCTGACGAGGAGCATCGGCGGCGCAGGCACGGGGCGTTGATGGGCGCCTTCTTCGACCTCGCGCTCCAGGAGGGGTACGTAGAGGTCACCGAGGACGGTGACGCGGCGGCGCTGTGGTGGTCCGTCCCGGCGCCGGCTTCGGAAGGGACGGGGTCGGAGGGCGTCTCTGAGGGGGCCGTGCGGGCGGGCGCCTCGGAGCGGGGCAGGCCCGGGGGTGCCTCAGCACCCGGCACGCTGGAGGGCCCTGCCGAGCGGGCCAGGCCGGAGGGCGTCTCGGCCGGCGCCTCGGTGGGTACATCGGGCGGTGTCCTGGGCGGCGCTACGGCCGTCGCCTCGGGCATTGCACCCGGCTCCGCCACGGGCCTCATCCCGGCCCCTTCCTCAGGCCTCACCCCGGCCCCTTCCTCGGGCGTCGCGCCAGTCGCTGCCTCGGGCGTCGCACCCGGCTCAGGCACGGGCCTCATCCCGGCCCCTGCCTCAGGCCTCACCCCGGCCCCTTCCTCGGGCGTCGCGCCAGTCGCTGCCTCGGGCGTCGCACCCGGCTCGGCCACGGGCCTCACCCCGGCCCCTGCCTCAGGCCTCACCCCGGCCCCTGCCTCGGGCGTCGCGCCAGTCGCTGCCTCGGACCGGGGGCCGGGTCTCCCTGTGGAAGCTGCCGGGGGTGATGGGGAATGCGGGGGCGGTGAGGCGGATGGGCCCGCGTTGTTGCGGCGGGCGGTCGATCCGGAGAACGAGCGGGTCGAGTTGATCGGGCGGATGACGGACGCGGCGCATCCCACTGACCGGGCGCATGAATACCTGCACATGATCGCCGTGCGGCCAGGGCGACAGGGGGAGGGGCTCGGTACGGCGCTGATCACCGCCGTTCTCGAACGGTGTGATCGGGACGGCCTGCACGCCTATCTGGAGGCGAGCAACGCGCGGAGCCGCGACCTGTACGAACGGCTGGGGTTCGCCGTCACCGGGACGCCGCTCGATCTGCCGGACGGGCCGCGGATGTGGCCCATGTGGCGGGAGCCGGGGGCGACGGGCTGACGTCGTGAGGAAGCGGACGGGACGGCACACGGCTGCGGGGAGGTGGTCCCGGGCGCTGGGCGGCTGCTCCGCGGGACGGAGCGGTAATGATCCGTGTGCATGGGTAGTGGAGGGCCCGGGTTCTGCGGTCGGGGCCGGCACCATGAGCCGGTCGGTACGGTCATACGGCGGCGCAGGGTGTTCGGGGTTCGTGCCCCGAGGACTCCCGCCCAGCTCAGTCAGCCGGGGCTCGGGCAGGTGCTGCCGTGTGCGGTACGACGGGCGTGTCGCGGCGACAGGGAGTTCCGGCGGCCGGGAAGCGCCCCAGCAGGTAGCGGCGGTCACGGGGAAGGGGATCGATGACGGTGCGGTGGGGGCCAGGGGTGGTCGCCCTGGTGGCGACAGCGGCGGCGGCGGTGGTGCTGGTGTTGGTGGGGTACGGAAGCGGTGCCGGCGTGGGTGTGGGCTCCGGTGGCTCCGTGCCCGCGTACGCTCGGGAGCCCGGCGTGCCCCGGGTGAAGACCGAGCGGGATCATCGTGAGCTTCCCTTGGAGAAGAGGGAGTTCAGTGCGCGGGACAGTGGGCGTATCGCGCGGGCCCAGTCGCATGTGGTGCGGCGGTGCATGCGCTCGTTCGGGTTTGACGACTTTCCGCTCGAACCCGGTATGGGGCCCATGATGGCCGAGTCCCACTCCACCACCATGACGATGGTCGCGATGCCCTCGTACGGGATGCTCGACCTGCGCCAGGCGCGCCGCTGGGGCTATGGCTTCGACCCGGACCGCGCCGAGGCCGAGCTGAAGAGGATCCTGCCGACGGGACGTGCGCCGACGGAACGTGAGGACGACGTGCTGCACGGCACGGAAGGCGGCGGCAAGCGCGTGGTGAACGGCCGCGAGGTCCCCGGGGGCGGTTGTTCCGCCGAGGGCGCACGGCAGCTCGTCAGGGGCGTGGCGGACGTGGAGCGCATGTGGACGTACGTGGCCGGGCGCCAGGAGAAACTCGACAAGGCCGTCGCCGAGGACGAGCGGGTGCGCCGGGCCTACCGGGACTGGTCGCGCTGCGTCGCGGGCAAGGGCTTCAAGACGTACGAGAGTGCGATGAACGCGTTTCGTGACAAGGAATGGCGCAGGGGCCGCGACGACGGCAACACGAGCCGGACGAGCCGCGAATTGGGGACCGCCGTCGCCGATGTCACCTGCAAGCGGGAGCTGAACACCGCCGGCGTGTGGTGGGCCGTCAGCGACGAGGTGCAGCGCGCGGATCTGCGCCGCAACAAGTCCCGGTACGCGGCCGTACGCAGGGACCAGGAGCGGGTGCGGGACACTGTGCGCGAGGTGCTCGGTGAGAAGTCACGGTAAACGGTCAGAGGCACGGCGCGGGCGGCGCGCGTGTGGGACACGGGCGACGGCTGATGGACATATGCGGAGACTGATGAGCACAGGCGATGACGACTTGATACGTGCGATGACTCAGGGATTCGTGCGATGACCGATGGACTCGTGCGATGACGATCTCCGGCCGGACGTTCGATGCCGTGCTGAGTGACCTCGACGGTGTGATCCGTTTCTACGACATGGGGGAACTGGAGCGGCTGGAGGACGCGTTCGGGCTGCCGCGGGGCAGCACCGCCGAGATCGCGTTCGCGCCCGGGACCGACCTGCCGCTGATGCGCGGCGAGATCACCAGGGGGCAGTGGATCGACTCGATCGCCCGGGGCCTCGCCGACCGGGTGCCGTGGGAGCGCGGGCAGCGGCTCGGGACGACGCTGGCCGCCACCGGGTTCCATGCCGACGAGGCGGTGGTGGAGATGCTCCGGAAGGTCCGTGCGGCGGGGCTGCCGGTGCTCCTGGTGACGAACGCGACGCCGTGGCTGGCCGACGACCTGGCTCTGCTCGGCCTCACCGGCCCGGCCGGGCTCTTCGA
Organism: Streptomyces sp. NPDC031466; assembly: GCF_055581265.1. NCBI lineage: Bacteria > Bacillati > Actinomycetota > Actinomycetes > Kitasatosporales > Streptomycetaceae > Streptomyces > Streptomyces sp. NPDC031466. The sequence continues at coordinate 237,865 of NZ_JBVIJT010000009.1, forward strand.
CGACGTCATCAGCAGCGCCGACCTCGGCGTGACCAAGCCGGACCCCCGTATCTACCGCGCCGCGGTCGAGCGCTCCGGAGTCGCCGCGGGCCGCTGCCTCTTCGTGGACGACCGTCAGGAGAACGTGGCGGCGGCACAAGCGTTGGGCATGCCCGCCGTACTGTTCCGCGAACCCGCCGATCTGCGCGAGGCGTTGGGTCCCCTGCTCTGAGCGCCTCGGGCGGCCGTCGGGGCTGCCCGTAGACGCGTACGGACGTTCATTACTGTTCTTCTCGGGTGTGGCGTCGGGGTGGGGAAGCTCGGTCACAGCTATGACGGATCGCGACGGAAGAATGTGACAGAGATGATCGAGGACGCATCGGCCAAGGCGGCTCAGGTGGGCCACGCGGCTCAGGTGGGCCAGGCCGGCCAGGCGGGGCAGGCGGCCGAGGACAGCCTTGCCGCCCGCTTCGAGGAGCACCGGCCCCGGCTGAACGCGGTCGCGTACCGCATGCTCGGTTCGCTGAGCGAGTCCGAGGACGCCGTGCAGGAGGCGTGGTTCCGGCTCAGCCGCACCGAGAAGGCGGCCGTCGGGAAGGCGGCCGTCGGGAGGCCGGCCGCCGGGAAGGCAGGCACCAGCGAGCACGCGGCCACCCGCGAGGGCGTCGGCGCGGGTGACGAGGCCGGTGCCGGTGAGGTGCGGAACCTCGGCGGCTGGCTGACGACCGTCGTCGGCAGGGTCTGCCTGGACCTGCTGCGCTCCCGGCAGTCCCGGCGCGAGGACTCCCTCGACGTCTCCCTGGAGACGCATGTGCCGGACCCGGTCGTGAGCCGCGTCGACGTGGTCGACCCCGAGCAGGAGGTGCTGCTCGCCGACTCCGTGGGCCTCGCCCTGCTCGTCGTGCTGGACACGCTCGCGCCGGCCGAGCGGCTCGCGTTCGTCCTGCACGACATGTTCGCCGTTCCCTTCGAGGAGATCGCGCCCATCGTCGAGCGCTCGACCGCCGCGACCCGGCAGTTGGCCAGCCGGGCCCGCCGTCGCGTGCAGGGATCGACCCCCGCCCAGGAGACGGATGTCGCCAAGCAGCGCGAGGTCGTCGAGGCGTGGATGGCGGCGACGAAGGCCGGTGACTTCGACGCGCTGCTCGCCCTCCTCGACCCGGACGTCGTGTTGCGCGCCGACAGCGGGGAGCTGTCCTCGGGCCTGTCGAAGCTCGTCCGGGGCGCGGCGACGGTGGCCGGGCAGGCGGCGATGTTCGCCAGCCTCGCCGTCCACCAGCACCTCGTGCTCGTCAACGGTCAGCCGGGCCTGGTCGCCACTCCGGGCGGCGAGGTGTTCTCGATCGGGTCGTTCACGGTCGTCGACGGCAGGATCGTGGAGATCAACATCATCGCGGACCCCGAGCGACTGCGGAACCTGCGTATCCCGCCACTCGGGGACTGAGTCAAGCCCCCAGGGGCTGCTCAGGCGGGCGTCCTGCGCACCACCCGCAGCAGGTACTCCTTGCGGTGGAGCGGGTCGTGGTCCGTCCGCTCCCGCGCGGGAGGGGCGCCGCGCACCGGCTCGTGGTGGTGGAAGGCGGACTCCCACTCGCCCTCGCCCCGCGTGAGTCCCGGCAGCAGTTGCTCCAGCGCGTGCACCTGCTGCGCGGGAATGTCTCCTTCCAGGCGGTACGAGGCTCCGCTCGTCGTCGGTGTGTGCGGCACGGCCCGCAGCCGGGCGAGGACGGGCAGCACCGCCCCGACCGTGTCGGCCGGCACGTCGAGCCGGAACCGGTGCATCGGCTCGTGGACCACCGTGCCCGCCTCGCGCAGCGCGTCCATCAGGACCAGCGGCGTCAGGTTCCGGAAGTCCCCGGCGGTGCTCGACATGCTCTTGTCGAAGGTGCCGTGCGCGTGGCTCTGCCGGGGCCAGTAACCGGCGTGCGTCATCGTGATCACGCAGTCGGGGACGCGCCAGCCGTGCAGCCCCTGGTGCAGGGTCTGCCTGACCGTCTCCTCGACGGCCCGGAAGAACGCGTACGGCATCGAGCCCAGCTCGACCCCCAGCCCGAACTCGACCCCGGCGCCGACCGGCGCCGGCTCGACGCGCAGTCCGACCGTGGCGAGGAACGGGTTGGGCTCCTTGTCGATGAGCTCGAACGCGGCGCCCGTGCCGACGACCCGCTCCACGCAGATCGTCGTGGTCTCGCGAAAGGACACGTCCAGCCCGAAGTCCGCGGCGAGCGTCGCCTGGATGACCTCCTTCTGCACCTCGCCGTAGAGCGAGACCGACACCTCCTGGCGGACGGGGCCCTGGCGCAGGTCGATCAGCGGGTCCTGCTCGGCGAGCTGGGTCAGCGCGAGGTGCAGGGCGGCCCGGTCGGTGGGGCGCAGTGGGCTGACGACCGTCTCCAGGGTGGGCGGCGCGAAGAAGCGACCCGCGGACTCGGCTCGCTCGGGCGGTACGCCGATCACATCGCCGATCCGGACGTCGCCGAGCCCCCAGAGCCTGCCGATCCGCCCCGCGCGGATCTCCGCGCGGCGCACGTCCGTGCCCTGGTCGAAGACGGTGACGGCGGTGACCTTGCCCTCCCTGCGACCGGGGTCCGGCCCGCCTGCCACCTCTGCCGCGCCTGCCGTGTCGGTCCGGCGCGCCGTGCCGTCGCGGATGTCGAGGCGGTCGCGCGTGCGGACGGTCCCCGAGAAGAGGCGTACGTACGCGATCTTCTCCCCGGCGGTGCCGCGCTCGACCTTGAACACGCGTCCCGAGAGAGGGCCTTCGGCGTCCCCGGCGGACGCGGGCAGCAACTCGTGGATGCCGTACGTCAGTTCGCGGATCCCGACGCCCGTGACGGCCGAGCCGAAGAAGACGGGGTGCACGAGGGCGCGGCCCGTCTGACGTGCCAGTTCCCGGCGCAGGCGGTCGTACGAGAGCGGCGCCGCGCCCTCGACGTACGCGGAGAGCAGGGCGTCGTCGTGCCCGGCGAGCAGCTCGGTCAGACGGGTGGTGAAGCCGTGGACCTCGGCGTTCTCGGCCGTGAACGGCGTGCAGCGGGCCGCGCGCGTGCCGAGGGCGGACACCGAGCCCATCGGGACGATGTCGGGGGTGAGCCGCTCGGCGATGTGCCGGAGGACACCGTCGTACCGGGCGCCGGCGCGGTCCGTCTTGTTCACGAAGATCAGCGTGGGGATGCGCAGCCGCCGCAGGGTGCGCAGCAGCACGCGGGTCTGCGCCTGGACGCCCTCCACGGCGGAGACCACGAGCACGGCACCGTCGAGCACGCTCAGGACCCGTTCCACCTCGGCGATGAAGTCCGGGTGCCCGGGGGTGTCGATGAGGTTGACGGCGACACCGTCGTCCGGCGTGGCCCCTTCGGGGGCGGCGATGGTGAAGGAGACGACCGCGGATTTGATCGTGATGCCGCGTTGCCGCTCCAGGGCGAGCGAATCGGTCCGGGTGTTTCCGTCGTCGACGCGGCCCACCTCGTCGATGACACCGGCGGCGTGCAGGAGCCGCTCGGTCAGACTGGTCTTACCGGCGTCGATGTGGGCCAGAATGCCCAGGTTCAGTGTGCGCGGAGCAGATGAGTGCACGTACCGTCATGTCCTTTGAGGAGAGGTGACTTCCTTCGGGGCGGGACATGAACGAACGCCGCATTTCTTCTCCTTGCTCGACTTGCTCGACCGCGCCGGCCTCTTACCGGCTTTCACCAGTGCAGCAGGCGGCCGCGGAGCACGGCAACTGGTTAAGCGCTGTCATGCGGCAGGTGGTTTAGTACGCGCGCACGGCAGTTTCCGAAACGGGAGTGTTCAAGAATGCGCAAGACGGTCACCGGAGTCGCCCTGATAGCGGCCCTCGCCCTGCTGACGGGCTGCGGCGGTTCGGACAAGAGCAAGGGGTCCGGCGGGGGGTCCGCCAAGAAGGGCGGGACCGCGGCCGAGGCGCCGGCGAAGGCGGACTCGGACTCGGGGTCGGGTGGTGGTTCGGGCGGGGGCGGCCAGGGCAAGAAGGCCACGTACGAGGTGACCTTCGAGGTGGGCGGCACCGGCTCGACGCAGATCATGTACGTCTCCGACACCAACCACATGGAGCAGGTCGACCTGCCGTGGAAGAAGACGGCCGATGTCACCCTGCAGGGCGCGGAGTTCAAGGTCGGCCACACGGTGTCCGTCGTACCCGGCTCGACGAAGGGCAGCGACGGGATGCTGAGCGCGGCGCCGTGTGTCATCAAGGTCGACGGCAAGAAGGTCGCGGACAACAAGGGCGGCAAGGCGAAGAAGTCGCTCTGCGAGTACCTCCTGAAGTGAGGGGCGGCCGCCCCGGTCCTCGGGTGGGGCAGCCGCTGCCTCGCCCGTGAGGGCCTGCTCCTCGTAGTCGGCGGCGGGGCCCAGTGGGGGCCCGCGTGTCCTGCGCAAGCTCGTGTGCGGGGCTCGTGTGCGGGGCCGGCCGTTCAGGAAGCCGGCCCCGCCGCCGGTGGGACCGTCCCCGGACCGTCCACGGGCGTTCCCGCGCTCAGCGTCTCGATCCCGCGGCGGCCCGCCACCCTCAGCACCAGTGCCGCGTATCCGCAGAGCATCACGAGGTCGACGGCGACCGACATCCAGTCCATGTCGGCGGCCGTCTCGTCGGAAGCGAGCGCGCCGACGATCCCCGCCGAAACCCCCATCGCGAGCAGGTTGTTGAGCGCGTGCAGGCCGATGGCCGCCTCAAGGCCGCCCGTACGTACCGTCAGTGCGCCCGCCACCAGGCCGAACACCACCAGGTCCGCGAAGCCCCACGGCGTGCCCCAGCCGTGCGCGGCGGCGAACAGGGGCGCCTGCGGCAGGATCGCCACCCATGGCGAGCGGAACCAGGCGCCGACCGCCTGGGTGAGCCAGCCCCGGAACACGTACTCCTCGGCCGCCGCCTGGAACGGCACCAGGACGCAGACCATCGCGACGCCCAGCAGGAAGTCCGGGAGGCCGACCCACTCCACGTCGTCCGTGCCGCCGCCGGCGGGAGTGGGCAGCAGCATCATGACGCCGAAGGCCCCCACGACCAGGGGCAGCCCCATCGTCAGGCACCGCCCGAGCCAGCCCCACCGCAGCCGCCCGGCGACCGACGACAGCGTCCCGGCCGGCCGCCGCTGGGCCCAGCGGGCGGCGAGGAACGCCACGGGTGTCAGCACGGCGAGGGAGAGCAGCCCCAGGCCCGTCTCCGCGACGCCGCCCCACACGCGGAACCCGTCGGCGTCGACCGGCCGGTGCAGCAGCGCGCCCGCCGTCTCCGCGCCGAGCAGCACCAGCAGGAGGGCGGCCATCCCGCCGACCAGCACCAGCGCGGTCCCTACGAGGGGCCGCCACCAGCGGTGACGTCCGGTGATCAGGGCGAGGCGGTGATAGGGGAGGGGTGGCGGAGGCGGGGGCGGCGCTTGCAAGGGGTACGAGAGGTAGCCGTAGCCATAGCTGTGTCCGTGCCCGTGCCCTTGTCCGTGTCCTTGTCCTTGGACGTAGTCGTGGCCGTACGGGTTGGCGTGCGGGGGCGCGGCAGGTGCGGGGGGTGGAGGAGAGGGCGAGGCCGGTGCGGAGGCGGCCGGGGTCGGCTTGGTCATGTCCTCAGCATCCCGGTCGTACGGCTCCCTTTCGTCGTCCGCCCGTACGATCGCGGTCTCCAACCAGAGATAGAGCCGGGTGCTGCCCGTAGCCCCCCATCAAGGCGAAGCCCCTGCTCAGTCCAGCTCCTCCGTATCATCGAGGCCAATATGGAGGGGATACGCAACTGGCTGCTGCCCGTTCTGCTGGCGGTCCAGCAGCTGGCCTACTGGCCCGGCCGCGTGCTGCGCGACGGCGGGCATGTCGGGGGTGTCCAGCTCGTCGGGGCGTCGGTCGCCGCCGTCGCGATCACCGCAGCGCTCGCCCTGCGCCGCCGCAGGCCGGTCGCCGCCGCGCTGGCCGTGGAGGCGGTGCTGGCCGCCGGGTCGCTCCTCCCCGAGGACGCGACGCTGCTGCACGAGTTGAGCGCGCTGGTCGCGCTGTACTCCGTGATGGTGCGCTGTCCGCCGCGCACGGCTGTCGTGGCCGGGGCGGCCCTGACCGTCTCCGCGAGCGTCCGAGGGACGGTGCAGCTCGACTCCGCGGTCGAGATCGGCGGCGAGATCCTGGTGAACTGCGCGGTCTTCCTGGCCGTCGCGGGCCTCGGCCGCAGCCGCCGCCACTGGCTCGCGGGGCGCCGGGCCGCCGCGCGGGAACTCGCGCGCGCGGAGGCCGAGCGGGGCCGCGCCGCGACCACCGAACGCCAACGCCTCGCCCGCGAACTCCACGACGTCGGCGCCCACCACCTCACCTCCGTCGTGGTCACCGCCGAGACCGCGCTGCGGCTCGCCGACCGCAGGCCCGAACTGACGCCACAGGCGTTGGAGTTCGCGGCGGACAGCGGACGCGAGACGCTGACGGCGCTGGACCGCCTGGTCGCGATGATGCGGACGTCGGCGGCGGACGAGGAGAGCGGCATCGAGGAGCGAGTGGGTGAACTCGCCGCCGGTTTCGCGCGTCTCGGCCTGCGCCCGGCCGTGGACGTGGCCCCGGACCTCGCGGCCCTGACGGGCGCCGTCGCCGACGCGGCCTTCGGCATCGTCCGCGAAGCCCTCACCAACGCGCTGCGCTACGCCCCCGGTGCCGCCGTGCGCGTACGGATCCGCGTCCTGGAACGGGACGGCGCGGTCGAACTGACGGTGACCGACGACGGGCCGACGGGGAACGAAGGGGCCTCGGCGTCCTCGGGCGCGCGGCAGGGACTCGGCTCCGGCCGGGGCACCGCGGGCATGCGGGAGCGTGCGGCCGTGCTCGGCGGAACGCTGGAGGCCGGACCCCGCCCGCACGCGCCCGGCTGGTCCGTGCGCGCACGGTTGCCGCACCGCTTCACCGTGCCGCACCACTCCTCGCGCCGGCGGGTCCTGCGCGGCCTGGACCCGGCCGACGGGGCGGTGACCCTCGCCGTCGCCGCGCTCCCGCTCTTCGCGGTCCTCGCGGAGAGCCCCGCGGCCACCGCCCTGGCCTGTGGACCCGCCGTCGCGCACGCGCTGCCGCTGCTGTGGCGGCGCCGGGCGCCCTGGGCGGTCCTCGTCGCGGTCCTGGCCACGGCCTGGCTCGCGCCGCTCGGGCTCGCCTTCGGGCTGCTGCCGCCGGCGGTGGCCCTGTGCCTGGTGACGACGGGTGCCCTCGCGGAATGCGTGGCCGTGCACGCGGTCGGCGCGTTCGCGGGCCCGGCGCGCGTCACCTGGCCCGCCATGGCGGCCGGGGCGGCCGGCCTGTCCCTGTCGGCGCTCGCCCTGGCGGCGGCCGACGGCATCGCGGACGTGGAGAAGGACGGCGGCTTCGGCCTGATCGCCTTCCTGGCCGGGCTGCTCGCCGTGGCCTTCTTCCTCCTCCTGGCCGCCCCCTGGGGCATCGGCGCGGTGGTCGGCGCCCGCCGCGAACGCGTCAGGGCCCACGAGGACCACGCGCTCGCGGCAACGGTCCGTGCGGCGGTCCTCGCGGCGTACGAGGAGCGCCGCCGCATCGCGGTGGAGCTGCGCGGTGAAGTGGTGCGGCACGCGGGCGGGGTGATCGCGCGGGCGGAGGCCGGTGACCTCAAGGGCGTGACGGAGGAGGCACGGGCGGGACTGTCGTCGATGCGGGAACTGCTGGGCACGCTGAGAGCGGCGTCGGCCCCCGACGGCGTACGAGAACCACACCGCCCCGACCATCCGCCACCGGGCCCCCGTACGGCCCCCGGGGCCCCGAAGGAGGTAACCCCATCAGCACCGTGAACATGCACACCGAACCTGGACGCGGACCCGTCGAGCCGGAACCGCGCCACGCCGAGGCGCCCGAGGCGCCCGGCGCCGGAATGATCCGCGTGATGGTCGTCGACGACCAGGCCGTCGTACGCGCCGGATTCGCGGCGATCATCGACGCGGAGCCGGACCTGCACGTGGTGGCGGAGGCGCGGGACGGGGCCGAGGCCGTGCGGCTGGCACCGGAGGTCCGGCCGGACGTCGTCCTGATGGACATCCGCATGCCGGGCATGGACGGCCTGACGGCCACGCGGCTGCTCCTCGGACCCGGCGGGGAGGGCGGGCACGCCGAAGAGCCCGGGCACACGGGGGCCGCCACGACCGCCACGACCGCCGCGACCGCCGGAACCGCCGGGAAGGGGACCCCTCGCGTCCGCGTCCTGGTCCTGACCACCTTCGATCAGGACGCGTACGTCCATGACGCCCTGCGCGCCGGGGCCTCCGGCTTCCTGCTCAAGGACGCGCTGCCCGAGGAACTCCTGGCGGGCATCCGCGTCGTGGCGTCGGGGGAGGCGATGCTGGCGCCCACGGTCACACGCCGCCTGATCGACGCCTTCGCCGACACGGCCCCCGCACCGGACCCCCGGCTGCCGGCGTCCCTCACGCCCCGCGAACGCGAGGTCCTGACGCTGGTGGCGGCGGGCCACACCAACGCGGAGATAGCCGACACCCTGGGCGTGACCACCGGCACGGTGAAGTCGCATGTCAACGCCCTGCTGGGCAAGTTGGGCCTGCGCGACCGGGTCCAGGCGACGATCCTCGCGTACGACCTGGGCCTGGCCCGCCCCCGCCGGACCGGATGACGCCGGGCGTCCTGCGGACCGTGTGCGCACTGGGGGAGACGTAGGAGTGCACCCTGGCCGTACTGCGCAGTCCTGGCCGGATTCATACGGTTGGCCGAGCAGCCGGTTCACGGCTCGGCGGGTGCGGGCCGCCGCCATGGGGTGTGCGAAGAGCTGGATCTCTTGGTTCAGGGCCATGTAGAGACCCACCAACTCGTAGGCGACCTGTTCCGGGTCGGTGTCCGTCGGCAGATCGCCCGCAGCGACGGCGATACGCACCTCAGCGGCAAGACGGTGGCGCCAGACCTGGAGCAGGCGGGCCACCGCATCGTGGACGAGGCCGTGGCGGGCGTCGAACTCGACGGAGGCGGTGGTGAAGAGGCAGCCGCCGGGGAAGACGTCCCGCTCGGTCTCCAGGTAGGAGATCCAGGTGTCGCAGACGGCCCGCAGGCGAGGCATGCCCGGCGTCTCGTGCGCTGCCGGCTCCCACACCAGACGGGAGAAGGCTGCGGCGGCCCCCTCCAGGGTCGCCAGCTGGAGCGCCTCCAACGACGACCTGTCCGCCCTGGTCGACACCAGTGACGAATGGATCCGGCGCCGTACCGGCATCGCCACCCGCCGCATCGCCGCTTCGGACGAATCCGTCACCGACATGGCGTCCGCGGCCGCCGGCAAGGCGCTGGCCGCGTCCGGTCTTGGGCCCTCCGACATCGGACTCGTCGTCGTAGCGACGTGTACGGCGGTCGACCGCTGTCCCTCCATCGCCGCCCAGGTGGCGGAACGCCTGGGCCTGCCGTCCCCGGTGGCCTTCGACCTCAACAACGGCTGCGCGGGCTTCTGTACCGCGCTCGCCTGCGCCGAGCACTCCATCCGTGCGGGCGCCGCCCGGCATGCACTGGTCATCGGTGCCGAGAAGATGTCCGACGTCACCGACTGGACCGACCGGCGTACCTGTGTGCTGCTCGGTGACGGGGCGGGCGCTGCCGTGCTCAGCGCCGCTGACGCCGGAGGGATCGGCCCGGTCGTATGGGGCTCCGACCCGTCCCGGGGGGATGCTGTCCGCCTGGTCGACGACTGGCACCCCCGCTTTGCCCAGGAAGGCCAGACGGTATTCCGGTGGGCCACCGGCGAACTTCCCGCCATCGCCCGCGAAGCCTGTGCGCGTGCGGGTCTGGCGCCGGGCGACCTGGCGGGTGTCGTCACCCACCAGGCCAACCTGCGCATCGTTGACGCCGTTGTGCGCCGGCTCGACCTTCCCGAAAGCGTAGTGATCGCTCGCGACGTCACCGAGTCGGGCAACACGTCCGCCGCGTCCGTGCCGCTCGCCCTGTCCAAGCTCACCGAGCGCGGCGAACTCGCACCCGGCGCCCCGGTCCTGCTGCTCGCCTTCGGCGGTGGCCTGTCCTGGGCCGGACAGGTCGTCACGTGCCCCTGACTCGAGAGCCCCGGCGGTGCCACAGGGACGCCCGCTGCGAACTGTCCGCCGTCTGCGAGGCGCTGTGGCTCGATCCGAGCAGCCCGTGTACGAACGGACCCGCCTCGTCGCCTTATGCAGTGCCGGAGTCGGCAGTGCGGCTGAACTCGGCCTCCAGGAGGTCGGTGAAGATGCCGACGTGGTCCTCCCAGCACCCGTCTGTCCAGTCGGAGTTGATGTTCGCCGCGAGCAGGTGGGTACCGTCAAACGTGCCGTAGACGTACGACCAGGAGCCGAAGATCGCGCCGCCCATGCCCCAGACCTGCACTCCGGAGGGCAGGGTCAGGCGGGACATTCCGAGACCGTACGTGGAAGCGGGCAGCCAGTTCTCCGTCGGGACCGTGGCGAGCAACTCGCGCTGCTGCTCCGGGCGCAGGAGGCGTCCTGCGAGCAGGGCGGCGAAGAATCGGGCGAGGTCGTCGACGGTGGAGATCATGGCGCCCGCCGCGCCGAACGGAGACACCTCCCACTCCGTGGCGTCGTGGACCGTGGCGTCCGGGTCGGGCGAGAACAGCCGGGTGTAGTGGGTCGCATGTGGTTCGGGGAGTGTGGCATCGGGGCTGCGCGGCAGGGAGGTTCCCGTCAGGCCGAGCGGGCGGACGAGGCGGGCGGCGATCTCGTCGGCGAGCGTGAGGCCGGTCGCCCGCTCGACGATCATCCCGGCAAGGACGTAGTTCGTGTTGGAGTACGCCCAGCCCGTGCCCGCCGGGAAGTCGGCCGGATGCGACATGGCGATGGCCACGAGGTCTTCGGGGGTGTAGCTCTCCTGTGTGCGGAGCGCCGGCTGGTCGTGGGTGTGGTTGAAGACCCCGCTGGTGTGGTTGAGGAGCTGCCGCACTGTGATCATGGAGCCGTCGTGCCCGTTCCCGGTGACCACGCCCGGCAGCCACTGCTCCACCGTGTCCTCCAGAGCCAACCGGCCCTCGGCCACGAGTTGCAGGACCACGGTGGCGGTGAAGGTCTTGGTGATGCTGCCGATCCGGAACCGGTCCTCGTGCCCGCGCGCCCGCCGGGTCCGCGTGTCGGCGACGCCCGCGGTCCCGAACCAGTGCCCGCCGCCGTCGCGGACCCGAGTGACGACTCCTGGCACCCCTCCTTCCCGCACCGCTCGGTCGAGCACACGCCGGGCAGCGTCATGGCCCTTGCGGGTGAGGTGTGCCGTGGGCGTGGTGTCTTCCATCTGAACCCCCTGTTTCCACTTTCGCGATACGCGAAAGCTACGTCCTGACCGTGTCCGCGAAAGTGGTACAAGCGTTGGGAAGTAAGGGAACCAGGGAGTTTTCCGGATCTTGTAGCGTTGCCGCTGACGGTTAACGCAACGCAACGCACGGACACGGGCGTCCGGAGGCGGTCGCATCCGGCTGGTCCGCAGTGCTCACGGGTGGGAGGGCGGGCATGGGCGGCGGAAGGCTCAGTGCGGAGGACCGCAGGAACATCGAGGCGGGCCTGGCCGAAGACCTGCCGTACGCCGTGATCGCCCGACGACTGGGACGGCCGACCTCGACCATCAGCCGGGAGGTTGCCCGCAACGGCGGGCCCGGCGGCTACCGCGCGGAACACGCCGACCGGGCCGTCGCCTGGCAGCGGCGCAACCGGCCGCCTCGGCCTGCGGCGCCACCGGCCGCCGACTCCGAGGCCACATACGGGCGGGACCCCGCCGCCATCCGCGCCTACGAGGACAGGGTCGCGACGATGATGATCGCGACCGGACTGCCCCGCACGGCCGCCAGGGTGCTGGCCTGCCTGGTGACGGCGCCCTCCGGTGCGCGGACGGCTGCCGAACTCGCCCAACGGCTGCGGTGCAGCCCGGCCTCGGTGTCCAAGGCTGTGGGGTACCTCGACGGGCTCGACGTCCTCAGACGCGAGCACGAGCCCGGTCTGCGCCGCGAGCGCTACGTCATCGACGACGACGTCTGGCTCCGCGCCTGGCTGACCAGTGCGCAGCAGAACGAGGCGTGGGCCGAGACCGCCCGAGAGGGTGCTGAACTATTCGGCCTCAGCACCCCGGCAGGCGCACGGCTTGAGGCAATGCGTGCCTTCTTCGACGGAATCCACCGGGACATGACCGGCAGGTCGGCTGTGGTCCTCGATGACGCTGTGACCGTACTTGCCGCGCTCCTCCACGCGGCCCGGCCCCTCACGACCGGTGAACTCGCTGCCGCTCTGGGTTGGCCGGAGGCGCGCGCAGCCACCGCCGTCGAAGCCGCCGAGCAGCAGCCCGAAGTGTGTGGCCCGTTGACGCTGCAGCACACACCTTCCGGCGCACACCTGGTCACGGCCCAGCACGGCAGGCTCACTCCTGCCCAGCGCACGGCTCTTGTCCGGCCGCCGGGAGGACGCACATGCGGGGCTCAGGACGAACCCGACCAGCCGCCTACGAAGACGGCGTCCAGGTCGCCGGTGTAGACCACAGCGAGCTCGTCGTCGCCCGGTGGCCTGCTGGGCCGGGCGAAGAAAGACCGCACCCGCTCCGCCAGGGCCGCCGTTCTCGACGGCCTGCGGACCGGGTGCGGACAGGTAGGCGATGCGACCCGCGTAACGGCAGGTCGGAAGGCCTAGCCATGGGTCAGGCCTTCTTGGTCTCCCAGAAGATCTTGTCGATCTGGGCGATGTAGTCCAGCGCCTTCTGGCCCGTGGCCGGGTCCGTCGACGCCTTGGCGGCCGAGAGGGCCTTCAGGGTGTCGTTGACCAGCTGGTGCAGCTCCGGGTACTTCTCGAAGTGCGGGGGCTTGAAGTAGTCGCTCCAGAGCACCGACACGTGGTGCTTGGCGAGCTCGGCGCGCTGCTCCTTGATGACCGTGGCACGCGCCTGGAAGTGGGCGTCGTCGTTGGCGGCCATCTTTTCCTGGACGGCCTTGACGGACTCCGCCTCGATGCGGGCCTGGGCCGGGTCGTACACGCCGCAGGGCAGGTCGCAGTGGGCGCTGACCTTTACCTTGGGGGCAAACAGGCGGGAAAGCATGAAGCTGTCCTTCCTCGTGATCGTCTTCTCAGGTGGGACATTACTCCGTGAGAGGCGGCTTTTCGCGAGTGCCCCCATGGGCTTAGGACAAAAGTCCGGGCTCGGACCGGGACTGGTGGAGGATGGGACCGGGGAGGTGGCGGTGATGCCGGAGCTGTCGCAGGAGAGCGAACGCAGGAGGGCCGTCCTGCCGTGGGGCGCGGCCGAGGTGACGGGTCCTTCGATGGTGCCCACGCTGTACCACGGCGACCGGCTGCTCGTGCGGTGGGGCGCGCGGGTCCGGCCGGGTGACGTGGTGGTCCTGCGCCATCCCTTCCAGCAGGACCTGCTGGTCGTCAAGCGCGCCAAGGAGCGCCGCGAGGGCGGCTGGTGGGTGCTCGGCGACAACGCGTTCGCGGGCGGGGACAGCACGGACTACGGCGTCGTCCCCGCGGACCTCGTCCTCGGCGCCGTACGCCTGCGCTACCGCCCGCCGGCCCCCGGGCGGCGCTCGCCGGCCGCGCTGCTGCGCTGGGCGGTGTCCGCCGTGCGGCCGGTGCTCGCCGAGCGCTCCGTCTCCAGGCGCTTGCGGGCGCGGTAGGCGGCGACGTTGGCGCGGGTCGCGCAGCGGTCCGAGCAGTAGCGCCGGGAGCGGTTCGTCGAGGTGTCGAGGTAGGCGTTGCGGCACGGCGCCGCCTCGCACAGGCCGAGACGGTCCACGCCGTGCTCGGTGAGGTGGAAGGCGAGGCCCATCGCGGCGATCGCGGCGTACCCGGCGGTGGCGTTCGAGGGGTGGTCCGCCAGGTGCATGTGCCACAGCGGGCGCCCGTCGTCGTCCCGGTGGTCGTGGCCGGAGATCTGCGGGCTCACCGGGAACTCCAGGAGCAGTGAGTTCAGCAGGTCGACCGCGAGCGTCTCGTCGCCGCCGTCCGCCGCCTCGAACACCGCCCGCAGCCTGCCCCGTACCGACCGGAAGCGGGTGAGGTCGGATTCCGTCGCGCGGCGCGCCATCTGCGTGCTCGGGCCGAACAGGTCCCGGATCGCCTCCACCGAGGTCAGCGTGTCCTTGTCGCGGCCCGGCTCCTCGCTGTTGACCAGGCGTACGGCGTAGTCCGAGTAATAGGCCAGTTCCACTTGTAGTCCTTACGAGGGCGGGCTATGGTCATCACGTCGGCACGTAATAGCCGATTGCGGTACCAGGGTATTACGGAGTGAAGGGGTTCTGATGACGGGAACGGGGACCGGGGCCAAGACCGCGGCCGGTGCCGGCACGGACTGGCGTGCCTGGCAGGACAGCTGGGACCGGCAGCAGCAGTGGTACCTGCCCGACCGCGAGGAGCGGTTCCAGATCATGCTCGACATGGTCGAGGCCGTCGTCGGCCCCGCGCCGCGCGTGCTGGATCTGGCATGCGGTACGGGAAGTATTACGGACCGGCTGCTCAAGAGGTTCCCGGACGCGACGAGCGTCGGCGTCGACCTCGACCCCGCGCTGCTCACCATCGCCGAGGGCACCTTCGCCGACGACGACCGCGTCACCTTCGTCACAGCCGACCTGACGGACCCCGAGTGGGCCGCCGCGCTGCCGCACGACTCCTACGACGCCGTCCTCACCGCCACCGCCCTGCATTGGCTCTACAGCGAGCCGCTCGCCACGCTCTACGGCCAGGTCGCCGGGCTCGTGCGGGACGGCGGCGTCTTCATGAACGCCGACCACATGCCGGACCCCGCCACCCCGCGGCTGAACGCCGCCGAGAGCGCCTACCGCCACCGCAGGATGGACGGCGCCAAGGCCGAGGGCGTCCTGGACTGGAAGGAGTGGTGGCAGCTCGCCGCGCAGGACCCGGTCCTCGCCGCGCCCACCGCCAAGCGGTTCGAGATCTACGGCGAGCACGCCGACGGGGACATGCCCTCCGTCGACTGGCACGCCCGTACGCTCCGTGAGGCGGGGTTCGCCGAGGCCCGTGCGGTGTGGGCCTCGCCCTCGGACGCGGTGGTCCTGGGGCTCAAGTAACCCCCTCGGAGCGCGGAAGGGGCGGTACGGATCAGTGATCCGTACCGCCCCTTCCCGTGCCCCTGGCGAGGCGCTCGCCGGAGCACCGCGCCGGAGCGCCTTGTTACAGCACCTTGGACAGGAACGACTGCGTCCGCTCCTGCTGCGGGTTCGTCAGCACGTCACGTGGGCTGCCCGACTCGACCACCACGCCGCCGTCCATGAAGACGAGACTGTCGCCCACCTCGCGGGCGAAGCCCATCTCGTGCGTGACGACGACCATCGTCATGCCGGACTCCGCGAGGTCGCGCATGACGTCGAGGACGTCGCCGACCAGCTCCGGGTCGAGCGCCGACGTCGGCTCGTCGAAGAGCATCAGCTTCGGGTCCATCGCCAGCGCGCGGGCGATCGCCACGCGCTGCTGCTGGCCACCGGAGAGCTGCGAGGGGTAGTTCTTCGCCTTGTCGGCGAGGCCCACCCGCTCCAGCAGCTGACCGGCGCGCTCGCGCGCCTGGCTCTTGGGGATGCCCTTGACCTGGACGGGCGCCTCCATGACGTTCTCCAGCGCCGTCATGTGCGGGAAGAGGTTGAAGCGCTGGAAGACCATGCCGATGTCGCGGCGCTTGAGGGCGACCTCGCTGTCCTTCAGCTCGTACAGCTTGTCCCCCTTCTGCCGGTAACCGACCAGGTCCCCGTCGACGTACAGCCGACCGGCGTTGATCTTCTCCAGGTGGTTGATGCAGCGCAGGAACGTCGACTTGCCGGAGCCGGAGGGGCCGATGAGGCAGAAGACCTCACCCGACTTGACCTCCAGGTCGATGCCCTTCAGGACCTCTACGTGACCGAACGACTTGTGGACGCCCTCGGCCTTCACCATGGCGGTCATCAGCGGACACCTCCGGCGCCGCGGTTGCTCAGCGACAGCATGTTGGCCTTGATCTTCTGGAAGGGGGTGTCCGGCAGGGAGCGGGACGAGCCGCGGGCGTAGTACCGCTCCAGGTAGAACTGACCGACGCTGAGGATCGACGTCATGATCAGGTACCAGCAGGCGGCGAGCAGCAGCGTCTCCACGGTCGCGCCGGACGAGGTGCCGATGTCCTGGGCGTACTTCAGCAGCTCGTAGTACTGGACGGCCGCGACCAGCGAGGTCGTCTTCAGCATGTTGATGAACTCGTTGCCCGTCGGCGGTACGACCACCCGCATCGCCTGCGGAAGCACCACGCGGCGCAGCGTCTTGCCGTGGCTCATGCCGAGCGCGTGCGCGGCCTCCGTCTGGCCCTCGTCGACCGAGAGCAGGCCGGCGCGGCAGATCTCCGCCATGTACGCCGCCTCGTTCAGGCCGAGGCCGAGCAGCGCCGTCAGGAACGGCGTCATGAAGTCCGACCACTCGTCCTTGTAGACGGGGCCGAGGTTCACGTAGTCGAAGACGAAGCCGAGGTTGAACCAGACGAAGAGCTGGACCAGGACCGGCGTACCCCGGAAGAACCAGATGTAGAACCAGGCGATCGAGGAGGTCACCGGGTTCTTCGACAGGCGCATCACGGAGAGGATCACGCCGCCGACGACGCCGATGAGCATCGACAGGAACGTCAGGATCAGCGTCTCGCGGACGCCCTTGAGGATGCGTTCGTCGAAGAAGTTGTCGGGGATCGCGCCCCAGTTGATGTCGCCCTGCGCGAAGGCGTAGACGATCGCGGCGAGGGCGCCGATCGCGAGGACCGCGGCGACGTACCGGCCGAAGTGCCGCACGGGGATGGCCTTGATGGCCTCCGCCTGCCGCGCCTTCGGGACGTCGTCCTCGGGGCCCTTCTTGGAGATGTCGGAGCTCACGTGGGTGGCCTTTCAGCGACTAGGGGGGAGAGGGGCGCGCTCACTTGCCGCCGTTGACCTTGGCCTCGGTGACCGCGCCGTCCTCGACGCCCCACTTCTTGATGATCTTCGCGTAGTCGCCGTTCTTGATGATCGCGTCGAGCGCGGCCTTGATGGCGTCCCGCAGCTCGGGGTTCTTCTTGGAGACCGCGATGCCGTACGGAGCCGCCTCGACCTGCTCGCCGACGAGCTGGAAGTCCTTGCCGCCGCCGGAGGTCTTCACCGCGTACGCGGCCACCGGGAAGTCGGACGAACCGGCGTCCGCGCCGCCGGAGCGCAGCCGGGTCTGGGCCTGCTGGTCGTTGTCGTACTGCTCGATGGAGATCTTCTTGCCGCCCTTGCACTTCTTCGACTCGGCCTTGGCCAGGTCGTGCGAGACGGTGCCCCGCTGGACGACGATCTTCTTGCCGCAGAGGTCGGACCAGTTCTCGATGCCCTGGTCGTCGCCCTTCTTGGTGTAGATCGAGACGCCGGCGGTGAAGTAGTCGACGAAGTCGACGCCGCTGCCGACCTTCTTGCCCGTCTCCTCGTCGATGCCCTCCTGACGGTTCTTGGTGTCCGTCATGGCCGACATGGCGACCTGGTACCGCTTGGAACGCAGACCGCCGAGGAGGGTGTCGAAGGTGCCGTTCTCGAACTCGAACTTCACGCCGAGCTGCTTGCCGAGCGCCTCACCGAGGTCCGGGTCGATGCCGACGGTGGCACCGGACTTGTCCTTGAACTCGACCGGCGGGTAGGCGATGTCGGAGCCGACCTTGATGACGCCCTTGTCACGGATGTCCTTGGGCAGCTTGTCGGCGAGCGGCGCGTTGCTGACCGAGTCGCTCGCCTTGTCGTTCGTCTGGTCGCCGCAGCCGGAGAGCAGCAGCGCACCGGCGACCGCGACCGCACCGACCGCGGCGATCCGGGACTTCGCGGACTTCGCTGCGGTCTGACGACAAATGGAGCTTGCGGACATGGTGGGTCCTCCGGCGGATGAGGGAGTTGCCGATGGGTCGGGCACACACCTTCGGGTGTCGCGACCTCGTGTGATGAGCGCATCTTGCCATTCGGACCGTCCGATTCTGGGTGCCTGAGATGTCAAAATCGGATAACGGGATGGTGGCGAATCCCCGCACCCCGGTACAGCACGGGCGTATGGGGCCGGACGCCAACCATCGCCAACCGGGCGATATCCCGCCCATCTCGCCATATGGACCGGCGGTCGTGGCCATGGCAAGCAATGTCACTCGCCCACGCCCGCCGCCTTCGGGTACAAAGGTTGGCTACACCCCTCATCCGGGGCCCAGGGCGCGTGTGCGGCGCGCCCGCGTGTCCGTACCTCTCCTCCGTCGACAGACGGGGAACGGACACGGTGCCCGCCCACTTCTCAACCGGGAGTGGACACCCTCAACGAATGATTAAGACTTAAGGGGTCAGACAAGTGGCAGCGGAGATCGTCAATCCTCGCAGCGACAGCAGTACGGATCACGAGGGCGCCGACGAGCCCTTCGATCCGGCGTTTGCGCTGCACCGCGGCGGCAAGATGGCCGTGCAGGCCACCGTGCCGGTCCGCGACAAGGACGACCTGTCCCTGGCGTACACGCCCGGCGTCGCGAAAGTGTGCAGCGCGATCGCCGAGCGGCCCGAGCTGGTGAACGACTACACGTGGAAGTCGAACGTCGTCGCCGTCGTGACCGACGGGACCGCGGTGCTCGGTCTCGGCGACATCGGTCCCGAGGCCTCCCTCCCCGTCATGGAGGGCAAGGCCATTCTCTTCAAGCAGTTCGGCGGCGTGGACGCGGTGCCGATCGCGCTCGCGACGACCGACGCCGACGAGATCGTCGAGACCGTGGTGCGGCTCGCCCCCTCGTTCGGCGGCGTGAACCTGGAGGACATCTCGGCGCCCCGATGCTTCGAGATCGAGCGCAAGCTCCAGGAGCGGCTCGACATCCCGGTCTTCCACGACGACCAGCACGGCACGGCCGTCGTCACGCTGGCGGCGCTGCGCAACGCGGCGAAGCTGACCGGGCGCACCCTCGGCGAGCTGCGCGCCGTCATCTCCGGCGCCGGTGCGGCCGGGATCGCCATCGCCAAGTTCCTGCTGGAGGCGGGCCTCGGTGACGTGGCGGTCGCGGACCGCAAGGGCGTCGTGAGCCGGGACCGGGACGACCTCACCCCGGTCAAGCGGGAGCTCGCCGAGCTGACCAACAAGGCCGGGCTGAGCGGGTCGCTGGAGGCCGCGCTGGCCGGCGCCGATGTGTTCATCGGGGTCTCGGGCGGCACCGTGCCGGAGCCGGCGGTCGCCTCCATGGCGCCCGACTCCTTCGTGTTCGCCATGGCCAACCCCAACCCCGAGGTCCACCCGGACATCGCGCACAAGTACGCGGCCGTGGTGGCGACCGGGCGCTCGGACTACCCGAACCAGATCAACAACGTCCTGGCCTTCCCCGGCATCTTCGCCGGGGCGCTCCAGGTGCGGGCCTCGCGGATCACCGAGGGCATGAAGATCGCCGCCGCCGACGCCCTCGCGGGGGTCGTCGGGGACGAGCTGTCCGCCGCCTACGTGATCCCGTCGCCGTTCGACGAGCGGGTCGCCCCGGCCGTGACGGCCGCGGTCGCCGCCGCCGCGCGGGCGGAGGGCGTCGCCCGCAGCTGAGCGTCCGCCTCGATCAGGTGACCGCGCCCCCCGCCGTGCACCTCGCGGCGGGGGGCGCGGCGCGTGTCACAGTCGTACGTGGTTCCGTCGCGGCCGGGGGGCGGCCTAAGGTCGGCGGCATGTTCGCTGCCTACGCTGCCCGTATCGACCGTGACCAGCCGCTCGACGGCCTCGAGTTGGGGGAGCGGCCCGCCCCCGAGGCGCGCCCCGGCTGGTCGACCGTGAACGTCAAGGCCGCCTCCCTCAACCACCACGACCTGTGGTCGCTGCGCGGGGTCGGCCTCGCCGAGGACAAACTGCCGATGATCCTCGGCTGTGACGCGGCCGGGATCGACGAGGACGGCAACGAGGTCGTCCTGCACTCCGTCATCGGCCAGTCCGGCCACGGCGTCGGACCCCGCGAGGGCCGGTCCATCCTGACCGAGAAGTACCAGGGGACCTTCGCGGAGCGCGTCGCCGTGCCCACCTGGAACGTGCTCCCCAAGCCGAAGGACCTGTCGTTCGCCGAGGCCGCCTGTCTGCCGACGGCGTGGCTGACCGCGTACCGCATGCTGTTCACCAACGCCGGTGTGCGCCCCGGCGATTCGGTGCTCGTGCAGGGCGCGGGCGGCGGTGTCGCCACGGCCGCGATCGTGCTGGGCAAGGCGGCGGGCCTGCGGGTCTTCGCCACCAGCCGTGACGAGGCCAAGCGCAAGCGGGCGCTGGAGCTGGGCGCGGTGGAGGCGGTCGAGTCCGGTGCCCGGCTTCCCCAGCGGGTCGACGCGGTCATCGAGACGGTGGGCGCGGCGACCTGGTCGCACTCGGTCAAGTCGCTGAAGCCGGGCGGCACGCTGGTGATCTCGGGGGCGACCAGCGGCGACCGGCCCTCGCACGCGGAACTCACCCGGATTTTCTTCCTGGAGCTGAAGATCGTCGGCTCGACGATGGGCACCAAGGACGAACTGGAGGACCTGCTCTCCTTCTGCGCCCTCACCGGTGTCCGTCCCGTCATCGACGAGGTGCTGCCGCTGGACCGCGCACGGGAGGGCTTCGAGCGGCTGGCGTCCGGGGAGCTGTTCGGCAAGATCGTCCTGGAGGTCTGACCGACTGACGCTGTCAATGAAGGTTGACGACACCCTCCTGTCAACGTAGGTTGACGTGCATGAGCGAAGCCACGGATCTCGCCGAGCGGGCGGGTGATCAGGATCCACGGGTCGGGCTGCGTGCCGTTTCCGCGCTGCGGAAGCTGGTGGAGCGGCTGGAGGCCGTGCAGGTGCGCAGCGCGCGCCGGCAGGGCTGGTCGTGGCAGGAGATCGCCGCGGAGCTCGGAGTGAGCAGGCAGGCCGTGCACAAGAAGTACGGGAGGCAGTGATGTTCGAGCGGTTCACCAAGGACGCCCGCGCCGTGGTGCTGGGCGCGGTCGAGTGCGCCGAGCGGGAGCATGCCGAGGCGGTCGACGGCGGGCACATGCTGCTCGCCCTGTTCGACCGTGAGGCGAGCCGGGCGTCCTTCGCCCTCGCCTCGCTCGGTGCCGCGCGGCGCAGGGACTCCATCGAGGCGGCGCTGAGCGGTGCTCGGCGCCGCGGAGGTCTGTCGCGGGCCGACACGGACGCGCTGGCCGGGCTCGGCATCGACCTGGCCGAGATCGTCTCGCGGGTCGAGGAGAGTCACGGCGAGGGCGCGCTGGCGGCAGGCGGCGGCAAGCGGGGGCGGGGCCGACGGACCGGGAAGGCCTGGTTCGGCCGGGTCCCGTTCTCCCGCGAGGCCAAGGACGCACTGGTGCAGTCCTTGCGCATCGCCACCGCTCGTCACGACCGCCGCATCGGCGACGAGCACATCCTGCTCGCCCTCACCGTCCGCCCGGGCGTCACGGCGGAGGTCCTCGCGGACCATGGCGTGACCCATGCGTCGGTGGACCGCGTCCTGCACGGCGGGGTCACAGGCGCGGGTGGCACGGCTCGCGGCGCGGGCTGAGGCCGACGGTGATCCGCAGGGGGCTCAGTCCTCCCCGGGTCGCAAGCTGGACGCGATGTGGGCGGCTGCTGTGGACAAGTGGCGGCGCACGTCTCGGAGTTGGGCCTCGCTGATGCCGTTGTCCCGGGCCGCGTCGCGGATGTCGTCGCGGAAGCGGTCGAGCAGGCGGTCGAGGTCGCGGGCCGGGTTGCCGGTCGAGTCCTCCTGGGCCCAGTCGGGGATGTAGCCGACGGTCAGGCCTTCGGCGGCATCGGTGAAGGCCGGGCCGGTCCCGGGGGCGGTTTCGGGAACGGCTGCGTGGCCCCTGCCGGGGGCTGCCCCGGGGGTGGGTCCGGGGTCCGTGCCGGGCGCTGCCGCGGAGGTGGGTCCGGGGTCCGTGCCGGGCGCTGCCGCGGAGGTGGGTCCGGGGTCCGTGCCGGGAGTGGCTGCGGGGTCCGTGTCGGGGGTGGTTCCGGGCTTGGTGAAGGTGGGCTCGGGGCCTGCGCCGGGCGCTGCCCCGGGGGTGGGTCCGCGGTCCGTGTCGGGGGCGGCTCCAGGCTTGGTGAAGGTGGGCTCGGGGCCCGTGCCGGGCGCTGCCCCGGGGGTGGCTGTGTGGCCCGTGCCGGGGGTGGTCCCCGAGGTGGGTCCGGGATTCGTGCCGGGGGTGGATCCGGGGTCCGTGCGGGGAGTGGCTGCGGGGTCCGTGTTGGGGGTGGTTCCGGGTTCGGTGGTGGTGGGGCCGGGGGCCGTGTCGGAGGCCGGGTGCCGGCGGGGCGGGTGCGGGAAGTGTTTGCCGAAGTCCAGGCCGAACTCGCCGAACTCCTTCGCCAGTTCCGTCAGACCCTCCCGGAGGCCGGTGGGCCAGTCGCCCCGCGTGAAGTGGTCCTGGACCTGCTCCTGGACGCGCCGCGCGATGCGCTGGGCCTCCTCCTGCGCCACGGCCCGCGCCTTCTCCTGGGCGTCCTTGGCCTGACGGCGGGCCCGCTGGGCCTCCTCACGGGCCCGACGGCTCTCGTCCTTGGCGCGGCGCGCCTGCTCCTTCCACTCCTGCTTGGCGCGCTTGAACTCCTCCTTCGCCTGGTGCCAGCCCTCCTTGTCGCCCCAGGGGCTCTCGAAGAGGCCGGCCGGGTCGGGGAAGCCCTTGCCCGGACCCGCGCCGCCGGAGGCGCGTGCCTCCTTGGCGGCCGCCCGCATCTCGCGGCGCAGCTCGCCCGCGGCGCCCTGGACGCCGTCGCGGATCTCGGCGGCCAGTTCGGCGACGGACTCGCGGATCTCCAGCTCCAGGTCGGCCAGCTCGCCGCCGCGGTCGGCCAGTTCGGCGCGGCCGGCGTCCGTGATGGCGTAGACCTTCCTGCCGCCCTCGGAGGTGTGCGTGACCAGGCCCTCGGCCTCCAGCTTCGCGAGGCGCGGGTAGACCGTGCCCGCCGAGGGTGCGTACAGGCCCTGGAAGCGCTCTTCGAGGAGGCGGATCACCTCGTAGCCGTGGCGGGGAGCCTCGTCCAGCAGCTTGAGCAGGTACAGGCGCAGGCGGCCGTGGGCGAACACCGGAGGCATCTCAGAGCACCTTCTTGTCGGTCGGGACGTCATCGGTCGCGGTGGCGTCCGCCGCAGGGGCGGGGGGCACGGCGTCCTCGGGAAGATCTTCGTCCATGGGCGGTCTGCGCAGGAGCGCGATCGCCCCGGACACCGTCGTCGCCTTCAGCCGGCCGTTGCCCGGACCGAGCCGCCCCGTGATCCGTTTGGCGCCCCATCCCCAAGCCCGCGCGTCACCCGGACCACCCGGACCACCCGGACCACCCGGGGTGCGGAAAGGCTCCGTGGGCGGGGCGGGAGTGGTTCGATCGGTGCTCACCCGCAGGGCCGCGAAGGCGTTCGAGACCGGGCCGCTCGCCGTGCCCACCTCCACTTCCGCGTCCGCCGGGTGGGGAAGGCGGATGGCGATCTCGCCCGAGACGCTCGTCAGGGCGACGTCCGCGGGCCTGTCCGCCGGGGTGAGGTCGACGATCATCGAGCCGCTCACCGAGTCCGCCCGGACGGAGGGGCCCGCTGCCTCCACGAGGGTGAGGTCGCCGGCCACCGAGCGGAACCGCAGGTCGCCCGTCAGGCCCTGCGCTTCGACGCTCCCGGAGACCGTGCGCGCGTGGACCGGCCCCGAGAGGCCGACGAGGGTCGTGTCCCCGGAGACGCCCTTGACCTCCGTGCGCCCCGCGATGCCGGAGACCGTGGCGCCGGCGCCGATCACGCCGACCTCCACGCGGGTGCCCGGGGGCACGGCCAGCGAGACCACCGCCTTGCGGTGTCTGTCCGTGCCGTTCAGCCACTTGAGCAGGCCCTGCCACGGCAGGTCGTCATAGGCGACGGAGAGGGTGTCGTCCGTGTGGGTGATGGTCAAGGGGCGGCCCTCGATCTCGGAGACCTCCAGGCGGGCGGAACCCTCGGCCGTACCCACCACATTCACCGTTCCGTTGACGATGCGGACCTGGAGGGTCGACACCGGGGTGTCGAACGTGACTTTTCGCGGCTCGGCGATGGACCACTCGGGCATGGGCGGCCTCCTTGGCGGTGGTCGGCGAGGGCGGTCCCGGCCGGGCGTGGCACGACGCGCCATATCGCGTCTCTCTCGTTCACGATATATCGCGGATACGGGATGTCAAGACATGTCGAGGGTGAACCGGGCTCCGTGGTCGCCTGTGCGCCGAATGTCGCGATCTGTCCTAGCGTGGGGGCATGTCGTCAGATGCCTCCGAGCGTGCCCAGGGCGTCGGCGCGCTGCTGCTGTGCCGGGCGGACCCCGACACCACGGAGCCCGCGGCGCACCTGCTGCGTGAGGGAATGCTGCTCGTGCCCGCCGGTGACGGGTGGAGCGTTCTGGTGCCCGGGGGCGCGCCGTGGTCGTACGGCGAGGAGCCGGTCGACCGGGTGCTCACCGGCTGGGCGACGGCGCTCGCGGTCGGCTCGGGCCGGCCCGTGCTCGCCCTGTGGTGGGACACCGACCGCTCCGGCTACACCCTGGCGGCGGGCTTCCGGCGCACCGTCGGCTATGAATGGCTGGCCGGCGGCACGCCTGTCGGCGAGGACGAGGCGATGCGGACGTTCGCCGCGCGGCTCGGCCTCGACCCCGTGCTGGACGTGCAGGCCCTGGAGGTGCTGGCCCGCCCCGATCCGCAGGCCGACGCGCGCGCCAGGATGCTCGGCCTGGTCGCCGTCCTCACCCGTACGGGGCTCGCCCTGCCGGCGGGCCTCGCCCCCGGCGAACCGGCCGGCCGGCTGCGGGAGGTGGCTCGGGATCAGCGCGGCCTGCGCAGGGTCGAGTGGTCCGGGTGGCGTGACGCGGTGCGGGCGGAGTTCGACGTGGTCGAGAGCGGGCCGCTCGGTGCGTGGGTGCGGGGTCCCAAGGCGCGGGCGCTGGCCGCGGCCCAGGTGGCGGCCGGGCTGCCGCTCGCCGCCTGGGCCGTCCGGCGCCACAGCGGGGGCTGGGCCGCGGCGGCCGCGGTGCTGCTGGCGCAGGGCGCGCTGGGACTCACGTACGACCGGCTCAGGTCCGGGAGCTGACGGGCCGAGCGCCGGTTCGGCAACCCCGGCCCAGGAGCTGACGGGCCCGGCATCCGCTCAACATCCGGCAACCCTTCGGACCCCCACGCCCCCGCGCCGACGCGCATGGCCCGTACCCGGAGTGGGCCAGGCGCCTACTCCTCGTCGTCCTCGTCGTCCAGCCGGGCCAGCCACGTCGCCAGGCGCTCGACCGGGACCTCGAAGTCCGGGTTGAGGTCCACGAAGGTGCGGAGCTGCTCGGCGAGCCACTCGAAGGTGACCTCTTCCTCGCCGCGCCGCTTCTCCAGCTCCTCGATGCCACGGTCGGTGAAGTACAACTCATGCTCCTGATGCGGACGGTCTCTTGCCCCTCATGGTAGGCGGCCGGGACCCGCGCACACGCCGGTGGGCCCGGCCCCGAGCGACAAGCACTCGGGGCCGGGCCCACCGGACGGGGACCACTGAGGCCTAGGCCTCGAAGACCTCGCTCAGGAGCTGCTGCTGCTCCTGCTCGTGGCGCTTCTTCGAGCCGACCGCCGGCGACGAGCCGTGCGGGCGCGAGATGCGCCGCAGCCGCTCGCCGTGCGGGATGTCGGCGCCGACCGCCAGGTCCAGGTGGTCGATGAGGTTGAGGGCGATGAAGGGCCACGCGCCCTGGTTCGCCGGCTCCTCCTGCGCCCACAGGTACTTCTCGGCGTTCGGGTACTTGGAGATCTCCTCCTGGAGCTCCGAACCCGGCAGCGGGTACAGGCGCTCGATGCGGATGATCGCCGTGTCCGTGACGCCCCGCTTCTGCCGCTCGGCCTCCAGCTCGTAGTAGAGCTTGCCGGCGCAGAAGACGACCTTGCGGACCGCCTTCGGGTCCACCGAGGCGTCCCCGATGACCGGCCGGAAGCTGCCCGAGGTGAACTCCTCCGTCTTGGACGCGGCGGCCTTCAGGCGCAGCATCCACTTCGGGGTGAAGACCACCAGCGGCTTGTGGTGCGGGTTGTGCACCTGCCACCGCAGGAGGTGGAAGTAGTTCGACGGCAGGGTCGGCATCGCGACCGTCATGTTGTTCTGCGCGCAGAGCTGGAGGAAGCGCTCCGGGCGGGCCGAGGAGTGGTCCGGGCCCTGGCCCTCGTAGCCGTGCGGCAGGAGCAGGGTGACGCCGGAGGTCTGGCCCCACTTCTGCTCGGCCGAGGAGATGAACTCGTCGACGACGGTCTGCGCGCCGTTGACGAAGTCACCGAACTGGGCCTCCCACATCACGAGGGACTCGGGACGCGCCAGGGAGTAGCCGTACTCGAAGCCCATCGCCGCGTACTCCGAGAGCAGCGAGTCGTAGGCGTTGAAGCGGGCCTGGTCCTCGGAGAGGTAGAGCAGCGGCGTGTAGTCGTCGCCCGTCTCGCGGTCGATGAGGACCGCGTGGCGCTGGCCGAACGTGCCGCGGCGCGAGTCCTGGCCCGCCAGGCGCACCGGGGTGCCCTCCATGAGCAGCGAGCCGATGGCGAGGGTCTCGCCCATGCCCCAGTCGATCGTGCCGTCCTCGACCATGGCCGCGCGGCGCTGGAGCTGCGGGAGCAGGCGCGGGTGCACGGTGATGTGGTCGGGGATGTTGACCTGGGACTCGGCGATGCGCTTGACGACCTCCTGGGAGATCGCGGTGTTCACCGTGACGGGGAACTCGGCCTCCGGACCGGAGACGTCCATCGGCGAGGGCTGCGAGGTGGCCTCGCGGACCTCGGTGAAGACCTTCTCCAGCTGCCCCTGGTAGTCCTGCAGGGCCTGCTCGGCCTCTTCCAGGGTGATGTCGCCGCGACCGATGAGGGACTCGGTGTAGAGCTTGCGCACCGAGCGCTTCTTGTCGATCAGGTCGTACATCAGCGGCTGGGTGAACGCCGGGTTGTCCGACTCGTTGTGACCGCGGCGGCGGTAGCAGATGAGGTCGATCACGACGTCCTTGTTGAACGCCTGACGGAACTCGAAGGCCAGGCGCGCCACGCGGACCACGGCCTCCGGGTCGTCGCCGTTCACGTGGAAGATCGGCGCCTCGATCATGCGCGCCACGTCCGTCGAGTACATCGACGAGCGGGACGACTCCGGGGCGGCGGTGAAGCCGACCTGGTTGTTGATGACGACGTGGACCGTGCCGCCCGTGCGGTAGCCGCGCAGCTGCGACATGTTCAGGGTCTCGGCGACCACGCCCTGGCCCGCGAAGGCCGCGTCACCGTGCAAGGCGACGGGCAGGACCGTGAAGTCCGTGCCGCCCTTGTTGATGATGTCCTGCTTGGCGCGGACGATGCCTTCCAGGACCGGGTCGACCGCCTCCAGGTGGGAGGGGTTGGCGGCCAGCGAGACCTTGATCTGCTCGCCGTCCAGGCCGGTGAAGGTGCCCTCGGCGCCCAGGTGGTACTTCACGTCGCCGGAGCCGTGCATCGACTTCGGGTCGAGGTTGCCCTCGAACTCGCGGAAGATCTGCGCGTACGACTTGCCGACGATGTTGGCGAGGACGTTCAGCCTGCCGCGGTGGGCCATGCCGATGACGACCTCGTCCAGGCGCGACTCGGCGGCGGAGTCGATGACCGCGTCGAGCAGCGGGATGACGGACTCGCCGCCCTCCAGGGAGAAGCGCTTCTGGCCGACGTACTTGGTCTGCAGGAACGTCTCGAACGCCTCGGCGGCGTTCAGCCGGCGCAGGATGCGCAGCTGCTCCTCGCGCTCGGGCTTGGTGGCGTGCTGGCGCTCGATGCGGTCCTGGAGCCACCTGCGCTGCTTGGGGTCCTGGATGTGCATGAACTCGACGCCGGTGGTGCGGCAGTACGAGTCGCGCAGCACGCCGAGGACGTCGCGCAGCTTCATCATCGACTTGCCGGCGAAGCCGCCGACCGCGAACTCCCGCTCCAGGTCCCACAGGGTGAGGCCGTGCTCGGTGATGTCCAGGTCGGGGTGCTTGCGCTGCTTGTACTCCAGCGGGTCCGTGTCGGCCATGACGTGGCCGCGCACCCGGTAGGAGTGGATCAGCTCGAAGACGCGGGCGGCCTTCGTGACGTCGTCGTCGTGCGAGGCGTCGATGTCCTTGAACCAGCGGACCGGCTCGTAGGGGATGCGCAGCGCCTCGAAGATCTCGTCGTAGAAGTCGTTCTCGCCGAGGAGGAGGTTGGCGACGATCCGCAGGAACTCGCCGGAGGCGGCGCCCTGGATGACCCGGTGGTCGTAGGTCGACGTGAGCGTCATGACCTTGGAGATGCCGAGCTTGTTCAGGGTGTCCTGGGAGGTGCCCTGGAACTCCGCGGGGTAGTCCATGGAGCCGACGCCCATGATGACCGACTGGCCGGGCATCAGACGCGGGACCGAGTGGACGGTGCCGAGGCCGCCGGGGTTGGTCAGGGAGACCGTGACGCCGGTGAAGTCGTCCATGCCGAGCTTGCCGTCGCGGGCCCGGCGGACGATGTCCTCGTAGGCCTGCCAGAACTCGAAGAAGTTCAGGGTCTCGGCCTTCTTGATGCCCGCGACGACCAGCTGGCGGTCGCCGTTGGGCTTCACCAGGTCGATGGCGAGGCCGAAGTTGATGTGCTCCGGCTTGACCAGGGTCGGCTTGCCGTCCTTCTCCACGAAGGAGTAGTTCATCGACGGCATGGCCTTGATGGCCTGCACCATCGCGTACCCGATCAGGTGCGTGAAGGAGATCTTCCCGCCGCGGGCGCGCTTGAGGTGGTTGTTGATGACGATGCGGTTGTCGAAGAGCAGCTTCACCGGGACCGCGCGGACCGACGTGGCCGTCGGGACCTCGATCGAGGCGTTCATGTTCTTCGCCACGGCCGCGGAGGGGCCGCGCAGCGTCACGTACTCGGGCCCGGCCGGGGCCTCGGCCGCCGGCTCCGCCTTGGCGGCGGGCTTCGCGGCGGCCGGCTTCGCGGCGGGCGCCGGGGCGGCGGCCGCGGGCTTCGCCGCGGGTGCGGCGGGCTTCTCGGCCGCCGGAGCGGCCTTGGCCGGGGCCGCTGGGGCCTGGGCCGGGGCGGCGGGCGCGGCGGGAGCAGTGGGGGACGCGACCCCCGCGGCCGCGTCACCCGCCGGCTGCGCCGGGGCGGCGGCTGTGGAAGCGCTCGCCCCTGGCTTGTAGTCGGCGAAGAAGTCCCACCAGGCTCGGTCGACCGAATTCGGGTCCTGGAGGTACTGCTGATAGATCTCGTCGACGAGCCACTCATTGGGACCGAAGGCAGCGGCAGGGTCCTTGCCCTGCGCGTCTTGGTCGGTCGAAGTGCTCGAGTTACTGGGGGACTGTGGCGACACGGCGGTAACCGCCCTCTTCCGCTTCACAAGGTGATGGACAGCGGAAATAAAGGCTACGCCTCCATCGGCGCTGGGTGCAGACCGGGCCCGTCATCCGTCGCGTAAGTCACACTGGGCGAGTGGTTTCGGGGCTGTAAATGGCGGGAAACAAGCGGGGTTCCGCAACGCCGGATGGCCGCGCGGGTACGTCCGAAGGACGTCTACGCGCGGCGGCGGCTCCCGGGTGCCCGGAGGGCGGCCGGTGAATCGCTTCCGTTTCGAACCCTACGTCAACTTCACTCTTCGGGCAGGCCCGGAAGAGTGACCTGGATCCGGCAGCCGCGTGGGGATTCGGCCACCCCGATGTGGCCGCCGTGCAGATCGACGGCCCAGCGCGCGATGGCGAGGCCGAGGCCCGTGCCGCCGTCGTTGGCGGAGTTCTTGGCGGGGGCGCCCGCGTGGCTGCCCCGGTTGAACCGCTCGAAGACCCGGTGCCACTCGGACTGGGGGATTCCGGGCCCCTCGTCGAGCACCTCCAGGTCCAGGGACTCGGGGTAGGGCCCGCGCCTGGCCCGCACCGTCACGCGGCCGTGCGGCGGGCTGTGCTTGACCGCGTTGTCGATGAGGTTCGCCACCACCTGGTGCAGCCGTTCCGCGTCGGCGTGGGCCGTCAGTTCCGGGGGTGAGACGTCCAGGTGCAGATGGACGTCCGCGCGGGTGTGGCTGCCGGAACCGGAGGCGATGCCCGCGCGCGCGGAGGCCACCATGTTGGCCTCCTTCAGGACGCCCGACAGATACGGCCAGACCTCGAAGCGGCGGGCGTGCAGCGGTACGACGCCGTTGTCGAGGCGGGAGAGGTCGAGCAGGGTCTCCACGAGCCGCCCCAGGCGCTCGGTCTGCTTCAGGGCCGTGCGCATCGTCTCCGGGTCGGCGGCGGAGACGCCGTCCACGACGTTCTCCAGGACGGCGCGCAGGGCGGCGATCGGGGTGCGCAGCTCGTGGCTGACGTTGGCGACCAGCTCCTTGCGTTGGGTGTCCTGGGCCTCCAGGTCGTCGGCCATGGCGTTGATCGTGGTGGCCACGTCGCCCAGCTCGTCGCGCCGGTCGGCACCGCGCACGCGGCGCGTGTAGTCGCCGTGGCTCACCGCGCGGGCCACCGCGTTCATCTCGTCGAGCGGCGCGGTGAGGCTGTGCGCCACGAACTGCGTGATGAGCAGGGTGGCGATCACCGAGAAGACGGTGATGAAGCGCAGCTCGGTCTCCGTCTTCATGGCCACCAGGAGCAGTCCCGTGGTGATGAACACCGAGACGACCACGAGGGCGCCGAGCTTGGTCTTGATGGAGAACGGCCGCAGCCCCTGGAACGGCCCGAAGGGCCCGCTCACGGCAGGACCGGCCTCACGGCGCCGGGGTCTCAAGGGCGTAGCCCACGCCGTGCACGGTGCGGATGCGCTCGGCACCGATCTTCCGGCGCAGCGCCTTGATGTGGCTGTCGACGGTCCGGGTGCCGGACGCGTCCGCCCAGTCCCACACCTCGGCGAGGAGCTGCTCGCGGGAGAGGACGGCGCGCGGGGTGTTGGCCAGGCAGACCAGCAGATCGAACTCGGTGGGCGTCAGGTGGACGTCCTCGCTGCGCACCCGCACACGCCGCTGGGCGTGGTCGATCTCCAGTTCGCCCAGGCGCAGGATGCCGCTGCGGGGCGTGGTCGCGGCGAGCGCGGCGCGCTCGACGCGGCGCAGCAGGACGTGCACCCGGGCCGCGAGCTCGCGCATCGAGAACGGCTTGGTCATGTAGTCGTCCGCGCCGACCCCGAGCCCGACCAGCATGTCCGTCTCGTCGTCACGCGCGGTGAGCATGAGGACCGGGACGGGCCGCTGGGCCTGGACCCGGCGGCACACCTCGAGGCCGTCGAAGCCCGGCAGCATGATGTCGAGGATCAGCAGGTCGGGCTGCCAGGCCTGGGCGGTGTCGACCGCCGAGGGGCCGTCCGTGGCCGTTTGCACAACAAAACCCTCGGCCCGCAGCCGGGCGGCGATGGCGTCGACGATCGTCGGGTCGTCCTCGACCACCAGGACCCGGCGCTGGGCGCCGGGTGTCGCCGCCGTGGCGCTGTTGTGGGAGGTGTGTGTCTGCTCCATCGCCCGCCCCTGACACTGATCGCTTGTGTTCGGTCAGCAGGGTACGGGTCGCGAAGGCACCTCGGCTACGCAGCCCTGACGCCGAGGTGCACCACGTCCGGGACGCCTCGGGCAACGGGGATCTCTTCGGTTCGTACCCTCCGGAATCCGGCATTCCGTAGAGCGTCGTCGAAAGCGGACGAGGGCTTCGCGGACCACACGGCGAGCACTCCGCCCGGGGTGAGCCGGGCTTTGCAGGCGTCCAGACCGGCGGGCGAGTAAAGGGAGTTGTTGCCCTCCGTCACCGTCCAGTCCGGACCGTTGTCGATGTCCAGACAGAGCGCGTCGTACGTTTCCGGCGAGCCGGAAGGGGCGCCTGGTGCCCCCTGGAGGTGGCTGACGAGGTCCGTGTGAAGAATTTGCGTACGTGAGTCGGCGAGTGCCGCCGCGGACAGTTCGGCGAGCGGTCCCGTCCGATGCCAGTCGATGATGGCGTCCTCGCGCTCGACCACGGTGATGCGTCCCCAGCGGGGGTCGGCGGCGGCGTGCGCGAGGGAGAAACCGACGCCGAGCCCGCCGATCAGCACGGAGGGCTCCGGGCGGTCGTCGAGGGCGTCCCGCGCCGCGTCGACGAGCAGCCGCTCGGAGCGGCCGTCGGAGGTGTCCATCAGGAAACAGCCGTTGGCGATGATCTGGAGCAGCTCACCGTGGCGCCGCAGGACGACCTCGCCGTACGGACCCTCGCGCCGGTCGAGGACGACGGGGGCGGTGGTGGGGGTGCGCATGGCGTCAGCGTAGGCGCGGGGGCCGGTGGTTCTCCGGGGAACGCGGAAGTCCTCCCCGGGCGGTGCGCGGGACGAGGGAGCCCGGTGGCGCGGAAGGCCGGTGAGGTGGGCGTTCGCGGGTAACGCTGAAGGTGCCGGCGGCGCAGAAGAGACGTGGGCAACGCGGAAGTCGCCTTGGAGGTTGCTGTGAATCGCGTCCCACGTGGCCCCGGTCATAGACAGTGCTCGAAAATTGGGCAAAGGGTAGGGCGGGACGGAAGGAGCGCCTCACTCGTGAACCAGAGCGTCGAGTCCTCGGACACCCTCATCGCCCCGGGGCCCGGGGACCGTGAGCCGCCCTCCCGCGTCGAGCCGCCCACCCGGGCCGAGTCGCCCACCCTGAACGCGCTCCCGTGCCAGCCGGGCCGCCGTCCCGCGCCGCCCGGACCTCGCGTGCCCGCCGCTGATCCCGGGCGGGCCGAGAGCGGCGGTGCCCGGTCCCGGCGGGTCGGGGCCAGACCCTGGCGGCTGCTCCCCGATCCCCGGGCCACCCCCTTCACCTTCGGCTACGGGCTCGTCCTCGCCGCCACTTCCCTGCTGAGCCGGTACGCCGACCCGGACACGGTCGACGCGCTGCTCCGGGGTTCCAGCACCGACGTCGCGCACCTCGCGCACAAGCCCGTCCTCGTTCTCGTCGCCAGCGCGCTGTGGATCGCGGGCGGCATCACATCGCCGTACGCGATCGGCTTCCTGCTGGTCCTCACCGCGCTGGAGCGTCGGATCGGTGGCTGGCGCACCGCCGGGGTCTTCCTGCTCGGGCACGTCGTCGCCACCCTGGCGACGGAGGTGCCGGTGGGCCTGTCGGTGCTCGCGGGGCATCTGCCGGACAGTTCGCTGCACCGCCTCGACTACGGCATCAGCTTCGGTGTCGCGGCCAGCGTCGGCGCGCTCGCCGGGCTGCTCACCCCCTGGCTGCGGTGGGCCGTGCTGGCCGGCTTCGGCTGGATGCTGGTCGAGGACCTGATCGAGTTCGCCGATCCGATGACCAACTGGGGCCATCTGCTGGCGCTGGTGATCGGCGTCTCCACCTGGCCGCTGCTCGGGCGCGGGCGCCGGTCCCAGACGCGCGGCGCCTGATCCTCCCCGTCCTCCCGAAGGGTGATCGCTGAGAGCGAACGCCCCCGGGGGAACATTGCGGCACTCACCAGCATTGAGTCGATACAGCTCAACTTGGATGCCGAAAGGGAGATCATGGCTACTGAGTCCACCTCGTACACCTCGCTCACTCTGCCTGTGCTGCCGCTCGACGACGAGGTGGTCCTGCCCGGCATGGTGGTCCCGTTCGACCTGTCCGACGCCGAGGTGCGCGCCGCCGTGGAGGCCGCGCAGGCCGCGGCCCGTGCCGAAGGCGACAGCAAGCCGAAGGTGCTGCTTGTTCCGCGCATCGACGGGACGTACGCCGCCACCGGCGTCCTCGGCACCGTCGAGCAGGTCGGGCGGCTCTCCGACGGCGACCCGGGCGCCCTCATCCGCGGCCGGGGCCGCGTGCGGATCGGCGCCGGTACGACCGGGCCCGGCGGCGCCCTGTGGGTGGAGGGGCAGCAGCTCGACGACGCCGTCCCCGAGCCCCTGCCCGGCGCCGTGACCGAGCTGGTCAAGGAGTACAAGGCGCTCGCCACCAGCTGGCTGAAGAAGCGCGGCGCCTGGCAGGTCGTCGACCGCGTGACGCAGATCGACGACGTCTCCGCGCTCGCCGACAACTCCGGTTACTCCCCCTTCCTCACCACCCAGCAGAAGATCGAACTCCTGGAGACCGAGGACCCGGTCGCCCGCCTCAAGCTGGCCACCGCCCAGCTGCGCGAGCACCTGGCCGAGCAGGAGGTCGCCGAGACCATCGCCAAGGACGTCCAGGAGGGCGTCGACAAGCAGCAGCGTGAGTTCCTGCTGCGGCGCCAGCTGGACGCCGTGCGCAAGGAGCTGCGGGAACTCAACGGTGAGCAGGAGGGTGAGGAGTCCGACGACTACCGCGCCCGCGTCGAGGCCGCCGACCTGCCCGAGAAGGTGCGCGAGGCCGCCCTCAAGGAGGTCGACAAGCTGGAGCGCGCCAGCGACCAGTCGCCCGAGGGCTCCTGGATCAGGACCTGGCTGGACACCGTCCTCGAACTGCCGTGGAACGAGCG
Source organism: Streptomyces sp. NPDC031466 (assembly GCF_055581265.1). Classification (NCBI taxonomy): domain Bacteria; kingdom Bacillati; phylum Actinomycetota; class Actinomycetes; order Kitasatosporales; family Streptomycetaceae; genus Streptomyces; species Streptomyces sp. NPDC031466. Next base: position 272,110 of record NZ_JBVIJT010000009.1, read on the forward strand.
CACCGAGGACGAGTACGACATCAAGGGCGCCCGGGCGATCCTCGACGCCGAGCACGCCGGGCTGCAGGACGTGAAGGAGCGCATCACCGAGTACCTCGCGGTGCGCAAGCGCCGCACCGACCGCGGCCTCGGCGTCGTCGGCGGCCGCCGGGGCGGCGCCGTGCTGGCTCTCGTCGGCCCGCCCGGCGTCGGCAAGACCTCGCTCGGCGAGTCGGTCGCGCACGCCATGGGCCGCAAGTTCGTGCGGGTCGCCCTCGGCGGCGTACGGGACGAGGCGGAGATCCGCGGACACCGGCGTACGTACGTCGGGGCGCTGCCCGGGCGGATCGTGCGCGCCGTCAAGGAGGCCGGGTCGATGAACCCGGTCGTGCTCCTGGACGAGATCGACAAGGTGGGCTCGGACTTCCGGGGCGACCCGGCCGCCGCCCTCCTCGAAGTCCTCGACCCGGCGCAGAACCACACCTTCCGGGACCACTACCTGGAGGTGGAGCTGGACCTCAGCGACGTCGTCTTCCTGGCGACGGCGAACGTCCTCGAAGCGATCCCGGAGGCGCTGCGCGACCGCATGGAGCTGGTCCGGCTCGACGGCTACACCGAGGACGAGAAGGTCGTCATCGCCCGCGACCACCTGCTCCCGCGCCAGCTGGACCGGGCGGGCCTGGAGAAGGACGAGGTCACCCTGGACGAGAGCGCCCTGCGCAAGCTCGCGGGCGAGTACACCCGGGAGGCGGGCGTACGGAACCTGGAGCGGTCCGTCGCGCGGCTGCTGCGCAAGGTGGCGGCGCAGCACGAACTGGGCGAGCGGGAGCTGCCGTTCACCGTCACCGACGAGGACCTGCGGGACCTCATCGGGCGGCCGCACCACATCCCCGAGGCCGCCCAGGACCCGGCCGAGCGGCGCACCGCCGTGCCGGGCGTGGCCACCGGGCTCGCGGTCACCGGGGCGGGCGGCGACGTCCTGTTCGTGGAGGCGTCCCTCGCCGACCCGGAGACGGGGGCCTCCGGGCTCACGCTCACCGGGCAGCTGGGTGACGTGATGAAGGAGTCGGCGCAGATCGCCCTGTCGTTCCTGCGCTCGCACGGGGCCGAGCTGGAACTGCCCGTCGGGGACCTGAAGGAGCGGGGCGTGCACGTCCACTTCCCGGCCGGCGCGGTCCCCAAGGACGGGCCGAGCGCGGGCGTCACGCTGACCACCGCCCTCGCCTCGCTGCTCAGCGGGCGCCAGGTCCGCACGGACGTGGCGATGACCGGGGAGATCTCGCTGACCGGCCGGGTGCTGCCGATCGGCGGCGTCAAGCAGAAGCTGCTGGCCGCGCACCGCGCCGGGATCACCACGGTGATCATCCCCAAGCGGAACGAGGCGGACCTCGACGACGTCCCGGCCGAGGTCCTGGACAAGCTGGAGGTGCACCCGGTCTCCGATGTGCGCCAGGTGCTCGAACTGGCCCTCACGGAGGCGGAGGTGCGGGTCGCGGTCGCCGCGTGAGCGAGCGGTGTCCGTGAGCGGTGGCCGGCCCTGCGAGGGGCCGGCCACCGCCTTGTGCGTGGGTCAGCCGTTGGCGAGCGCCTGGACGCGGTCGTAGGCGCCGTTGAACTTGTTGTGGTCCCCGACCGTGGGCCCGGACGAGGTGTACTGCCACATGGTGTGGAAGCCCCAGCCGGCCGGCAGTTCGCCCGGGCCGGTGTCGTAACGGGCGATCCACAGCGGGTTGCTGGCGCCGAAGCCGCCGTAGTTGCCGGTGCACTGCTTCCACCAGCTGGTGGCGGTGTAGATCACGGCGTCGCGGCCGGTGCGCGCCTTGTAGGTGTTCAGGAAGTCGCGGATCCAGCCGACCATCTCGGACTGCGACTTGCCGAAGCAGGCCGCCCCGTAGGGATTCCATTCGATGTCCAGCGCGCCCGGCAGCGTCCTGCCGTCGCGCGACCAGCCGCCGCCGTTGCTCGCGAAGTAGTTGGCCTGGGTGGCGCCGCTCGAGGTGTCGGGCGTCGCGAAGTGGTAGGAGCCGCGGATCATGCCGACGTTGTACGAGCCGTTGTACTGCTGCGCGAAGTAGGGGTTCACGTAGTAGGTGCCCTCGGTGGCCTTGGTGTAGGCCCACTTCACTCCGCTGTTCCACAGCGTCGACCAGGCGACGTTGCCCTGGTGGCTGCTGACGTCGACGCCCTCGGTCTGGGTGGCGCCGCCGCCGCTGGGCAGACCGCCCTGGCCGTCGTGTTCGATGACGCCCTGCCCGAGCCGGGCGGAGCCGCGCGGGGGGATGTCGTCCGCCCCGGCCGCCGTGGGGAGCGACAGGAGGAGGGAGAGGGCGGTCAGTGCTGCGAGGAGAACCCCCGCCGGCGACAAGCGCGGGCGGCGGGCCGATCCGGGTCTGTGCACGGGCATGCGTGCCTCCGAAGGCCTCAGTGGTGCTCTGGGGGGACCTTGTGACATGTCGAATGGTGTGAACATGTCACTTAAAAAGCTACGCACGTAGACCGCGGGCTGGGAAGAGGCGCACAGTCCCGCCGTTGGTCCACTCCTGTGGCGGTGCCTTCGGCACGGCACCGCCGCGACCTTGCGAAATACTGGTCAGGCCGCCGGCGGCGGAGCCGCGGTGCGCGAGGCCTCGGGCGATGACTTTCAGAATCGGGAAAGCGGGACATGGGTGCTGCAGAAGAGGGCGTGCGGAGCGGGGCGCACGAGGACGGCGAGCCGGGGGCGGACCGCGAGTTCCTCTCCCTGGAACGCGAGTTGTCCCTGCTGATGCGCCGCGCGCGGGCCTCGTCCGGTGAGATGGCGCGCCAGGTCCACCCCGATCTGGAGCCCGCCGCGTACGGCCTGCTCGTGTGCCTGGACGACTCGGGGCCGCAGCGGGCCACCGAGCTCGCCGCGTACATCGGGGTCGGCAAGGCGACGATGAGCCGTCAGCTGCGGGCCTTGGAGGAACTGGGCCTGGTCGCCCGCGAGCCCGACCCGGCCGACGGACGCGCCTGGCTCATCCGGCTCACCCCCGAGGGCCGCACCCGCTTCCGCACGGTGCGCGCCGGCCGCCGCGCCCAGTACGTACGCCGGCTCCAGGGCTGGGACCGGGCGGAGGTCGCCGAACTGGCCCGCCTGCTCGGCCGGCTGAACGCGAGCGCGGACTAGCCCGACGGGGCGTCACGGGTCCGGCTCGGGGTGCCGGTGCCTGGCGCGAGCGTCCCAGGTCTGGCTTGGGCGTCACGGGTCCCGGCGGGGGCGCCACCTCCGGGCGCGGATGTCGGAAGTCCGGCACGGCGTCACGACTTCTGTGCGGGGTCGCAAATCCGGCGCGGGGGTGTCGGCATCCGGCGCGGGCGTCGCGGGTCCGGCGGGGGCGCCACCTCCTGGCGCGGGCGCCGCAAATCCCGCGCGGGTGCCGCGAGTCCCACGCGGCGTCGCGGGTCCGGCGCGGGGGTGTCGGCGTCCGGCGCGGGCGTCGCGGGTCCGGCGGGGGCGCCACCTCCTGGCGCGGGCGCCGCAAATCCCGCGCGGGTGCCGCGAGTCCCACGCGGCGTCGCGGGTCCGGCGCGGGGGTGTCGGCGTCCGGCGCGGGCGTCGCGGGCCCCGCGGGGGCGCCACCTCCTGGCGCGGGCGCCGCAAATCCCGCGCGGGTGCCGCGAGTCCCACGCGGCGTCGCGGGCCCGGCGCGGGGTGCCGACGTCTGGCGTGGGCGCCGCGAGTCCCGCGACGCGGGCGTCGCACGGCCCGCGTGGGGCGGGTCACAGTTCCACGTAGACCGCCGCCGCGTCGTCATGCCGCTTGCCGCGGGGGAAGGCGAGGCGGTCGGGGTCGGCGTGTTCCAACTCGCGGACCCGGTCGATGAGGTGCTGCGGGCCCTCCTTGTGCAGCAGCGCGAAGCACTCGCGCCAGTCGCCCTCGCGGAACGTCTCCACCCACCGCGTCACCCCGTCGGTGAGCGCCGCCACCGCCGTCACGTCCGCCCGTGCCACCTCGCCGGTGATCGCGCGCAGGGCGGCCGAGGGGTCCGCCGCGGCCGTGAAGAAGCCGTCCTCCGCGTTGCGCAGGGCCTCGACCGCCGCTCCGTACGCGCGGCCCGCCACCTCCCGCTCGGCGGAGCCGCGCGGCAGGGCGCGCACCTGGTCGCGCAGGGCCCGCACGGGGGGCGACATCTCGGCGAGGCGCCGGTCGAGGACGGTGGTCACCTCGCCGCCGGGGCCCGCGAGCAGGAGCGCGGAGTCGGACAGGACCAGATGTTCGACGCGTTCGGCGTCCCACCGCACCAGCACGACGGTTGCCTGAGGCGTGCGGGGGTGAGAAAGGTCACAGGTTGAACCATGTGCGTCGGCGGTACGCGAGATACCGGCCGCCAAGATCTCAGGGAGCGTCATATCCCGCCGCGAAACGGACAGTTCCCCCAGTACGCCGCCGAGGCGCGCGGTGAACCAGGGGACGGAATGCAGACACCCCACCGCTCCCTCGGGCGGCGTCACGCCGTCCAGCAGGACGAGGGATCCGCCGTGTCCGGACGCGGGAAGCGCGACCGAGGCGTAGTCCTCGTTGGGGCGTGCGGGGTCTCCGGGCTCGGTGGCGAGTTCGATGCGCATTCAGCCAGTCTGCCCGAGGCCCGCGCGGGGGCCGCCGGGAGCGGGCGAAGGGCCCCGTGCCGGCCCGTACCGGCGGGCCACGCGCCGGAATTGGACCGGAATGATCAACTCCGCCAGGGTGTGGCGGCGCATCCTGCCAAAGCCCGCCGAGCACGTCCAACCGGCGCCCCGCATATGCCCGCTGTTCCTCACCCTGGGACTTGCCCGCCAACTCCCCGCCGATGTTCACTCCTTCGGGTGGCCAGGCAGGCGATGCGCGACCGCCACCCACCGGCACTGGAAGGGTCAGGTGCCGTAACCGGGGGCGCGCTCGTGTTGACGGATCGTCACCCGGGCCCAAGGGCAGACGAAAAACAGGAATGCGAGCACCGGTGCAGAAGATGCGGCCTCGGCGCAAAGGCAAGCAGACGGCCCCGGAAGGGGCCACGCCGGGCGCGACCACCCCGACGGAGCGTGCGCCGGAGCGCACGGCCACGGACCCCGTGACGGCAGCGGCAGGAGTGGACGCGGCCCGGCCCTCGGGAGCGGCTGTCCCGCCCCCTCCCGCTACCGGAACCCGTCCGACGGGACCTGACATGACACCGTCAGGGGTATCGGCCGGGGCAGCGGTGGGGACACCGGCCGGAACGCCCGCGGCAACGCCCGCGGGGACCTCGGCAGGCACGCCCGCCGGTCCCGCCGCGCCGGCCTCCGCCGGGGACGCCGGCCCGGCCTCGCCCGCCGCCAAGGCGGCCGCCGCGGCCGCCGCCGGCGTCGGCAAGAAGCCCACCGCCCGGGTCCGCAACCGGCTGGTCATCGCCGTGGCCGTGGTGGCCGCCGCGATCGTCGGCGCGGGCGCGCCCGCCGTCATCGCCGCCTCCGAACGGCTCAACGACACCCAGAACCTGGTGACCCTCGCCGAGCACACCCAGCAGGCGGTCTCCCTCGGCCACTCGCTGGCCGACGAGCGCGACGAGGTCACCTCCTTCATCGCCGCGGGACGCCCCGAGGGCAAGGGCCTCTCCGAGAGCCGCAGCGCCCGCGTGGACCGGCAGATCGACGAGCTGCGCGCCGCCGAGGCGCCCGCGGGGCTGCGCGCCGAGCTGGCCGACGTCGCCGCCGTCCGCCGGGCCGCCCTCACCGGCAAGAGCACCGCGCTCGAAGCGCACGAGGCGTACTCCAAGGTCATCGCCGAGCTCCACGGCCTCACCCGGGACCTGGCCGAGCAGCTGCCGGTCGAGGTCAACAAGGGCGCCTTCGCCCTCGCCGACCTCGACCACGCGGTCGAGCAGGCCGCCGCCGCCCGCGGGCTCCTCCTGGCGGCCCTGGCCGTGCCCGGCGGCACCGGCGCCTCCGAGCTGGACCCGGTCACCGGCCTCCCCGTCACCGGCGGCGAGGACTCCTCGGCCGACGCCGAGCGCCGCGACGGTCTCAGCGCCGCCGCCCAGCGCGCCCACGTCCGTGAGCTGGCCGCGCTCGCCGACTTCCGCGACGCCGCCGACGACCCCGCCCGGTCCGCGTACGACTCGACGGTCACGGGACCCGAGGTCGGCGCCGCGGAGAAGTACCTCGCCAGGCTCACCGACCGGCCCACGCTCTCCGCCGCCGAACAGCGCTACGACCGCAAGAAGCTGGACGCCGCGCTCTCCGCCCGCATCGAGACGATGCGCGGCGCCGAGTCCGCCCTCGGCGTGGAGCGCACCAAGCGCCTCGCCCAGCTGCGCGACGACGACGTGACGGCCCTGGAGGTCCGCGTCGCGCTCGTCGGCGTCCTCCTGCTCGTCGCCGTCGGCGTCTCCATGGCGATGGCCCGCTCGCTGACCCGGCCCCTGGCCGTCCTGCGGCTCGGCTCCGCCCGGCTGGCCGCCGAGCCCGAGCCGCAGGAGCCGATCCGCTTCACGGGCCGCGACGACGAGTTCGCCCAGGTCGTCCGCTCCGTCAACGCCCTGCACGCCCACGCGGCGGCCCTCACCGAGCGCCTGGGCACCCTGGAGACCGACCGCAAGCACCTCATCGGCAAGCGCCAGGCCATGGCCGACGAGCGCGAGGCCCTGCGCGCCGAGCTGGCCGAGGCCTCCGCCCACCTGGAGCGCGTACGCCGCTCCATCCACGGCACCTTCGTCAACCTCGCCCTGCGCACCCTCGGCCTGGTCGAGCGGCAGCTCGCCGTCATCGAGAACCTGGAGGACCGCGAGCAGGACCCCGACCGGCTCGCCACGCTCTTCAAGCTCGACCACTTCGCCACGGTCATGCGCCGGCACAGCGAGAACCTCCTGGTCCTCGCGGGCGCCGAGCACGGCCACCAGCACCCCGGCCCGGTCCCGCTGGTCGACGTCATGCGCGCCGCCGTCTCCGAGATCGAGCGGTACGAGCGGGTGCGCATCGCCACGCTGCCGCCGCACGCGCACATCGCGGGGTTCGCCGCGGACGACATCAGCCACCTCACCGCCGAACTCCTGGAGAACGCCACCTCCTTCTCGCCGCCGGACGCGGCCGTCGAGGTGTCCGGCTGGCTCCTGGAGAGCGGCGAGGTCATGCTCTCCGTGCAGGACGAGGGCATCGGCGTCCCCCAGGACCGCATGCGCGAACTCAACGCGCGCCTGAGCGACTTCGACCCCGACGACGCGTACGACCAGGAGAGCGGTGAGGGCCTCGGCCTCGGGCTCTACGTGGTGGCGCGCCTCGCGGCCCGGCACGGCGCGCGGGTGCGGCTGCGGGAACAGAAGCAGGGCGGCGTCGCGGCGGTCGTGGTGCTGCCCAAGCCGATCCTGGCCGAGGCGCCCTCCTCGGCCGCGGTGGTCACCCCGCCGCGGGGCGGCGAGCCCGTCACGCACCTGCCGGGCTCGGAGGCGGAGGCCAACTCCAACGTCCTGCCGGGTCGGGCCACCGGGACCCCTGGCGAGGACCCGCTGATCGCGGCGGCCGAACGGACCCTGGAGACGGCCCTCCCGAAGCGGACGCAGGACCCCGACCCCGGGCCCGACCTCGACCTCGGGCCTGAGTCCGGGGCCGACCTCGCGACCGCGGACCGGCCGGAGGGCGAGCCCGTGCCCCAGCCGGGCGCCGAGGACGCGGGCGCGTCGGCTGCCGCTCCCTCGCCCTCCGCCGAGACGACCATGGAGCTGTTCGCCCCACCGGCCCCGGAGGCGGAGCCCGAGCCCCACGCCTCGCCCGAGGCGGAGCCCGAGCCCGAGTCCCGTACCTCCGACGCGGGGCCCGGGGCCGCGTCGCCCAAGTGGGAACGCGTCACCGACAAGGGGCTGCCCAAGCGCACCCCGAAGATCACCTCGCCCACGACCGCCGCGCCCAGGCAGCGCAGCGGCTCCGTGGACGCCGAAGCGCTCCGCCGCCGCCTCGGGGGGTTCCACCAGGGCGCGCAGAGCGGCCGACGGGACGTGGAGGCCGAGCTCGCCGCCGGGGAGAACCCCGCGGAGGCACCGGAGCCGTCGCCCCGGTCGGAACGTAACGACAAGAACGCGAAAGCCGCAGACGTAATGGGGGACTCAGTCGAGGAGGCAAGCAGTTGACTGCGCCCATGCGCACGCCCAGTTCTTCCGCCGGACCCACCACAGCCGGAGCCGCGACAGCCGGAGCCGCCACGGCCCCGCCCGCCCCGGCGGACGGACCCGCGTACGGTCTGAGCAGTGAGGCCCGCAACCTGCACTGGCTGCTGACGAACCTCGTGGAGGAGGTGCCCGGCATCCTGTCCGTCGCGGTGGTCTCCTCCGACGGACTGCTGCTGCTCTCCTCCGACCCCGGGCAGGGCGCGGAGCGGCCCGCCGCGCACCCCAAGGGCCCCAAGGGCTCCAGCGCCGACCTCGCCACCATCGTCTCCGGGCTCTGCTCGCTGACCATCGGCGCGGCCAAGCTGATGGACGGCGGGGGAGTCAAGCAGACCGTGGTCGCGATGGAGGAGGGCAGCCTCTTCGTCATGTCGATCAGCGACGGCTCGCTGCTCGGCGTGCACGCCACCCCGGACTGCGACATGAGCGTCGTCGCGTACCACATGGCGCTCTTCGTCGGCCGCGCCGGCCACGTCCTCACCCCCGAGGTCCGCAGCGAGCTGCGCCAGTCGATGGAGAGCGCCCGATGAGCGCCGGCGGCGGCACCGGCCGCAGGGCGCCGAAGCTCCCCCAGCGCGGCGGCGACCGCAAGCCCGCCCGCGTGCGCCCCTACTCGCTGACCGGCGGACGGACCAGGTTCGGGCACGTCCTGCTCGTCGAGACGTTCGTGGCGAGCCACCCGGAGCTGGAAGCCGCCGAGGAGCGCCGCGAACTGCCCAAGGGCACGCTCGCCAGGGTGATGCCCGAGATGCGGGCGATCGTCGAGATCTGCCGCCGCATGCGCACCGTGGCGGAGATCGCCGCCCTGTTGAAGATGCCGCTCGGCGTGGTCCGCGTACTGATCAGCGACCTCGCCGACCAAGGAAAGATCCGCGTGTACGGAACGGGCCACGGCCCAGGACAGCCCGACCGCGCACTGCTGGAAAGGGTGCTGAGTGGACTCCGCCGTCTCTGAACTCCTCGCCGACGAGGGTCAGTTGCAGGCCTGGCAGACCGACCGGTCGCGCGCCCCGATCGCCACGAAGATCGTGGTGGCGGGCGGCTTCGGCGTCGGCAAGACGACGCTCGTGACCGCCGTCTCCGAGATCACGCCCCTCCAGACGGAGGCGCTGATGACCCAGGCGAGCGCCGATACCGACGACCTGAGCGGCACCCCCGACAAGACGACCACCACGGTCGCCATGGACTTCGGCCGCATCACGCTCGACGACGACCTGGTGCTCTACCTCTTCGGCACGCCCGGTCAGCAGCGTTTCTGGTTCATGTGGGACGACCTGGTGCGCGGCGCGATCGGCGCCGTCGTGCTCGCCGACACCCGCCGCCTGTCGGACTGCTTCCCGGCGCTCGACTACTTCGAGAGCTGCGGCCTGCCGTACATCGTGGCCGTCAACCACTTCGACGGCAGCGAGCGGTTCGAGCCGGCCGATGTGCGCGAGGCGCTGACGGTGCCGCCGCACATACCCGTGCTGATCATGGACGCCCGGCAGCGGATCTCGGTGATCGAGTCCCTGCTCGCCCTGGTCGGCCACGCGCTGGACGTCACCCCCGAGTAGCGTCACCCTGAGTTCAAGAGAAGGACCCACATGCGGAAGATACTTGTCGTGGGAGCCGGTCAGTCCGGGCTCCAGATCGCCCTCGGGCTCCAGGCGCGGGGGTACGAGGTCACCCTGATGTCCAACCGGACGGCGGACGAGATCCGCTCCGGGCGGGTCATGTCCACCCAGTGCATGTTCGACACGGCGCTCCAGCACGAGCGCGACATCCAGGCGAACTTCTGGGAGTCGCAGGCCCCGAAGATCGAGGGCGTCGGCGTCTCGGTCGCCGGCCCCGACGGCTCCCGGGCCATCGACTGGGTCGGCAAGCTGGACGGGTACGCCCAGTCCGTCGACCAGCGCGTGAAGATGGCGGGCTGGATGGAGACGTTCGCGCAGCGCGGCGGCCAGTTGGTCATCCACGGCGCGGCGGTCTCCGACCTCGACTACTTCTCCCGCGCCTACGACCTGGTGCTCGTCTCGGCGGGCAAGGGCGAGCTGGTGTCGATGTTCGAGCGCGACGCCTCCCGCTCGCCGTTCACCGCGCCGCAGCGCGCCCTCTCGGTCGCCTACGTCCACGGTCTCGGCCCGCGCCCCGAGCACCCCGAGTTCGACGCGGTGCGCTGCAACCTCGTGCCCGGTGTCGGCGAGCTGTTCGTGATGCCGACCCTCACCACGTCCGGCCGCGCGGACATCCTCTTCTGGGAGGGCGTCCCGGGCGGGCCCCTCGACGTCTTCCAGGGCGTCAAGGACCCCAGCGAACACCTGGCGCTCACCCTGGAACTCCTGGAGAAGTACCTGCCCTGGGAGTACGCGCGCGCCACCAAGGTCGAGCTGACCGACGCGGGCGGCACGCTGGCCGGGCGTTACGCCCCGACCGTGCGCAAGCCGATCGGGCGGCTGCCCGGCGGCGGCGCGGTCCTCGGCGTCGCGGACGTGGTCGTCGCCAACGACCCGATCACCGGGCAGGGCTCCAACTCGGCGTCCAAGTGCGCCGCCTCCTACCTCTCCTCCATCGTCGAGCACGGCGACAGGCCGTTCGACGAGGAGTGGATGCAGTCGGCCTTCGACCGCTACTGGGACACCGCGCAGTGGGTCACCAAGTGGACCAACGCCATGCTGGGCGCCCCGCCGGAGCACGTCCTGAACATCCTCGGCGCGGCGGGGCAGCTCCAGCCGGTCGCCGACCGGTTCGCGAACGGCTTCAACGACCCGGCCGACTTCGAGAACTACTTCTACGACCCGGCCAAGGCCGCCGCCTACCTGGAGTCGGTCGCCGCCGGCGCCTGATCGCCGCCGTAGCCCAGGTCGCTGCCCGAGGTCGCCCCCTCGGGCAGCTCGGGCGGGGTGTAGCCGCGCAGGGGCCGGCGCCCCGGGTCGGGCCGCACCGCGCCGAGGACGGGGTTCGCCGCGATCGGCGACACCTTGACCCGGGCGCCGGGGCGCGGCGCCTGGACGACCTTCCCGTCGCCCAGGTACAGCGCCACATGCGTGGCCTTCGGGTAGTACACGACGAGGTCGCCCGGGCGCAGCTTCGACAGGGGGACGCGCCGCAGCTCGGCCCATTGTGCCTGGCTGGTCCGGGGGATCTCGCGGCCCGCGTGCGCCCAGGCCCGCGAGGTCAGGCCCGAGCAGTCGTACGCCTTCGGGCCCCTGGCCCCCCACGCGTAGGGTCTGCCGATCTGGCGCACCGCGAAGTCGAGGGCCTGCTCGCCCTGCCGTGAGGGCGCCCGCGTGGCCGGCCCGCCACTGAGCGCGCCGGACGCCATGAACGCGCGCTGGGCCCTGGCCGTCCCGGCGTCCTCGGCGGCCCGCAGCGCGTCGAGCTGGTCCGGGGTGAGGGCCGCGAGCAGTTCCTGGACCTCCTTGAGCCGCCCGCCGATCTCGTCCCGCTGCTTCTTCTGCCGTGCGGCCAGGGCGCTCTGGGCGGCCAGCGCCTTCCGCGCCGCGCCCGCCAGCTCGTGGGCCTTCTTCTCGCCGCCGACCAGGCGTTCGACGGCGGCGGCCCGTTCGGCGGCCAGCCGCCCGATGACATGGCCCTGGTCGAGGGCGTGCTGCGGATCGCGGGCGAGCAGCAGGCGTACGTAGGGGGAGAGGCCGGTGGCGCCCTGGTACTGCTGCCGGGCGAAGCGGCCCGCGTCGCCCCTGCCGTCGTGCACCGAGGCGCGCGCCCTCGCCAGCCGCCTGCCGAGCTCCTCGGCCTTGGCGCGCTGCTTCCTCAGCTTCTCCTCGGTGGCGTTGTAGGTCTCCGTCGCCTCTTCGGTGGAGCGGTACAGGCGCTGAAGGTCCGTCAGCAGCGCTGTGACGGAACGATCCTGCGGCCCCGGGGCCGCGTGGGCGGGGAGAGCGGTGGTGCACAGGGCGCTCAGGGCGGCCCCGGTGCAGGCCCAGCGCAGCAGGCGTGCTGACACGTCATCACCTCCGGTGTGCGGAAGGGACCTCCTTCGCGCACCCCGAGCATCCGGCCCGGGCGCCGGGGCCGCCTCCCGGCGGGGGCGGCCGGGGGAACCGGACCGCTCGTCCAGGGGCGCACGGCGTGGGACGTTGCGTTGTCCCACTGCGGATGCTTCGTGGCCGGTCGCGCCCGCGCGGCGCGGCGGTCAGGGCCTGGGCCGCTTCGACCACGGCCACTTCGGGCCGCTGTCCGTGTCGCCCTCGGCGTCGTACTCGTAGCGCCACTTCGCGGTGAGCGGGAGCCGGCCGCCCGTCTCGGCGGGCACCCGGCGGTAGACCAGGACCGTCGGGGGGCCGCCCGAGTCGTCCGGTACCGGGACGCGGTAGACCTTCGGCGGGTGGCCGGTCGGGCCGAGCAGGATGGGCAGGACGCGGCCGTCCAGGGGGCCACCCACGAACGGTGTCTCTTCGCTCTTCACGCCACCAGTGTCACACCAGGGGCCGTCACAGCAGGTGGGCCGCGTCGGCGAGCACGGGCAGCACGCGGCGCGCGAGTGAGCCGACCGGGCCCTCGGGCGTCTCCAGGGCCAGCGCCCACCGTACGACCTGGGCCGTCTGCGGGTCGCGTCCCGCCGTCGCCACGAGGACCGCCATGAACTGCTCGACGAGCATGTCCCGCAGGTCGTCCAGCGGCGGCTGCTTCCCCTCGTCGAGCCAGATCAGCGAGGCCGCCTCCACGGCGGTGATCCACATGCGTACGGTCAGCCGGAGCCGGGGGCCCGGCTCGGCCACGTCCAGGTGGGCGAGGATGTGCTCGGCGGCGGCCCGGCGCACGCCGTCCACTATCGAGGTGGTCCGGGAGGTCTCCACCACGCTGCCGCCCTGGAGCAGCGCGCTGAACCCGGTGTCGTGCTCGTCCACGAAGGCCAGATACCGGTCGAGCGCCCGGGCGAGCCGGTGGGTCAGCGGCCCCTCGGGCGGCTCGGCGAAGCAGTCCTCCAGCTCGTCCGCCGCCGAGCGCAGCGCGGCCTCGTACAACTGCTGCTTGCCGCCCGGGAAGTAGCGGTACACGAGCGGGCGCGAGACGCCGGCCGCCTCCGCGACGTCGTCGAGGCTGACCTCCTCGGGCGCGCGGTGCGCGAAGAGGGTGAGCGCGGACTCCAGGAGCTGGCGCCGCCTCGCTTCGACGCTGAGGCGGCGGTAGGCGGGTGTGGCCGGCGACGTCATGCTCCGCAGCGTAACCGGCGGTGCCCCCGGCGGGGGTGCGGGCGGCCACCCGTGCCCGGCGCTCAGGCGAGCAGCCCCGAACTCCGCCAGAGCCGTCGGCCCACCCCCCGCAGGACGCCTATGTCGTCCAGGAAGTCCGTGAGCCGTTTCGCCCCGGACTGCATGACCTCCCTGCGGTGCCCGCTCGCCCGCACCTGCGCGACGGCCTCCGCGCGGTCGAGCCCGACGTCCGAGTAGACCCTCGGGTTCACGAACGCGAGGGAGAAGACCCGCGCGGCCTCGCCGCAGCTGAGGCGGGTCAGCTCCTGCTCCCACCGCGGCGCGGTCACCATCTGGCGCCGCAACTCCTCGCGGGCGTACCGCACATGGCGCGCCTCCTCCACCACGTGGATGCGGGTCACCCCGCGCACGATCGTCTGGACGCGTTCGTCGGGGAAGGTGTGCCGCTGCATCCAGTCGAGTATCTCTTCGCCGAGCAGCGTGCAGGCGAAGGAGCCGGGGGTGGTGGAGACGGTCTTCAGGACGCGCGCGAGATTGTGGTTGAGGCGCGTGACGGGGTACGTCGGCGCGCCGCCCTTCTCGATCATGCGCGCGAACATCATGGAGTGCCGGCACTCGTCGGCGATCTCGGTCAGCGCGTACCGCACGTGCGCGCTGGTCACCGACTTGTCGTAGATGTGCCGCACGAGCAGCTGCATGAGGATGATCTCGAACCAGATGCCGAGCGAGGCGAGCGCGGCGGCCTCGTGCCGGGCCAGGTCCATCCGCTGCTCCTCGGACATCCGCTTCCACAGCGGGGTGCCGTAGAGCGAGACCAGCTCCGGCGGCCAGAACCACTTGCCCTCCTCGACGGGGGCGTCCCAGTCGAGTTCCCTGTCGGGGTCGAAGGAGTGCCTGGCGGAGGATTCGAGGAGCCGGACGGCCACCTGCTCACGGTCCTTGAGCAGGCCGAGCGCGTCCCGCAGCCCGGCCGGCGAAACGTCTTCCGTCACGGTCGTCATGACTGTCCCTGACTTGTCGAGGTTACCGGCGGTCACCTCTTATGAGACTGCCTGTCAGCAAGGGCGTCAATCCCTCGCGCACGACTTGTTGACGCTGCGTCCAGGAGCTGTGAGCCTGCCCGTATGTCGACGCATGAGCTTTACACCAGGCCCCCTGGTGAGCCCGACTGGCAGGTTCCGTCGGCGGGTTCGGCCCGGTTCAGCTGGGAGTACGACGAAGGACGGGACCGGCTGCTCGCCCTGTACCAAAAGGGCAAGGACAAGCAGTGGGACGGCGCCAGACGCATCGACTGGGAGCTGGAGGTCGACCCGCTCGACCCCCTCGGCACCCCCGACGAGTCGATGTCGCTGTACGGCACGCCCCACTGGGCCAAGCTGACGGAGAAGGACAAGGGCGAGCTGCGCCGGAGCTACACGTCCTGGCAGTTCAGCCAGTTCCTGCACGGCGAGCAGGGCGCGATGGTGTGCGCGGCGCGCATCGTGGAGTCCGCGCCCGACCTGGACGCGAAGTTCTACTCCGCGACCCAGACCATGGACGAGGCGCGGCACGCCGAGATCTACGGACGCTTCCTGCACGAGAAGATCGGGATGCTCTACCCGATCAACGACAACCTCCAGTCGCTCCTCGGCGACACCCTGCGCGACTCCCGCTGGGACATGCCCTACCTCGGCATGCAGGTCCTCATCGAGGGCCTCGCGCTCGCCGCGTTCGGCATGATCCGCGACACCACGGACAAGCCACTGCCCCGGCAGATCCTCGCGTACGTCATGCAGGACGAGGCCCGGCACGTGGCGTTCGGACGGATGGCGCTGCGCGACTACTACAAGCAGCTCACCGACGCCGAGCTGCGCGAGCGCGAGGAGTTCGTCATCGAGGGCTGCTACTCGATGCGCGACCGGCTGCGCGGGGTCGAGGTCCTGGAGAACTTCGGCATCCCGACCGCGCAGGCCGAGGAGTACAGCGAGCAGTCCGAGTTCCTCGCCCTGTTCCGCCGGCTGCTGTTCAGCCGCATCGTCCCGTGCGTCAAGGACATCGGCCTGTGGGGCAAGCGCCTCCAGCAGGCCTATGTGGACATGGGCGTCCTCGAGTTGGGCGACGCCAACCTCGACCAGCTCATGGCGCAGGACGAGGAGATCGCCGAGAAGCTGGACGCCGAACGCTTCGCCGCCGAGGAACGCGAGCGGGCCGAGGAGGTACGGTCCGTCATCGCCTCGGGGGCCGAGGACTGACCCCGGGGGTCCGCCGGCCCGTGTGGCGGCGCGACAGGGGGCGTTCGGGTCAGGAGCCGTGTGCCCCGCGGCCGGCGTCCAGGGCCGCCTCCATCACCGCCTTCGCGATCGGCGCCGCGCTGCCCCCGCCGCTGATGTCGTCGCGGTCCGCCGACGCGTCCTCGACGACCACCGCGACCGCCACCGAGGGCTCCGGGTCCTCCTCGCCCTGCGCCCAGGAGACGAACCAGGCGTAGGGCGTGCCGGCGTTGTCGAGGCCGTGCTGGGCGGTGCCCGTCTTGCCGCCCACCGTCGCCCCCGGGATCGCGGCGTTCGCGCCGGTGCCCTTCTCCACGACCTCCGTCATCATCTCCCGCAGCAGCGCGGCCGTCGCCGGGTTCATCGCCTGGCGCAGCGTCCTGGTGCCCGCGGTGCTGATGACGTCGCCGTCCTCCGTGGTCGTCCGCTCCACGAGGTAGGGCGACTTGACGGAGCCGCCGCCCGCGACGGCCGCCGAGACCATCGCCATCTGCAACGGCGTCGCCCGGGTGTCGTACTGGCCGATGGAGGAGAGCGCGAGCTGCGCCCGGTCCGGGGAGGTGTCGAAGTTGCCGGGCGAGACGGAGAAGGGGATCCGCAGCCCCGGGTCGTTGAACCCGAAGTTCTCCGCGGTCTCCAGCATCGCGCTCAGGCCGGTGTCGACCCCGAGCTTGGCGAACACCGTGTTGCAGGACCACTGGAACGCGTACCGCAGGGAGGCGTTGGCGCAGCCGTCCACCTCGTTGGTCAGCCGCGTACTGGTGCCCGGCAGGGTGTACGGGCTCGGGGACCTGGTCGGCGCGTCCACGTCCCGCACGGCGCCCGCCTCCAGCGCGGCGGCGGCCGTGACCACCTTGAACGTCGAACCGGGCGGATAGGTCCGGCGGATCGCCCGGTTCAGCATCGGCTTGGCGCGACTGCCGTTCAGCTCGGCCCAGGCGTCCGTCACCGCCCGGCCCGTCCCGGAGAGCCGCTCGGGGTCGTAGGACGGCGTGCTGACCAGCGCGAGGATCCGGCCGGTGGCCGGCTCGATCGCCGCGACGGCGCCCCTCTTGCCGCCGAGCCCGGCGTACGCGGCCTGCTGCACCGCCGCCCGGATCGTCGTCTCGACCCGGCCGCCGGGGCTGTGCGCCCGCGTGAGGTCGTTCCACAGCGGCAGCGGGGCGAGCATCGGATCGGTGCCGGAGAGGAGGTCGTCCTCAGCGTTCTCCAGGAACGTCGTGCCGTACACCTGCGAGGCGAAGCCGGTCACCGGGGCGTACAACGGCCCGTTCTTGTACGTGCGTTCGTGGCGCAGCTGCTCGCCGGTGTCCTTGGAGCCGGTGACGGGCCGCCCGTCGACCAGGATGTCGCCGCGCGGCTGCTCGAAACGGACGATGGCCCGGCGGCGGTTGGCGGGGTTGTCGTCGAGGGAGTCGGAGTCGACGACCTGGACGCGGGTGGCGTTGACGAGCAGGGCGACGAGCAGCAGCGCGCAGAAGGCGGCGGCGTGCCTGATGTACCGGGTCACGGCGTCACCTCGCCGACGGGCTGGCTGCGCGCCGAGTGGCTGACCCGGATGAGCAGGGCCACGATGATCCAGTTGGTGACGACCGACGAACCGCCCTGGGCGAGGAAGGGCATCGCCATGCCGGTGAGCGGGATGAGCCCCATCACGCCCCCGGCGATCACGAAGACCTGGAGCGCGATGATCGAGGAGAGGCCGATCGCGAGCAGCCGCCCGAAGGGGTCGCGCAGCGCGAGCCCGGCGCGGTAGCCGCGCTCCACGAGCAGGGCGTAGAGCAGGAAGACCGCGCAGAGACCGGCCAGGCCGAGCTCCTCGCCCGCCGTCGCCAGGATGAAGTCGGACTTCGCGGCGAAGCCGATGAGGATGGAGTGGCCGAGCCCGAGCCCGGTGCCGAGCGTCCCACCGGCCGCGAACGCGAAGAGGGACTGGGCGAGTTGGTTGGGTCCTTGGCCCGCGTCGATGGAGGCGAAGGGGCGCAGCCAGTCCTCGACGCGGCTGTGCACGTGCGGTTCGAGGGAGCCGACGGCGAACGCGCCGAGCGCGGCCAGCAGCAGGCCGACCGCGATCCAGCCGGTGCGGCCCGTGGCGACGTACAGCAGGATCACGAAGAGTCCGAAGAAGAGCAGTGAGGTGCCGAGGTCGCGCTCCAGGACCAGGACGCCGACGCTGAGCAGCCAGATCGCGACGATCGGGCCGAGGACGCGTCCGGTGGGCAGTTGGAGGCGCTTGAACCGCCACAGGGTGCGGCCGGTGTAGGCCAGCGCGTTGCGGTTGGCGGCGAGGTGACTGGCGAAGAAGACGGCGAGCAGGATCTTGGCGAACTCGCCGGGCTGGATGGAGAACCCGCCGATCCTGATCCAGATCCGGGCGCCGTTCACGGCCGGGAAGAAGATCGGCACGATCATCAGGATCAGCGCGGCGACCACGGAGAGATAGGCGTAGCGCTGGAGCACGCGGTGGTCGCGCAGGAGGAGCACGGCGGCGGTGAAGAGCCCGACACCGACGGTCGACCAGATCAGCTGGGCGGGCGCCGCCTCGTCGTGCGGCGTCTCCAGGTCGAGGCGGTAGATGAGCACCAGGCCGAGGCCGTTGAGGAGGACCGCGATCGGCAGCAGCAGCGGATCGGCGTACGGCGCGCGGAAGCGGACCGCGAGGTGCGCGAGGAGGGCGAGCACACCGAGCCCGGCGCCGTATCCGGCGGCGCCGGGCGGGACGGTGCCGTTCTTGGCGAGGCCGACGGCGCAGTAGCCGTAGACGGACAGCAGTACGGCGACGACGAGCAGGACCAGTTCGGTGCCCCGGCGCCGGGGGACACGGACGGCGGGCACCGCGGGGGGTGCGGAGCCCGCTCTCGTTCCGGTCATGCCCGGAACGTAGCAAGCAACATGCCTTCACGTCCGCTTATGTCGTCTATGTCGGCCCGGCCGGGCGCGGGGGCGTCAGCACCAGCGCGGGGTCTTCCCGAGGATGGCGATGTAGTGGGCGGAGCCCCAGGCCCAGGTCCCGTCGGTGAGCTGGTACCAGAGGGCGGTGCGGCCCACCGGGCTGCCCTTCGTCTTGCAGAAGATGGTGACGACCTTGCCGTACGGCTCACTGCGGACCACCCGGCCGCCGCGGTTCGGGGCGTCCCGCACGAGCAGCCCGGACTTGGCGGTCACCCGGCCCTTGTAGACGGGCGGGTGGTGGTCGGTGCCGTCCAGCGCGGCGGCGGGGCCGGTGGCGGTGAGTGCGGCGAGGGCGCCGCCGGCGGCGATCAGGCCGAGCCGGGCGGCGGTGGTCCGCGGGGACATGGGGCCTCCTGGGGGGAAGGGCGGGCGGCCCCGGCGGTGCGCGAAGGCCGCGACTCACCGTAAAAACGGCATCCCGCGCGCGCAAACGCTCACCGGCGTCCCTGGGCTCACCGGACGCCGGAGTTCACCCGGTGCCAGGGGTGGCCGGGGGGCCGGAGTTCACCGGCCGTCAGGGGTCGCCGGGCGCCTGGGCTCACCGGGCGCCGGAGTTCACCCGGTGCCAGGGGGCGTTGGGCGTGAGAGCTCACCGGGCGTCAGAGTTCACCGGGCGTCAGGGCTCACCGGGCGCCTGGGCTCACCGGACGCCGGAGTTCACCCGGTGCCAGGGGGCGCCGGGCGTCAGAATTCACCGGGGCCTCAGGGCTCACCGGGAGTCAGAGTTCACCGGCCGTCGGAGGGGCCGTCCGCCCGCTCCTCGTCGGAGCACTCGTCGAAGGGCAGCCGCAGCGTCGCCACCGCCCCGCCGTCCGGGGCGTTGGCGAAGATGAGCCGGGCCCCGAGCACCGCCGCCTGGCCCAACGCGATCGTCAGACCGAGGCCGTGCCCCTTGCTGGTGCCCTCGGTGCGGAAGCGCTGCGGGCCGTGCTCCACCAGGTAGTCGGGGTAGCCGTCGCCGTGGTCCCGCACGGTGACGACCGGCCCGTCGACGCTCACCACCACCGGCGCCCGGCCGTGCTTGAGGGCGTTGGCGACGAGGTTGCCGAGCACCCGTTCCAGGCGCCGCCGGTCGGTCTCCACACAGACGTCGCGGACCACGACCAGCTCCGTGCCCCCGCCCGAGGCCCGCACCACGCGCTCCGCCAACGGGGCGAGGTGATGGGCGTCCAGGTCGACCCGCTCGCTCTTCGCGTCCAGCCGGGAGATCTCCAGCAGGTCCTCGGTCAGCGTGCGCAGCGCGGCCACCCGGTCCCGCACCAGCTCCGTGGGGCGCCCCGGCTCCAGGAGTTCGGCCGCCGCGTGCAGCCCGGTCAGCGGGGTGCGCAGCTCGTGCGCCACGTCGGCGGTGAACCGCTGCTCGCTCAGCAGCTTGCCCTGGAGCGTGGAGGCCATGGTGTCCAGCGCCCCGGCGACGGCGGCGACCTCGTCCCGGCGGCCGGTGGGGCCCTTGGTGCGCGGGTCGTTGACGCGCGCGTCCAGGTCGCCCGCGCTGATCTTCCGGGCGACCTGCGCCGTCAGTTGCAGCCGCCGGGTTACGCGGGTCACCGCGAACGCGCCGACCAGCAGCGTCGCGCCGATCGCGAGGACGGAGGAGCCGAGGATCGCCCGGTCGACCCCGTCGATGGTGCGGGCGCCCTGGGAGTAGTCGATCTGGACGGCGATGGCGCGGCGCCCGTCGGCGGGCCCCGCCGCCCACATCGTCGGCCGGGACCCGTGGTCGGCGACCATGGTGCCGCGCTCCCCGTCCAGCGCGAGGTCGCGCAGCCGGTCCGGCAGGCCGGGCGGGTCGACGGCCGCGCCGGTCCCGAGGCGGTCGCCGGCCTCGTAGTGCTCGGTGGCCTCCGTCAGGCGGGCCAGGGCCCGCTCCCGCGCCTGGCCGACGGTCTGGTCGGTCACCGAGACGTGCACGAGCGCGCCGAGCAGCGCGGCGAGCGCGCAGCACATGACGGTGATGAAGACGGCGGCCTTCCAGGTGAGCGTCGCCGTCCACGCGGGCAGCCGCGGCACGCGCGGGCGCCGGGGGCTCATCGGCCGCCGCCCGGGGAGGAGCTCTGTGCGGGCCGGGCGGGCGCGGTCCGCGGCGACGTGGGCCGGGGCGCGTTCGCGGAGCGCACGATCTCGTCCCGCTTCGGCAGCATCGTCTTCTGGTGGGAGTCCCAGGACCAGACGGTGTGGTACTCGTACCCCGGCAGGCTGGAGACGGCCCGGATGATCAGGTCGCGTCCGGCCAGCTCCACGCCGAGCACGGCGTCGCTCATCTCCATGACCTGCGTCAGCCTGCGGTGTTCCTCGGCGTAGACGCGGATGTCGAGGTTCTCGTCGGGCGTCGAGACGCCGACGATCAGGTCGTCCTTGCCGTCGCCGGTCAGATCGCGGTAGTACGCCTTGAGCACCGGGCAGCGCTCCTGCGCACCGGAGTCCTCGGCGGCGCAGTCGTCGAGGCGCGCGACGGTCTCCTCGTACACGGCGTCCGAGGTGTCGTACGTCCCCGGGTTCTGCTCGAAGTCCGCGCGGACGACGTCGGCCGGATTCACCTTGCGCAGATCGCCGCCGGGCACCTTCACGCCGGTGACGCGCACGCTCTCTATGGCGCCGTAGTCCTCGGCGGGCGCGGAGGGGGACGGCAGGTCGGGCCACAGGCGGGTGGGGCCCTGGGCGGTGGGTGTCGCGCCGGCGCCGCGCAGCCCGCCGGGGTCGCCGCAGCCGCCGGCCAGCGCCCCGGCGAGGGCGGCGAACGCGGCGGTGAGGGCGAGCCGGCTGCGGTTCACTGCGCTCCTGCCTGCCGCGGGGCGCGGCCTGTCGTGGGGTCCGGCCTGCCGCTCAGGGCACCAGGTCGGCGTAGAGGATGATGTTGTCAGACCGGTGGCCGCCGACGAGGGGCCCGCCGCAGGTCAGCAGGCGCAGCTCGGGGCGCCCGGTCGCCCCGTACACCTTATGGGTGGGGAAGTCCTTCTTGTCGACCTGCTGGATCTCCCGCACCCGGAACCGCGCCGTCCGGCCGTCCGCGCGCGGTACCCGGATCGCGTCGCCGACCCGGACCCGCGCGACGTTCCTCATCAGCGCGGGCCCGTGCGCGGTGTCGTAGTGCGCGACGATCACGGCGGGGCCCTTCTCGCCCGGTGTGACCCCGCCGGTCCACCAGCCGGGCTGGTCCGCCTTGTCCACCGGCGGCACGTCCAACTCCCGGTCCGCGCCGACACCCAGACCGAGCATCGACCGCGCGTCGACGCCCGCCGCCGGGATCCGCAGGCCGGTGGGCCGGGACGCCGTCAGCGGCGCGGGGGCCCGCCCCGCCCGCGGCACGGCGGCGCCGTGCACCCGCACATCGGGGGCCGGGGCACCGCCGCCCCACCCGCAGGCGATCAGCCCGACACCGGACGCGGCGGCCAGCCCCGCGACCACGACGACACGTCCGGCCCGCCACCGCTCCCGTCCCCGCGCGGGCGGGGCGGGGGGAGTGCTCATGGGGGCTCCTCGAACGGGATGGGGTGAGGGGATCATGCGGCGGTGCGGCCGCGGCGCAGCATCGCGTAGCCGAGGCCCGCCGCGCCGGCCGCCGCCATGCCGCCGCCGGCGGCGAGGAGCGCCGGGTCGCCCGTGGTCCGTACCCCTTCGGCGCCCGCCGCGACACCGCCTTCGGGCACGGCGGCCGTGCCGGCCCCGCCCTTCAGGCGCGTGACGCCGATGTGCCCGTTGGACGCGTACAGCTCGTACCGCACGCCCCCCTGGGTGACGGTGGGGTGCCGGGCCGAGAGCGTGGCGAGCTGCCGGTCCCCGACCGAGACCGTCGCGGTGTACGAGCCGCCGCGGCCGCGCACCTCGGCCTTGGTGCCGTTGCCGAGGGTGACGTGGTGGACCTCGGCCGCCGGCCCCGGCCGCGGCGTGTCCGCGAAGGCCCCCGCGGCCGGTCCGAGCAGCGCCCCGCCGAGGAGCACGGTGGCGGCGGCGGTGCGCAGGAGGGCGGGGCGGCGGGTGCTCACGGGGTGTTCCTCACGGTGGTCGGCCGGGGGCGCCCGACCGGCCCGGTCGGCTGCCGGCCCCTTCGGGCACGGCCCGCGCGACGGACGGCGGGGCGGTTGAACGGCTCCGACGGTAGACGTCCGGCATTGCGGCGCCCCGGCGGCCGTGTAACAGCGCGCCATAGCTGTCCGGGCGGTGCTGTCACAGGACCGCGGCGGCGTCCGGCTTCTTGCCCCGGCACCGGGCGGGCTGTTCCCATGGTCGGGGGTGATGCGGCATGAGCGCACTGCGCGTCGTACCGGCCTGGCGGCACGGACAGGAGCGGCTTTACGTCTGCCTGGCCGACGGGGGGAGCGTGGCCTGGTACGACCGGGACGCGTCCCGGGTCAACCTGCTCAGCGAGGACCGCGAGGAGGACGTCCTGCGCGTCCTCGCGCCCTTTCTGACCGGCGACGTCACGGTGGGCCCGCCGCCGGTCCCCACCCGCGCCGAGCTGGCCCGCCTCGCCCTGCACCCCGACGACGACCTCGCCCCGAACCGGCCCGGCGAGGCCCTCCACATCGCCCTGGAGCGCGAGCGACCGCCCGGGCGCGGGCTGCGCGCCGACCCCCGGCGGCGCGCGCTCGCCGCCGAGCAGGCGGTCGGCGCCGTCCTGGACGGGTTCGAAGGGGCGGGCTGGCGGGTGCTGCACTCGCTCCCGCTGCCCGGCGGCGCCCGCATCCACCATCTGCTGATCGGCCCCGGCGGCCTGTTCTGCGTGGGCACGCTCGCGGTCCGCAGGCAGCGGGTGCGGATCTCGGACCCGATGGTGACGGTCGGCAGGGCCGGGCCCCTCCCCGTGCTGCGGACGCTGCGCTCCGACGCGGGGCGGGCCTCGTTCGCGCTGGCGGCCGAGGTCCACCCGGTCCTGGTGCTGGCCGGGACGGTGACGGCCGGCCCGGCTCCCGCGCCGCCGCGCGACGTGCGGGTGCTGGGCGAGGCGGACCTGCCGGCGCTGGCCCGCCCGGGCGGCGTACTGAAACCGGCCGACGTGGAGTCCCTGCACGCCCTGGCCAGGGACCGCCGGACCTGGCTGCGGGTCTGAGCCGGGGCGTCCGCGTCAGCGGCGGGCGACGGTCACAGGTTGTCCCCCCAGCCGCCCTGGATCATGGTCTGGAAGGCCCAGGAGCCGCCGCGTCTGATCAGGATGTCGGCGTAGCGCAGCCGCTGCGTGTGGCCGCCCGCCGTCATCACCGAGTCGGTGAAGACGACGGCCATCGCGGGGGAGAGGAAGACGGGCGTGCGCGTGGACTCGAAGGCGATGTCCTCGCCGCCGTCACCCATCACCTGCGTCATCGTCGCGACGAACCGCTCCCGGTCCCACTGGGCGGCCCGCCCGTCGCCCGCGGCGTCGTCGCTGACCAGGTTGAGCGGGAAGACGGCCAGGTCGGCCATGCGCTCCACGTCGCGCCGCGCGCTGTGCGCGTCGTACGCGGCGAACCAGGCGTCCAGGCTCGCGCGGTCCTCGTCGGTCGGGGCGTATCCGGTCTCGGGCAGGAAGGTCACGCGGTCTCCTCGTCGGGGACAGGGCGGTAGTCGCCGCCCGCGTCATTAATCAACTTTGACTACAGGGGAAGGTATGCCACCGGAGAGCACTGGTCAAACTTGATTAGCTACTTCTCTCTGCTCAGCGGAAGCGGACCACGACCGCCGTCGCGTGCCGCGTGGTGTTCCGCCGCACCTCGACCAGCACCACCGGCTCCGCCGGCAGCGCCGCGTACGTGACGTCGCCGATGCCGATCGCGGTCGCCACCCCCTCGCCCACGGGGTCCGGCAGCGCGCGCGCCGCCGTCGAGCGCACCGCCGGCGACAGCGGGGAGGACACGACCGGCGTGCCGTCCCCCGGCAGCGCGAGGACCAGGGCCTGGGGCCGGGCCGGGTTCCCGGTGCAGCCGACCACCACCGCGTCCCGCGTGTCGCTGTGCCGCAGCTTCAGCCACGCGCGCGCCCCGCCCCTGTACGCCCCGTCGAGCCGCTTGACCACCAGGCCCTCGACACCGGTGGCGGGCAGGGTCTCGTACCAGGTCAGCGCGAGGTCGCGGTCGGTCGTCGACGGCACCGCCTGGAGCGGCGGGCCCCACGGCGCCAGCAGTCGTACGAGACGGGCGCGCCGCTCCTCGTACGGCAGGGGGCGGCAGTCCGCGCCGCCCTGTGCGAGCACGTCGAAGGCCGCGTACGAGGCGGGCAGCGTGCGCGCGAGCACGGCGGCACGCGCGCGGGTGGCCGCCGCCCGCCGCTGCACGGCGGCGAAGTCGATGCGCCCGTCGGACCACACCACGACCTCGCCGTCGAGCGCGGTGCCCTCGGGCAGCCGGAGCGCGGCCTCGGCGAGGTCGGGAAAGGCGCCGGTGACGTTCCGTCCCGAGCGGGCCTGGAGGATCACCCGGCTCCCGGCCTCCCGCAGGACGACCATGCGGTGGCCGTCGAACTTCGGCTCGTACGCCCAGCCGCCGCCCTCCGGCAGCGCGGTGACGGCCTCGGCGAGGGCCACGCGGACGGGCTGCGGCAGGCTCATCGCGCGGCCCGGTCGGGCAGGGGCGCGGCCCGGCCGGGGTCCATGAGCGGCCCGAGCAGATCGCCGTGCTCGCGCAGCCGGGGCGCGATGTCGCCGGCCAGGAAGACCAGCCGGCCCGGCTCCTCGCACTCCTCGATCTCCTCCCAGGTCACGGGGGCGGAGACGGCCGGCTCGGCGCGGGCCCGCAGGGTATAGGGGGCGGCGGTGGTCTTCGCGGCGGCGTTCTGGCTGAAGTCGACGAAGACCTTGCCCGGCCGCAGGCTGCGCGTCATGCGGTGCACGACGAGGCCGGGCAGCTCCTGTTCGGCCCGGACGGCCAGCGATTTCGCGTACGCGCTCACCCGTTCGGAGGGGGTCGGCTCCAGCGGGACGAGCAGATGCAGGCCCTTGCTCCCGGACGTCTTCGCGTACACGTGGAAACCGTCGGCCGTCAGCCGCTCGCGCAGCCACAGCGCGGCCCGGCAGCACTCGACGACGGTGGCGGGCGGGCCGGGGTCGAGGTCGAGCACCAGCCGGTCGGCGCATGCCGGGGCGTCGGCCCGCCACTGCGGGGTGTGGAACTCCGTCACCAGATTCGCCGCCCACATCAGCGAGGCCAGATCCTGCACGAGGATCTGGCGGGTGGGCCCCTCGGAGCGGGGCACCTCGGCGGTGCGCACCCATTCGGGGGTGCCCGGCAGCACGTTCTTGGTGAAGAAGCGCTGGCCGCCCGGCCCGTCCGGATAGCGCAGGAAGGACAGCGGCCGGTCCGCGAGGTGCGGGAGGAGGACGTCGGCGGTGCCCGCGTAGTAGTGCAGCACCTCGCCCTTGGTGAAGCCGCTCGCCGGATAGATGACCTTGTCCAGGTTGCTGAGCGAGATCCTTCGCCCCTCCACCTCTGTGATCGGCGTCATACGATGAGAGTCCCATAAATCATCCGAAATGCCGCAAGTCAGGTGTTTCGCAGGTGGAGTCGTAGCCGGTGGTAGCCGGTCGTAGGCAACTAGGAGGCCCCGGACGTGCGATCCATTTGGAACGGTGCGATCTCCTTCGGCCTGGTCAGCATCCCGATCAAGCTCGTGAACGCCACCGAGAACCACTCCATCTCCTTCCGCCAGATCCACACGGAGGACGGCGGGCGCATCCGCTACCGCAAGGTGTGCGAGCTGGAGGACCGCGAGGTCACCTCGGCGGAGATCGGCAAGGGCTACGAGGACGCGGACGGCTCGATCATCCCGATCACCGACCAGGACCTGGCCGCGCTGCCCATTCCGACGGCGAAGACGATCGAGATCGTCGCGTTCGTCCCCGAGGACCGCATCGACCCGCTCCAGATCGACGCGGCGTACTACCTCTCGGCCAACGGCGTCCCCGCCGCCAAGCTGTACACGCTGCTGCGCGAGGCGCTCAAGCGGAGCCAGAAGGTGGCCATCGCGAAGTACGCGCTGCGGGGACGGGAACGGCTCGGCATGCTGCGCGTGGTCGACGACGTCATCGCCATGCACGGGCTGCTGTGGCCGGACGAGATCCGCGAGCCCGAGGGCGTGGCGCCCGAGGCCGAGGTCACCGTCCGCGACGCCGAACTGGACCTGGCGGACGCCCTGATGGACACACTCGGCGAGGTCGACATGTCCACCCTCCACGACGACTACCGCTCGGCGGTGGAGGAGCTGATCGCCGCGAAGGTCGAGGGCGGCGTGCCCGCCGAGCAGGCGCCCGCCGCCGACGCGGGCGGCGGCAAGGTCATCGACCTGATGGCGGCCCTGGAGAACAGTGTCCGGGCGGCCCGCACGGCGCGGGGCGAGTCCGCCGAGCAGGGCGCGGAGGCAGAGGTCACCCAGCTGCCCACCCGCGCCGCGCGCACCTCGTCGCCCGGGTCCCCCGCATCCCCCAAGGAGGTCGGTGGCAAGAAGTCGACGTCGGCCTCGGCGAAGAAGAAGGAGGCGCCTGCCAAGAAGAGGGCGACGAAGTCCACGTCGACGGCGGGCAAGTCGACGGCGGGCAAATCGTCCGCGGCCAGGACGGCGGCCGGCAAGGCGGGCAGCAGGGCGGAGGGCAAGGCGGCCGGGAGCGGGGCGTCGGCCAAGACCTCGGCCCAGAAGGCGACGACCCGCAAGACGGCCCAGAAGACCACCCAGAAGAAGACCGCCGCGGCCAAGAAGACCACGGCGAAGCGCCGTGCCTCGGCGTGAAATCGGCGCGAACCCGGCGTGAAAAGGGGCCGGTCGGCATTCCGGTTGTCGACTCGGCCCCTCCGCGCGCCTGCCCGCGCACTTGACACGAAAGGGCAAATTGCAAAGCTGGGCCGCCGGGCGGCGCGGCCCGCGCGCGCCGCCTTCGCACGCGAACCGCGTTAAGTCACCAACGGAATACGGGCAAACCGCACCTCCTGGGCTTTTGTGGCCTGTGATCAATATCACAATGGCTTGATGGAATTAGATCCTCCGCGCAATGATCCCTGCGGACACAATGGGATTCTTTGGGATTTCCGGGGGGTTTAAGGTATATGGCCACTAATCCATTCGAGGATGAGGGTGCGGAATATCTGGTGCTCGTGAACCACGAGAACCAGCACACCCTTTGGCCCGTCGGCACGGAAATCCCGGCCGGCTGGACCCTCGTGAAAGAGGCGAGTTCACGGGCCGATTGCCTGGCCTACGTGGAGGCGAACTGGACGGACATGCGTCCGGCGAGCCTGATATCCGGCTCCTGACGTGTCCGACCGCGAAAAAGCAGCAGAAAAGGCGACGGTAAAGCCCGCCGCGGGGGCCGGGGAAATACGGCAGCCGGGCCGCTTCAGCGGCATCGGCCCCCTGATGCTCGTCTGGTCGGGACAGGCCGTCTCACTGGTCGGGAGCGCCGTTCTCAGATTCGCCTTCATCATCGAGGTCTGGTCCACCGGCGAGCAGGCCACCGCCGTCACCGCGCTGTCCCTGTGCGCCCTGCTTCCCCAGGCCCTGTTCAGTCCGTTCGCGGGCGCGATAATCGACCGCATCCGCAAACGCTCCGCCCTCCAGATCGCGGACGTGGGCGGATTCCTCACCGTCGGTCTCCTCTCCCTCGTGCACTTCTTCGGCGGCGGCCTGGAGGCCTGGCAGGTCTACCCCGCCACCGTGTTCCTCGGCATCAGCTCCGCCTTCCAGCTGCCCGCGCTCACCGCCGCCGTCCCCCTCCTGGTGCGCAAGGACCAACTGGGCCGCGCCAACGGCCTGTTGGCCGGGGCCAAGAGCGCCGCCGGGATCTGCGGCCCCGCCCTCGGCGGGATCATGGTGGCCGTCTCCGGGATCGGCGCCGTCCTCGTCATCGACCTCGCGAGCTACGCCTTCGCCCTCATCGGCGTACGCGTGGTGCGGATGAAGGACGACAAGGTCCCCGAGGGCGCCGGCGCGCCCCGCTCGAAGATCGTCGCGGAGGCCGTGGAGGGCCTGCGCTACCTCTTCCGGCAGCCGAGCCTGCGCGACATGACCGTGAACTTCTGCACGGTCAACCTCGTCATGGTCTTCGGCTTCGCCGTCATCCAGCCCATGGTCCTCATCAGGTCGGGCAACGGCGCGCTGGCCGCCGTGAACAGCGCGATCGGCGTCGGCGGAGTCGTCGGCGGACTGCTGATGGCGGCCTGGGGCGGCCCGAAGAACCGCGGCCGGGGCATGATGCTCGGCATCGTCGGCATGTGCCTGACCGCCCAGATCGCCATGGCGCTGGCCGGCGGGGTCACCGGCTGGTGTGCGGCCATCCTGCTCGGCGCGCTGCTCATGACGCTCGTCAACGCCTCCATGCAGGCCATCGTGCAGACCAAGGTGCCCCGTGAGTGGCAGGGCCGGGTCTTCGGCGCCGTGATGTTCCTGTCGCAGATCTCCGTCCCGCTCGCCACAGCGGTCTCCGGGCCGCTCGCCGACCACCTCTTCGAGCCACAGGCCGGCGACGGGAGCGGCGTCTTCGTCCTCCTCGGCCCGCTGTTCGGCGACGGACCCGGCAGCGGCATGGCCGGGATGCTCTTCCTCGCGGGCGTCGCGGGGCTCGCGGTCGCGCTCTGGGGGCTGGCGAGCCGCTCGATCAGGGACATCGACGTACTGCTGCCGGACATCGACGACGGCACCGAGCGCCAGGGCGGTGAGAAGGATGACGCGGTGCGTGCATGAGATCTTCGAGGAGCGGGCGGCGCGGACGCCGGGCGCGACCGCGCTCGTGTACGGGGACGAGCGGCTGACGTACGCCGAACTCGACGCGCGCGCCGACCGGTTGGCGGGCCTGCTCGCGGCGCGCGGAGTGGTGCGCGGCGACACCGTCGGGGTCCACCTGGAACGCTCCGCCGAGATGCCCGTGGCGGTCCTCGGCACGCTGAAGGCCGGCGCGGGATACGTGCTGCTCGACCCCGGCTTCCCGGCCGCGCGGCTGCGCGCCATGGCGACGGACGCGGCCGTCACGGCGGTACTCGCGCGACGTGGGGCGACGTCGGATGTGCCGGTGCCGGCACCGGAGTCGGGCGTCGCGGACGTGCTGCCCGGGGTGGCCGCCGAGGGCGTGCCCGTGCCGGGCGTCGAGGGCGTACCCGTGCTGTATCTGGAGGACGCCGCGCACGCGACGCCCCTGGCGCGCGGTGCGGTGCGGGTGGCCCCCGACGACGTGGCCTGCGTGATGTTCACCTCCGGCTCGACCGGACGGCCCAAGGGCATCGTCGCCCCGCACCGTGCCGTCACCGCCACGCTGACCGGCCAGGACTTCGCGGCCTTCGGCCCCGGCGCGGTCTGGCTGCAGAGCGCGCCCGTGTCGTGGGACGCGTGTGTGCTGGAGCTGTGGGGACCGCTGCTGGGCGGCGGGACGTGCGTACTGCACCCGGGGCGCCGCCCCGACCCGGTGGTGATCGCCCGGCTCGCCGCCGAGCACGGCGTCACCTCCCTGTATCTGTCCGCGTCGCTGTTCAACGTGATCGTCGACGAGTACCCCCGCGCGCTCGCCGGGCTGCGCGAACTGATCGTCGGCGGCGAGGCGTTGTCGCCCCCGCACGTCGCCCGCGCCCTGGAGCGCTCGCCTGGTCTGCGGATCAGCAACGGCTACGGCCCCGTCGAGTGCATGGTCTTCCTCACCGTCCATCCCATCGCCCCGCACGACGTGCGCGAGGGCCGCCCGGTGCCGATCGGCGCACCGCTGGCCGGCAAGCGCCTGTACGTCCTCGACGAGCGGCTGCGGCCGGTCGCCGACGGCGTCACCGGCGAGCTGTACGCCGCCGGGGCGGGGCTCGCGCGCGGTTACTGCGACCCGGCGCTGACGGCGGAGCGGTTCGTCGCCGCGCCGCCCGGGACCGGCACCGAAGGCGAACGGATGTACCGCACCGGCGATCTGGCGTGCCGGCGCCCCGACGGAACCTTCGAGTACCGGGGCCGGGCCGACGGCCAGGTGAAGATCCGCGGCTTCCGGGTGGAGCCCGGCGAGGTCGAGGCCGCCCTGGCCCGCCACCCCGGGGTCGACCGCGCCGCCGTGGTCGCCGCCCCCGCGCCGGCGGACGGCGAGCGGCAGCTCGTCGCGTACGTCGTGGCGAGCGGCCGGGCCGAGAAGGCGCCCACCGAGGCCGAGTTGCGCGCGCACGCCGAGCGCGAGCTGGCCGACTTCCTGGTGCCCGCCCTCTTCGTCCCGCTGGCCGCGCTGCCGCTGACGCCCAACGGCAAACTGGACCACGCGGCGCTGCCCGAGCCGCCCCGGACCCCGGCCGCCACGCCGCGGGAGGCGGGCGCCGGCGGGGAGGTGCCCGAGGGCACCGGAAGCGGACCGGGTGTCGGTGACGCCGGGATCAGGACAGGTACCGGCGGCTCGGGTGGTCGGGAGCCCGGGGTGGGCCGCGGTGCCGGTGACGCCCCGAGCGAGACCGTACGCACGCTGTGCGGCCTCTTCGCCGCCGTCCTCGGCGTCGCCGCCATCGGGCCGGACGAGGACTTCTTCGGCCGGGGCGGCCACTCCCTGCTGGCCGCGCGGCTGCTCGGCCGCGTCCACGCGCGGCTCGGCGCCGAACTCGACCTGCGTACGCTCTTCCGCTCACCCACTCCGGCGGCCCTGGCACCCCACGTCGACGCCGCCGCCAAGTCCCGCCCGCCGGAAGCCCCCGCGCCGGCCGGTGGCGGCGCCCCGCTGCCCGTCTCCGACGCCCAGCACCGGCTGTGGTTCCTCGACCGGCTCGGCGCGGGCGTCGCGTACAACCTGCCGATGCTGGTGCGGCTGCGCGGCCCGGTCGACCCGGACGCCCTGGCGGCTGCCCTCGGGGACGTCGTCACCCGGCACGACGTGCTCCGCACCCTCTTCGACGAGGTGGACGGCGCTCCCGCGCGGCGCGTGCTGGACGGCGTCGCGGCCCGGCCGCCGTTCCGCCACGCCACCGTCCCCGAGGCGGAGCTGACGCGGGCGATCGAGACGGCCGCCCGCCACCGCTTCGACCTCGGCGCCGAACTGCCGGTGCGCGCCACGCTGTTCGGCGTCCGGGAGCGTCCCGGCGAGCACGCCCTGCTCGTCCTGGTCCACCACATCGCCGGGGACGGCTGGTCCCTCGCGCCCCTCTTCCGCGACCTCTCCCGCGCGTACGCCGCGAGAACCGCGGGAGCCGTCGACAACCCACTGCCGCCCCTGCCCGTCCCCTACGCCGAACACGCCCGCCGCCGGACCGAACGCCTCGGCCCGCCCGCCGACCCGGCGTCCCTCGCCGCCCGCCAACTCGCCCACTGGCGGGAGGCGTTGGACGGCCTCGGCGCCGAGGGGCCACTGCTTCCCCGGCGTACGGACCGGCCCGCCGTGCCGGGTCCCGCCGCCGCGACCGTGGTGCGCCACCTCGACGCCGCCGCCCACGCCCGCCTCGTCGCCGCCGCCCGCGCCGAGGGCGCCACCCTCTTCATGGCGCTGCACGCCGCGCTCGCCGCCGTCCTCACCCGGGCCGGCGCGGGCGACGACCTCGCGATCGGGGCGCCGGTGGCGGGCCGCGCGGGGGACGGCGGCGTCGAGGACGCCGTCGGGTTCTTCGTGAACATGCTCGTACTGCGCACCGACGTGTCCGGCGACCCCACCGCACGGCAGCTCCTCGCCCGCGTCCGGGACGCCGACCTGGCCGCCTTCGCCCACCAGGACGTGCCGTTCGAACACGTCGTGGGAGCGCTCAACCCGCCGCGCCCACCGGGCCGCCAGCCCTTCACCGACGTCGTCCTCGCCCTGCAGAACAACGCGCGCGCCGAGGTGGCCCTGCCCGGCGCCGACGCGGGCGTCGAGGTGGTGCGCACCGGCGAGGCCCGCTTCGAGCTGCTCGTCGACGTCACCGACGCCACCGGGCCCGACGGAGTGCCCGAGGGGCTGACCCTCACCTTCGAGTACCGCGCGGACTGCCTGGAGGAGTCCTTCGCGGCCTGGCTCGCGGACGCACTGCCCCAGGCCCTGGAGGCGGCCGCCGCCGCGCCGGACACCCACCTGTCGGCACTCGTCGCCGACGCACCGCCGCGCCGGGCCGACGACAGCGACAGGACCGCCGTGACCCCGGCCCCGACGGCCGGTCCCGACACGGGCCCCCGCACCCCGCTGGAGCGGGACGTCGCCGCCGTCTGGAGCGACGTCCTCGGCGTGCCGGACATCGGGCGGGACGCCGACTTCTTCGCCCTCGGCGGCAACTCGCTGCGCGCCGTGCGGGTCGCGGCCCGCCTCACCACCGACACGCGGACCGTGACGGCCGCGCAGCTCTTCGCCGCGCCCACCGTCGCCGCCCTCGCCGCCGAACTGGCGCGGGCGCCCCTCTCCCCGGGCCCCGCCGCCACCCCCATCCCGCGGCGCCCGCGCGTGCCCCGCCAGCAGGATCAGCAGAGCCACCTCAGCAGGGAACAGGAGAAGAGGCCGTGGACCTCAGCGTGATGTTCTTCGGCGCGGACAGCGGCACGGCCGCCGAAGCGGGTGGTGCCGTCGCAGCCGGCCGCGCCACCGAGGCCGCACCCGGCCGTGCCACCGAGGCCCGGCCCGGCACCGCCACCGCCACCCCGCACTCGCGGACGTACGACGACATCCTCACCGTCGCCCGTACCGCCGACCGCCTCGGTTTCCACGCCATCTGGACCCCCGAACGCCACTTCCAGCAGGTGGGCCAGGTCTTTCCCAGCCCGCCCGTGCTCAGCGCGGCCCTCGCCGTCGCCACCGAGCGCATCAACATCCGCGCGGGCAGCGTCGTACTGCCTCTGCATCACCCGCTGAAGGTCGCCGAGGACTGGGCGGTCGTCGACAACCTCTCGCACGGCCGCGCCGGGATCTCCGTCGCCACCGGCTGGCACTCCACCGACTTCACCCTCGCCCCGGAGCACTACGCCGACCGCAGGGAGCGCGCCCTGCGGACCATCCCGGAACTGCGGCGGCTGTGGGCGGGCGAGGCGGCCGTCTACCCCGACGGCACCGGGACGCCGGTGAGCGTCGTCCCGCAGCCCCGGCCCGTCCAGGAGCGGCTGCCGCTGTGGCTCACCACCTCCGGCAACCCCGAGACGTGGGAGAGCGCGGGCCGGCTGCGCGCCGGGGTGCTCGGCGCGACCGTCGGGCAGAGCCGGGACGAGCTGGCCGAGAAGATCGCCCGCTACCGCGCGGCCTGCGCCGCCGCCCCCGACCAGGCGGGCACCGACGCGCACGGCCGGGTGACGCTGATGGCGCACACCTACGTCGGCGCCGACGACGCCGAGGTGCGGCGCCAGGCCGCCGCGCCCCTCAAGGCCTACCTCGCCTCGTACCTGCGTCAGACCGCCGCCAACCGCGCCACCGACGCGCGCGGCGGCGCGGAGCTGACCGCCGAACAGACCGCCATGCTCGCCGAGTTCGCCTTCCAGCGCTACCTGACCTGGGGCAGCCTCCTCGGCTCGCCCGGCCACTGCGCCAAGATGCTCGCCGACCTGCGCGACCTGGGCTGCGACGAGGTGGCCTGCTTCATCGACTTCGGCATCGGACGCGACGAGGTACTCGCGGGGCTGCACCGCCTCGCCGAGCTGAGAGAGGCCGCACTGTGACCCCCCACCAGCCTTCCATGGCCGACCGCTTCAGCGCGCTCAGCGGCGAGCAGCGCGTGCGGCTGATGCGCCGCCTCGTCGAGGCCGGCCGCGCCCGGGAGATCCCCTCGGTCGTGCCGCCCCGCGACGCCGACGGAGCCGTCCCGCTCAGCCCCGCCCAGCGGGACCTGTGGGTGTACGAGTCGCTGTATCCCGGCACCCCGGCCCTCAACCTCTGCTGCGCCTACCACTTCACCGACCCGGCCGACGGCGCCGAACCCGTCGACCCGGCCCACCTGGAGGCCGCGCTCACCCTCGTTCAGGCCCACCACGACATCCTGCGCACCCGGATCTTCGGCACGGCGGACGCCCCACGCGTCGACTTCCCCGACGAGGGCCCCTTCGTCCTGGAGCGCGAGGACCTGCGCGGCACGGGCACCACCATCGAGGAGGCCTTCCGCGCCTTCCGCCGCCGCCCCTTCGACCTCACGGCGGAGCGCCTCGTCCGGGGCCGCTTCGTGCGCGTCGACGACACGCGTACGACGCTGATGCTGAGCCTGCACCACATCATCACCGACTGGTGGTCCTTCGACGTGCTCCAGAGCGAGTTCGCCGAGGCGTACCGCGCCGTGCGCGAGGGCACCGAACCGAAGCTGACCCGCCCCGCCGTCCAGTACGCCGACTTCGCCTTCTGGCAGGGCGAGCTGGAGGCCGCCGGGGTCTTCGACGCGCGCCTGGACTTCTGGCGCCGCTACCTGGCCGACCCGCCGGGTCCGCTGACCGTGCCGGGCCACGGGGACCCGGACGCCGGCGAGGACGGCATCGTCCAGATCCGCTTCCGCGTGGACGCGCCCACCACCCGCGCCGTCCGCGCGCTGGCCCGCGAGCGCGGCGCGTCCGTGTACGTCGTCCTCATGACGGCCTTCGCGGTCCTCGCGCACCGCGTGTCCGGCGCCGGCGACCTGGTCATCGGCACACCGGTCGCCAACCGCTCGGCCAAGGGCCTGGAGCAGGTCATCGGGTACGTGATGAACGCCGTGCCGACCCGCTGGCGCATCGGCGACGACGACTCCTTCGCCGACGTCCTCGCCCGATTCGGCACCGACTTCCCGGCCCTCATGGCGGGCGCCGACCTGCCGGTGGGCCGCATCGTCTCGGCCGCCGCCCCCGAGCGCAGCGCGGGCCGCTCCCCACTGTTCCAGTGGGTGTTCATGCACCTGACGGAGCAGGCGAGCGTCTCCGCCGTACGGGAGTTCGCCGAGCCCGAACGCATCCACACCGGCGGCGAACACGACCTCGTGGGCGTCGTGCGGGACAGCGGCGACGGCATGGACGGCAGCTTCGAGGTCCGCACCGACCTGTTCTCGCCCGAGGCCGTGACCCGCTGGGCGGACAGCTATCTCACCCTCCTGGAGCAGGTCACCGCCGACCCGACCGCGTTCCTGCGCGACCTCGACGTGGTCCCCGGCGCCGAGCGCGACCGCCTGCTCGCCCTCGCGCGGGGCCCGGCCGCGCCCGCCCCCGAGCCGCTGCCGGACACCGTCGCCCGGCACGCCGCCCGCACCCCCGACGCGCCCGCCCTCGAAGCCGACGGACTGCGCCTGACCTACGCCGAACTGGCCGACCGAGTCGACCGGTTGGCGGGCCTCCTCGCCCGGCACGGGGCGGGCCCGGGGCGCACCGTCGCGCTCGCCCTGAGCCGTGGCGCGGACTTCCCGGTCGCCGCGCTCGCCGTGCAGCGGGCCGGCGCCGCCCATCTCCCGGTCGACCCCGACTACCCGCCCGAGCGCGTCCGGGCCGCCCTGGCCGACGCGGCGCCCGCGCTCCTGGTCACCGACGCGCGCACCGCCGCAGCCGGGGTCCTGCCGGACACCGGTCTGCCCCGCATCGTCCTGGACGACGACGCGTACACGGGCGCGCCCCTGCCGCCCGTGCCCCTGGACCCGGCCCACGCCGCCTACGTCATCCACACCTCCGGCTCCACCGGCACCCCCAAGGGCGTCGTCGTCCCGCACGCCGGTCTCGCCGCGCTCGCCCACAGCCTCGTGGACCGCTTCGCGCTGGCCGCCGACGCCCGCGTCCTCCAGCTCGGCTCACCGGCGTTCGACATCTCCGTCGCCGAGATGTGCATGGCCTTCGGGCCCGGCGCCACCCTCGTCGTGCCGCCGCCGGGCCCCCTCGCCGGGGACGGTCTCGGCCGGGTCCTCACCGAGCGGCGGATCTCCTGCGCGATGATCCCGCCGTCCGTCCTCGCGACCGTGCCCGAGGGCCCCTACCCGGCGCTGCGCTCCCTCGCCGTCGGCGCCGAGGCCTGCCCGCCCCCGCTCGTGGCCCGCTGGGCCGTCGCCGGGCGCCGCTTCCACAACGCGTACGGCCCCACCGAGGCCACCGTCGCCGCCACCCTGTCCGGCCCCCTGGCGGGCGACGGCACCGCCCCGCCCATCGGCACCCCGGTCGCGGGCACCGCCGCGTACGTCCTGGACGCCCGGCTGCGGCCGGTGCCCGTCGGCGTCGCGGGGGAGCTGTACCTCTCCTCGGCGGGCCTGGCCCGGGGCTACCTGAACCGGCCCGCGGCCACCGCCGAGCGCTTCGTCGCCGACCCCTACGGCGCCCCCGGGTCCCGCATGTACCGCACCGGCGACCTGGTTTTCCGCGCCGACGACGGCACCCTGCACTACCTGGGCCGCACCGACGAACAGGTCAAGCTGCGCGGCCTGCGCATCGAGCCGGGCGAGGTCGCCGCCGCCCTCACCGGGCACCCCTCGGTGGCGCGCGCGGTCGCGGTCGTACGCGAGGACGGCCGCGGCAGGCCGCAGCTCGTCGGCTACGCGGTCCCCGCCCCCGGCCACACCCTGGACCCGAACGAACTCCTCGCGCACGCCGCCGGCCTGCTGCCCGCGCACATGGTGCCCACGGACGTCGTCCAGCTGCCCGAACTGCCCCTGACCCGCAGCGGCAAGCTCGACCGGGCCGCCCTGCCCGCCCCCCGGGCCACCACCGCGACGCGCGCACCCGCCTCCGCCCGCGAGAAGGAGCTGTGCGACCTCTTCGCGCGTGTCCTCGGCGTCGCGGACATCGGCGCCGACGACGACTTCTTCCGGCTCGGCGGCGACAGCATCATGGCCATCCAGCTCGCCGGACAGGCGTCGGCGGCCGGACTCACCCTCGCCCCCCGCGACGTCTTCACCCTGCGTACGCCCGCCCAACTGGCCGTCCACGTAAGGGCGTCGGCTGCCGGGGGACCGGACGACGGCGACACCGGCGCGGGCCGCTTCCCGCTCACGCCCGTCATGCGCTGGTGGCTCGAACAGGGCGGCGACACCTGGGCGTTCACCCAGTCCATGGCGTTCCCCGTGCCGCCCGGCACGGACCAGGCACGCGTCGAGGCCGCGGTGCGCTCCCTCACCCGGCGGCACGCGGCGCTGCGGATGCGGCTGCTGGCGCCGGAACGGGAGGTCGAGGTCGCCGAACAGGCCCCGCCGGGTGCCCGCCCCGAACGCGTCGCCGTCGCCGACGAGGCACAGGCCCTCGCGAAGGCCCGGGAGCTGGCCCGCAAGATCCGCCTCGCCCCCGAGGACGGCGAGATGCACCGCGCCGTCTGGCTCGACGCCGGACCGGAGCACCGGGGCGTCCTGCTCCTGACCGTGCACCACCTGGCGGTCGACGGCGTCTCGTGGCGGATCATCGGCCCCGAACTGGCCGCCGCGCTCGCCGGGGACCCCGCCCAGGCGCCGGCCCCCGGCACCTCCTTCACCCGGTGGGCCGGACTGCTCGCCGAGGAAGCGGTAAACACCCGGTCGGCCGTCGAACAGGCCTGGTGGATGGAACAGTTGGCGGCGGCGGAGGGCTCCCTCCTCTGTGCGGGACGCGGTCGCGGGGGCCGCCGCGCGACCCTCACCGTCGAGCTGCCCGCCGACCTCACCGAAGCCGCGCTCACCACCCTGCCCGCCGCCTTCAACTGCGGCCCCGACGCGGTGCTCCTCACCGCCCTCGCCACGGCCGCCGTACGCCACCGGGGTGAGGGGACCGGCCTGCTCGTCCACCTGGAGGGG
Source organism: Streptomyces sp. NPDC031466 (assembly GCF_055581265.1). Taxonomy (NCBI): domain Bacteria; kingdom Bacillati; phylum Actinomycetota; class Actinomycetes; order Kitasatosporales; family Streptomycetaceae; genus Streptomyces; species Streptomyces sp. NPDC031466. Next base: position 310,098 of record NZ_JBVIJT010000009.1, read on the forward strand.
CACGGCAGGGAGGTCCTGTCCGCGCCCGCCGACGTGTCCCGGACGGTCGGCTGGTTCACCACCCAGTACCCCGTGCTGCTCGACGTCGGGGCGGACACCGGGCCGCGCGCGGCGGTCGAGGCGCTCAAGGCCGTCAAGGAGCGGCTGCGGTCCGTGCCGAACGGCGGCATCGGCTGGGGCCTCCTGCGCCACCTCAACCCCGACACGGCCCCCGTCCTCGCCGAGCTCCCCGTCCCCGACGTGCGGTTCAACTACCTCGGGCGGCTCACCGCCGGTGACGCGGCCGGCGGCGAACTCCTCGACGGCGCCCCCGACGCCGTACCGCTCGGGCACGCGGTCGAGATCGACGCCCTCGCCACGGAGGGCGCGGACGGCCTGCGCCTCGAAGTGACCTTCTCGTACGCGGAAGAGGTCCTCGCCGAGGCGGACGTACGGGAGCTGGCCCGCCTGTGGCGCGAGGGCATCGCCGCGCTCGCGAGGGAGACGGCGGAGGGCGCCCCCATCGGCGCCACCCCGTCGGACTTCCCGCTGGTGGACCTCTCCATGGACCAACTGGCCATGCTGGAGGGCGACCTGGGGGACCTGGGAGATTTCGGTGATCCAGGTGATCCGGGCCGGCCGGGCGAGCTGCCGGGGGCGACGGACCTCCCCGGCCCCGGTCCCGCGACCGACCCGCAGGACCGGCGATGAGCGGGCGCATCGCGGACGTGCTGCCGCTCACCCCGGTCCAGGAAGGGCTGCTGTTCCACGCCGTACGGGACACCGAGGGCCCCGACCCCTACGTGGTGCAGGCCCGCTTCCGCATCGGTCCCGCGATCGCCCCGGACGCCGTACGGAACGCGCTCACCGCCCTCCTGGAACGGCACCCCAACCTGCGCGCCTGCTTCCGCCACGAACGCCTCGAACGCCCCGTGCAGGTGATCCCGCACGCGGTCGCGGTGCCGTGGCGGGAGATCGACCTGAGGGGCCGGACGGAACCCGAAGTGACCGCCGAGACAGATGCGTTGCTGGCGCGGGACCGTGCCCGCCGCTTCGACCTGGCGCGTCCGCCCGCCCTGCGCGCCCTGCTCGTGCGGCACGACACCGGAAGCGAACTCGTCCTCTCCTTCCACCACATCCTGCTCGACGGCTGGTCGGTCCCGGTCCTCGAACGCGACCTCGCGGCCCTGGTCACCGGCCGGGCCCTGCCGCCCCCCGTGCCCTACCGGCAGTACGCGCTGTGGCTGAACCGGCAGGACAAGGGCCGTGCCGAGGCCGCCTGGCGCGAGGCGCTGGCCGGCCTGGAACGGCCCGCTCCGCTCCTGCCCCCGGACCCGGAGGAGGAGACGTACGCCGACACCCCCGGCGGCGAGCCGGCCGAACCCGACGCGGTACGCCTGCACCTCACCGCGGAACTGACCGCCGCCCTCACCCGGCGCGCCGCCGACGCGGGCGTCACCCTCAACACCCTGACCCAGGCCGCCTGGGCCCTGGTCCTCGCCCGGATGACCGGCGGCCGCGACCTGGTCTTCGGTGGCGTCGTCTCGGGCCGCCCGCACGACCTGCCCGGGGCCGGGGAGATGGTGGGCCTGTTCATCAACACGCTGCCCGTCAGGGTGCGGCTGTGCGACGGTGAGACCGTCGGACGGCTGCTCACCCGCGTCCAGGACGAGCAGTGGCGCCTCGCCCCGTACCACCACGTGCGGCTCATGGACGTACAACGGCTGGCCGCCGAGGCCGAGACCCAGGCCACGAGCGGGGGCGCCGGGCATGAGGCCCGGCCGGGGGAGCTGTTCGACTCCGTCCTCGCGTTCGAGAACTTCCCGCGCGGGGCCGACCGGGCCGGACACGAGGGCCCGGACACGGTCCGCGTGACGGACGTACGGGACGCCACGCACTACCCCGTGACCCTCGCCGTCGTCGCGGGGGAGCGGATGCTCCTCGCCGTGACCTGCCGGCACGGCATCCCCGCGGCGGCCGTCGCGGCCCGCCTCGCACGCGCCTTCGAGCAGCTCGCGGGCGACCCCGCCACGCCGGTGGACCGGATCGACGTACTCCCCGACGAGGAGCGCGCCCGGCTGCTCGCCGCGTCCGCCGGAGCGCGGGCGGCGGTGGTGGCCGGGCCCGCCACCGTGCCGGGCCGGTTCGCCGCGCAGGCGGCCCGTACGCCGGACGCGCCCGCCGTGGAGAGCGGCGACGGCGTCCTCACGTACGGGCGCCTCGCCGCGGAATCGGACCGACTGGCCCGCCGCCTCGTCGCGGCGGGCGTGACGCCCGGCGCCACGGTGGCCCTGCTCCTGCGCCGCTCACCGGCCCTGATCGTCGCGCAGCTCGCCGTGCTCAAGGTGGGCGCCTGCTGGCTGCCTCTGGACCCGGCACAGCCCGCCGAGAGGCTCGCGCGGCTGCTGGCCGGGGCGTCGGCGGGGCTGGTGTTGACGGCGGGGGAGCCGTCCGTGGAGCTGCCCGCGCAGGTGCGCCGCCTGGACGTACACGGACGGACACCGGAGTCCGGGGGGAGCCTCCCGCCGGCGCGCCCCGACGCGGCCGCGTGCGTGATGTACACGTCCGGGTCGAGCGGCGAGCCCAAGGGCGTCGTGATCCCGCAGCGGGCCCTCACCGAACTGGCCGCCGACGGGTCCTTCCGGAACGGGTCCGGGGCCGGGGGCGGGGAGAGGGACGGCGTCGAGGGTGATGGGGAGGGCGAGGGCGTCGGTTCGTTCGGCCCGGGGTCCCCGCACCGCCGCGTGCTGCTGCACAGCCCGCACACCTTCGACGCCGCCACCTACGAGGTGTGGGTCCCCCTCCTGAACGGCGGCACGGTCGTGGTCTGCCCCGACGAGCCCGTCACGCCCGCCCTGCTGGCCAGGGTGCTGCCCGAGCGGCGCGTGAGCGCGCTGTTCCTGACGGCGGAACTCTTCCGCGCGGTCGCGGAGCTCGCGCCGGGCGCGCTGCGCGGGCTGCGCGCGGTGTGGACCGGCGGCGACGTCGTCGACCCGGAAGCGGTGCGCCGCGTCGCGGAACACTGCCCCGAGGTGACCGTCGTCAACGCCTACGGCCCCACGGAGGCGACGGTCTTCGCGACGGCCCACCCCGTGGCGGGCCCCGCCGTCACGGCCCACCGCCCCCCGGGCGCCCCGCTGCCGATCGGCCGGCCGCTCGACGGCACCCGCGTCCACGTCCTGGACGCCGCTCTGCGCCCCGTGCCGACCGGATGCGTGGGGGAGGTGTACCTCGCCGGGGCCGGTCTCGCCCACGGATACCTGGGCCGCCCCGCCGCCACCGCCGAACGCTTCGTGCCCGACCCGTACGGCGCCCCGGGCACCCGCATGTACCGCACCGGCGACCTCGCCCGCCGGCACTCCGACGGCACCCTCATGTTCGCCGGCCGCGCCGACGACCAGCTCAAGATCCGCGGCTTCCGCGTCGAACCGGCGGAGGTGGAGGCGGCGCTGGCGACGTGCCCCGGCGTGACCCGCGCGGTGGTCGCCGCGCGGCCCGCGCCGGGTGGCGGCAAGCGGCTCGTGGCGTGGGTGGTGCCGGAGCAGGACGGCAGCCCCGGTTCAGCGCCCGACGGCGACGCGGACCTCCTGACGCGGGTACGGGCCCACGCCGCCCGCGTCCTCCCCGCCCACCTGCTGCCCACCGCCTGGGCCCGCGTGGACGCCGTGCCGCTCACCCCGCACGGCAAGACCGACCGTGCCGCGCTGCCCGAACCCGGGGCCCCGGCGGGAGCGGCGGCAGGTGCGTCACGTACGCCTCGTACGCCTCGCGAGAAGGAGCTGTGCGCGCTGTTCGGCGAGGTGCTGGGCGGCGAGGCCGGACCGGACACCGACTTCTTCGCGTCCGGCGGCCACTCGCTGAGCGCGCTGCGGCTCGCCGGACGGATCGAGGAGGCCTGGGGGGCGCGGGTGCCGGTGGCGACCCTCTTCGCGGCGCCGACGCCCGCCCGGCTCCTGGCCCGGTTGGACGGTGCCGGGTCGGGCGACGCCGGGTCGGGCGAGGGCGCGTCGGGCGGCGCCGGGTTGGGCGGTGGCGCGGCCGGCGGCCGTGTGTGGGGTGACCCTGCGGCCGGCGACCGTACGTCGTCCGGTGACCGCGAGTCCGACGGGCGCGTGCCCGGTGACCGTACGTCCGACGGGCGTGCACCCGGCGACCATTCGTCCGGCGTCCGTACGTCCGCCGGGCATGCGCCCGGTGCCCGTACGTCCGTCGCCTCCGAAGGCGGGACCCCCGGCCCCGCCGATCCCGGGGGCCTGGCCCCGCTGCTTACCCTCCGCGTCGGCGGCGGCGACCGGCTCCCGTTGTTCTGCGTGCATCCCGGTCTCGGCGTGGCCTGGGCCTACGCGGCCCTGCTGCCCCACCTCGCCCCGGACCGCCCGGTGTACGCGCTCCAGACACCGGCGCTGTCCCAGGGTGCGGACTACCAAATGCCGGATGGCGTCGGCGAGTTGGCGGGGCAGTACGTCGACCGCGTCCGGGCCGTCCGGCCGCACGGCCCCTACCTCCTGATCGGCAGGTCCTTCGGCGGACCCGTCGCCCACGAGATGGCCGTACGGCTGCGCGCGGACGGCGAGGAGGTCGCGCTGCTCGCCGTGGTGGACGCCATGCCCAAGCCCCCCGAGATCGCCCGTACCCCCCTCGCGCCGGCGGTCGTGGCCGAGGAGGCCCGGCGCATCGTCCGGGAGCGCAAGGCCGTGCTGGACGGCATCGGCGAGCACCGCCTGGCCGCGCTGACCGAGGCCATCGCCCACCACGTGACGCTCGGCAGGAGTTGGGTCCCGTCCCGGTACGACGGCCCCGTCACCCTCTTCGCCGCCACCCGCGACGCCGAGGCCATCCCCACCGAGGAGAAGGCGGCGGCCTGGCGCCGTGCCGCCGCCTCGGTCGACGTGCGCGAACTGGCCTGCTCCCACGTCGAGGTGCTCGACGCGGAACCGGCCGCGCGGATCGCCGCGGCGCTCGAAGAGATCCTCGCCGGCCTTCCGACCCCCCTCCAGGGAGAGTGAACCCAGTGGACGCACCGCACCCGGCGGACACCCCGCACGACCCGGCGGACGCCCCGCACCCGGCGACCCAGCCGCACCCCCCGAACCAGCCGCACCCCCCGACCCAGACACCCCCGGCGGCCGCCCCGGAGGAGTACGAGTTCCCCGTCTCCGACGCCCAGGCCCGCCTCCTGGTCCTGGACCGGCTGGACCCCGGCACTCCCCAGTACAACGTCCCCGCCGCCTTCGCCGTGCACGGCCCCTTCGACGCCGACGCGCTCACCCGCGCGCTGGACGCCGTCGTGGCCCGGCACGAGGCCCTGCGCACCGTCTTCCGCACCGCCGCCGACGGCACACAGGCGCAGATCGTCTCCGCCACGGGGCGCGCGCACGTCACGCTCGCGCGGGACGTACCGGCGGGCGAGGCGGACGACCGGATGCGGGCGGACGCCGCCCGCCCCTTCGACCCGGCGACCGGACCGCTGCTGCGCTGCACGGTGTACGCCGTCGACGACGGCAGCCACCGCGTGCTGCTCGTGGCGCATCACCTGGTCTGCGACGGCTGGTCCCTGGGCGTCATCCTGCGGGACCTGTCGACGGCGTACGAGAACGAGCGCGGCGCGCACCCGGCCCACCCCGTACCTCCCGCTCTCCCCGAACTCCCGCTCCAGTTTCCGGACTTCGCCGCCTGGCAGCGCGACCGCCAGGCCGAGGGCGCCTACGCCGAGGCCGTCGCGCACTGGGCCGGGCGGCTGCGCGGCGCCCCCGAGGTCGTCTCGCCGCCCCTGGACCGGCCCCGCCCGGCGGTGCGCTCCGCGGCGGGCGGCAGCGAGCGGTTCCTGCTCGACGCCGGGGTGCGCGAGCGCCTGGCGGCGGTGGCCCGGACCCGGGGCGCCACGCCGTTCATGGCGCTGTTCGCCGCGTACGCCGCGTTCCTGGGGCGGCTGACGGGCCGCGACGACCTCGTCATCGGCTTCCCCGTGTCGGGGCGCGACCGGTCCGAACTCCAGGAGATGGTCGGCATGCTGACCAACACCCTGGCGCTGCGCGTCGACCTGTCCGGCGACCCGACGTACGGCGAGCTGATCGGCCGGATCCGCGCGGAACTCCTGGCGGGCGGCCCCTACCAGGACGCGCCCTTCGAGGCCGTCGTGAACACCCTCGCCCCGACCCGCGACACGAGCCACGACCCGGTCGTGCAACTGGTCTTCGCCTACGACGACGACACCGACCTGTCCCTCACGCTGACGGGCGCCCGGGTCGAACGCCTCCCCCTGGCCCTGCGCACGGCGAAGTTCGACTTCCACCTGCACGTCGAACGCTGGCAGGAGCCCGCGGAGGCCCCGGGGGGCGACCATGGGGCGGAACCCCCCAAGGGCCCAACAGCCACCCCCGCCCCCGCCCTCGCCGCCCACTTCATCTACCGCCGCGACCTCTTCGAGGCCGCCACCGTCCGCGCCTGGGCGCGGAACTTCCGTACGCTGCTCGACGCCGCCCTCGCCCGCCCCGACCTGCCGCTCCGCGCACTCGACGCCGTCCCGGCCGACGAGCGCCGCGCGGCCCTCGCGGCCGCCGACCGGACGGCCGAGGCGGCACCCACCGACCGCCTGGTGCCCGACCTGATCGCGGACGTCGCGGCCACCAGGCCCGACGCCACCGCCCTCGTCTGCGGCGACACCAGGCTGACCTACCGCGAACTGCTCGACAGAGCGGACGCGTTGGCCACTCGGCTGCGCGCGGCCGGCGTACGCCCCGGCTTCCGGGTCGGTCTGCTGCTGCCCCGCTCGCCCGAGATGGGCATCGCGGCGCTCGCGGTGCTGCGCGCGGGCGGCGCGTACGTCCCCCTCGACCAGGCGCACCCGCACGCCCGCCTCGCGCACATGGTCGAGGCGTCCGGCACGGGCCTGCTCCTGACGGCGGCCCCGACCGAGGCCGCCGGACAGCGGCTCGGCGTCCCCTGCCTGCGCGCGGACACCCCGCCGGCCGCCGACGAGCCCGCACCCGCGCTCCCGCCGGCGCCCGCTCCCACCGCCGACGACCTGGCCTACGTCCTGTTCACCTCCGGCTCCACCGGTGTCCCGAAGGGCGTCGCCGTCGAGCACCGGGCGCTGCTCAACCTCACCCGAGCCGTGCGCCCCGCGTTCCCCGTCACCGCCGAGGACCGCGTCCTGCAGTTCGTGTCGTTCGGGTTCGACGTCGCCGTGTCCGACCTGTTCTTCCCCTGGGTCGCCGGCGCCGAGCTGCACATCGCGCGCGACGACGAACGCCTCGGCGAGGCGCTCTTCGCCAGGCTGCGGGACTCCCGCATCACGTACGTCTTCCTGCCGCCGTCCGCCGCGATGCTGCTGCCCGACATCAAGGGGCGCCTGCCGCACCTGCGGACGCTCGCTGTCGGCGGCGAGGCCTGCCCCGCCGAGCTGGTCGAGCGGCTGGGCGAACCCGGCCGCCGGATCGTCAACGCGTACGGCCCGAGCGAGGCCACCGTCTACGCGACCACCGCCGACCTCGAACCGGGCGAGCCCGTGGTGATCGGCCGCCCCGTCCCGGGCGCCCGCGTCCACGTCCTGGACGCCCGCCTGCGCACGGTGCCCACCGGCGTGAGCGGCGAGGTCTACATCGCGGGCGCCTCGCTGGCCCGCGGCTACATCGGCCGCCCCGGCCCGACCGCCGAACGCTTCGTCGCCGACCCGTACGGCCCGCCGGGCTCCCGCATGTACCGCACCGGGGACCTCGCCCGCGTGGACGCGCACGGCCGGCTCCACTACCTCGGCCGCTCCGACTCCCAGGTCAAACTCCGCGGCATCCGCATCGAACTCGGCGAGATCGAGGCCCTGTTGGCGGGCCACCCGGACGTGGCGGTCGCGGCGGCCGCCGTGCGCACCACCGCCACCCCCGCTCCGGGGCCCGCCCCCGCCACCCCGGGGCCCGCCCCCGACCAGCGGCTGGTGGCCTACGTCGTGCACCGCGAGGGCGCCACCCCCGCCGACGACGACCTCCGCGCCCACCTCGCCGAACGCCTCCCCGGCTTCATGCTCCCCGAGGTCTACGTCCACCTCGACGCACTGCCGCTCAACCGCTCCGGCAAGATCGACCGGGCCCGGCTGCCCGATCCGACGCCGCGGCGGCCGGAGTTCAGCCGTACGTACGTTGCCGCCCGCACGGACACCGAGCGGCGCGTGGCACAGGTGTGGTCCCACGCGCTGACCCTCGAACGGGTGGGCGTCCAGGACAACTTCTTCGACCTCGGCGGCAACTCGGTACGGCTCCTGAGCGTCCTGGACGCCCTGCGCGCGCTGCCGACGGCCGGGGAATCGGACGCCGCCGCCGACCTCACCCTGGTCGACCTGTTCCGCCACCCCACCGTCGCCGCGCTCGCCGCGCATCTCGACCGGCGCCACCCACGCGCCCCGGACGAAGCGCCCACCAGGGCGACCGAGGCCCCCGCCGTCACAGCGGCGGAACGCAGGGGCGGCGACCGCCGCGCACGCCAGAACGCCGCCGCACAACGGCTCCGCTCCAGAAAGGGCACGCCACGATGACCGAGCCAACACCCCAGGCCTCCACCCGGGTGCCCGAAGCCGACCGGACGGCAACACCCGAGACCACCACCGGCACGGATCCCGCCCCCGACGCCCCCGACGCCACTGACGTCACCGACGTCTCCGACTCGGCGATCGCGATCGTCGGCATGAGCGGCCGCTTCCCCGGCGCCCCCGACCTGGACACGTACTGGGCCAACCTGCGCGACGGCGTCTGCTCCCTCACCGACTTCACGGAGGCGGAGCTGCTGGCCGACGGCGCGGACCCGGCCGAACTGCGCCGCCCCGAACACGTGCCCACCAAGGGCTACTTGGCCGACGCCGACCGCTTCGAGGCCGAGCTGTTCGGCTTCAACCGCACCGAGGCCACCGCCCTGGACCCCCAGCACCGGCTCCTCCTGGAGACCGCCTGGGCCGCCCTGGAGGACGCCGGGCGCGACCCGCTCGCCGCCCCGGACCGCACCGGGGTGTACGTCGGCGGCAGCCCGACCGAGCACATGCTGGCCGCCCACACCGACCGCGAACTGGCCGCGTCCATCGGCGCGATGCAGATCCGCATCCTCACCGACCGCGAGTTCCTCGCCCCCTGGATCTCCTACCGCCTCGGCCTCGAAGGCCCGAGCCTGACCGTGCAGACGGCCTGCTCGACCTCGCTGAGCGCCGTGCACCTCGCCGCCCAGGCGCTGCTCCTCGGCGAGTGCGACACCGCGCTCGCGGGCGGCGTCAGCGTCGACACCGTCCGCCGACAGGGGTACGTCCACTACGAGGGCGGCATCTTCTCGCCCGACGGCCGCTGCCGCCCCTTCGACGAGCGGGCGGCCGGCACGGTGCCGGGCAGCGGCGTGGGCGTCGTCGTCCTGCGCCGCCTGTCCGACGCGCTCGCCGACGGCGACCCGATCCGCGCGGTCCTGCGCGGCAGCGCCCTGACCAACGACGGCGCCACGAAGCTCGGCTTCACCGCCCCCGGCGTCGAACAGCAGACCGCGGCGATCGTCGAGGCCTGGGCGGCGGCGGGCCTCACCCCGTCGGCGGCCCAGTACGTGGAGACCCACGGCACGGCGACGGAACTGGGCGACCGCGTCGAACTGGCGGCGGCAAAGGCGGCGTTCGCCCCCGTACCGGAAACGGGAACAGACACAGGCACCGGCACAGCCGGAGAAGTAGCCACCGGCATCGGCATAGGCTCGGTGAAGTCGAACATAGGCCACCTGGACGCGGCCGCGGGCGTGGCCTCGCTCATCAAGGCGACGCTCATGCTGGAGCACGCGACACTGGCCCCCACGGTCAGTCTGACCCGCCCGCACCCCCAACTGGGCCTGCCAGACTCGCCGTTCCACGTCGTGGACCGCGCGACCCCGTGGCCCCGCCCCGCCGACGGCCCGCGCCGCGCGGGAATCAGCTCACTGGGAATCGGCGGTACGAACGTCCACGTCGTCCTGGAACAGGCCCCGGAACGCCCCCGCCACGCCCCGCGGTCCCGGCACCGCAGGACCGAGATCCTCCCTTTGTCGGCCCGGACGGAGACCGCCCTCACCGCGCTCGCGGCCCGGCTCGCCGCGGTCCTGCGCTCTCCCGACGCCCCCTCCCTCGCCGACACGGCGCACACGCTGCGCACGGCCCGTACCCCCATGGACGTACGCGCGTACGTCCTGGCAGCGGACCCGGCGGAGGCGGCCCAGCGGCTGCTGGCGCTGGCGGAGGGCCGCCCGTGGCCGGAGCAGGAGGACGGCCCGGACGTGGCCGGCCTGCGCGAACTCGGGGAGCTGTGGCTCAAGGGCGGCACGGTCGCCTGGCCGGAGGCGGCGGAGGGCGCCCGCAGGGTGAGCCTGCCGCCGTACCCCTTCGCGGGGGAGAGGTACGGCGCGCTGACGCTGAAGACGGCGCCCAGGACCCCGGAACCCGAATCCGCCGTGTCCGCCACGGCCCCCGCCCCGGATGCGGAGCTGCTGCCGACGGTCCACGCCGTCCTGGCCGAGGCCCTGGGCCTGGACACGCCCGGCGCCACCGCCCAGGGGACGGCCGGCTTCGCCCCGGGGACGACCTACTTCGCGGCGGGCGGCGACTCGCTGACCGCCGTCCACCTGGTCGGCAGGCTCCGGGACGAGCTCGGCATCGACGTACCGATCACCCTGTTCCTGGAGGAACTGACCCTCCAGGAATTGGCGGTACGCATCGTCGAGGCGAAGGAGCCGGACGGGGCGGACGACTCGCTGGACGCGCTCCTCGCGGAGTTCGAGGCGGAGGAGCCCCCCAAGTAGCCGACGCACCCGGACACGACGGCCCGAACGACACGCACGGGTTCGTCACTTACGGGGTCGTCATCGCCTTCCGATCGGGCAGCGAGGAGGCGATGACGCCCGCGACGTACGGCAGATGGGCGTCGAGGAAGAAGTGGCCCCCGGCCAGGACGTGACAGGAGAAGGCGCCCCGCGTCTCGCTCTCCCAGGCGCGCGCCTCGTCGGGGGTGACGCGCGGGTCGTTGTCGCCGGTGAGGACGACGACGGGGCAACCCAGCGCTTTCCCGGGCCGGTAGACGTAGTCGTCGACGATCTGGTAGTCGGCGCGCATCGGCGGCAGGAACAGCGAGAGCAGCTCGGGTGAGTCGAGCAGCTCGTCGGCGGTCCCGGACAACTTGCGCATCTCCTCGACGAGTTCCGCGTCGGTCATGTCCCGCACGGCACGCCCCGCCGCGGGCCGGGCCACGGCGGGCGCCGCCCGGCCGGAGAGGAACAGGGCCACGGGGGGCCGCCCCTCGGCCTCCAGACGCCGTGCGGCCTCGAACGCCACCAGGGCGCCCATGCTGTGCCCGAACAGGGCGAGGGGCGCGTCCCCCGGGCCCTGGGGCAGCTCGTCCAAGACGGCGTCGACGATCTCGTCCGGCCCCGCGGCGAACGGCTCGCCGAACCGGTCCTGCCGCCCCGGGTACTGCACGACCAGCGGCTCCACGACACCCGTGACGGCGGCGGACATCGCGTGATAGGCGCTGACCGACCCGCCGGCGTGCGGGAAGCAGAGCAGACGGAACCCGGCCTCGGGTGCCGGGTGGTAGCAACGTATCCAGTCGCCCACGAAGGCGCCCTCCTCTCCTGTACCGCGGCGAACCGCCGACCGGTCCACCGCCGCGGCCAGCATGCCGGACGAACGGCGACGGCGGGGCGAATTCCCGGCGGCGGAACATCCACGGCGGTGGATCGCACGTCCGCGGGTAACGGGAGGAGAGTCACCGGACCCGCCGAACGCACCACGTACGAAGGAGAGATGGACGCATGGCATCCTCACTGCTCGAAGCGGTCGACATCAAGGCACCCGTGGCCGTGAGCTGGGAACTCTGGGCGGACGTGGAGCGCTGGCCGGCCTTCTTGAGCCACGTGAAGCACGTCCAGCGGATCGACGGCACCACCTTCGCCTGGCAGGTCTCGCTCCCCGGCGCGGACAAGAGCTTCGTGGCGGAACTCACCGAGGTGATCCCCCAGGAGCGCATCGCCTGGCGCACGACGGAGGGCGTCCACCACGCGGGCGTGGTCACCTTCCACCACCTCAGCGACACGGAGAGCCGGGTGACGCTCCAGATCGAATACGACCCCAAGGGCTTCCTGGAACACCTCGGCGCCCTCACCAACCTCGACGCGACCCTGGCCAACTACGACCTGGGCGAGTTCAAACGCATGGCAGAACACGAGGCGACGGGCGCCTGACGCGCCGGACGGCGCGTCCGTGGACTGCGAGGCAGACTCCCCGACACGGTTCCTCGCCAGGTCGGGGAGGCCGTCTCACCCGGGCGGCGACCTGAGCGCGTCCTGCGCCGCGAACAAGAAGTCGCGTACGGCTGCCTGCACATCCTCGAGCCCGCCCGCACGGCCACCCACGGACCGGAGCGCGCTTTCCACGACCAGGGAGGCGGCGCTCGAAACCTCAGTCGGTCCCTCAAGGGTGACGACGTACATCGCGTGGCGAGCGTCGCTCATGAGCGGCCGGCTGATGCCGGTGCCACTGCGGCGCGCCTCCAGAAGCCGTTCGGCCACGACGAGGAACGCGACGTAGGCCTGCCGCCGCAGATCCAGCCGACGCATGGCGCGCTGATCGCTGAGCGTCGCCTGGACGGAGCGCAGGAGCGCGCGGGCCTGCTGCTCCCCGGCGTGCCGGGCGGCCGCGGCCTGCTCCTCCCCGGCATGCCGGGCGGCATCGGCCTGCCGAACCCCGGTACTCCGCGTGAACCACCCCGTCACCACACTCCCGGCCACGGCCGCCCCCGCCGCGATCAACGCGACCCCCCAGTCCTCCACCCCCACCATTCTGCCGCCGACAGGCACCCGGGAACGCCTGAAGGACGAACACGGCGGCCATGGGCGCCTGATCTCACTGGGCGCGCCGTCCGACCCGCAGAACGCTCAGATACCGGCGGGCGGCCCGGTCGCCCATCCGCGTGCGGATCCGATCGGCGACGGCGTCGAGCAAAGGCTCGCGGACGTCGTACGGGAGTCTCCGGTACGGAGACAACGAGCGAAGGTGATCGGCGAACCCGTCCCCTGTGAACCACTGGACGGTTGGATACCAGCGCACGATGGCTGGACCGAACAATCCTCCGGAATCGCCGACCGGGCCCCAGCCCTTGTCAGTGGCGCACACGTCGTCCTCAAGGGGTGGAGGCCCCCAGTCAGGATTTCCGGGACAGAATCGCTCATGGAGATCGGCGGTCTCGGCGTAGACCTCCGATTCTCCCGAGCGCCGGATGACGACGTTCCCCAGCAGCGCCATCCAGCCGGCGGGACGGAGCACGTCGTGCGCTCGCCGCCAGCGAATCGCCGGGTCGACCCAGTGCCATGACGACGCGGCCACGAGCACATCGAATCGTCGACCGTGGTCGTCCCACGCCTCGAACGTCGACGACTCGACTTGGACGTTACGGAAAGAGGCGAGACGCCGACGAGCAAGCGCGGCCATGCCGGCACCCGGCTCGACAGCGGTCACCGAGCATCCGAGCCCTGCCAGCGAGCGCGTGGCCTGACCGGTACCGCAGCCCACTTCCAGCACCGACGACCGTTCACTCATGCCGGTGATGGCGGCAAGGTCCGCGATCAATTCGCCGGGGTACCCCGGCCGGACGCGGTCATACAGCTCCGGCACCTCGTTGAACACCAGGCCGAGGTCATGTCGATGGGGGCGCATGTTTGGATCACCGGTCACGAATGCCCAAGCTATGAGTCCGTCCACGCAGATGCCACTGGGTTGCGGCGGCCGCTGAACCGGGGGCTCCGCCGAATCTCGGCCGTGTGCCGACGGACATCGGTTGTTGGCGGTACCTGCCGCGTCGCGTTTCGTACCGCTGACGGACTGCTGCTCCAGGGGTTCCGTCCAGTTCGCGCACTACGCCTGGACTGACGGACTGGCGACCCTCACGGTATGGGGCTTGCAGAGAAGGAACCGCGGCGACTGAGTGGTGGGCAGTCCCGTTGCCCTGTCTGTGGGCTGTTGCAGGACCGGGTGCCGACACTCGAGCAGGACTGGGTACTGCTGGAACCGGACATGAAGCCTCTGGCACACACGGTGCCGGCCGAGCATCGGTGGATCGAACTGCCCGATGGGCGGGTGACGGTGTACGGGGTGTGCCCGCCGGACCAGTTCCAGCGCTGCCGCGTTGAGCACCGCCTCGCGTGCCCCGCACAACCATTGCCGGATCTATGGCCGTGGCTGACCTCCCTACGAGGGGAGAACGCCCGGCAAATGAGACGACAGCACGATCCGGAACAGCCTGCACCCCCTGAGAAGTGGCCGGACGCCGGCTGATGGACGTTCCTAGCGACGCATGGCCGCGTATACGCGAACCCCCCGCCCTCGGCGAGGCGCTGCCCGAGGCGGGGCCAAGTCAAGATCATCACGACGTCGGCCCGTAGTTAACGGCGGAGGGCATGGAAGCCGTCATGCGTGAGGCGTGCGAGGCGGCGGGCCTCGACTCCACCCGGGGCAGAACTGCTCCGCATGGGCTCCAACACGGTGTACGGCCGGAGACCGCCGAGAAGCCCTACACTCCCGCAGCGATCCACAGCCTGTGCTCGCCGGCCTCCTCTGCCAAGTCGCGTGCGGCGGCACTATGGCCGACGGCGCTGACGTTCCGGCGGAACTCGGCGAGGCATTTGACGCACCGCGCCGATTTGAGTGCTGCACCATTCCGTATATGGCTCCGGCGCCGCAATACTTACGCGAACGGCACAACGGGGTCGTCAGGCTCGGGCGGCCGAGTCCGACGGATGAGGTCCGCCATGTCGTCCGTATGCGCCCATGTCCGATACTGGGCGACGGATTCGGCGTTGCGATCCCACCCGCGCATGAACTGCTCCGGTTCCGCTGCGGGAAATCCACTGGGTGCGGCGTGAGCGGCATCGAAAAGGTCGACAAGCATCCGGCGACTCAGACTCTCGTCAAGGTGGTCGGCGGCATCCTCCGAACCCCAAAGGAGCACCGCCTCCGCGGCCCGGGTGAGGCCGTCTGTGCTTGCGGTAGGCATGGCCAGTGCCAGCGAAGCCCGGACGATCTCCAGGGCGTCTTCTCCGCGCATGTCAGCGTCTCCTCTCGCAGACGAGGCACTGACCAGTCAGGGCCGCGAACCGAAGCGCCATTTTCGCTGTGTTCTGAGCCTGTCGCAGACATTCGTGTCTGTCCAGGAGGGCGTACTGCTCCGTTGACATGACGTACTTGACGAAAAGTTCCCAGTGATCTTGCGCCCGGTCCCAGTCGTTGCGATGGGCGACGCGTACCCATGCGTCGACGAAACCCTGTTGCGCGTGCGTCCCGTGAAAGTACGGCCGGAGATCCTCGATGAGTCCTGGGGGCGAAAGTCGCTGGGCCAAGCGCCGTTGAGTGAAGGCGGCATTGCTCGCCACTGCCTTTGACCGGTCAATGCGCTTCGCGATCACGTGGCCGGCGATTCCACCAATGATGGCGGGGACGAGGAGCCAGCCGATGACCGACGCGATCCACAGGAGGACATGACGGGGAGCGCTCAACAGGGCGAAGGCCTGGTAGACGTCGCTAGGGCTTGCAGCACGTGCGGCAAAGACGTACAGGACCCCCACCAGGACGCCGATGGGGACTCCGACGTCGAGGACCCACTGACTGACACCTTTCAGCGCCTTCCGTGAGCGCCAAGTACGCCGTAGCCGCTTGACCAGGGGCGTGCGCGTGGATGGCAGCTTCAAGTGACCCGGGATCGGGATGGGCCCAACGGGCAAGGCTCCCCCTGCGTGCCAGCGCGCACCGCATGGTGGGCACGCATTCTCCAAGGGGCCGATTCTGCCGTAGGTCGCGGACGAGTCGGCAAGTGCAGTCCCCACTTGGGACGGAACCGTGTCCTCGCTCAGTTGTCCCTTGGCAGTGCACCCGCAGACCGTGGGCAGGCGCCGCCCTTGTCAGGCGGAGCGATCCGCCGGTGAGATCTCACTCGCCACTCACTCGCGATCAGTGACAGCCAACGAAAAAGAGCCGGACTCAGTGGCACTGGGTCCGGCTCTTCAAGCGTGGCACTTGCGCAGGTCAGCGACTTGATCACGCTGGTAACTGCGAAGTGCCCCCGGCAGGATTCGAACCTGCGCACACGGCTCCGGAGGCCGTTGCTCTATCCCCTGAGCTACGGGGGCGCATCGTCGCGTTGCGCGGCGACGGGTAGAACCCTACCAGCTCTCCGGGGCTCTCCATGAACAGGTATTTCTTCGCTTCCGTGGCTGTCGTGGGAGCGCTGCGGTCACGGGGGTCGGGGGCGGGCGGGAGGCGGCTCCCGGGAGGTGGAAGTGGGGAAAACCGGGACGCGATCGGGGCTGCGGACCTACTCTCGAGTTGTGCCAGGCGTGCCCGGCCGCGTGCTTGTTGTGGACGACAACAAGGTCATTCGGCAACTGATCAGGGTCAATCTCGAGCTGGAGGGCTTCGAGGTCGTGACCGCGGCCGATGGTGCCGAGTGCCTGGACGTCGTCCATCAGGTTCAGCCCGACGTCATCACCCTCGACGTCGTGATGCCCCGGCTCGACGGTCTGCGGACCGCCGCCCTGTTGCGGGCCGACACGCGGACCGGGAAGCTGCCCATCGTCGTCGTCAGCGCCTGTACGCAGTACGAGGTCGAGAGCGGGCTGGAGGTCGGCGTCGACGCCTTTCTCGCCAAGCCCTTCGAGCCGAGTGAACTCGTCACCGTCGTACGGCAATTGGTGGGGCGCGAGTTGTCGGGGGAGTCGGAGGGGAGCGGAGGGGCCGAGGGGTCCGAGGCGGACGACAGGCGTCACGTCGCGCATGCCGATGCGGGCGGTGGCGACGCCCAGCCCCGGGGGTATGAGCCTGAGTTCGGCCCCAGCCCGATGGGTGACTGCTCTGCCGACGGCGGCGCAGGCGCCGGTGATGGCGATGGCGATGACACCGGTGTCCCCGGTGACGCCGAGCCCGCCGCCCGGCCCGGCGGCTGATCCGAGCCGCAGAGACGGGACAGACCGGACAGGCCGTCCAGAGCCAAGGTCCAGGTCAGCAGGGGTTCACCCCCGGGCCGCCCGGGATCAATCTCCAGGCGCAGGCGCCCCTCGGCCCGGGCCAAGGTCCCGGCTCAACCTCGTGCCAGGCTGCCGCCCCCGCCTAAGACGCCCATGCCCCGGCTCACGCCACGCCGCCCCCCCCGGCCAAGAATTAGGCCCGCCCAGCCCGGGCCGGTCCGCCGCCGTACCCGCGCCCCCCTGCCAGGCGCACACCGCACCCCGGTAAGCCACAGGCCCCGCCCCACCCCTCAACCCCACCCCCCAACCCCACCGACCGCCCCACCCCGTCCACATCCCAAGACCACCCGGAAACCGAGTCGCCGACCCACCCCCCTCCTCCCATACGCTTGTCCCCGTGACCCCCGTCGAGCTCTCCCGCACCGTGCTGCGTGCCCTGCGTCATGCCGTTGACGTGGGGGAACTCAGTGTGGTCGTGCCGGAGAGGGTGCAGGTGGAGCCGCCCCGGCCAGGGGGGCACGGGGACTACGCCACCAACGTCGCCCTCCAGGTCGCCCGCGCCGCAGGCCGGCCCCCCCGCCAAGTGGCCGAGCTGCTGTCGCCGCGGATCGCCGCCGAGCCCGGCATCGCCGGCGTCGACGTCACCGGGCCCGGGTTCCTGAACATCACCCTCGCCGGCGCGCCCGCCGAAACCCTCGTACGCGAGGTCCTGCGGCGCGGCACCTGCTACGGACACGTCCACCCGGACACGGGGGAGACCGCCCAGCTCCACACCCCCCACGAACTGCGCGCCGTCGTCCTCGCCGACAGTGTCCGCCGCATCCTGCGCTCCCAGGGCGTCCTCGTCCGCGTCACCTGCGACGCGGCTCCCGACCCGCGCTGGGTCGACCTCCTCGGTGTACGCGTCGACGCCCACGGCCGCCCCCCGCAGCCGCTCCCCACCCTGCGTCCCGTCCCGGCCCCGGCCGGGTCGGACCCCCTGCGCCTGGGCCGCGACGCCGCCCGCTGGGCGCTGCTCCACCCAGCCGCCCACGACCGGCCCCGTGTCGCCCCCGAACAGGGCGGCGACGACCATCTCGCGCAGCGCGAGGCCAACCCCCTCTTCCGCGTCCGGTACGCCCACTCCCGCGCCCGCGCGCTCACCCGCAACGCCGCCCAGCTGGGCTTCACCCCGGCCCCCGGCGACACCGCCCCCCGAGCCGCCACCCCGGGCAGCGAACCCACCCCCCGCACCACCGCCCCCCGCACCACCGCCCCCGGCGCCGAAACCGCCCCCGGCGAGCAAACCGCCCCCGGCGAGCAATCCGTCCCCGGCGCCGACCCCACCCCCACAGAAGGCACCGCCGAGCACCTGCTCCGCCACCTCGCCGCCCACCCCCGAACCCTCGCCGCCGCCGCCCGGCACCACGCCCCGGACCGCCTCGCCCGGCACCTCGTCGGCACCGCCGACGCCCTGCTCGCGTACCAGCACCTCGTGCTGCCGCTCGGTGACGAGAAACCCTCGGCCGCCCACCGTGCCCGGCTCGCGCTCGCCGAAGCCGCCGGGACGGTGCTCGCCGGCGGCCTGTCCCTGCTCGGCATCAGCGCACCCGAATACCTGTGACGCCCGTGACATCCGTGACCCCCGCGAGCCACGAGTCCCGCGTGCCACCCGTGAGAGACGAGACAAGCGAGCCATGAGCCGTTCCGCACACCCCGCAGGCCCCCGCCACGGCGACGTCCTGCCCGAGGGCCACTACACCGCGCCGCCGACCGACCTGAACGCCCTGGACGCCAAGGTCTGGTCCCGCACCGTCACCCGGACCGCCGAGGGCGTCGTCAGTGTGGGCGGCATCGCCGTGACCCGGCTCGCCGAGGAGTTCGGCACCCCGGCGTACTTCCTCGACGAGGCCGACTTCCGCGCCCGCTGCCGGGCCTGGCGCGAGGCCTTCGGCACCGACGCCGACGTGTTCTACGCCGGCAAGGCCTTCCTGTCCCGGGCCGTCGTGCGGTGGCTGCACGAGGAGGGGCTCAACCTCGACGTGTGCAGCGGCGGCGAGCTGGCCACCGCCCTCGCCGCCGGCATGCCCGCCGAGCGCATCGCCTTTCACGGAAACAACAAGACCGAGGAAGAGATCCACCGCGCGGTCGAGGTCGGCGTCGGGCGCATCGTGCTCGACTCCTTCCAGGAGATCGTGCGCGTCTCGCACATCGCCGAGCGGCTCGGCCGCCGCCAGCGCGTGCAGATCCGCGTGACCGTGGGCGTCGAGGCGCACACCCACGAGTTCATCGCCACCGCGCACGAGGACCAGAAGTTCGGCATCGCCCTGGCCGGCGGGCAGGCCGCGGAGGCCGTGCGGCGCGCCCTCAGGCTCGACGGCATCGAGCTGATCGGGATCCACTCGCACATCGGGTCGCAGATCTTCGACATGGCCGGCTTCGAGGTCTCCGCCCGGCGCGTGGTGCAGCTGCTCGCCGAGGTGCGCGACGAGCACGGCGTGGAGCTCCCGGAGATCGACCTCGGCGGCGGCCTCGGCATCGCGTACACCTCCGAGGACGACCCGCGCGAGCCGCACGAGATCGCCAGGGCGCTGGGCGAGATCGTCACGCGTGAGTGCGCGGCCGCCGGGCTGCGCACCCCCCGCATCTCCGTCGAGCCCGGGCGCGCCATCGTCGGCCCGACCGCCTTCACCCTCTACGAGGTCGGCACCGTCAAGCCCCTCGAAGGGCTGCGCACCTACGTCTCCGTGGACGGCGGGATGTCGGACAACATCCGTACCGCGCTCTACGACGCCGAGTACACCGTCGCCCTCGTCTCCCGCTCCTCCGACGCCGAGCCCATGCTGGTGCGCGTCGTCGGCAAGCACTGCGAGAGCGGTGACATCGTCGTACGCGACGCCTTCCTGCCCGCCGACCTCGCGCCCGGTGATCTGATCGCCGTGCCCGCGACCGGCGCGTACTGCCGCTCGATGGCGAGCAACTACAACCACGCCCTGCGCCCGCCCGTCGTCGCCGTCGACAGCGGTGCGGCGCGGGTGATCGTGCGGCGCGAGACGGAGGAAGATCTCCTGCGGCTCGACGTCGGATGACGAAAAAGATGAAATAGATGTCTCAGGATCCGGACATTGGACAGAAAGTCCGTTCCGGTGGGTGAGACTGGTCCCACCGTAGATGTATGAGAAGTGAGGTCGGATGATGCGTACGCGTCCGCTGAAGGTGGCGCTGCTGGGCTGTGGTGTTGTCGGCTCAGAGGTGGCGCGCATCATGACGACGCACGCCGACGACCTCACGGCCAGGATCGGCGCCCCCCTGGAGCTCGCCGGGGTCGCCGTCCGCCGTCCGTCGAAGGTGCGCGAGGGAATCGATCCCTCACTCATCACCACCGACGCGACCGCCCTCGTCAAGCGCGGCGACATCGACGTGATCGTGGAGGTCATCGGCGGCATCGAGCCGGCGAGGACCCTCATCACCACGGCGTTCGAGCACGGCGCCTCCGTCGTCTCCGCGAACAAGGCGCTCATCGCGCAGGACGGCGCCGCGCTGCACGCCGCCGCCGTCGACCACGGGCGGGACCTCTACTACGAGGCCGCCGTCGCCGGCGCCATCCCGCTGATCCGGCCGCTGCGCGAGTCCCTCGCCGGCGACAAGGTCAACCGCGTCCTCGGCATCGTGAACGGCACCACCAACTTCATCCTCGACGCCATGGACACCACCGGCGCCGGATACCAGGAGGCCCTGGACGAGGCCACCGCGCTCGGCTACGCGGAGGCCGACCCCACCGCCGACGTCGAGGCCTTCGACGCCGCCGCCAAGGCCGCGATCCTCGCCGGCATCGCCTTCCACACGCGCGTACGCCTCGACGACGTGTACCGCGAGGGCATGACCGAGGTGACCGCCGCCGACTTCGCGTCCGCGAAGCGCATGGGCTGCACCATCAAACTGCTCGCCATCTGCGAGCGGGCCGCCGACGGCGGGTCCGTCACCGCGCGCGTGCACCCCGCGATGATCCCGCTCAGCCACCCGCTGGCGTCGGTCCGCGAGGCGTACAACGCCGTCTTCGTCGAGGCGGAGGCCGCGGGGCAGCTGATGTTCTACGGGCCCGGCGCGGGTGGCTCGCCCACCGCGTCCGCCGTCCTCGGCGACCTGGTGGCCGTCTGCCGCAACAAGCTCGCCGAATCCACCGGACCCGGCGACTCCGCGTACACCCAGCTGCCCGTGGGCTCCATGGGCGAGGTCGTCACGCGCTATCACATCAGCCTCGACGTGGCCGACAAGCCGGGCGTCCTCGCCCAGGTCGCGACGGTCTTCGCCGAGCACGGCGTATCGATCGATACGGTCCGTCAGACGGGCAAGGACGGCGAGGCCTCCCTCGTCGTCGTCACCCACCGCGCGCCCGACGCCGCCCTCACCGGCACCGTCGAGGCGCTGCGCAATCTCGACACCGTGCGTGGTGTCGCCAGCATCATGCGGGTTGAAGGGGAGTAAGCAGCAATGACCCACCAGTGGCGCGGAATCATCGAGGAGTACCGGGACCGTCTTCCGGTCTCCGACACCACGCCGGTCGTGACGCTCGGCGAGGGCGGCACGCCGCTCGTGCCCGCGCAGGTGCTCTCCGAGCGCACCGGCTGCGAGGTCCACCTCAAGGTCGAGGGCGCCAACCCCACCGGGTCCTTCAAGGACCGCGGCATGACCATGGCGATCACCAAGGCCAAGGAGGAGGGCGCGAAGGCCGTCATCTGCGCCTCCACCGGCAACACGTCGGCGTCCGCCGCGGCCTACGCCGTACGCGCCGGCATGGTCTGCGCGGTCCTCGTGCCGCAGGGCAAGATCGCGCTCGGCAAGATGGGCCAGGCGCTCGTCTACGGCTCGAAGATCCTCCAGGTCGACGGCAACTTCGACGACTGCCTCAACCTCGCGCGCGCCCTGTCCGAGAACTACCCGGTGGCGCTGGTCAATTCCGTCAACCCGTTCCGCATCGAGGGCCAGAAGACCGCCTCGTTCGAGATCGTGGACGCCCTCGGCGACGCCCCCGACATCCATGTCCTTCCCGTCGGCAACGCCGGAAACATCACGGCCTACTGGAAGGGCTACAAGGAGTACGCCGCCGACTCGATGTCGACCCGTACCCCCCGTATGTGGGGCTTCCAGGCCTCCGGATCGGCGCCCATCGTGCGCGGCGAGATCGTCAAGGACCCCTCGACGATCGCCACCGCGATTCGCATCGGCAACCCCGCGTCGTGGCAGTACGCACTCGACGCGCGCGAGGAGTCGGGCGGTTTCATCGACGAGGTGACGGACCGTGAGATCCTGCGCGCCTACAAGCTGTTGGCGTCCCAGGAGGGCGTCTTCGTGGAGCCCGCGTCGGCCGCCTCGGTCGCCGGTCTGCTGAAGGCCGCCGAGCAGGGCAAGGTCGACCCGGGCCAGAAAATCGTCTGCACGGTCACGGGCAACGGCCTCAAGGACCCCGACTGGGCCGTCGCGGGCGCCCCGCAGCCGGTCACGGTCCCGGTCGACGCGGCCACCGCCGCCGAGCGCCTCGGCCTGGCGTAACCCCGCGGGCCCACACGAGGGGTGGCACAGGGGGCTTACGACACGCATCGTGCGCCTCCTGTGCGCCCTATGTCGCCACAGAACCTTCCTTCGATAGGCTGTACCGAACCCGCCCCGCCGCATATGCCGCGGTGCCGCCGTAGTGCGCGGCCTTCGGGTCTTCCGTACATGTGGCACGTACGAAACTACGCAGCCTCAAAAACACGCAGCTCAAGGAGAGTCATCGAGCGATGGCCGGTCCAGCGTTCCGCGCCGCCGCCGTCCGGGTGCGCGTCCCCGCCACCAGCGCCAACCTCGGTCCGGGCTTCGACGCCCTGGGCCTGGCGCTGGGTCTGTACGACGACGTGGTCGTCCGGGTGGCCGACTCCGGCCTGAACATCGACATCGCCGGGGAGGGCGGCGACACCCTGCCGCGCGACGAGTCGCATCTGCTCGTACGCTCCCTGCGCACCGCCTTCGACCTGCTCGGCGGACAGCCGCGCGGCCTGGAGATCGTGTGCGCCAACCGCATCCCGCACGGCCGCGGCCTCGGCTCCTCGTCCGCCGCCATCTGCGCGGGCATCGTCGCCGCCCGCGCCGTGACGATAGGCGGCGAGGCCAGGCTCGACGACGTGGCGCTCCTCGAGCTCGCCACCGAGATCGAGGGCCACCCCGACAACGTCGCCGCTTGTCTGCTCGGCGGTTTCACCCTCTCCTGGATGGACGCGGGAGCCGCACGGGCGATCAGGATGGAACCGTCCGCTTCCATCGTTCCGGTGGTTTTCGTCCCCGGCAAGCCCGTCCTCACCGAGACGGCGCGCGGCCTGCTCCCGCGCAGCGTCCCGCACGTCGACGCGGCCGCCAACGCGGGCCGGGCGGCCCTGCTCGTCGAGGCCCTGACCAGGCGCCCCGAGCTGCTGCTGCCCGCCACCGAGGACCGCCTGCACCAGGAGTACCGCGCGCCGGCCATGCCGGAGAGCGCCGCCCTGGTGGAGCGGCTGCGCGCCGACGGCGTGCCCGCGGTGATCTCCGGCGCGGGCCCCACGGTCCTCGCGCTGGCCGAAGACAGTGCGGCCGACAAGGTCGCACGCCTGGCGGGAGAGGGCTGGGCGGCCAATCGCCTGGCACTCGACGCCAAGGGAGCGAGCGTGCTGCCGCTCGCGTCCTGACGCGGTGCGCACAGTGACCGCGGTGACCGCAGCGAACGCAGGGAATTCGGGGCGACCCGATTTCGAGAGGGGGAATGTTTGTTGGATCCGGTAGTGTTAATCTCAAGTCTGCACCCGACCTCACCATGGCGAGGTGCTTTGTGTCCCCGTCCGGGACAACCATTCTTCCGGGAGCCTCCCAAACTGCTTCGTGCCCCGCACTGAGCGGTCCTGAGCACGCTCCGGAACCGGCGTGACCGAGCCGAGTGACAC
Organism: Streptomyces sp. NPDC031466; assembly: GCF_055581265.1. NCBI lineage: Bacteria > Bacillati > Actinomycetota > Actinomycetes > Kitasatosporales > Streptomycetaceae > Streptomyces > Streptomyces sp. NPDC031466. The sequence goes on from NZ_JBVIJT010000009.1 coordinate 333,995, forward strand.
CGCACATCAGTGGCACGGCATCGCAATCGCCATCACCAATGAATTCTTCCGCCTCGTTGGCGGACCACCGCCCCGGCACGGTCCATACGCATAGGACCGCCGGACAGCACAACCGGTCGCCGAGCCAGACAGGCCGACGTCCGCTCCAGGGAAGGACCCTTCGTGAGCGACACCACCGATCTGATGGGCGTGACTGCCGACACGCCCGCCACGGACGCCTCCGCGGCGCCTGCCACCGGTGCTTCGGCCGGGTCCCGGCGGCGCCGCGGCACCGGCCTCGAGGGCATGGTGCTGGCGGAACTGCAGCAGGTCGCCTCGGGCCTTGGGATCAAGGGAACCGGGCGCATGCGCAAGAGCCAGCTGATCGAGGTCATCAAGGAGGCGCAGGCAGGGGGCGGAGCCCCGGCGAAGAGCGCCGCGCCCGCCGGCGACACCGCCGAGACCAAGCCCAAGCGCCGGGCCACCTCCAAGGCCCGTACGGGTGAGGATGCGGCGAGCACCGGCAAGGCGGCCGCCGCCGACAAGGCCGAGAGCCCTAAGGCCGAGAAGGCCCCCGCCCCGCAGCAGATCGAGATCCCCGGCCAGCCGGCCGAGCGCGGCGCGGACGACCAGCCGGCCGGCGAGCGCCGCCGGCGCCGGGCCACCGCCGACGCGGGCAGCCCGGAGACCGTCACCGCCGAGGCCAAGAGCGAGCCGAAGGCCGAGGCCAAGGTCGACGCGTCCGAGCCCAAGGGCGGCGACAAGGGCGGTGAGGCCTCCGGTGACGCCGAGAGCCGCCGCGAGCGCCGGGACCGCCAGGGCCGCGGCCGTGACCGCGACCGCCGCGGCAACAAGGGCGACGACCAGCAGGGCGGCGGCCAGCAGGGCGGCGGCCGCCAGGACCGGCAGGACCGGCAGGACCGCCAGCAGCAGGGCGGCGGCCGTCCGGACCGCCAGGACCGCCAGCGGGACAACGGCCCGCGGGCCGACGAGGACGGGGACGACTTCGAGGGTGGCCGCCGCGGCCGCCGCGGTCGCTACCGGGACCGCCGTGGCCGTCGCGGCCGCGACGAGCAGGGCTTCGGCAACGAGCCGCAGGTCTCCGAGGACGACGTCCTGATCCCCGTCGCGGGCATCCTGGACATCCTCGACAACTACGCGTTCATCCGTACGTCGGGCTACCTCCCCGGCCCCAACGACGTGTACGTCTCGCTGGCCCAGGTCCGCAAGAACGGCCTGCGCAAGGGCGACCACGTCACCGGCGCGGTCCGCCAGCCCAAGGACGGCGAGCGCCGCGAGAAGTTCAACGCCCTCGTGCGCCTCGACTCGGCGAACGGCATGGCGGCCGAATCCGGGCGCGGGCGACCGGAGTTCAGCAAGCTGACGCCCCTTTACCCGCAGGACCGGCTCCGCCTGGAGACCGACCCGGGCGTGCTCACCACCCGCATCATCGACCTCGTCGCGCCCATCGGTAAGGGGCAGCGCGGTCTGATCGTGGCCCCGCCGAAGACCGGCAAGACCATGATCATGCAGGCGATCGCCAACGCGATCACGGTCAACAACCCCGAGTGCCACCTGATGGTCGTCCTGGTCGACGAGCGTCCGGAAGAGGTCACCGACATGCAGCGGTCGGTGAAGGGCGAGGTCATCTCCTCGACCTTCGACCGTCCCGCCGAGGACCACACCACGGTCGCCGAGCTGGCCATCGAGCGCGCCAAGCGCCTGGTGGAGCTGGGTCACGACGTCGTCGTACTGCTCGACTCGATCACGCGTCTGGGCCGTGCCTACAACCTCGCGGCGCCGGCCTCCGGCCGCATCCTGTCCGGTGGTGTCGACTCGACGGCCCTGTACCCGCCGAAGCGCTTCTTCGGTGCCGCGCGCAACATCGAGGACGGCGGCTCGCTGACCATCCTCGCGACCGCGCTCGTCGACACCGGGTCCCGCATGGACGAGGTCATCTTCGAGGAGTTCAAGGGCACCGGCAACGCCGAGCTGAAGCTCGACCGCAAGCTCGCCGACAAGCGCATCTTCCCGGCGGTGGACGTGGACGCGTCCGGCACCCGCAAGGAAGAGATCCTGCTCGGCAGCGACGAGCTCGCCGTCACCTGGAAGCTGCGCCGCGTGCTGCACGCGCTCGACCAGCAGCAGGCCATCGAGCTGCTGCTGGACAAGATGAAGCAGACGAAGTCGAACGGCGAGTTCCTGCTGCAGATCCAGAAGACGACCCCGACGCCGGGCAACGGCAACGACTAGTCGTCACCGGCACACGAAAGGGCCGCCCCGTCACACCAGTGACGGGGCGGCCCTTTTGCCGCACGCGAGACGTTGGCCACACGCATAAGAAATCCTCACGGCCTCGGGCGGTGGCGCCATGAGGCGTGAAAGCGCAGGTGAGAAGCGGAAAAGGGCCAGGCGGTACATACGGTCCGTAGCGATCGCGACCCGGGGCGCACACAGGGCGCCGTGCAACCCTTCTTTCGGATTTCCCGTCTGACAAGTGACGGAAAACCACGCTTGACCCTGAAATCAGGGGGTACCGGCCGACGAGGACTGAGGGGCGCATGACCGACGAGAGCAGGGCCGCCGCCGCGCGGAAGCGGGGCAAGCGCGGCCGCCGCCGCAAGCCGCGCGACAAGCGCAAGAAGGTGCTCGTCGGCACGGCGTGGGCCGCGGCCTCGGTGGTCGTCCTCGGCGGCGCGGGCGCCGGCTTCCTGTACTTCAAGCTCAACGGCAACATCAAGGGCGTCGACATCAACGCCGCCCTCGGCACCAACCGTCCCCCGGACATCGACAACGGCTCCCAGGACATCCTCGTCCTCGGCTCCGACTCCCGCTCCGGCAAGAACGCCAAATACGGCAAGGACGAGGGCGCGGCCCGCTCCGACACCGCGATGATCGTGCACGTCTACAAGGGCCACCAGAAGGCCAGCGTGGTCTCCATACCCCGCGACACCCTGATATCCCGGCCCGAGTGCGCGAGCGAGGACGGCCGCACGGACCCCGGCGGGCAGCGGCAGATGTTCAACACGGCGTACGAGGTCGGCGGCCCCGCCTGCGCCGTCAAGACCGTCGAGAAGATGTCCGGCATCAGGATGGACCACTACCTCGAAGTGGACTTCACGGGCTTCAAGAAGCTCATCGACACCCTCGGCGGCGTCGACATCACCACCAAGAAGGCGATCCACGACAAGGACAGCCACCTCGACCTGGACGCGGGCACGCACACCCTGAACGGCGAGCAGGCGCTCGGCCTGGTCCGCACCCGCCACGGCGTGGGCGACGGCAGTGACCTCGGCCGCATCCAGCTCCAGCAGGCGTTCATCAAGGCCCTGCTCGACCAGGTCAAGGAGGTCGGGGTGTTCAGCAGCCCGAAGAAGCTCTTCGACCTCGCCGACGACGCGACCAGCGCCGTCACCACGGACTCCGACCTGAACGACGTCAAGAGCCTCGCGGGCTTCGCGAACGGCCTCAAGGGCATCGGCGCGGGCGACATGAAGATGGTCACGATGCCCATCCAGTACGACCCCGCCGACCCCAACCGCGTCCTGCCCCTCGAAGAGGCCGACCAGGAGGTCTGGGACGCCCTCCGGGCCGACAAGCCCATCCCGAAGTCCGCCACCGACAAGTCCGCGGGCGACAAGGGAGCCGTGGGCTCCGTGGTGAGCAGCGGCTAGGACCGGCGGACAGGACCGGCGGACAGGCGGCCCGCCCGCCCCGAAACCGGCCCCGGAATAGATCCCGGCCTCCCCTCGTTTTGGGAGATACGGCCGGTCCTGGCAGACTGGTACGTCGGCCCCGGTTCACGTACGAGCAATCCGCCCGTACGACCCGGCGCCCTCCCGAAACTAGGAGACACCTTGAAGCGCGACATCCACCCCGAGTACGTCGAGACCCAGGTCAGCTGCACCTGTGGCGCCGAGTTCACCACCCGCAGCACGATCTCCAGCGGCACCGTCCGCGCCGAGGTCTGCTCCGAGTGCCACCCGTTCTACACGGGCAAGCAGAAGATCCTCGACACCGGTGGCCGCGTGGCCCGCTTCGAGGCCCGCTTCGGCAAGGCCGCGGCTGCCAAGAAGTAGCGAGCCACTGCGCCGGTCATCGGCCGCCCTCGGGAGGGGGTGGCCGGGACCGGCGCTTTTGCCGTCCCGCAGCCAATTCGCGTAGAAACCCGCGCGGAGCACCCTCGCGCAGAAAACCAGGAGCCCCCGATGTTCGAGGCGGTCGAGGAACTGATCGGCGAACACGCCGATCTCGAGAAGAAGCTCGCCGACCCGTCGGTCCACGCCGACCAGGCCAACGCGCGCAAGCTCAACAAGCGCTACGCCGAGCTGACCCCGATCGTCACGACGTACCGCGCCTGGAAGCAGACCGGGGACGACATCGAGACCGCCCGCGAGCTGGGCGCCGACGACCCCGAGTTCGCCGCCGAGGTCAAGGACCTGGAGCGCCGGCGCGATGAGATCACCGAGAAGCTGCGGCTGCTGCTCGTGCCCCGGGACCCGTCCGACGACAAGGACGTCATCCTGGAGATCAAGGCGGGCGCGGGCGGCGACGAGTCCGCCCTGTTCGCCGGTGACCTGCTGCGCATGTATCTGCGCTACGCCGAGCGCGTCGGCTGGAAGACCGAGATCATCGACTCCACCGAGTCCGAGCTGGGCGGCTACAAGGACGTCCAGGTCGCCGTGAAGACCAAGGGCGGCCAGGGTGCCACCGAGCCCGGCCAGGGCGTGTGGGCCCGGCTGAAGTACGAGGGCGGCGTGCACCGCGTGCAGCGCGTGCCCTCCACCGAGTCGCAGGGTCGCATCCACACCTCCGCCGCCGGCGTCCTGGTGACGCCCGAGGCTGAGGAGATCGACGTCGAGATCCACGCCAACGACCTGCGCATCGACGTCTACCGCTCCTCGGGCCCCGGCGGCCAGTCCGTGAACACGACCGACTCCGCGGTGCGCATCACCCACCTGCCGACCGGCGTCGTCGCCTCCTGCCAGAACGAGAAGAGCCAGCTCCAGAACAAGGAGCAGGCGATGCGCATCCTGCGCTCCAGGCTGCTGGCCGCCGCCCAGGAGGAGGCCGAGAGCAAGGCCGCCGACGCCCGCCGCAGCCAGGTCCGCACCGTCGACCGCTCCGAGAAGATCCGGACGTACAACTACCCGGAAAACCGGATCTCGGACCACCGCGTCGGCTTCAAGGCGTACAACTTGGACCAGGTGCTCGACGGCGAGCTGGACGCGGTCATCCAGGCCTGTGTCGACGCGGACTCCGCGGCCAAGCTCGCGGCGGCCTGACGCCCCCATCCCTCGTACGACGCCCCCGGAGGACATGCGTGAACCTGCTGCTCGCGGAAGTGGCCCAGGCCACCCAGCGGCTGGCCGTCGCCGGCGTGCCCTCGCCGCGCAACGACGCGGAGGAGCTCGCGGCCTTCGTGCACGGCGTGAAGCGGGGCGAGCTGCACTCCGTCAAGGACACCGACTTCGACGCCCGCTACTGGGAGACCATCGCGCGCCGTGAGGCCCGCGAGCCGCTCCAGCACATCACCGGCCGCGCCTACTTCCGCTACCTGGAGCTCCAGGTCGGCCCCGGCGTCTTCGTGCCCCGCCCCGAGACCGAGTCGGTCGTCGGCTGGGCCATAGACGCGGTGCGCGCGATGGACGTCGTCGAGCCGCTCATCGTCGACCTGTGCACCGGCTCCGGCGCCATCGCGCTGGCCCTCGCCCAGGAGGTGCCGCGCTCACGCGTGCACGCCGTGGAGCTGTCCGAGGACGCCCTGAAGTGGACCCGCAAGAACGTCGAGGGCTCCCGGGTCAAGCTCGTCCAGGGTGACGCCCGGGACGCGTTCCCCGAGCTGGACGGCCAGGTCGACCTGGTGGTCTCCAACCCGCCGTACATCCCCCTCACCGAATGGGAGTACGTCGCCCCGGAGGCCCGCGACTACGACCCCGACCTCGCCCTGTTCTCCGGCGAGGACGGCCTGGACCTGATCCGCGGCATCGAGCGCACCGCCCACCGGCTGCTGCGCCCGGGCGGGGTCGTCGTCGTCGAGCACGCCGACACCCAGGGCGGCCAGGTCCCCTGGATCTTCACCGAGGAGCGGGGCTGGGCCGACGCGGCCGACCACCCCGACCTCAACAACCGGCCGCGCTTCGCGACAGCCCGCAAGGCGACGCCGTGATGACCGATACCCCAAGGCAGCAGTACGTGTACGAGGAGGCCCGCTGATGGCACGGCGATACGACACCAACGACGCGACCGACCGCTCGACCGGTCTGCGCGAGGCCGCCTCCGCCGTCCGCCGGGGCGAGCTGGTCGTCCTGCCCACCGACACCGTCTACGGCATCGGCGCCGACGCCTTCAGCCCCGAGGCGTGCGCCGACCTGCTCGATGCCAAGGGCCGCGGCCGCAACATGCCGACGCCCGTCCTCATCGGCTCCCCGAACACCCTGCACGGCCTGGTCACCGACTTCTCCGAGATGGCCTGGGAGCTGGTCGACGCCTTCTGGCCCGGCGCCCTGACCCTGGTCGCCAAGCAGCAGCCCTCCCTCCAGTGGGACCTCGGCGACACCCGCGGCACGGTCGCCATCCGCATGCCGCTGCACCCCGTCGCCATCGAACTGCTCACCGAGGTCGGCCCGATGGCCGTCTCCTCCGCCAACCTCACCGGGCACCCCGCCCCCGAGGACTGCGACGCCGCCCAGGACATGCTCGGCGACTCCGTCTCCGTGTACCTGGACGGCGGCCCGACGCCCGGCATCGTCCCCTCCTCGATCGTCGACGTCACGGGCCGGGTGCCGGTCCTGCTCCGTGCGGGCGCCCTCGACGCGGACGAACTGCGCAAGGTGGTCCCCGACCTCGAGGTGGCGAATTGACAGCCCCTGAGACGGGGCGTGGCATAACGGGCTTCCCGGGCTCTGCGGGCACCTTCCGCATCCTCCACGTCAGCACCGGCAACGTGTGCCGCTCGCCGATCACCGAGCGGCTGACCCGGCATGCCCTGGCCGACCGCCTCGGCGACCCGCTCACCGGCGGCCTGATCGTGGAGAGCGCGGGCACCTGGGGCCACGAGGGCGCCCCCATGGAGACCAACGCCGAGACGGTCCTCGCCGACTTCGGCGCGGACGCCAGTGGCTTCATGGGACGCGAACTCCTCGACGACCACGTCATCCGCGCCGACCTGGTCCTGACCGCCACCCGCGACCACCGGGCCCAGGTCATCTCCATGGGCCACTCGGCGGGCCTGCGTACGTTCACGCTCAAGGAGTTCACGCGCCTGGTGCGGGCCATAGACCCGACGACCCTGCCCGAGCCCGACGGCAACGGCGTGGTGGAGCGCGCCCGCGCCCTGGTGCGGGCCGCCGCCGCCCTGCGCGGCTGGCTGCTGGCGCCGAACGTCGAGGCCGACGAGGTGTACGACCCCTACGGCGCCCCGCTGCCGTTCTTCCGGTCCGTGGGCGACGAGATCAACCAGGCGCTCGACCCCGTGGTGACGGCGCTGACCGGGGTGCCCGCACACATGTAGCCGGACCGGGGTGCCCGCCCCCGGGCGGCGGCCTACATTGGTTCTGAGGTCCCCCCCCCGCCAGGCCCCGGAGCCCACGATGTCGCTCAGCACGGTCAGCAACGCCGCACCCGTCGCCCACCCGGCGTCGTACACCGACCTCGACGCGCTGCGCCGGCAGGACCCCGAGCTGGCCGAGGTCCTCGCCGCCGAGGCCGCCCGGCAGTCCGCCGGGCTCCAGCTGGTCGCCGCCGAGAATTTCACCTCACCGGCCGTCCTGACCGCCCTCGGCTCCCCGCTCGCCAACAAGTACGCCGAGGGCTACCCCGGCGCCCGCCACCACGGCGGCTGCGAACTCGTGGACGTCGCCGAGCGGCTCGCCGTGGAGCGCGCCAAGACCCTCTTCGGCGCCGAACACGCCAACGTGCAGGCGCACTCCGGCTCCTCCGCCGTCCTCGCCGCCTACGCCGCGCTGCTGCGGCCCGGCGACACCGTCCTCGCCATGGGCCTGCCGTACGGCGGGCACCTCACGCACGGCTCGCCCGCGAACTTCTCCGGACGCTGGTTCGACTTCGTCGGCTACGGCGTCGACGCCGACAGCGGCCTCATCGACCACGACCAGGTGCACGCCCTGGCCCGCGCGCACCGCCCGAAGGCGATCGTCTGCGGATCGATCTCCTCCCCCCGGCACATCGACTACGCGGCCTTCCGCGAGATCGCCGACGACGTGGGCGCCTACCTCATCGCCGACGCGGCCCACCCCCTGGGCCTGGTGGCCGGGGGAGCGGCGCCGAGCCCGGTGCCGCACGCCGACGTCGTCTGCGCCACCACCCACAAGGTCCTGCGCGGCCCCAGGGGCGGCCTCCTGCTCTGCGGGGCGGACCTGGCGCACAGGATCGACCGGGCCGTCTTCCCGTTCACGCAGGGAGGCGCCCAGATGCACACGATCGCGGCCAAGGCCGTCGCGTTCGGCGAGGCGTCGACGCCGGCCTTCAGGTCGTACGCCCATCAGGTGGTCGCCAACGCGCGCACGCTGGCCGAGGGCCTGGCCGCCGCCGGGTTCGCGGTCGCCACCGGCGGCACCGACACCCACCTCCTCCTGATCGACCCCGCACCCCTCGGAGTGGACGCGCACACCGCCCGCGGCAGGCTCGCGGCCGCCGGGATCGTCCTGGACACCTGCGCCCTGGCGCGCGGCGACGCCCGCGGGCTGCGCCTGGGCACGGCGGCCGTCACGACCCAGGGGATGACCGGCCCCGAGATGGAGCGGATCGCCGGCCTGCTGGCCGACGCGGTCCACGAGGGCGCGGACGTACGGCGAGAGGTGCGCGAACTGGCGGCCGGATTTCCGCCGTATCCGGGATAGGACGGGGTGGCCGCGTCAGAGACGGGCGCGTACTCGTGCAACCATCGTCGCTACCCGTAAGTCCCCAACCGTATGCGCGCAAAGCTAGGGTGTGGGGCTGAGATGGCCAGCGATACCTGTGGGGAAGCCCGTGCGTGAATACCTGCTGACGCTCTGCATCACGGCCGCGGTGACCTATCTGCTGACCGGGCCGGTGCGGAAGTTCGCGATCGTGGCCGGCGCGATGCCGGAGATCCGCGCTCGTGACGTGCACCGGGAGCCCACGCCCCGGCTCGGCGGGATCGCGATGTTCTTCGGCCTGTGCGCGGGCCTGCTGGTCGCCGACCACCTGCCGAACCTCAACGCGGTCTTCGAGAACTCCAACGAACCGCGCGCGCTGCTCTCCGGGGCGGCGCTCATCTGGCTGATCGGCGTCCTCGACGACAAGTTCGAGATCGACGCGCTGATCAAGCTCGGCGGCCAGATGATCGCCGCGGGCGTCATGGTGATGCAGGGCCTGACGATCCTGTGGATCCCCATCCCCGGCGTCGGCCCGGTCTCCCTGACCTCCGGCCAGGGCACGCTGCTCACGGTCGCGCTCGTGGTCATCACCATCAACGCCGTCAACTTCGTGGACGGCCTCGACGGCCTCGCGGCCGGCATGGTCTGCATCGCCTCCGCCGCGTCCTTCATGTACGCCTACCGCATCTGGTACGGCTACGGCATCGAGGCCGCCGCCCCCGCGACGCTCTTCGCCGCCATCCTCATGGGCATGTGCCTGGGCTTCCTGCCGCACAACATGCACCCCGCCCGCATCTTCATGGGCGACTCGGGCTCGATGCTCATCGGCCTGATCCTGGCGGCGGGCGCCATCTCCGTGACGGGACAGGTCGACCCGGCCACCCTCAAGCTGAACTTCGGCGGCGACCGTGACGCCACGCACGCGATGCTGCCGGTCTTCATCCCGCTCCTGATGCCGCTCACGATCATCGCGATCCCCTTCGCCGACCTGGTCCTCGCGATCGTGCGCCGCACCTGGAACGGCAAGTCGCCGTTCGCCGCCGACCGCGGGCACCTGCACCACCGGCTCCTGGAGATCGGCCACTCGCACAGCCGTGCGGTGCTGATCATGTACTTCTGGTCGGCGCTCATCGCCTTCGGCACCGTCGCGTACTCGGTGCACTCCACCAGCGTGTGGATCCTGTTCGTCATCGTCGCGTTGAGCGCGCTGGGCCTCGTGCTGCTCCTGCTGCCGCGGTTCACGCCGCGCACCCCGCGCTGGGCGGAGGCGTTCGTGCCGCCGCGCTACCGCCGCCGCAGGCAGGAGCGGGCCACGGCCGAGCCGGCCCCGGAGGGCACCGAGGAGCCCCCCGCAGCGGCCGCCGCCCCGGTGCCCGAGCTGAGCGGCGCCGGGCGCCCACACGGCAGCACGGCGCTCTCCGCGCGGCCTCGTGTACGGTCGCACGAGCGCGACTAGCGGCGGCTACCACCCCGACGCGCGCGCGGCCAACGCGCAACGCGCGCGGTGGACCGAACGTGTGACGGTCGGCACACTTTCAGGTAAAGACTGCATCAAATAGTTTGTGATACGGTTCACGAGAACCCGAGATATATTGGGGCGGCCCCGAAGAGACCGGCCGCCCTGGTGAGGTGCGCCTCGTCGTGTCCGGGCCAGGGCCTTCGCTCGACGATCGCAATGCCACGTCCCCAAATTTCGCCGGAGGAGCTGCCGCCATGCAGTCCAACGACGCCCGCACACTCCTGCACTGTGCCCTGCCCACCGCTGCCGCGGGCGCGGCGGGGATCGCGGTCAGCGCCGCCGTAGCCGGCGGCAAGGGTGCGCTCGGTGCCACCTTCGGCGCACTGGTCGTCCTGTTGTTCATGGGCGGTGGCCTTGTGGCGCTGCAGCGAGGCGCGCGCTCCTTCCCGCATCTGTTCCAGATGATGGGTCTGCTGGTCTACACCGTCCAGATTTTGGTGCTGATGGTCGCTCTCACCGCGCTGCGCGGTACGTCGGCTTTCAACCACAAGTGCTTCGCGTTCACCCTGCTCGCCGCCACTTTGGTGTGGATGGCCGCGCAGGTGCGCTCCCATATGAAGGCCAAGGTCCTCTACGTGGAGCCGGAATCCGCCCGGCCGCAATCGTGAGCTGTAGGGGCAGCGTAAGAAGGCCTCCGCTCATTTGCTATGGTCTCGCCACAACTGCGGCAGAGCTGGCGCGGGAGGCGGCCGTGCCTGTGAAGCCTTACGGCTCGGAGCCCAGCCGCCGCCCCCAAATCCGCAAGTCCAGTCCAGTGCCGCTCCGCGGTCGTAGGCCGCGCCGACACATCGAGGTTGCCGTACCCATGCGCCACGTTGAAGGAGCTCGCGGTGAGTAACGCCCAGACGCTCGCCTTCGAGACCGATTGCCATATTTTTGAAGGGTGCGGTTTCCCGACCCCCGGCCTGCACTCCTTCCTCTTCGAGCCGATTTTCACCGTCGGCGGCTTTGAGTTCAACAAGCCGATGCTGCTGGCCCTGGTGAGTTCGGTCGTCGTCATCGGCTTCTTCTGGGCGGCTTTCAATAAGCCAAAGCTGATCCCTGGCAAGCTCCAGATGATCGGTGAGATCGGCTACGACTTCGTGCGCCGCGGCGTCGTCTACGAGACGCTCGGCAAGAAGGAGGGCGAGAAGTACGTCCCTCTGATGGTCTCGCTGTTCTTCTTCATCTGGATCATGAACCTCTGGTCGGTCGTTCCGCTCGCCCAGTTCCCGGTGACGTCGGTCATCGCCCTTCCGGCGGGTCTCGCGGCGATCGTCTACATCCTCTGGGTGAGCGTGACCTTCAAGAGGCACGGCTTCATCGGCGGCTGGAAGAACATCACCGGCTACGACCGCTCGCTCGGCCCCGTCTTCCCGATGGTCATGTTCTTCGAGTTCCTCTCGAACATGATCATCCGGCCCTTCACCCACGCGGTGCGGCTCTTCGCCAACATGTTCGCGGGTCACGTCCTGCTGGTGATCTTCACCATCGCGAGCTGGTACCTGCTGAACGGCATCGGCATCGCCTACGCAAGTGTCTCGTTCGTGATGGTCATCGTGATGACGATCTTCGAGCTGTTCATCCAGGCGCTGCAGGCCTACGTCTTCATCCTGCTGGCGTCCAGCTACATCCAGGGCGCGCTCGCCGAGCACCACTGAGTACGCCTTTCCTCCCCCCGATACATCCGGTGGCCAACCCCCACCGGCCCGTAAAAAGAAGGAAGTTACGGCATGTCCGCTCTCGAGACCCTCGCCGCGGTCAACATCCAGGGCAACTTCGGTGCGATCGGCTACGGCCTCGCCGCGATCGGCCCCGGCATCGGCGTCGGCGTCATCTTCGGTAACGGTACGCAGGCCCTCGCCCGTCAGCCCGAGGCCGCCGGCCTCATCCGCCAGAACCAGATCCTCGGCTTCGTGCTCTGTGAGGCCCTGGCGCTCATCGGTCTGGTCATGGGCTTCGTTTACCCGGTTCCTTCCTGATCCGGTCTCGTTGACGAGAAACTTCAACGGAAGGCACTGATGTGATCTCTCTGGTACAGCTGGCGTCGGAGGAGCCTCAAAACCCTCTGATTCCGGAGATCCCTGAGCTCGTCATCGGCCTCATCGCGTTCGTCATCGTCTTCGGCTTCTTCGCCAAGAAGTTCCTCCCGAACATCAACAAGGTTCTGGAAGAGCGCCGCGAGGCGATCGAAGGCGGCATCGAAAAGGCCGAGGCCGCGCAGACCGAGGCCCAGAGCGTGCTCGAGCAGTACAAGGCTCAGCTCGCCGAGGCCCGGCACGAGGCCGCGCGCCTGCGCCAGGAGGCGCAGGAGCAGGGTGCTCAGCTCATCGCCGAGATGCGGGCCGAGGGCCAGCGTCAGCGCGAGGAGATCGTCGCCGCCGGTCACGCCCAGATCGAGGCCGACCGCAAGGCCGCCGCGCAGTCGCTGCGTCAGGACGTGGGCCACCTGGCCACCGCCCTGGCCGGCAAGCTCGTCGGTGAGTCCCTTGAGGACCACGCCCGGCAGAGCCGTACCATCGACCGCTTCCTCGACGAACTCGAGGAGAAGGCCGAGGCGGCTCGATGACAGCGCACGGAGCCAGCCGCGAGGCACTGGCCGCCGCGCGCGAGCGTCTGGACGCGCTGACCGACAACACGTCGGTCGACGCGAAGCGGCTCGCGGACGAGCTGGCCGCGGTCACCGCGCTGTTCGGCCGCGAGGTCTCGCTGCGTCGGGTCCTGACCGACCCGGCGCAGTCCGGTGAGGCCAAGGCCGAGCTGGCCGGGCGCCTGCTGAGCGGCCAGGTGGGCGGCGAGACCGCCGACCTGGTGGCCGGCATGGTCCGCTCGCGCTGGTCGCAGTCGCGGGACCTGGTGGACGCCCTCGAGGAGCTCGCCAACCTCGCCGACCTGACCGGCGCGCAGCAGGCCGGCGCGCTGGACAACGTCGAGGACGAGCTGTTCCGGTTCGGCCGGATCGTCTCCTCCAGCACCGGGCTGCGGGCGGCGCTGACCGACCGCGCCGCCACGGGCACGGCCAAGAGCGAGCTGCTGCGCAGCCTGCTCGGCGGTCGCGCCGAGGACGTGACGGAGCGGCTCGTCGAGCGCCTGGTGACCGCGCCGCGCGGACGTAGCCTGGAAGAGGGGCTCGAGTCCCTCTCCAAGCTGGCCGCGGACCGACGCAACCGCATGGTCGCCGTCGTCACTTCCGCTGTTCCGCTCTCGGACCAGCAGAAGCTGCGTCTCGGTGCCGCCCTGGTCAAGGTGTACGGACGTCCGATGCACCTCAACCTCGACGTGGACCCCGAGATCCTCGGCGGGATCAGGGTCCAGGTGGGCGACGAGGTCATCAACGGCAGCATCGCGGACCGCATCGAGGAAGCCGGCCGCCGCGTGGCCGGCCAGTAACCCAACAAGCACGAAATACGGCCCTAGTTGGGCCGTGCAGAGGATTCCTGGGGGCTGACCCCAGACCCCCCAAGAAAACTTCGGGCCCAACAAGGAGAGCAGGGAACCCAGATGGCGGAGCTCACGATCCGGCCGGAGGAGATCCGGGACGCGCTGGAGAACTTTGTCCAGGCGTACAAGCCGGACGCGGCCTCGCGCGAGGAGGTCGGTACGGTCACCGTCGCCGGCGACGGTATCGCCAAGGTCGAGGGTCTCCCCTCGGCGATGGCGAACGAACTGCTGAAGTTCGAGGACGGCACCCTCGGCCTCGCGCTGAACCTCGAAGAGCGCGAGATCGGTGCCGTCGTCCTCGGCGAGTTCAGCGGTATCGAGGAGGGCCAGCCGGTGCAGCGCACCGGTGAGGTGCTCTCCGTCGCCGTGGGCGAGGGTTACCTCGGCCGCGTCGTCGACCCGCTCGGCAACCCGATCGACGGTCTCGGCGAGATCGAGACCAGCGGACGTCGCGCCCTCGAGCTGCAGGCCCCGGGCGTCATGGCCCGTAAGTCGGTGCACGAGCCGATGGAGACCGGCTACAAGGCCGTCGACGCGATGACCCCGATCGGCCGTGGTCAGCGTCAGCTGATCATCGGTGACCGCCAGACCGGCAAGACCGCCCTGGCCGTCGACACGATCATCAACCAGCGCGACAACTGGCGCTCGGGCGACGTGAACAAGCAGGTGCGCTGCATCTACGTCGCCATCGGTCAGAAGGGGTCCACCATCGCCTCCGTGCGCGGTGCCCTCGAAGAGGCCGGCGCGCTGGAGTACACGACCATCGTCGCCGCCCCGGCGTCCGACCCGGCCGGCTTCAAGTACCTGGCGCCGTACACCGGTTCGGCCATCGGCCAGCACTGGATGTACGAGGGCAAGCACGTCCTCATCGTCTTCGACGACCTCTCGAAGCAGGCCGACGCCTACCGCGCCGTGTCCCTGCTGCTGCGCCGTCCGCCGGGGCGCGAGGCCTACCCCGGTGACGTCTTCTACCTGCACTCGCGTCTCCTGGAGCGCTGCGCGAAGCTCTCCGACGAGCTGGGCAAGGGCTCGATGACGGGTCTGCCGATCGTCGAGACCAAGGCGAACGACGTGTCGGCGTTCATCCCGACCAACGTCATCTCCATCACCGACGGCCAGTGCTTCCTGGAGTCGGACCTCTTCAACGCCGGTCAGCGCCCCGCGCTGAACGTCGGTATCTCCGTCTCCCGAGTCGGTGGTTCCGCGCAGCACAAGGCGATGAGGCAGGTCTCCGGCCGACTGCGCGTGGACCTCGCCCAGTTCCGTGAGCTGGAGGCGTTCGCCGCCTTCGGTTCCGACCTGGACGCCGCGTCGAAGGCGCAGCTGGAGCGCGGCCAGCGCATGGTCGAGCTGCTCAAGCAGCCGCAGTACGAGCCGATGGCGACCGAGGACCAGGTCGTGTCCGTGTGGGCCGGTACCACCGGTCGCATGGACGACGTGCCGGTGGGCGACATCCGCCGCTTCGAGAAGGAGCTCCTGGAGTACCTGCACCGCAAGGAGCAGGGCCTCATGACCTCCATCAAGGAGGGCGCCAAGATGTCGGACGACACCCTCCAGGCCCTCGGCGACGCCATCGCGGAATTCAAGAAGCAGTTCGAGACCTCGGACGGGAAGCTTCTCGGCGAGGACGCTCCGGCCGCCGCCAAGTGACGTAAGGAAGGGACCTGACTCATGGGAGCTCAGCTCCGGGTCTACAAGCGTCGCATCCGATCCGTCACCGCGACCAAGAAGATCACCAAGGCGATGGAGATGATCGCCGCCTCGCGTGTCGTCAAGGCGCAGCGCAAGGTGGCGGCCTCCACGCCGTACGCGACCGAGCTCACCCGCGCGGTCACGGCGGTCGGCACTGGCTCGAACACGAAGCACCCGCTGACGACCGAGGCCGAGTCGCCGACCCGTGCCGCGGTGCTGCTCCTCACGAGCGACCGCGGTCTGGCCGGCGCCTTCAACTCGAACGCCATCAAGGCCGCGGAGCAGCTGACCGCGCGCCTTGAGACGGAGGGCAAGGAGGTCGACACGTACATCGTCGGCCGCCGTGGCCTGTCGCACTACAACTTCCGCGAGCGCAAGGTCGTGGAGTCGTGGTCGGGCTTCACCGACGAGCCCACGTACGCGGACGCCAAGAAGGTCGCGGCGCCGCTGATCGAGGCGATCGAGAAGGAGACGGCGGAGGGTGGCGTGGACGAGATCCACATCGTCTACACCGAGTTCATCTCGATGATGACGCAGACGGCCGTCGACGGCCGCCTGCTGCCGCTCAGCCTCGAAGAGGTCGCGGAGGAGAAGCCCGCCAAGGGCGAGATCCTTCCGCTGTACGACTTCGAGCCGTCGGCGGAGGACGTCCTCGACGCCCTGCTGCCGCGGTACGTCGAGAGCCGTATCTACAACGCGATGCTCCAGTCGGCCGCCTCCAAGCACGCCGCCACGCGCCGCGCGATGAAGTCGGCGACCGACAACGCCGGGGATCTGATCAACAGCCTCTCCCGGCTTGCCAACGCGGCCCGCCAGGCCGAAATCACCCAGGAAATCAGCGAGATCGTCGGCGGCACAGCAGCGCTGGCCGACGCGACCGCGGGGAGTGACAAGTAATGACGACCACTGTTGAGACGGCCGTTGCCACGGGCCGCGTCGCCCGGGTGATCGGCCCGGTCGTCGACGTGGAGTTCCCCGTCGACGCGATGCCGGAGATCTACAACGCCCTGCACGTCGAGGTCGACGACCCGGAGATCGAGGGCGGTCGCAAGACGCTGACCCTCGAGGTCGCCCAGCACCTGGGTGACGGCGTGGTCCGCTCCATCTCGATGCAGCCCACCGACGGCCTGGTCCGCCAGGCTCCGGTGACGAACACCGGCAAGGGCATCTCGGTGCCGGTCGGTGACGTGACCAAGGGCCGCGTGTTCAACACCCTCGGTGAGGTGCTGAACGACGACCCGTCCACGGTCGCCGACGCCGAGCGCTGGACGATCCACCGCAAGGCCCCGGCCTTCGACCAGCTCGAGTCCAAGACCGAGATGTTCGAGACCGGCCTGAAGGTCGTCGACCTTCTCACCCCGTACGTCAAGGGTGGAAAGATCGGTCTGTTCGGTGGTGCCGGTGTCGGCAAGACCGTGCTGATCCAGGAAATGATCGTCCGTGTGGCCAAGCTGCACGACGGTGTCTCCGTCTTCGCCGGTGTCGGCGAGCGCACCCGTGAGGGCAACGACCTCATGGTCGAGATGGAGGAAGCCGGCGTTCTGGACAAGACCGCGCTGGTCTTCGGCCAGATGGACGAGCCGCCGGGCACGCGTCTGCGCGTCGCCCTGGCCGGTCTGACCATGGCGGAGTACTTCCGCGATGTGCAGAAGCAGGACGTGCTGTTCTTCATCGACAACATCTTCCGCTTCACCCAGGCCGGTTCCGAGGTCTCGACCCTGCTCGGCCGGATGCCCTCCGCGGTGGGTTACCAGCCGAACCTGGCCGACGAGATGGGTCTCCTCCAGGAGCGCATCACCTCGACCCGCGGTCACTCGATCACCTCGATGCAGGCGATCTACGTCCCCGCGGACGACCTGACCGACCCGGCCCCGGCCACCACGTTCGCCCACCTCGACGCGACGACGGTTCTCTCCCGTCCGATCTCCGAGAAGGGCATCTACCCGGCCGTGGACCCGCTGGACTCCACGTCCCGCATCCTGGACCCGCGCTACATCGCGCAGGACCACTACGACTGCGCCATGCGCGTCAAGGGGATCCTGCAGAAGTACAAGGACCTCCAGGACATCATCGCGATCCTCGGCATCGACGAGCTCAGCGAGGAGGACAAGCTCGTCGTCGCCCGTGCTCGTCGCGTGGAGCGCTTCCTGTCGCAGAACACCCACGCGGCCAAGCAGTTCACCGGTGTGGACGGTTCGGACGTCTCCCTCGAGGAGTCGATCGCGGCGTTCAACTCGATCTGCGACGGCGAGTACGACCACTTCCCGGAGCAGGCGTTCTTCATGTGTGGTGGTCTTGAGGACCTCAAGAAGAACGCCAAGGAGCTCGGCGTCTCCTGAAGCCCCTCAGCTCCACCGCGACGAGGGGCGGGCCCACCCCCTTCGGGGGCCGAGTCCCGCCTCTCGTCGTACGCCCACTAGAATTTGACCCAACACCCGGCGAAGCCGCCGGGTGGTGACCCGAGGAGCCACCCTTGGCTGCTGAGCTGCATGTCGAGCTGGTCGCCGCGGACCGCAGCGTCTGGTCCGGCGAGGCCACCCTGGTCGTCGCGCGCACCACGTCCGGCGACATCGGCGTCATGCCCGGTCACCAGCCGCTGCTCGGTGTGCTGGAGTCGGGCCCGGTGACCATTCGTACGAGCGATGGCGGCACGGTCGTCGCCGCTGTCCACGGGGGATTCATCTCCTTCGCGGACGACAAGCTGTCGCTGCTGGCCGAGATCGCGGAGCTGTCCGACGAGATCGACGTCCAGCGTGCGGAGCGGGCGCTGGAGCGCGCGAAGTCGGAGGCCGACGCCTCCGCCGAGCGGCGCGCCGACGTCCGACTGCGTGCGGTGGCGGCGCGCTGACGCCAGCGCGCGGCATGACGTGACTCAGCCGCGGCCAGGTCCGGGAACAATCCGGACCGGGTCGCGGCTGAGGCAATGCGGGTGCAATGTGTTTGGTCCGTTGCCGGTCCGTTGACCGACAGTAGAGGCGAGGAGGTCGGTGCCGATGATCCTCACTCTGCTCGTGTGCGGACTTGCTGTGATCGCGCTGGTTGTGGTGGGGCTCTTCGTCTTCGGACTGCGCCGCCGGCTGATCCAGCGCTCCGGTGGGACGTTCGACTGTTCGTTGCGCTGGGAGGCCCCGGAGAAGGGCGACACCTCCGGCAAGGGCTGGGGGTACGGGGTCGCCCGCTACAACGGCGACCGTGTCGAGTGGTACCGCGTCTTCTCCTACGCCCCCCGGCCCCGCCGCGTTCTCGAACGGTCGGCCATCGAGGTCGTCGACCGCCGCGCGCCGGCCGGCGAGGAGGAGCTGGCCCTGCTCTCCGACGCCACCGTCCTCGGCTGCCTGCACCGCGGTGTCCGCCTGGAGCTGGCGATGAGCGAGGACGCCCTGACGGGCTTTCTGGCCTGGCTGGAGGCGGCGCCGCCGGGACAGCGTGTGAACGTGGCCTGAGTCCGGACATGGAGAAGCCGGGGAGACAGGGGGCGATCCCGTCTCCCCGGCTTCGTTCTGGGGGGTGTGCGGTCTACTTCAGGCCGTCGTTGATGGCAGTCACCAGCTCACCGTTGGCGGTGTCGCCGCTGAACTCCCAGAAGAACGCGCCGCCGAGGCCCTGCTGCTTGGCCCAGGCCATCTTGGAGCGCACCGTCTCCGGGGTGTCGTAGGACCACCAGTTCGTGCCGCAGTGGGCGTACGCCGTGCCGGCGATCGTCCCGTTCGAGGGGCAGGAGCTCTTCAGCACCTTGTAGTCCTCGATGCCCGCCTCGTACGTCCCGGGCGCCGCGCCCGTGGCCGTACCGCCCGGCTCCTTCTGGGTGACGCCGGTCCAGCCGCGGCCGTAGAAGCCGATGCCGAGGAGCAGCTTCGTGGCGGGCACGCCCTTGGCCTTCAGCTTGGCGATGGCGGCGGCGCTGTTGAAGCCCTCCTGGGGGATGCCGGCGTAGGAGGTGAGCGGCGAGTGCGGGGCCGTCGGTCCCTTGGCCGCCCAGGCGCCGAAGAAGTCGTACGTCATCACGTTGTACCAGTCGGCGTAGGCCGCCGCGCCGCCGTAGTCGGCGGAGTCGATCTTGCCGCCGTCGGAGGCGTCCGCGGTGATGGCCGCCGTGACGAGGTTCTTGGCGCCGAACTCGTTGCGGAAGGCCTGCATCATCGTCTTGAAGACGGCCGGGCCCGAGGTGTCACAGGACAGGCCGCACGCGTTCGGGTACTCCCAGTCCAGGTCGATGCCGTCGAAGACGTCGGCCCAGCGCGGGTCCTCGACCAGGTCGTGGCAGGACTTGGCGAAGGCCGCCGGGTTCTTCATGGCGTCGGTGAAGCCGCCGGACCAGGTCCAACCGCCGAAGGACCACAGGATCTTGATGTTCGGGTACTTGGCCTTCAGCTTGCGCAGCTGGTTGAAGTTGCCGCGCAGGGGCTGGTCCCAGGTGTCGGCGACGCCGTCGACGCTCTGGTCGGCGGTGTAGGCCTTGTCGATGGCCGCGTAGGAGTCGCCCATGGTGCACTTGCCGCCCTGGACGTTGCCGAAGCTGTAGTTGATGTGCGTGATCTTCGCGGCCGAGCCGGAGGTCGCGATGTTCTTCGCGTGGTAGTTGCGCTGGTAGACGCCCCACTCGGTGAAGTAGCCGAGCTTGACCTTGTCACCGGGGCCGGGGCCCGGGCCCGGGTCGCCGCCGCCCGTGGTGCGGACCTTGACGGCGCCGCTCGCGGGACCGGTCTGGTCGGCGGTGTCACGGGCCTGGACGGTGTACGAGTAGTCCGTGCCGGCGGTCAGCCCGCTGTCGCTGTACGAGGTGCCCGTCACCGTGCCGACCTTGGCGCCGTCGCGCAGGACGTCGTAGTTCTTGACGCCCTTGTCGTCGGTGGCGGCCTTCCAGTCCAGCTTCACCGAGGTGTCGGTGACACCGGACGCGGTCGGGGTGCCGGGGGCGCTCGGCGGGTTGTCGCCGGGGACGCTGCCGCCGTCACAACTGCCGCCGTTGAGCGTGCACTTGGCCGGGGCGCCGGGGCCCGTGCCGTTGAAGCCGAAGGAGACCGAGGCGCCTGGGCCCAGCGTGCCGTTCCAGCCGAGGTTCTTCGCGGTCCAGCGGGTGCCGGAGTTCGTGACCGTGGCGTCCCAGGCCGAGGTCACCTTGGTGTCGGAGGGGAAGTCCCACTGGACGTTCCAGGAGTCGATCGTGGTGGTGCCGGTGTTCTTGATGGTCCACTTGCCCTCGAAACCGTTGCCCCAGTCCTGGGTCTTGGTGTACGTGGCAGTGGCCTCGGAAGCGGCCTGGGAGGCAGCTTCGGGGGTCGCCTCGGCGGGAGCGCCGAGAGCGACCAGGGTGGCGAACGGCAGCAGCAGCGTGGTCAGTCCGGCCACGGTTCTGTGGCGGAATCTGAGTCTCGGGCGTGTGGTGCTCTGTGTGAAGCGCACGAGGTGCTCCTCGGGTGAGATCCGGGGGTTCGGGGTGGGACCCTGCGCCGCCCGTGAGCACGTGGACACGTGGGGAAGTGCTCACCGCAGTGCGGCGAGAATAGAAAGGTCTGGACCAGCGGTCAAGAGGTCTGAACCATTGGCCGGATTGTGCCGGTCCGGAGCGATCAGTCGCTGATCGCCCGGTTCGCCGGGGCCGCGATCAGACGCCCAACTCCTGTGCCAGCACGGCCGCTTGGACCCGGCTGCGCAGCTCCAGCTTCGCGAGCATGCGGCTCACATGGGTCTTCACCGTCGCCTCCGCCATGGCGAGACGGTCCGCGATCTCCGCGTTCGACAACCCCTCCCCGATGCAGGACAGCACCTCGCGCTCGCGCCGCGTGAGGCTCTCCAAGGCGGCCGGGCCGGGGGCGCCGTGGCCGCGCGGGGGCCTGCGCGGGGCGGCGAACTCGGCGATCAGCCGGCGGGTGACGGCCGGGGCGATCAGCCCTTCGCCGCGCGCGACCGTGCGTACGCCTTCGAGGAGGTCCTTCGCCTCGGTGTTCTTCAGGAGGAATCCCGAGGCACCCGCGCGCAGCGCCCCGAAGACGTACTCGTCGAGATCGAACGTGGTCAGCACGAGGACGTCCGCAAGCCCCTCGGCGACCACTTGGCGGGTTGCCGCCACCCCGTCCAGGCGCGGCATCTGTATGTCCATCAGGATCAGGTCGGGGCGCAGCTCGCGGGCGAGCGCCACCGCCTGCTCGCCGTCGGCCGCCTCACCGACCACCTCGATGTCGGGCGCGCTGCGCAGGATCAGGACGAGTCCCGCGCGTACGGCTGACTGGTCCTCGGCGACCAACACCCGGATCATTCCTTGGCTCCTTCGTCCGCGGGGTCGACGGGCAGGGTCACGGAGACGGTCCATGCCGTGCCGTCGTGGCTGTTCTCGGGGCCCGACTCGAAGGTGCCGCCGAGCAGTTCGGTGCGCTCACGCATGCCGACGAGGCCGGCTCCCGAGCCGGGGGCGCGGGGCCCGGACGGGGCGTCGTACGGGCTGGTGACGCGGACCTTCAGGGCACGGGGCTCCTGGGTGAGGCGCACGGTGACCCGGCCGGGCGAGGCGTGTTTGAGGGCGTTCGTCAGGGATTCCTGGACGATGCGGTACGCGGCCAGCTCGACCGGCGCGGGCAGTTCGGGGCCCCGCGGGGGGCGCGCGTCTTCCAGGGCGACGTCGAGGCCGTTGGTGCGGGCCCCGTCGAGCAGGGCGGTGAGGCCGTCCAGGGTGGGGGCCGCGGCCGGTTCCAGGTCGCCGCTGTCGTCGCGCAGGATGCCGATGAGCCGGCGCATCTCTGCCAGCCCCTCGACGCTGTTCTCCCGGATGACGGCGAGCGCGTCCTTGCTCGTGGCCGGGTCGTCCAGGGAGAGCGCGGCCGTGGAGTGGATGGCGATCGCCGAGAGGTGGTTGGCGACCATGTCGTGCAGTTCGCGGGCCATCCTGGCGCGCTCGGCCGTGACCGCCTGGACGCGGTCCATCTCGGCGAGCAGCGCGGTCTGCTCGGCCCGCAGCTTCGCCGCGGCGGCGGCCTCGCGGTGGTTGCGCACCAGGGAGCCGGTGGCGGCGGGCCCGAACGACACGATGCCGGTCAGTACACCGACGAGCACGGCGTCGGGCTCACGCCACCACGCCAGCAGGCCGAGCGTCACCGCGACGGTGATGGCTCCGGTGGTCAGCGGGATGCGGCGGGCGGCGGCCGGGGTCCCGTAGACGACGGCGGCGTACATGATGTCGGTGAACATCATCACCGAGGCGAGGTTGCCCGTCGTGAA
This sequence comes from Streptomyces sp. NPDC031466, assembly GCF_055581265.1. Lineage (NCBI taxonomy): Bacteria > Bacillati > Actinomycetota > Actinomycetes > Kitasatosporales > Streptomycetaceae > Streptomyces > Streptomyces sp. NPDC031466. The sequence goes on from NZ_JBVIJT010000009.1 coordinate 356,675, forward strand.
CTGGTCGAACACCAGCGCGCAGGTGGCGAGGACCAGGGCGGTCTGGGGCATGCTGCTGCGCAGCAGTTCGAGCGCGGCGAGGGCGAGGAGCGGGATCAGCGTCCAGCCGGCGCCGAGCGGCCGGTCCGTCTGCATGTACAGCCCGAGCGCCCACAGCGCGAGCCCGCTGAGCAGGCTGACGACGGCGATCTGCACGTCGACGCGCTGCGGGCGGGGCAGGGACAGGGCCATGCCCTCCATCCAACACGCAGTCAGGACCGCAGGCCTGGTCCTGGGGGAGGAACCGCCCGCTACATCGAAGGATGCAGTCCCACTTCGTCACTGACGACGACGATCCGGGCCCGCCCCCGAGGGAGCCTTGAGGGGCGACCGAGAGGAGCGAACCGTGATCGTCACGCTGATCGTCGTCTGCGAGGTCGGCTTCTGGGTGCTGCTCGCGGCGGGCCTCGCCGCCCGCTACCCGCTGCGGATGCCGCGCCTCGGTATCGCGCTCCTGCTCTGCGAGCCGCTTCTGGAGGTCGTCCTCCTCGTCGTGACCGCCGTCGACCTGCGGAACGGCGCCGACCCGAGCTGGAAACACGGCCTGGCCGCGCTGTACATCGGCTACACCGTGGGCCACGGCCACCGCACGGTGAAGTGGCTCGACGGCCACGCGGCGCACCGCTTCGAGGGCACGCCGGTGCCGCGCCCGCCGCGCCACGGCAGGGCCCGCGCCGTCCACGAGGCCAAGGTGTGGCTCGGCACCGTCGTCGCGGCGGCCGTCGCCAGCGGGCTGCTGCTGCTCGCCATGTGGTACGTGGACGACCCGGGCCGCACCTCGTCGCTGGAGGCGTGGATGCACACGGCCTGGCGGACGGCGGGCCTGCACGGCCTGATCGCGCTCAGCTACGCGCTCTTCCCCAAGCGGGCCCCTGCCCCGGCCCCGGGCGACCGGGACGGGGAGCGGCCGCCGGCCGGGGTCTGACCAGGTCCTAGCGCTCGCCGCCCGGCACCCACAGCACGTCCCCGACCTCCTTGTTGGCCGTGCGGGCCAGGATGAACAGGAGGTCGGAGAGGCGGTTGAGGTAGGTCGCCGTCAGCGGGTTCATCGTGTCGCCGTGGGTCTCGAACGCCGCCCACGTGGAGCGCTCGGCCCGGCGCACCACCGTGCAGGCCTGGTGCAGCAGCGCCGCGCCCGGCGTGCCGCCCGGCAGGATGAAGCTGCGCAGCTTCTCCAGCTCCTCCAGGAAGCGGTCGCAGTCCGCCTCCAGCTTGTCGATGTACGACTGCTCGACGCGCAGCGGCGGGTACTTCGGGTCCTCGACGACCGGCGTGGACAGGTCGGCGCCCACGTCGAAGAGGTCGTTCTGGATCCGCACCAGAACCTTCACGACCGTCTCGTCGAGCCGGCCGAGCGCGATGGCCGTGCCGATGGCCGCGTTGGCCTCGTTGGTGTCGGCGTACGCCGCGATCCGCGGGTCGGTCTTGGCGGTGCGGCTCATGTCCCCGAGGGCCGTCGTCCCCTGGTCGCCGGTCCTGGTGTAGATGCGCGTCAGATTGACCATGCGGCCAGCGTAGTTACGCGCCGGCCTTCTTGAAGACCCGTGTGCCCACCGTCACGGACAGCAGACCGAAGGCGAGCGCCATCAGGGCGCCGTACAGCATGGTGGTGCTCGCGTAGTCGCCCACGTAGCCGGCCCGCATCGCGTCGACCAGATAGCGGAACGGCATGAAGTGCGACAGGACGTCGAGCCAGGTCGGCGCGAGCGCCATCGGCAGCATCAGGCCGGAGAGCAGCATCGAGGGCATGCTGATGGCGTTCACGGCCGGTCCGAACTCGTGCGCCTTGCCGAGCTTCATGGCCAGCGCGTACGAGAGCGCGGCGAGCGAGGCGCTCAGCAGTGCCACGAACGCGAACCCGATGAGGATGCCGCCGAGCGGCGCCCTGAGCCCCATCGCCAGCGCGGCGAGCACCAGCAGCACCGCCTGGAAGACGAAGAGGGCGGCGTCGCGCAGGATGCGGCCGAGCAGCAGCGCGAGGCGGCTGACGGGGGTGACCCGCAGCCGCTCCACCACGCCGAACTGCTTTTCGATGATGAGCGCGAAACCGCTGAACGTGGCGCCGAAGAGGCCGAGCTGGAGCAGCAGCCCGGGGACGAGCACCTGCCAGGAGTCGCCCTCGGAGCCGAGCGGCAGGTCGGTGAGGAGCGGCCCGAAGAAGAGCAGGTAGAGCAGGGGCGTCAGGACGCCGAAGAGGATCTGGAACTTGGAGCGCAGGGTCTGCCGGGCGTACCGCCCGAAGATCAGCGCGGTGTCGGGGAGCAGTGCGGGCATCGGAGAGGTCCTGGGGGTCAGACGGCGACGGGGGCCGTGTCCTTGGGCGCGGGGGCGCGCCCGGTGATGGCGAGGAAGGTGTCCTGGAGGGAGGCGTCGATCGAGCCGCCGTGGCGGAGCTTGAGCGCGCTCGGCGTGCCCTCGGCGACCACGACGCCCTTGTCGACGACGACGAGCCGGTCGGAGAGCGCGTCGGCCTCGTCCAGGTAGTGCGTGGTGAGGAAGACCGTCGTGCCGTGCTCGTCGCGCAGCCGGCGCACCAGCGCCCACAGGTCGGCGCGGCTGCCCGGGTCGAGGCCGGTGGTCGGCTCGTCCAGGAAGAGCACCTCGGGCCGGTGCGTGAGACCGAGGGCGATGTCCAGGCGCCGGCGCTGGCCGCCGGAGAGCGCGCCGCAGGTGCGCTCCATCAGCTCGCCCAGGCCGAGGTCGCGCGCCAGTTCCTCGGCCCGGTCCTCGGCCCGCGCCTTGGACAGGCGGTACAGGCGTCCCTGGGTGATCAGCTCCTCGCGCACGGAGACGCTCGGGTCGACGCCGCCGGACTGCGCGACGTAACCGATGCGGCGCCGCACCCCGGCGGGGTCGGCGGCGAGGTCGCACCCGGCGACGGTGGCGGCGCCGCCGGTGGGCGCGAGCAGCGTGGTGAGCATGCGCAGCGTCGTCGTCTTGCCCGCGCCGTTCGGACCGAGGAAGCCGAGGATCTCGCCCGGCTGGACGGTCAGGTCGATGCCGCGCACGGCCTCGACGGGTCCGCTCTTCGTGCGGAAGGTCCGGGCGAGCCCGGCGGTACTGATGATTGGCATGGAGACCACAAAAACAGAGGGGCTGTAATTTTGCAATCCCCCCAAGTTTTCAGAGTGCCTAAGATGGCGGCATGGCTGAGGGGCTCAGGGAGCGCAAGAAGCGGCAGACGAAGCAGCGGATCTCGGACATCGCGACCGGGCTCTTCCTGGAGCACGGCTTCATGGCGGTGACCATCGCCGAGATCGCCGAGGCCGCCGACGTCTCGGTCAACACGGTCTACAACTACTTCCCGGCCAAGGAGGACCTCTTCCTCGACCGGGGCGCGGACGCCGTCGACCGGCTCTCCCGCTACGTGCGCGGCCGCCGCGCGGGGGAGTCCGCCGCCGACGCGGTCCTGCGCGAGCTGCGCACCGACGTCGAGAGCGCCTCACCGGCCGTCGGGCTCTTCGCCGGCTGGGCCGACTTCATGAAGGTCATCACCGAGGCACCGCCGCTGCGCTCCCGCCTCTGGGCCATCCAGCAGGAGGCCCTCGACAACCTCGCCACGACCCTCGCCGAGGAAGCCGGCGCCGCCGCCGGCGATCCCCTGCCCGCGCTCGTCGCGGGGCAGCTCTCCTGGCTCCACACCACGCTCATGAGCCGGATCGGCGACGAGATGGCCAAGGGTCGCGAGGTCGCCGAGGTCTCCCGCGAGGGGCTCGCCCTGCTGGACGAGATGGAGGACCTCCTCGGCGAGAAGGTCCTCAACTACGCGCTCCGCGCGGCCGGGTGACGCGTATCGGTGTGATGTCCGTCAGTTGAGACGTGACGCGCATCTCTTCGCCGCCACAGGCGCCCTCACGGCCGCTAATGTCCGCTGCAGAGGCTCGCGTAAACAGCGTGTGAGCCAAGCGGGACAAGCGGTAGGGGAGTCGGAGTGGCACGCAAGGTCGCCGTCATCGGAGCCGGACTCATGGGGTCGGGCATTGCTCAGGTATCCGCCCAGGCGGGCTGGGACGTCGTCCTGCGCGACGTCACCGACGAGGCGCTGACCCGGGGCACCGACGGCATCAAGGCGTCGTACGACAAGTTCGTCGGCAAGGGCAAGCTCGCCGCCGAGGACGCCGAGGCCGCGCTCGGGCGCATCACCACGACCACCGACCTGGACGCCGTCGCCGACGCGGACATCGTCGTCGAGGCCGTCTTCGAGAAGCTGGAGGTCAAGCACGACATCTTCCGCGCGCTCGACAAGCTCGTGCGCGACGACGCGGTGCTCGCCTCCAACACCTCCGCCATCCCGATCACCAAGATCGCGGCCGTGACGGAGCGCCCGGAGCGCGTCGTGGGCGCCCACTTCTTCTCGCCGGTCCCCATGATGCAGCTGTGCGAGCTGGTACGCGGCTACAAGACCAGCGACGAGACGCTCGCCCGCACCAAGGAGTTCGCCGAGTCCGTCGGCAAGACCTGCATCGTCGTCAACCGCGATGTCGCCGGCTTCGTGACGACCCGTCTGATCTCCGCGCTCGTCGTCGAGGCCGCGAAGCTCTACGAGTCGGGCGTCGCCAGCGCCGAGGACATCGACATCGCCTGCAAGCTCGGCTTCGGCCACGCCATGGGCCCGCTGGCGACCGCCGACCTCACCGGCGTCGACATCCTGCTGCACGCCACGAGCAACATCTACACGGAGTCCCAGGACGAGAAGTTCGCACCGCCCGAGCTGATGCGCCGGATGGTTGACGCCGGTGACATCGGACGCAAGAGCGGGCAGGGCTTCTACAAGCACTGAGCCGGCACCCGCGTACGCCCGCTGACGCCTCGTCCGACGATTCGTCGCCCGCTGGGTCACCCCTCGGAGTGAATTCGGTATCGGTTCGCTTACAGACGGCAACTTCCTGTCCCACGCGGCAGTCAGTTGCAGTGACATACGCAGACGACGACTCATGGATCAGACGTCACAGCAGACTCAGCACTCTCGGGGAGCGCATATGCACATCAAGGGCGACCAGGCCCAGCTGGTCGTCGGGGGGCGCCTCGACGTACGTAGCGCGGCGGACGCCCGTACGGTCCTGCACTCGGCCGTCGACGACGGGGCCGGCGACCTGGTGCTGGACCTGTCCGAACTCGACTCGTGGGACGCCACGGGGCTCGGCGTGATCATGGGCGCCCACCGGCGCGCGGGACGGTGCGGACGCAGACTAGTCCTGCGCCACGTGCCGCCCCAGATGCAGCGCCTGCTCGTCGCGACGAGACTGCACCGCATCCTCGCCATCGAGGGCGGCATCGGCGTCGAACCGCTCCCCAGGGCCTGAACCGCTCCCCAGGGCCTGAACCGCACCACAGGTCCTGAACCGCACCACAGGTCCGGAACAGAACCTCCCACGCAATCCTCACGAGACCGTGACGTCTCGGGCGGGGCGGCACCCCGCCCACTCGGAGATACTGGCCGAAGGTCTAGGGTTCCCACGCCCGCCGATGGACGAACCCGCGCGGGGGCACCGGACCAGAAGCGACAGCGCAGTGTGCACGAAGGCCGGAAGGGGCTCTGCACACCACGCATCTGGGGGGCTGGGATCATGGACCCGATGAACCGGGAACCCGAAGAGTACGGCCACGGCCACGGTGGCGACGATCACGACGACGCCGCGCGCCCGCAGCGCCCGCGCGACCCGCTGACGCCCGACCTCGCACAGCCCGCGCCCGTGCTCGCCCGCACCGTCCGGCTCGTCTCGGGCGACTTCCTGCTCACCGTCAACCCCGTCGACGGCAGCGAGATAGAGCCCTGCCCGCCCGGGGAGCGGCCCCTGCGGCCCACCCGGCGCACCGCCGCCGACCGCGAGGAACTGCGCCGCGCCGCACTGCCGCCCGTGCCGCCCGGCCCCGCGCTGCCCGCACCGCCCCTCCTGGAGCGCGAGGAAGAGCGTGAGCGCCTCGTACGGCTCCTCTCGCGCGGCCGCTCGGTGCGGCTCACCGGACCCGCCGGATCGGGCCGCACGGCGCTGCTGGGCGCCGTCGCCGACGCCTGCGCGGACCTCGCCCCCGACGGCGTCGTCCGGCTCTCCGGCCACCGCAAGACCCCCGCAGAGCTGCTCCACGACCTCTGCGCGACCGTCTACGACACACCGCTGCACCGCCCCGACCGGGCCCTGCTGCTCGACCTCGTCCGCGACATCGGCGCCGTCGTCGTCCTGGACGACCTGGAGTTCGGCGGCACCGCCCTCGACGAACTGCTCGACGCGACGCCCGAGTGCGCCTTCCTCCTCGCCGCCACGCCCGACGTCGCCGCCCCCTCCGCCGACTCCCACCTCGAAGAGGTCTTCCTCGGCGGCCTCGGCCGCGGCAGCAGCCTGGAGCTCCTGGAGCGCGCCGCCGGCCGCGTCCTCGACGACGGGGAGGCCCACCGGGCCGGCGACCTGTGGTTCGCGTCCGAGGGCCTGCCGCTGCACTTCGCCCAAGCGGGCGCCCTGCTGCGCCGACGCGACACACCGCGCGCCGACCCGCACGCCGGCGAGGAAGACGGCCACGGCGCCGAGACCCCCGACGGCGCCGAGGCCCCGCTGCCCTCGCTCGCCGACGGAGCCGCGCCCGCCGCCCCGCTCGCCGCGCGTCTCAGCCCCTCGGCCCGCGCCACCCTGAGGTTCGCCGTGGCCCTCGGCGGCGAACTGCCGCACCAGGCCCACCTGCCCGCCCTGGTCGGCGACACCCACGCCGACGCGGCCCTCGCCGAACTGGTCGGCTGCGCCCTGGTCACCCCGGTCGGCGCACGCCACCGCCTCGCCGCCGGCGTACGCGCGCAACTGGAGGGCGCCGGCTACGGCGACGACGCCGCCGAGTACGCCAGGACCGCCGCCCGGCACTACGCCTGGTGGGCAGGCCACCCCTCGGTCACCCCCGAGCGGGTCGCCGCCGAGGCGGACGCCGTGCTGGCCGCCCTGGCCGCCCTGGTCGTCGCGGAGAGCGGCACCGCGGTGCTCCTGGCCCGCACCGCCGCGCCCGCCTTCGCCGGCGCACTGCACTGGGGCGCCTGGGAACGCGCGCTGCGCTCCGGCCTCGAAGCGGCGCGCAACGCCGGGGAGGTCGCCGAAGAGGCGTACTTCCACCACGAGTTGGGGATCCTCGCGCTCTGCGGCGGGCGGCTCGACCGGGCCCGCGCCGAGCTGGAGGCCTCCATCGGGCTGCGCGGCGCCCTCGCCGACAAGCGGGGCGCGATCTCCGGGCGCCGGGCGCTCGCCCTGGTCACCGACCGCTCGGGCGGCCCACTGCCCGGGGGGCGCACGACCACGGGCGAGGAGGTGCCGGGCGCGCGCCACGAGGAATCGGCGCCGCCCCCGAGCGCAGCCCCCGCCGCGTTCGCCCTGCCCGCGCCGCCCGCACCGCCCCCCGCCTCCGCCGAGCCGGACACGCTGGTCGCGAGCAAGGCCTCGCCCGTCGTCGGCGGCCCCGCGCCCAGCCGCCGCTCCATCCTCCGGGGCTCCCGCCGCAACTTCGTCGCCGCGGGAGCCGGAGCGCTGCTCGCCGCCGTGCTCGGCACCGTCGTCACCCTCGGCGCCACGTCCGACAACGACCGCCCCGAAGACGACCGCGTACGGACGGAGCAGTCGGCGCGGGAGGACCACGACGACGGCGGCGGTGGCCTGACCGCCGACGAGCCGTGGCAGGGCTCCCCGACCCGCCCCGGCGGCCCCGGCGAGGACGGTGTCGTCGGCACCGCCGACGACCCGAAGCCCGCGGCCAGCGGCGCGCCCTCGGGCAGGCCGAGCGCGAGCGGCGAGCCGTCGGACGAGCCGACCGGCAAACCCACCGGTACACCGACCGGCAAGCCCTCGGACACGCCCACCGGCACGCCGACGGACAAGCCGACCGACAAGCCGACGGACCCGCCCACCACGGCCCGCCCCACCGACCCGACGGACCCGCCGACCACCGACGAGCCGCCGCCGGCCACGCCCTCCAGTGACTCCCCGCCCGCCTCGGCCGACACCTCGAAGCAGGCGAGCGCGTCATGACGAAGGGGCCGGGTCCCCGCAGGACCCGGCCCCTTCGTCATCTGTCACCTGTGCGGGGCGGCTGTCAGAACAGCCGCAGCTTGTCGTCCTCGATGCCGCGCAGGGCGTTGTAGTCCAGGACCGTGCAGCCGATGCCGCGGTCCGTGGCCAGGACGCGGGCCTGCGGCTTGATCTCCTGGGCGGCGAAGATGCCGCGGACGGGCGCCAGGTGCGGGTCGCGGTTGAGCAGCTCCAGGTAGCGGGTCAGCTGCTCGACGCCGTCGATCTCCCCGCGCCGCTTGATCTCCACGGCGACCGTCTGCCCGTCGGCGTCCCGGCACAGGATGTCGACGGGGCCGATCGCCGTCATGTACTCGCGGCGGATGAGCGAATATCCCGCACCGAGTGTCTCGATCCGGTCGGCGAGCAGCTCCTGGAGGTGTGCTTCCACGCCGTCCTTGATGAGGCCGGGGTCCACACCCAGTTCGTGCGAGGAGTCGTGCAGCACTTCCTCCATCGTGATGATGAGCTTCTCGCCCGCCTTGTTCACGACGGTCCACACACCGGCGTCGTCCCCTGATCCCTCCTTCAACGTGCAGGGCGGGGACATCCAGTTGAGGGGCTTGTAGGCCCTGTCGTCCGCGTGGATGGAGACGCTGCCGTCCGCCTTCACGAGGATCAGGCGGGGCGCCGAGGGGAGATGGGCGGTGAGCCGGCCCGCGTAGTCCACGGAGCATCGGGCAATGACGAGACGCATGGGGCGCAACGCTACTCGACTGAAGGCGGTGCGCGCGATTCGCCCGCCCGCGGCCCGGGGGAGCGGGGCGGGCCGCACGACTTGTCCGCCGATGAACCCTTCGATCCTGGCCGGTTATGCGTCCAATCTCCTGGTGCGCTCCCCGCGCGTTGCCTACCGTAGAAGCGGGAGGTCGCCATCCGTGCACGCTGCGTATGCGGACTCCATCCCTGTCCGTAAGCCCTCGCTCGACGGGGGTGCGAGAGGAGAACCCATGTCGCTCGACGTCTCACCGGCACTGTTGGAACAGGCCGAGCGAGGCGAGGTGGACGAAGCAGCTTTCGTCGACTGCGTCCGGACCTCCCTGCCTTACGCATGGGAGATGATCAGCTCCCTGGTGGCCCAGCTGAAGGTCGACGGCGGAGAGTTCGCCGACAACCAGACGCCGCCCCCGGACGAGCAGGCACGTGGACAGCTGCTGCGCGCGCTCGCGAGTGACGCGATTCGCGGCGCTCTGCAGCGGCACTTCGGAGTGCGTCTGGCATTCCAGAACTGCCACCGTGTGGCGGTGTTCCCGCTGGATTCCTCGGTGGACGACAGGCTTGCCCGCTTCACCTCGATCCGGGGCCAGCTGCTCAACCAGTCGCCCGAACTGCGGGACTGCTGACGCTTGTTGCTGCCGCTCCGTACGCGGGAGGTGTGTCAGTCCGGAGCGGCAGCTCCCGTCTTCGCCCGATGCCCGGCGCTCAGCCCAGCTGGGGCAGCACCTCGGCCCCGAGCCTTCGTACGTTCTCCTCGGTGGCCGCGAGGTCGCCCGAGCCCTCGACGAGCAGGGCGAAGCGCGTGATGCCCGTGCGCTCCGACGTGGCGGTCAGGCGGTCCGCGCACATCCGCGGGGTGCCGACGGGGTGCAGTCCGCAGAGCAGCTCGGTGTACGCCACCGGGTCCCGCATGGGCCGGCGGCGGCCGTCGACCGTGACATGGGCGTCCAGACCGTGCCTGAGCCAGCCCGGCATGGCCTTCTGCAAGGTCTCGGTCGCGTCGATGCGCCGGTCCGCGATCTGTGCCACGCCGGCGGAGATGTGCGCGGCGGCGGCGATCTCCTCCGGCGTATGCCCGGCGGCGCGCGCGTGCCGATTCCACAGGGCCACCATTTCGGCCTTCTCCTCGTCCCCGACGTGCATGCCGAGCAGCATCGGCAGACCGCGCTGCGCGGCCAGTCGCACACTGGACGGCGAGGTGCAGGCCAGGATCACCTCGGGGCCGCTGTCGCCCTGTCCGTTCAGCGCCTCCTGCGGGCGGGGTACGACGGCGACCTCGCGGAAGGGGAACCGCCCGCCCGTGCTCCCGACCCGCGGTTCGCCCAGCCACCTGAGCAGCAGGTCGAGGGAGTCGGGGAAGCCCTTCTCGTACGCGTCGAGGCCCGCCCCGAACACTTCCAGGTCCACCCAGGGCCCGCCCCGCCCGACGCCGAGCGAGAAACGGCCGCCGGAGGTGATGTGGAGCAGGGCGCTCTGCTCGCCGAGCGCGACCGGGTGCACGGTCGGCAGCACGCTCACGGCTGTGCCGACCCGGATCCGGCGGGTGCGCCCCAGGAGCAGCGCGGCCAGGGTCACCGCCGACGGGCAGGTGCCGTACGGCACGAAGTGGTGTTCGGCGAGCCAGACCGAGTCGAGTCCCGCCTCCTCGGCCACCTCGGCGGACCGCACCGCTCGGTGCAGCGCTTCCCCCTGCCCCTGTCCGGGGAACTGGGCGGCCAGCACAAAACTACCTACACGCATTGAACTCCTGCCTCCTTGACGCCGACGCAGGCACTCCCCACGGGCAACAACGCGTGACACGTGCCAAAGGCACGGCCTGGCAGGAAGATTGTTGGATTTTCCGCGCGGTGCGGTGGGGCCCGCGGGAGCGGTACGGGGGGAGTACCCGGTGGGACGGCGCGTAGGCTGGTCATCCTCCTGATCGCCGTACAGCCGTGAGGTGTCCTGTGTCCCCGCGTCGCAACCGCCCCAAGGGCACCGCAGAGCCGAGGGCGTCCCTGGACGCGGAGTCCTCGAGACGCTACGGCGGATTCCAGAACGCCGAGACCTGGCAGGGCGAGCAGTGGAGCGTACGCCATGTCGCGGGCGCCGCGTCGCCGGGCAAGCGGTACCGCTGCCCCGGGTGCGACCAGGAGATCCCCTCGTCCCTGGCGCACGTGGTGGCCTGGCCGGAGCACTCCGGGGTGGACGAGCGCAGGCACTGGCACAAGGCGTGCTGGAACGCGAAGGACCGCCGCACCACGCGGGTGCAGCGGTCCCGTAACGCGCCGAGGTACTAGCCGACGGCGGCGCGCCGACTACACGTCGCGCTTCTCCAGGAGGGCGAAGGCGCCGCCGAGCGCGATCGCCGTCACGACCACCAGCACCATCAGCTGGGAGGTGCCCGTGGCGCCGTCGGCGCCGTCCGCCCCGAAGATCTTCGCGAGGGAGTTGATGGCGTTGTAGTCCGTCATCTTCTCGGCCAGGGACTGCGTACTCCGCCAGATCATCAGGAACGCGGGCAGGATCGCCGGGACGAGGACGAGGCCGAGCATCGCGGTGATGGCGCCCGCGGAGTGCCGCAGCATGGAGCCCACGGCCAGCGCGAGGACCCCGAGCAGCGAGACGTACAGGCCGCCCTTGAAGACCGTGCCCGCCCAGGGCAGGTCGCCGGCGCCCGGGCCGCTGTTCATCGACGAGGCCGCGAGGCCCACCAGCAGGATGGAACCGGCGGAGACGACGAAGGCCGTCACGAAGAAGACCACGACCTTCGCGGCCAGCACCCGGTAACGCTGCGGGGACGCCGTGAACGTCGTACGGATCATGCCCGTGCCGTACTCCGACGACGTCACCAGGACGCCGAGCGTGATCAGGCAGATCTGGCCCAGCATGAGGCCGAAGAACGCCGGGATGGTGAACGGTACGTCCGCGTAGTCGTCGGGGGTGGTCTGCGCGGCGGCGGCCAGGCCGATGCCGACGACCAGGGCGACGAAGACGCCGAGCGTCCACATCGTGGAGCGGACCGACTTGATCTTCGTCCACTCGGAGGCGAGGGCGTTGCCGAGGTGCGTCTTCTTCACCGGGATCGGCGAGGTGTAGGCGTTGGCCATGGCCTGTTGCCAGGCGGAGGGCGGTGCCGGGGCGGCGGGCGGGGGAGCCGTCGGCGCGCCCAGCGGGGCGCCCTGCGGGGGAGCGCCGGCCTGGGCGTACGCCGGCTGGTGCTGCGGGGCCTGCTGCGCCTGCGGCTGCTGCTGCGGAGTCTCAGGCGTGGTCATCGGGGGGCATCCTCGTTGTCGGTGGCGCGCTTGGTCGTCTCGGGCGCGGAGGTGGGGGCGGGGGCGGCCGGCGGCTGCGGCGCGGTGGCGTAGGGGTTCGGTGCCCCGGGACCGGCCTGCGGCTGCGGCGTCGCGAAGGGGTTGCCACCCTGCTGGGGCGGCGGCGGGGGCGCGTACCAGCCGGGCTGGCCCTGGCCGGGCACCGGCAGCGGGCCCTGCGGCAGGGCGCCCGGGGGCGGCTGCTGCTGGAAGCCCGCGCGCTGGTCGACCGTCGAGCGGTAGTCGACGGCGCCCTGCGTCATCCGCATGTACGCCTCCTCCAGCGAGGCCTGGTGCGGGGACAGCTCCCACAGGCGTACGTCGGCGCCGTGGGCGAGGTCGCTGATGCGGGGGAGCGGCAGCCCGGTCACGCGCAGCGCGCCGTCCTGCTCGGGCAGGACCTGGCCGCCGGCCTCCGTCAGCACGGCCGTCAGCTTCTCGCGCTGCTGGGGGTCGGTGCCCGGCGTGCGCACCCGCGCGAAGTCGGCCGAGTTGTGCGAGATGAAGTCCTTGACGCTCATGTCGGCGAGGAGCTGGCCGCGGCCGATCACGATCAGGTGCTCGGCGGTGAGGGCCATCTCGCTCATCAGGTGCGACGAGACGAAGACCGTGCGGCCCTCGGCGGCGAGGGACTTCATCAGGTTGCGGACCCAGAGGATGCCCTCCGGGTCGAGGCCGTTGACCGGCTCGTCGAAGAGCAGCACCTGCGGGTCGCCGAGGAGCGCCGCCGCGATGCCGAGGCGCTGGCCCATGCCGAGCGAGAAGCCCTTGGAGCGCTTCTTCGCCACGTCCTGGAGTCCGACGACGCCGAGCACCTCGTCGACCCGGCGGGCCGGGATGCCGGAGAGCTGCGCGAGGCACAGCAGGTGGTTGCGGGCGTGCCGGCCGCCGTGCACGGCCTTGGCGTCGAGCAGGGCGCCGACCTGGCGGGGGGCGTTGGGGAGCTTGCGGTACGGGTAACCGCCGATCGTCACCTGCCCCGTGGTGGGTGTGTCGAGCCCGAGGATCATGCGCATCGTCGTCGACTTGCCGGAGCCGTTGGGCCCGAGGAAGCCGGTGACGGTACCGGGCCGCACCTGGAAGGAAAGGTTGTACACGGCTGTCTTGGCGCCGTAGCGCTTCGTCAGGCCGACTGCCTCGATCATTCTCCGCACCCATCGAATGGTTCAGGACGTCGGGGCACACGCCCCCGTAAGGGTTAGGAGGATAACGGGGAGCTGACGGTTCCACCCAAGAGCGGGTAAAGGGGGGAGCGGGGTTCCGGGACCCTCCCTCACGGGCCCGCCCGTTGCCCGGCACCCCCAAGGGCGCCCCCTTACGCGTCCCTCTTCCTTACGCGTCCCTCTTCTTCAGTGCCGCGTAGCCGCCGAGCAGCGCCACCACCACCCACGCCACCATGATCACGAGGCCGCCCCAGGGGCCGTAGGGGGTGTCGTCGTCGAACGGGGTCCGGACCTGCATGATCTTGCTGCCGGCCTGGTCGGGCAGGAAGCGGCCGATCTTCTTGGTGGCCGACACGTTGCCCAGGATGTTGGAGATGATGAAGAAGAACGGCATCAGGATGCCCAGCGACAGCATCGGGCTGCGCAGCATCGCCGCCACGCCCATCGAGAACATCGCGATGAGGGTCATGTAGAGCCCGCCGCCGATGACGGCCCGCAGCACCCCCGGGTCACCGATCTGCGCCTTGTACGGGCCGAGCATCGCCTGCCCGACGAAGAACGTGACGAAGCTGGTGGCCAGGCCCACCACGAGGGCCAGCAGGGTGGCCACGAGCACCTTGCCGAACAGGAACGTGCCGCGCTGGGGGACGGCCGCGAGCGAGGTGCGGATCATCCCGGTGCTGTACTCGTTGGAGACGACGAGCACCCCGAAGACGATCATCGCGAGCTGGCCGAGCGACATCCCGGCGAAGCTGATGAAGGTCGGGTCGAAGCTCAGCCTCTCCTTGGCGTCGAGGCTGTCGTAGTCGTTCTTGGACAGGATGCTGATCAGCGTGCCGAGCGCGATCGTGACGACGGCGGCGAGACCGAGCGTCCACACGGTCGAGGACACCGAGCGGATCTTCGTCCACTCCGACTTCAGTACCTGGGTCGCGGCCATCGCTCAGGCCCCCTTTCCGCGCTGCTGCCAGCCCTCGCCCCAGCCGGGTGCCGCCGGGGCCGGCGGGCTCGTGCCGGTGGGGCCGGAGTGCGCGTGGTACTCGACCGACTCCGCGGTGAGCCGCATGAATGCCTCTTCCAGTGAGGCCTGCTGAGGGCTCAGCTCATGCAGTACGAGCCCGTGGGCGGCGGCGAGTTCACCGAGCCGTTCCGACGTCGTGCCGTCCACTTCCACGCCGCCGCCGTCCGCCGCCACGGCGGTGACGCCCGCCTGGTGCAGCACGTCCAGGAGGCGTTCGTGCTCCGGGGAGCGCAGTCGTACGTACGAGCGGGAGTTCCGCCGGATGAAGTCGGACATCGACGTGTCGGCGAGGAGGCGGCCCTGGCCGATGACGACGAGGTGGTCGGCGGTCAGCGCCATCTCGCTCATCAGGTGCGAGGAGACGAAGACCGTACGCCCCTGAGCGGCAAGCGACTTCATGAGGTTGCGGATCCAGTGGATGCCCTCGGGGTCGAGGCCGTTGACCGGCTCGTCGAACATCAGGATCTCGGGGTCGCCGAGCAGCGCGCCCGCGATGCCCAGGCGCTGGCCCATGCCGAGCGAGAAGCCCTTGGCCTTCTTCCTGGCGACGGCACTCAGCCCGACGGTGTCGAGGACCTCGCCGACGCGGCCGCGCGGGATGCCGTTGCTCTGCGCGAGGCACAGCAGATGGTTGAAGGCGCTGCGCCCGCCGTGCATGGCCTTGGCGTCGAGGAGGGCGCCGATGTGCTTCAGCGGGTTCCGCAGCCGGGAGTAGTGCTCGCCGTCGATGCGGACATCACCGGCCGACGGGTTGTCGAGCCCGAGCATCATCCGCATCGTGGTGGACTTCCCCGCGCCGTTCGGACCGAGGAAACCGGTGACGATGCCGGGGGAGACGGTGAAGGTGAGGTTGTTGACGGCCACCTTCTCGCCGTACCGCTTGGTCAGCCCGTCGAGCTCGATCATGCGGCAACGCTAAAACGGCTCAAAGCCCCCTGCCACTCAGCGACGGCAGGGGGCTGTGACGAGCACGGCCTCAGCGCGTCTGCTGAGCCGGCACCCCACGGGAGATCGGCTCGTCCTCCGCGGGCGTACCCGCGGCGGCGACCGCCGCACCGGTGAGGGTGGCCAGCATCTCCCGCACATTGGTGAGCTGCGCGTTGATGGAGTCGCGCCGGTTGGTGAGCGCCGCCAGCTCCCGCTCGGATTCCGAGCGGATGCGGTCCGCCTTGGCGTTGGCGTCCGCGACGATGTCCTCGGCCTGACGCTGCGCCGTCTCCACCGTCTGCCGGGCGCGACGCTCGGCGTCGGTCCGCAGCTTCTCCGCCTCCAGGCGCAGCTGCTCCGCACGGTGCTCGATCTCCGCGAGGCGCTTTTCCGCCTTGGCCTGACGGGAGGCCAGATCGCGCTCGGACTGCTCGCGCCGCTTGGCGAGATTCGTCTCGAAGTCGGCGGCGGCCTGGGCGGCCTTGGCGCGCGTCTCCTCGAAGAGGGCGTCCGCCTCCTCCCGCTTGGACTGCGCGTCCTTCTGGGCCTCGGCCCGCAGGGTGTTCGCCTCGCCCTTGGCCTTCTCGACGATCCGGACGCCCTCGTCCTCGGCCTTCGCCTTGCGCTCGGAGGCGAACGACTCGGCGTCGTTGCGCACCTGCTGCGCCGCGGACTCGGCCAGCTCGCGGTGCTGTTCGGCCGCGCGACGGGCCTCCTCGCGCAGGTCCTTCGCCTCCTCCTCGGCGAGACGGAGGATCTTCTCGACGCGCGCCCCGAGCCCGGCGTACGACGGCTCGGCGTCGGCGACCTGGGCCTGGGCGTTCTGCGTTTCGAGGTGCAGCTCCTCGATGCGCTTTTCCAGAGCAGTGATACGGGCGAGAGCGTTGTCACGGTCGGAGACGAGCTTGGAGATACGTTCGTCCACCTGAGCGCGGTCGTACCCACGCCGCACAAGCTCGAAGCCGTAGGGGGAAGTGTCGCTCATGGGGTTCCTGTCGAATGAGACCGGTGAGGTGATAGAGGGAATCCTAGGGGTCCAGGCGGCGTGTCATCGAGCAGATGCCTGTTTGATCTGGAGAATGACACCCCTTTTGAGTGGCAAGACGTCAGAGGACTTGCCAGCGACAGGGCCGAAGGTCCTCACAAGCACGGTAGGCCCTCTTTCGCTACCCCTCTGACGTCTTGCCACCCGAACGAGTAGATCCGGCCGCGGCCGCCGCCTTGACGCCGCCCCCACCGGAGCCGCCGCCCGACGAGGACTTCGCCCCGCCCGTCGGGGCCTCAAAGGATTCCAACGCCTCCAGCACGTCCTGGACACGGGAGATCTCCGTGTTGATGTCCTCGCGGCGCCGCATCAGGACCTCCAGCTCACGCTTGCCCTCCTCGACCGTGCGCGTCGCCTCGGCCTCGGCCTCGGCCTTGATCCGCTCGGCCTCGCCGACCAGTGAGGCCTTCTTGGTCTCGGCCTCCTTCAGCAGCGCCTCGGCCTTCTTCACCGCGGCGATACGCACCTTGCCCGCCTCGGAGTCGGCGTCCGAAACCAGCTCCTTCGCCTTCGCCTGAGCCTCGGCGAGCTGCTCCTCGGCCGCCTTCACCAGCGCGTCGCAGCGCTCACCGGCGGACTTCATCGCCTCGGCCGACTCCCGGCGCGCACGCTCGTGCAGCTCCTCGATCTCGGTGGTCAGCCGGTCGCGCTGCTCCTCGGAGCGCTCCCTTATGGCGGTCGCGTCGCGCCGGGCGCCGATGAGCAACTCGTCCGCGTCCGTACGGGCCTTCTCCACCAGCATGTTGCCCTCGACCGTCGCCTGGGCGACGAGCCGCTCGGCCTCCTTGCGGGCCGCGCCGACCATCGTGTCGGCCTGCGCCTCGGCGTCCGTGGTCGCCTTCAGCGCCTTCTCCCGGGCGTCCGACGTCACCTTCTCGGCCTCGGCCGTCGCCTCCGTGATGAGCGTGTCGACCTGCTCGGCGGCCTCCTGGCGGCGCTTGTTGGCGGCCCGACGCGCCTCGTCCAGGGTGCGCTCGGCCTCCTCGCGCGCCTCGGACGTGAGCCGCTCGGCCTCCCGCGCCGCGTCCGCCTTGAGCCGCTCGGCCTCGGCGCGGATGCGCTCGGCGTGCTGCTGGGCGGAGTTGACCGACTCGGCGGCCTCCGCGCGCAACCGCTCCGCGTCGCCGGAAGCGTCCGAGATGAGCTTCTCCGCCTTGGCCACCGACTCCGCGCGGACCCGCTCGGCCTCGGCGCTCGACTCGGCCCTGAGCCGCTCGGCCTCCGCGGTCGACTCCGCCTCGAGCCGCTTCGCCCGCTCCGTCGACTCCGCGTGCAGCCGCTCGGCCTCGGCGGTCGACTCCGCCTCGAGCCGCTCCGCGCGCGCCGTCGTCTCGGCGAGCAGCCGCTCGGCCTGCGCTGTGGACTCCGCCTTGAGCCGCTCGGCCTCCGCGATCGTCTCGTTCTGCAGCAGCTCGGCCTCGCTGCGGGCCTCACCGATCAGGGTGTCGGCCTGCCCGGCCGCGTCGCTGCGGATGCGGTTGGCGTCCTCACGGGCGTCGGCCCGGGTACGGGCGGCGTCCTGCTCGGCCTGCGCGATGGTGTCGGAGGCCTCCGTGCGCACCCGCTGGGCGTGCTCCGAGGCGTCCGAGCGCATCCGCTCGGCCTCCGCGATCGCGTCCGAGACCGTACGCTCGGCCAGGGCCTTGGCTGCCTCCGAAGCCTCCGCCGCCTCGCGCCGCGTACGGCTCGCGTCCTCGGCGGCGCGCTCCCGCTCGGCGTGGGCGTCGGCGCGGACCCGGTCCGCCTCCTCCTGCGCCTCCGTCCTGGTGCGCTCCGCGGCGTGCTCCGCCGCCGAACGCAGGCCCGCGACCTCTTCCTGCGCCGCCTCGTGCAGGCCGGCGACGGAATCCCGTACGGACTGGGCCGTCTGCTCGGCGGCCGACACCATCTCCGTCGCGCGGCGGTCGGCCTCCTCGACCAGGCGCACGGCCTCGGCCTGCGCCTCCTCGACCCGCTTACGGGCGGAGGCGAGCAGCTCCTCGCTCTGCTCACGGGCCCGCTCGCGCTCCTGACCGGCCTCCGCGCGCGCCGAGCCCAGGGTCTCCTCGGCCTCGCGGCGGCGCCGGGCGGCTTCCTCCTGGGCGGCGGCCAGCTCCTCGGCGGCCTCCGCGCCCACCCGCTCGGCGGCGGCCGCGGCCTCCGCGCGCACGCGGTCGGCGGACTCCTGCGCCTCGGTCCTGAGCCGCTCGGCCTCGGCCGCGGCCTCCGAACGCAACCGGACCGCGAGGGCCTCGCCCTCCGCGCGGGCCTGCGAGGCGTCGGCGGCCGCCTCGTCGCGCAGCCGCTCCGCCTCCGCCTCGGCCTGTGCCTGGAGCGCCCGGATCCGCTCGGCGGACTCCGCCCGCAGCCGGTCCGTCTCCTCCTTGGCCTCCTTGCGCATGCGCGCGGCCTCGGAACGCGCGTCGGCCAGCGCCTGCTCGGCGGCGGCCAGACGCTCCTCGGCCTCCGTGTGCAGCCGGGTCAGCTCTTCGGCCGCCTCGGCCTGGCGGGCCGCCACGGCCCGCTCGCTCTCCTCGCGGAGCGTCCGGGCGGCCTCCTCGGCCTCGGCCCTGGTGCCGGCGGCCTGCTCGGCGGCCTCCTCGCGGTGCCGCTCGGCCTCCGCGCGGGCGCGCTCCAGGGTCTCCTCGGCCTGCGCGCGCAGGCTCGTCGCCCGCTCCTGCGCCTCGCCGCGCAGCCGCTCGCTGTCGGCGGTCGCGGCCGTACGCAGCTCCTCGGCGTCCGCCTTCGCCTTGGCGAGCAGCTCCTCGGCGGACTTCGCGGCCTCCTCGATCTCCTTGAGCGCCTCGCGCCGCGCCTCGCCCCGGATGCGCTCGCCCTCGGAGACCGCCTCGGCCCGCAGCTGCTCGGCCTCGCCGCGCAGCCTGCGCGCCTCCTCCTGCAGCTCGACGGTCTTGGCGCGGTACTCCTTGGTGTCGTCCTTCGCCGCGCCCTTGAGCTCCTCGGCGATGTCGTGCGCCTCGGCGCGCAGCCGGTCGGCCTCCGTCTCGGCCTCGGAGCGGATCCGCTCGGCCTCCTCGGTGGCGGCCCGCGTGGTCTCCTTGGCGTTCTTGGAGGCCTTGTCGAGGACCTCCTCGGCCGTCCGCGCCGCCTTGGCGAGCTGGCCCGCGGTCTCCTCGGCGGCGAGCGTGCGCGCCTTCTCGGCGGCGTCCGCGATGAGCTTCTCGGCCTGCGCTCGGGCGTCGGCGATCAGCTGCTGCGCCTCGGACTTGGCGGACTCGGCCTCCTTGGTGGCCTCGCTGACGAGCCGGGCGACCTGCTCCTTGGCGGTGCGCGTGCGCTGCTCGCCCGCGGCCTCGGCGGCCGCGAGCTGCTTGCCCGCGCTCTCCTTGGCCTCGGTCAGCAGCTTGTCGGCCTCGGCCCGCGCCTCGCGCAGCGCCGTGTCGGCGTCGGCCATGCGCTGCTCGGCGGCCCGGCTCGCCTCGGCGGCCTGCCGGCGGGCCTGCTCGGACTCGGTCGCCGTGGTGGAGCGCAGCTGCTCGGCGTGCTCGGTGGCCTCCTGGGCCTGCGTGGAGGCGGCGTTCAGCAGGCGCTCGGCGTCGGAGCGGGCCCGGCGCAAAATCGCCTCGGCCTCGGCGCGGGCGGACTCGGCGTCACTCGCCAGGCGGCGGCGGGCCTGCTCGGCGACGCGCTCGGCCTCGGCACGGGCGGCGGTCAGCGCCTGCTCGGCCTCGGCGCGCGACTCGTCGAGGAGACGGCGGGCCTGCTGCTCGGTGCGGGCCCGCAGCTGCTCGGCCCACGCCACGTTCTCGTTGACGTGCGACTCGACGGTCTGCCGGCGCTCGGCCAGCTCCTGGTCGAGCTGCTGGCGGCGGGCCACGGCCTCGGCGTGCAGCTCGGCCTGGAGCCGGGCCTGCTGCTCGGCGTGTTCCTGGAGGATGCGCTGGGTCTGCGCGCGCGCGTCGCGCAGCTCGCGCTCGGCGTCCGCGCGCAGCTGCTCGGCCTGGATCTGCGCGTTGCGCAGCAGCTGCTCGGCCTGGTAGCCGATGTCCGCGCTGTCGTAGGCAGGGCGGGACGCGAGGTTGCGGCGCGCCTCGTGCAGCTTGGCGCGCAACACCTCGACCTGGTAGCCGAGATCCTCGGCGTGCTGGACGGCTTTCTCCCGCTCGGTCCTCAGCCGGTCCATCTCGGCCTCGAACCGCGAAAGACTGTCGGTCTCAGCCCGCGAGTTCTCTTGGCGTTCGTAGCCCCGCACTGCGCGGTCCCATCCGTCCCCTGGTCGCAAGTCTCTCCAACGAGCCTCGTCCATCCGCCGAACGAGGCCCCCGGGGGAATGGTGTCAGATCAACGGCGGAGCAGGGGTCGTCGCCCCCACGCTCGCCCCCCGAAACCCGGACCCCGGCACAAGGCCGCCCAGGTTTCGGGCAGCCTGCCGCCCCGACTTCGGACGGCCGGTCACTAACCCTACCGGGCCGGATATACGGAGGTCAGTGCGTCGGTGACTCCGAGGGCGCCGAAGTGACGAGTTCGGTGAGGACTCCGTGGCAGTCCTTGGGGTGGAGGAAGGTGATCCGCGACCCCATGGAACCGATGCGCGGCTCCTCGTACAGCACCCGCACGCCCTTGTCCTTGATGGCGGCGGCGTCGCCGTCCACGTCGGCCGTGCCGAAGGCGATGTGGTGCACGCCCTCACCGTTCTTGGCCAGCCACTTGCCCACCGCCGAGTCGTCCCGCGTGGGCTCCAGGAGCTGGAGGTAGGAGGCGCCCCCGTCACTCGTCTCGTTGATCTTCAGCATGGCCTCGCGCACGCCCTGCTCTTCGTTGACCTCGGTGTGGAAGACAGTGAATCCGTACGTCTCCCGGTAGAACTCGACGGTCTTGTCGAGGTCGAAACAGGCGATCCCGATGTGGTCGATTCGCGTCAGCATGGTTCAAGTGCAGCGCTTGACGGGGTGATTACGCAACGTGCGCGCGATCACACCCACACCCCGATGACGTGCGGGGTACCGCTCAGTACATTCAGATAAACCCTCGTTAACCTCTCCTCCCAAGGGGCCGTGGCACATGTCTCGAACGTCCGGTACCACCTCAGTGATCGTCGCGGGCGCCCGCACGCCCATGGGACGCCTCCTCGGCTCCCTGAAGTCCTTCTCGGGTGCGGACCTGGGCGGCTTCGCGATCAAGGCCGCGCTGGACCGCGCGGGCATCGGCGGCGACCAGGTCCAGTACGTGATCATGGGGCAGGTGCTCCAGGCCGGGGCAGGGCAGATCCCGGCGCGCCAGGCCGCCGTCAAGGCGGGCATCCCCATGAACGTCCCCGCGCTCACCGTCAACAAGGTGTGTCTCTCGGGCCTCGACGCGATCGCGCTCGCCGACCAGCTGATCCGCGCCGGCGAGTTCGACGTCGTCGTCGCCGGCGGCCAGGAGTCGATGACCAACGCCCCGCACCTGCTCCCCGGGTCCCGCGAGGGCCACAAGTACGGCGCCATCGAGATGCTCGACTCCATGGCCCTGGACGGCCTGACCGACTCCTTCGAGGGCGTCGCGATGGGCGAGTCCACCGAGAAGCACAACGGCCGCCTCGGCATCGCCCGTCCGGAGCAGGACGAGATCGCCGCCCTCTCGCACCAGCGGGCCGCCGCCGCGCAGAAGAACGGCCTGTTCGAGGCGGAGATCACCCCGATCGAGATCCCGCAGCGCAAGGGCGACCCGGTGCTCTTCGCCAAGGACGAGGGCATCCGCCCGGAGACCACCGCCGAGTCCCTCGGCAAGCTGCGCCCGGCCTTCGCCAAGGACGGCACGATCACGGCGGGCTCCGCCTCGCAGATCTCCGACGGCGCCGCCGCGGTCGTCGTCATGTCCAAGGCCAAGGCCGAGGAGCTGGGCCTCGACTGGATCGCCGAGATCGGCGCCCACGGCAATGTGGCGGGCCCGGACAACTCCCTGCAGTCCCAGCCGTCCAACGCCATCCTGCACGCCCTGAAGAAGGAGGGCCTGGAGGTCTCCGACCTGGATCTCATCGAGATCAACGAGGCCTTCGCCGCCGTCGCGGTGCAGTCAATGAAGGACCTCGGGGTATCCACGGAAAAGGTGAACGTCAACGGCGGGGCCATCGCGCTGGGTCACCCGATCGGGATGTCCGGCGCGCGCCTGGTGCTGCACCTCGCCCTGGAGCTGAAGCGGCGCGGCGGCGGTGTGGGCGCGGCCGCCCTGTGCGGTGGCGGCGGTCAGGGCGACGCCCTCATCGTCAAGGTGGCCAAGGGCTGAGTCCCGGGATCCGCGAGATGGCCCCGGCCCCACGGGCCCGCGGCCCGGTGTCCCGTACGTAGCGAACGGAGCTGTCACATGCAGGACGTCCCCTCCCTGGTGGCGCAGGCCCGCGAGGGCCGGCCGCGGGCCGTGGCCCGGCTGATCTCACTGGTCGAGGGGGCGTCGCCGCAGCTGCGCGAAGTGATGGCGGCGCTCGCTCCGCTGGCGGGACACGCGTACGTGGTCGGGCTCACCGGGTCACCCGGTGTCGGCAAGTCGACGTCGACGTCCGCGCTCGTGAGCGCCTACCGGCGCGCCGGCAAGCGGGTCGGCGTGCTCGCGGTGGACCCCTCGTCGCCCTTCTCCGGCGGCGCGCTCCTCGGCGACCGGGTGCGCATGTCGGACCACGCCTCCGACCCCGGCGTCTACATCCGCTCCATGGCCACCCGCGGCCACCTCGGCGGCCTCGCGTGGGCCGCCCCGCAGGCGATCCGCGTGCTGGACGCGGCGGGCTGCGACGTCGTCCTGGTGGAGACCGTCGGCGTCGGCCAGTCCGAGGTCGACATCGCCTCGCAGGCGGACACCTCGGTGGTCCTCCTCGCGCCCGGCATGGGCGACGGCATCCAGGCGGCTAAGGCCGGAATCCTGGAGATCGGCGATGTATACGTCGTCAACAAGGCGGACCGCGACGGCGCGGACGCGACGGCGCGGGAGCTGAACCACATGCTCGGCCTCGGGGAGTCCCGGGGGCCCGGGGACTGGCGGCCGCCCATCGTGAAGACGGTCGCGGCGCGCGGCGAGGGCATCGACGAGGTCGTCGAGGCGCTGGAGAAGCACCGGGCGTGGATGGAGGAGCGGGGGGTGCTCGCCGAGCGGCGGGTCTCCCGTGCCGCCCGGGAGGTCGAGACGATCGCGGTCACCGCGCTGCGGGAACGGGTCGGCTCCCTGCGGGGGGACCGGCGGCTGTCCTCGCTGGCGGAGCGGATCGTGGCGGGGGAGCTCGATCCGTACGCGGCGGCGGACGAGCTGGTCGCGGGGGTCACCTCGGGGTGAGCGGGGCCGCCGCGGCGCGGCGGATGTCTTCCACTTCCACTTCCACGGCCGCCTCGCGAAAGGAGCCCGCCCCGCATCAGGTGGTCGGCGCGGAAACGCCCCGGGGGCGGTGTCCCCGGGGCGGTTGCGTGTGCCCGCGTGTCAGTCGTCCGAGCCGTCGGCGTCCTGGTCGTCACGGTCGTCGTCGTGGCGGTCCGCGGTGACCTTGCCGGTCTTCAGGTCGACGTGCCACTCGGACTCGGCACCCTTGGCGCCCGTGGTCTCGACGCCCCAGGCACCCGCCTTGCCGTCGTCGTCCAGGTCGACGGAGGTCACCTTGCCCTTGGCGGCACCGGCGCGCGCGGCGTCCTCGGCGCTGGTGGACGCGCCCTTGAGCGCGGCGTTCACCCGGGCGGCGTCGGCGGCGTCGTCGTCACCGTCGTCGTCCCGGTCGATCCAGGAGCCGAGGACCTTGCCGGTGCCCGGGTCCACCTCGACGTCGTGCCAGGTGTCGCCCTTCAGGACGTCGACGCCCCAGACCAGGGCGCCGTCCTCCTCGTCCAGTTCGGCGGAGACCGCGGTGCCGGGGGTCTTCGCGAGGGCCGCCCTGATCGCGTCGGCGGCGGTCACCTTGGCTGCCTTGGCCTCGGCGGTGTTCTCGGCCGCGTCCTCGGCGTCGTCGCGGCGGTCGTCGTCCTTGCCGTCGTCGCTCTTGTCGTCGTCCTTGCGGTCGTGGTCCGTCAGCCGGACGCTCGACCGCTTCGCGGCGCTCTCGTCGTCACCGGTGGTCGCGAGGGCGGTGGCGGTACCGCCGGTGACCAGGGCCGCGGCGGCGACGGTGGCGATGACGATGTTGCGCTTCATGGAGTTCCTCCCGAGACGGTGGGCGAGTGTGGCGGCGGCCGGGGCCGCTGCCGTTCGCTTTCGATGAGGACCAATCTGGCCGACCGACCCTGAACCGGAGCTGAAGCCGCCTGAAGAACTCTTCAGGTTCGCTCTGCCACCCTGAACGCATGCGTTTGTTGATCGTCGAGGACGAGAAGCGGCTGGCCCTGTCCCTCGCCAAGGGCCTGACCGCCGAGGGCTACGCCGTCGACGTCGTCCATGACGGCACCGACGGTCTGCACCGCGCGAGCGAGGGCGCGTACGACTTGATCATCCTCGACATCATGCTGCCCGGCATGAACGGCTACCGCGTCTGCTCGACCCTGCGCGCGGCCGGCAACGACGTGCCCATCCTGATGCTCACCGCCAAGGACGGCGAGTACGACGAGGCGGAGGGCCTGGACACCGGCGCGGACGACTACCTCACCAAGCCGTTCTCGTACGTCGTGCTGGTGGCCCGCGTGAAGGCACTGCTGCGCCGCCGGGGCAACGCGGGCCCCTCGCCGGTCCACGTCCTGGGCGACCTCAAGGTCGACACGGCCGCGCGCCGCGTCTTTCGCGGCGAGAACGAAGTCACCCTGACGGCAAAGGAGTTCGCGGTCCTGGAGCAGCTGGTGCTGCGGGCCGGGGAGGTCGTCTCCAAGGGCGACATCCTGGAGCACGTCTGGGACTTCGCGTACGAGGGGGACCCGAACATCGTCGAGGTGTATGTGAGCACGCTGCGCCGCAAGCTGGGCGCGCGCCTCATTACGACGGTGCGCGGCGCCGGTTACCGCCTGGAGGCCCCGCGATGAGACGGCTCTTCGGCTCCGTGCGTGCCCGCGCCACGCTGGGCGCGAGCCTGGTCGTCGCCCTCGCGCTGGTGGCGGCGGGCGCCGCCGTGCTCTTCTCGCTGCGCGCCAACCTCACCGGCCAGGCGGACGGCCGGGCGGAGGCCGCCGCCCGCGAGGTCGCCGCGCAACTCGTGGCCGGCCGCCCCTACGGCGATCTCGACCTGCCGGACGCCGACGAGTCACCGGTCCAAGTGGTCGACGAGGACGGCAAGGTGGTGGCGGCCAGTGAGGATGTGGAGCGGATCAGCGGCACCGGGACCGACGCGGTCGGGCCCAGCCCCGCGACCCGCCCGGCCGACAGCGGCGGGGAGAAGCCGCAGCCGGGGGAGAGGGGTGAGCCGGGGGAGACAGGTGAGCCGGGGGAGACGGGTGAGATCGACGACGACGCCGAGTACACCGACGGCTCCGCGACCGTCGACGGCGAGAGCGCCGACTACCGCTTCGCCGCCGTCGAGGTGAGCACGCCGGCCAGGGGCGACCTCACCGTCTACGCCGGTGGCTCGCTCACCGACGAGCGCAGCGCCGTGTCGACGGCGCTGACGTCCATGTTGATCGGCTTCCCCCTGCTGCTCGCCGTCGTCGCGGGCGTCACCTGGCTGGTGACGCGCCGCGCGCTGCGCCCGGTGGCCGCCATCACCGCGGAGATGTCCGCGATCACCGCGTCGGAGGATCTCGCGCGCCGCGTGCCCGAACCGGGCACGCACGACGAGATCGCCCGGCTCGCCCGCACCACGAACGAGACGCTCACCGCTCTACAGACGTCCGTGGAGCGCCAGCGGCGCTTCGTGGCGGACGCCTCGCACGAACTGCGCAGCCCCATCGCCTCGCTCCGCACGCAGCTCGAAGTGGGCGCCGCGCATCCGGAGTTGCTGGATGTCGACGGCGCCGTCGAGGACACCGTGCGGCTCCAGCAACTCGCCGCCGACCTGCTCCTGCTCGCCCGGCTCGACGCGGGCGAGCGGCCCGGCGGGGCCCGGGTCGAGCTGGCGGCCTTCGTGCGCGAGGAGCTTTCGCAGCGCACGGGCGACCCCCTCGACGTGGAGCTGGACCTCGGGAGCGTGGAGGTGACGGGCTCCCGCAACCAGTTGGCGCGGGTGCTCGGCAACCTCCTGGACAACGCGCGGCGGCACGCCCGCTCCCGGGTCACGGTCACCACCCGCGCCGAGGGTGCGTGGGCGGTCCTTCAGGTGTCCGATGACGGCAGCGGCGTGCCCCCGGACGAGCGGGAGCGGATCTTCGAGCGGTTCGTACGGCTTGACGACGCGCGGACCCGCGACGAGGGCGGGGCCGGTCTGGGCCTCGCGATCGTGCGGGATGTGGCGGCGCGGCACGGCGGCACGCTCAGGGTGGAGCGGGCGCCGTCGGGGGGTGCGCTCTTCGAGCTCCGGCTGCCGAGCCCTCAGGCGTCGGCGGATTGAGCGACGGAACGGCCGGGCGGAGCGGAGCGGGTCAGGGCTTGCCGCGCTGGGAGCGCAGGTGTTCCGCGATCGGGGTCAGGGCCTTGTGCAGCTCGCCGAGGGCCTCGGGGGAGACCAGGTCGACGAAGTGCCGCCGGACGGAGGCGACGTGGTGCGGGGCCACCTTCCGCATGGTCTCCATGCCCTCCTGGGTGAGGACGGTGTAGAGGCCGCGCCGGTCGGACTCGCAGTTCTCGCGGCGCACCAGGCCCGCGTTCTCCATGCGGGTGATCTGGTGGGACAGGCGGCTCTTGGACTGCAGGGTGGCGCTGGCGAGATCGCTCATGCGCATCCGCAGGTCTTCCGATTCTGAGAGATGCACGAGAATGTCGTAGTCGTTCATGGTCAGGTTGAACGGCTGAAGGTCCTTTTCGAGCTGATATGTCAGCATCCGGTTGACCTCCACGTGGGTGCGCCAGGCGCACTGTTCCTCGTCGGTCAGCCACTGCGGGGCCGTCTCGGTCTCCATGGAATCGATTCTACCTAAGAAGTTGAAAGGTGAACGAATGGTGGGATGTGACGCGCCTCGCATCCCCTGGTCACGGGGAGGGGCACAGGCGTTCGCCGTCACACTCCGCAGACTACCGCTCACAGCCCGAAGCGACGCTGGAGGTCCCCCAGTTGTCCGGGAAGACGCGGTGCGCCCGGCTGAGGGCCCGGTTGGATGGGAGCGCTCCTCCCTCCGGGCACCCCCGCCTGGTCCGGGACCCCTCCTGTGACCTGCTCGGGCACGAGTGCCTCGCTGGACTGGAGCAGCACCGTCCCGGCGCCCACGAACTCGAATTGATGCTCCTCCCCGGAGGTGCCACCGATGCCGGTCAGTGCCCGCACGCCCCCGATCACCCCCGTGAGGTATCCGTGGTCGTAGTGATGACACGGTGAAGGGCAGTCGGCCCAGCCCACGAGGGCCTGTGGATCGACCCGGATCGGCGGCTCCATGAACACCACCGGACCATTCGAGGCGGCCACGAACTTCCCGGTCCCGATGAGCGTCAGAAAGCCCGGAACGATCGATTGCTTCAGCGCGAGAGTTGGCTGAAAAGCGAGGAGGTTGCCCGAGCGAATGGTCAGGTTGCCCTCATTCAAGTCATACGAATTCACGTCGAAGGCCCGGTCGGCGAGGAGCATCTTGCCCTGGCCGTCCGCCACGACCCAGTCACTTGCGTGCAGCGGCGAATGAAAACTGGTCCGGACCAGCCGGTCGAGCCGGCCGTGCCCGATGCCGTTGAAGTCGATCCGCCCGTAGTAGGCGATCATCTTCCCCTTCTGCAGGAACCACTGGCTTCCCTTGAGCTCCACGCAGAAGGTGTACGCGTTGACGTTGTCGTCGCTCGGCAGCGTCGTGGGGTCGAAGACCGTGGGCTCGCCCGCCGGGGTCGAGACATTGACGTTCACAGCTTCTCCTCCGAGGCCTGGACGTACACCGCGCCGCTGCCCGACAGCTCCAGCTGGAACGCCTCTCCGGAGCCGCGGCCCACCATGTCGCGCCAGCCGAGCGCCGTGGAGAGCTTGTTGCGCACGTCGCCGTGGTGCGCGACATACGCCTGGGGGTCGACGTGGACCGGGCGCTGCGGGCTGATCGGCACCTCGATCACCCCGCCGTGCGCCATGACGGCGACCTGGCCGTGCCCCTTCAGGGTCGTGGTGAACAGGCCCTGGCCGGTGACCTGGCCGCGGACCATGCCCATGACGCCGCCCTGGGAGCCCATGAACATGGTGCCCTGCTGAAGCGTGCCGTCGAAGGCGAGCAGCCGGTCCGCCTCCACGTACAGCGTGTCCCCGGTGAGGCCGATCACCTGGATGTGGTGGCCGCCGTGCCCGAAGAGGACGGTGCCGCTGCCGTCCACGGTCATCAACGGCGTCGCCTCGCCCGCGACCCGGCGCCCGATCATGGACGCCAGACCGCCCTGACCGCCCTGGAGGTTGGGCGTGAAAGAGACATCTCCCCGGTAGGCGAGCATGGCGCCGCGCTGGCTGAAGATCTTGGCGCCCGGCCGCACCGTCGCCTCGACCATCTTGGAATTGATCTCCCGGAAGGGCATGTCAGACGTCCCCCGCGATCGTCGTGCGCTCACTGGGCTGGACGTAGACCAGGCCTTCGCCCTCGAAGCGGATCTGGAAGGCCTCGCCGCCGCCCTCGCCCATGAAGGTGCGGAAGGTGACCCCGGACTGGAAGCTCTGGCGCACGTCGCCCTGGTGCGCGATGTACGCCCCCGGGTCGACGGTGAGCGGATACTCCCGCGAGACGCGCAGCACCACGGCGGGCCCGTCGGAGACGATCGCCGCCTGGCCCGTGCCCTCGACGGTGGTCGTGAACAGGCCGTTGCCCTGCGTCGCGCCGCGCAGGCCCGTGAAGCTGGTGCCCGTGCGCAGGCCGGCGTCGGTGCACAGCAGATTGCCCGCCTCGACGTACAGCTTCTCGCCGCGCAGCCGCACCAGGTTGATCTCGGTGGCCCGGTCGGCGAACCAGCACGTGCCGTGCCCCTTCACCTCCATCACCGTCATCTGCTCGCCGGTGACGCGGCGCGTCACCATGCCGCGTATGCCCTCGCCGCCGCCGGACAGCTTTTTGAAGGCCATCTGGCCGTCATGGGCGACCATCGAGCCGTTCTTCGCCTTCACCGCGTCGCCGGTCATGTCGACGGCGAGCACTCTGCTCCCCTGGAGCCGGAATGTAGCCACGAATCGACGGTAGCCGCCGCGTACCCACCCAGAACAGGGTGAAGGCCCCTGAGCGAACCCCGAGATCTCCCCGATGTCACAATGGGGGTCGCTTGTGCGCGCGTTCACAAGATCGGCGCCGCCGAGCGCGCAGCCCGCCCGCCGCCCCCCTCACCGAAGGTGACCCGTGGACATCAAGACCGCTTCCGCACTCCGCCGCCTCCGCCTGGTCTCGGCCCCCGAGGCCGTCTCCTTCCTGCTGCTGCTCGTCTGCTCGGTGCTCAAGCGGACCACGGAGTTCAACGCCGTGCCGGCGATGGGCATGATCCACGGCGTGCTCTTCGTGCTGTACGTGGTCTTCTGGCTGGACGCCTGGAACCGCGCGAAGTGGGACCTGAAGACCGCCGCCCTGTACTTCGTCCTCTCCGTCCTGCCGACCGGCGGATTCTTCGCCGAGCGCAAGCTGAAGCGCGAGGCCGAATCCGCGGTCATCGCCTCGCGCGCCCGCAAGGAAGGGATCGTCAACGCATGATCGTCGCGTTCTCCGTGACCCCGCTCGGCGTCGGTGAGGACGTCGGCGAGTACGTCGCCGACGCCGTCCGCGTCGTCCGCGAGTCGGGCCTGCCGAACAGGACCGACGCCATGTTCACCGCCATCGAGGGCGAGTGGGACGAGGTGATGGACGTCGTCAAGCGGGCGGTCGCCGCCGTGGAGGCGCGGGCGCCCCGCGTGTCGGTCGTCCTGAAGGCGGACATCCGCCCCGGGGTGAGCGACGGCCTCACCTCCAAGGTCGAGACGGTGGAGCGCCACCTCTCCGCCTGACCCCTTCACCGCCCGCGGCCGCGCGCCACAAAGCCCCTGCCTTCCGGGTGGGGGCTTTTCCCTGCCCGCCGACTTGAGCGACTGCTCAAACGACTGTACCTTTCGTTGAGCACTCGCTCAATAACGCGCTGACGTGGGGGATTACCGTGAGCCTGTACATCGAGGCACGGATACGCGCCGATCTGGAAGACCTCTGGAAACACACCCAGGAGCCGGCTCTCCACCAGCGCTGGGATCTGCGTTTCACCGAGATCACCTACCTGCCGTGCGTGGACGGCGAGCCCCAGCACTTCCGGTACGCCACGCGCGTACTGCCCTTCCTCACGATCGCCGGCACCGGTATCAGCGCCGGGGAGAAACGACGCGCCGACGGCACCCGCACCTCCGCGCTGCGCTTCGCGTGCCCGCACCCGCTCTCCCTGCTCGAAGAGGGCAGCGGCTACTGGCGCTACGTACCGGAGGAGGGCCAGGAGGAGGGCGAGGCGGACGGCATCCGCTTCCTCACCGGGTACGACTACCGACCGCGCTGGGGCCGGCTCGGGGCGCTCGCCGACCGCGCCGCCTTCCGGCCCCTGATGGGCTGGGCCACGGCCTGGTCCTTCGACCGGCTCAGGCTCTGGCTGGAGCGCGGCATCACCCCGGAACGCGCCCTCCTGAACGCCGTCGCCGACGTCGCCCTGCGCCTGCTGGGCGTGACGGCGGCCGTCCTGTTCGCCCCCATGACGGCCCTCGCGGCCGCCGCGCTCGCGGTGATCCTGCCGCCGCTGCCGACGACCCCGGCGGCCCGCCGCTGCCTGCGCACCCCACCGGCACGCACGCGTGCGCCCCGCGTGCTCGCCACCCTCGCCACCGTCAAGGAGCCGTCATGACGTCGATCTTCGAGACGGTGCTGGGGGACGACTTCCACCGCCTCCACCCTCAGCTGCGCCGCCGCTTCTCCGTGGGCCTGACGAGCGGCGAGGCCTGCGTCGGGCGGGGCGTCATGGAGCGCGTCTGGCACGGCCGGGGCTTCGTGAAGCCGTTCCTCGCGGCCGGCGGCACCCGCAACATCCTCGTCCCGCGCCAGGGCCGCGACGTGCCCTTCGTGATCGAGAACGTGCCGTACGTCGACACGTACGGCCGTGAGACGGTGAGCTTCGTGCGCACCTTCGACCTGCCCGGCGGGCCCCGCCGCTTCGATGCCCAGATGGTCCTGAGCCCCAAGGGAGACCGTGTGCTCGACTACCTCGGCACACACCAGCACCTCGCCAGCGACCTGTACTTCTCGGCCGAAGCCGACGGCTCGCTGGTGATCCGCTCGGGAGAGCACCGCTTCCGGGAAGGACCGGTGGACTGCCGCGTCCCGTCGCTGGTCGGCGCGGACGCCGAGGTGCGGGAGTCCTACGACGACGAGACCGGGTGCTTCCGGATCCGCGTCCGGGTCGTGAACCGGCACTTCGGGCCGCTCTTCGGCTACGAGGGGTCCTTCCGGGCCACGTACACGGACGTCCGTGCGTGCGGGGTGCGGGCCGGGCTGCGGCCCGTCCGTGAGGAGGCGCGGGCATGAGCGCGGCCAAGGACCCCGTGGCGGGCTCTGCGAAGGACCCCGCAAAGGACCCCGCGAGGGACTCCGTCAAAGGGCAGGAAACCCGGGAGAAGCTTCTCGAAGGGGCGCTGCGGACGCTCACGGAGCAGGGCATCGCCAAGGCGTCGGCGCGGAACATCGCCGCCGCCGCGGGCGTCAACCAGGCCCTGGTCTTCTACCACTTCGGTTCCGTCGACGACCTGCTCGCGCAGGCGTGCCGGCACGGGACCGAACAGCGGGTGGCCCGCTACCGCGACCGGCTCGCCGGGATCGACTCCCTCGCCGGGCTGCTCGCCTTCGGGCGGGAGATGCACGAGGAGGAGCGGGACGCCGGGCACGTCGCCGTTCTCGGGCAGCTGCTCGCCGGGGCGCAGACGCAGGCGCGGCTCGCCGTGGCGACGGCGGCGGGGCTCGCGCTGTGGATCGAGGAGATCGAGAAGGTCCTGACGCGGGTCCTCTCCGCGTCGCCCCTCGGGGAGTTCACCGATCCCGTCGGGCTCGCGCGGGCGGTCGGGGCGTCGTTCGTGGGGCTTGAGCTGTATGAGGGGGTTGATGCGGAGGGTACGGAGCGGGCGTTGGCCGCGTTGGAGCAGTTGGCCCTTTTGGTGAGTGCCGTTGAGGAGCTTGGGCCTCTTGCGCAGCGGGCCGTTCGGCATCGGCTTCGTCGGTCTGCGCGGGCTTAGTCCCTCACCCACCCACCCGTATCCCGGCGTCGGGTCGGTCACGTAGGGGCAGCGGGTGGGTGTTTCCCCGCGGCATGCCGGTCGCGTGGGGGCAGGCGGGTGGGTGTATCGCCGCGTCGGGGCGGTCACGTCGGGGCAAACCCCTCCGCAGCCTCCTTCCCCGGAAACCCCTCGCACGGACGCGTCCAGGTCGACACGCCGACGGAATTCCCCTTTTGTGGGGGTATCGGCTCGATCACCAGAACACTGGAGGGCGCTGTGCGGCAGCCGGAGGGCTACGACTACGACACCCACAGCACGCTCGCCGGACCGCTCACCGAGCCCCCGGGCGGCGGCGAGAACGGCGAGGACGGCGGTTACCGGGTCCAGTACCGCAAGCTCCTCTCCAGTGAGCCCCACCGAATACGCGCCGTGCTCCTGATGACGCTGGCGCCCCTGCTCACCGGCCTGCTGCTCGTCTACCTCGTATGGCCGACGCACTGGACCGAACGCGAGGGCGGCGAACGCTGGCTCATCGGCCTCGACACCACCATGCTCGTGGCGATCGGCCTGATCGAGCTCTTCATGCTGGTCAACGTCATATCGATCGCGCACGCCACGATGGTGGCCCGCGACCCGATACCGGTGACCCCCGAAGAAGGCACCCGCGTCGCCTTCCTCACCACGTACGTCCCCGGCAAGGAGCCCCTCTCCATGGTCCGGGCCACCCTTGAGGGCGCCGTCCGGATACACCACACCGGCCCCCTCCACGTCTGGCTCCTGGACGAGGGCGACGACCCCGCCGCGAAGGCCCTGTGCGAAGAGCTGGGCGTCCGCCACTTCACCCGCCTCGGCGTACCCGAGTGGAACCGCGACAAGGGCCCCCACAAGGCCCGCACCAAACACGGCAACTACAACGCGTGGCTCGCGATGCACCACGCGGAGTACGACTTCTTCGCCTCCGTCGACACCGACCACGTGCCGCTCCCCAACTTCCTGGAGCGGATGATGGGCTACTTCCGTGACCCGGACGTGGCGTTCGTCGTCGGACCGCAGGTCTACGGCAACTACGAGACGCCGGTGACCAAGGCCGCCGAGTCCCAGCAGTTCCTCTTCCACGCGCTCATCCAGCGCGCGGGCAACCGCTACCGGGCGCCCATGTTCGTCGGCACCAACAACGTCGTACGCGTCAGCGCGCTCACCCAGGTGGGCGGCCTGTACGACTCGATCACCGAGGACATGGCGACGGGCTTCGAACTGCACCGCCGCCGCAATCCGGCCACCCAGAAGCACTGGCGCTCGGTCTACACCCCCGACGTGCTGGCCGTCGGCGAGGGCCCGGCCTCCTGGACGGACTTCTTCACCCAGCAGATGCGCTGGTCGCGCGGCACCTACGAGACGCTCTTCAAGCAGTACTGGAAGGCGCCCTTCACCATGCCTCCCGGGCGGCTGTTCTCGTACACGCTGATGCTCGTGTACTACCCGATGACGGCCGTCAACTGGCTGCTGGGCATCCTCAGCTGCGTCCTCTTCCTGTGGTTCGGGGCGTCCGGCACACAGGTCGCGGCCTCCGTCTGGATGATGCTCTACAGCGACGCGGCCGCCCTCCAGATCGGCCTCTACCTGTGGAACCGCCGCCACAACGTCTCCCCGCACGAGCCGGAGGGCTCCGGAGGCCTCGCCGGGATGGCGATGTCGGCGCTCTCCGCGCCCATCTACGCCAAGTCGCTCGGCGCGGCCGTGGTCCGCCGCCCGAGCCGCTTCGTGGTCACGCCCAAGGGCGGCGACGCGAGCCCCGACCGGCTGCTGACCTTCCGCATCCACCTGTTCTGGGCGGTGCTCCTGGCGGGTTCGCTAGCCGCCTCCTTCGTGCTCGGCCACACGCACGCGGCGATGCGCACCTGGGCCGTCCTCGCGATGGCCATCTCCCTGGCACCGGTCGCGGTGTGGATCGGCACGGTCGTCAAGGAGCGCAGGGCGGCCCGGCAGGCCGGTCCGGAGCGCGAGGAGCGGCTGGAGGCCGGGCAGCCCGCCCCGGACACCGAGGGCGAACCGGCGTTCGCGACCGGCACGACGACAGGAGGGAACTGAGCCATGGCCTACCGGCCCTCAAGGCGTACGAGGAAGACACTCATGGGAGTCGGCGCGGGCGCGCTGCTCGTCGGACTGAACGCCCCGGCGGCGCTCTCCTTCGCCGAGGAGCAGTACTACGAGTACAAGATCTCCCGGCCCGGCTACAAGGCGAAGTACGGCTCCTGGAAGCAGGTGGACATCCCCCGGGAGTTCCGTACCAACGCCATCCACGCCGCCCTCCTGCACACCGGCAAGGTGCTGATCGTGGCGGGCTCGGGCAACGAACAGAAGAAGTTCGACGCCGGGTCGTTCGACACGGTCCTGTGGGACCCGAGAAACGACACGTTCAAGAAGATCGAGACCCCCGAGGACTTCTTCTGCTCCGGACACGCCCAGCTCCCCGACGGACGTCTCCTGGTGGCGGGCGGCACCGCGCGCTATGAACTGCTCGACGGCGAGGTGGAGCGGGCCGGCGGCGGCATGCGCGTGAAGAACGAGAACCCCGACAAGGGCATACTCCTGAAGAAGGGCACCAAGTTCCGCTCGCCGTCCGGCATCGAGTACGTCAGCAAGTTCGACGTCGAGGTCCCGAGGGCCAAGCGGAACTACGAGATCACGTACTCCAAGTCCGGTGTGATGCAGCCGTGGAAGACGAAGGTCAAGGCGAGCGAGGCACGCGTCTTCGTCGAGGCGGTCCGGCCGGGCGAGCAGTCGGTCAACGAGAAGTCGGCGCAGTACGAGATCGAGGGCCTGACCGGCAAGGAGGCCGACAACACGTACGGCATCGCCGAGAAGCTCGACATGGAGAAGCAGGACTTCCAGGGCATCAAGGCGGCGTACGAGTTCGACCCGAGGGCCGAGCGGTACATCCAGGTCGACCCGATGAAGAAGGCCCGCTGGTACCCGACGCTGGTCGGTCTGGACGACGGCAAGGTGCTCGCGGTCTCCGGACTCGACGACGTGGGCGTGATCGACCCCGGGGACAACGAGATCTACGACCCGCGGACGAAGAAGTGGACGGACGGCCCCAAGCGGTACTTCCCGACCTACCCCGCGCTCTTCCTCACCAAGGGCGGCAAGCTCTTCTACCCGGCGTCCAACGCCGGCTACGGCCCCGCCGACCAGGGCCGTGAGCCGGGCCTGTGGGACCTGCGGACGAACAAGTTCGAGAAGGTCCCGGGATTGACCGACACCGACCAGACCGAGACGTCCGCGTCCGTGCTGCTGCCGCCCGCGCAGGACCAGAAGGTGATGATCATGGGCGGCGGGGGCGTGGGCGAATCCGACAAGGCGACGCGCCGCACGGCTGTGATCGACCTCAAGGAGGAGAACCCGTCCTTCAAGACCGGGCCGCGCCTGCCCCAGGGCACCCGCTACCTGAACAGCGTGCTCATGCCGGACGACACGGTCTTCACCTCCAACGGCTCCTCCGACTACCGGGGCCGCGGCGGCAGCAACATCCGCAAGGCGCAGTTCTACGACCCGAAGCAGAACGCCTTCCGCGAGGCGGCCGCGCCGAGGGTGGGCCGCAACTACCACTCGGAGGCGCTGCTCCTGCCCGACGGCCGGGTCGTCACCTTCGGCTCGGACCCGCTCTTCGACAACGAGCAGAACACCAAGCTCGGCCACTTCGAGCAGCGCATGGAGGTCTTCACCCCGCCCGCGCTGCACCGGGGCGGCAAGAACCGCCCGGTGCTCGCCGACGGCCCCGAGCAGCTGCCGGCGGACGGGCGCGCCACGTTCCGCACCGACCGCCCCGAGACCATCGCCTCCGCCCGGCTCATGCGGCCGAGCGCGGTCACGCACACGACCGACGTCGAGCAGCGCTCGATCGCGCTGGGCGTGACCAAGGCCAAGGGGGCGGTGACGGTGGACGTGCCCCGCGGGGACGCGGCCCTGGTGCCGCCGGGCTGGTACATGCTGTTCGTCACGGACACGGACGGCACGTCCTCGGAGGCGAAGTGGATCCACGTGGGCCCGAAGGGCTGACCGGGCGGACCATGCCTGAGCGGGCGGCTCACGCCTCCTTCTTCTTCGCGTTGCGCGCGAGGCCGAGGGCGTAGTCCGGCCACCACTGCCCCGCCGCCGGGCCACCCCGGCACGGGCCGTCCGAGTCACCCGGCCGCTTGATCCACAGCACGGCGTCCAGCAGCGGGTCGCCCGTGCGGTCGGTGGGCGGGGTGCCGAGGCCGCGCCCCGGCGGGTTGCACCAGGCGTCCCGGCGGCCACCCGATAGCGGGCCCCGGCCGTTGCGGCTGGTGTCCATGACGAAGTGCTTGTCCCCGACGGTCGCGGACAGCGTGCGGCCGTACGCCTTGGTGACCTCGTCGCTCTGGAAGTTCGAGACGTTCAGCGAGAAGCCGTCGGCCTGCGCGACACCCGCCTGGAGCAGCGGCTCGGACAGCTTGTGCGCCTCGGTGATCCAGCCGGGGTTCCCCGCGTCGAGGTACACCTTGACCTTCGGCTGCCGCTTGAGCCGCTGGATCGCCTCGGAGAGCAGCTGGTAGCGGTCGGCGTGGTACTCGGCCGGGGTGCAGCCGTCCACGATGTGCGGGACGGCGTCGGGCTCCAGGACGACCACGGCGGGGGCGGAGCCGATCGCGTCGGCGAAGGCGTCCACCCAGCTCCGGTAGGAGTCGGCGCTGCTCGCGCCGCCCGCGGAGTGCTGACCGCAGTCGCGGTGGGGGATGTTGTAGGCGACGAGGACGGCGGTACGGCCCTCCTTGGCCGCGCCCCGGGTCGCCTCGGTGATGTCGTGCGCCGGGTCGTCCCCGGCCGGCCACACCGCCACGGGCTGCTCGGCGATCCGTCTGAGCGCCGCGGCGTCCTGGGTCCGGCCCTGGCGTTCCCACTCCGCGACCTGGCGCGCGGCGGGGCTGTCGGGGTCGACCCAGAAGGAGTGCGGCGCCCTCTTCGCCCGGGCGGTGGAGGGGCCGGAGGCGTCGGCGCCCGCGGACCTGGCGGAGTCCGCCCCGGACCCCGACCCGGACGAGCAGCCCGCCGTGAGCCCGATGGCGGTGAGAGCCGTGAGCGCGGTGAACGTGCGGAGCAGCCGATGCATCCAGACCCCTTGGGCGACGGTGACGATCAGTCAGCCCGGCAATCGTGACACAAAGGACTATTCAAGCTCTTGTGCCACACCGCCCCCGGCGCTGAGCGCGGTCCCGAGCGGCGTGCACGTATAGATCACCCGGTGCCCGTACCGGCGCGACACCAGGAGCCCGGCGTCCCGCAGCGCCGCCAGGTGCGCCGACACCGACGACGGCGCGAGCCCGAGCCGCCCCGCCAGGCCCGAGGTGGTGTCCGGGGTGGCGAGCGCGGTGAGGACAGCCGCCCGGCCGCGGCCGAGGAGCCGGACGAGCGAGGCGGGCGTACGGCTCGCCGGCTCGGCCCACAGCCCCGCGATGCCCCGCACCGGGTACGCCACCGTCGGCTGCCACGGCGGATCGAAGCCGCTCACCACGTCCGGCCAGGAGAAGACGCTCGGGATCAGCACGAGACCCTGCCCCGACAGATCCCGCACATGCTCGCCGCGCCACTCCACGGTGAGCGTGCCGGCGTCCCACGACAGCCGCCGGTCCAGCTCCGGGAGCAGCCCGCCGAGGCCGACCTCCGCGAGCCGCCGCGAGTGGTGGGCGACGTCGGCCTCGAGGAGCGCGCGCAGCCTCGGCCAGACCGGCTCGACCAGCGTGTGCCAGGCGGTCTCCATGACGTCCGCGAGCTCCCGCACGGCGCCCGCCGGATCGGCCAGGAGCGCCCGGCCCTTCGGCGACGCGGCGGCGCCCGGGGTACAGGCGAGCGCCCGCGCCATGTCCTCCGCCGCCGCCTCGGGGCCGGTCGCGCGGACGCCCGCGATCTCCTCGTCGAAGCGGGCGGCGGGACCGATCGGGGGCGGCCCGAGGAAGTCCGGGGCGTGCCCGCGCCGGGGCATCAGGAGCCACAGCGCGCTCAGGTCGATCCCCCGGCTCGCCGCGCGGATCTCGCGCAGCCACTGCGGGTGGTAGGCGTGGCGCTCGGGACGCTTGAGGGTGCGGACGGCCTCCTGGGTCTCCCACAGCGGCGACACCGCGAACCGGCAGCGCAGCAGGTCGTCCTGACCGAAGTGCAGATGGAACGGCACGCGAACCCCTCCCCGGGCACCGACGACGCGTCTTCGGGCACCGACGACGCGTTCCCGGACACACGACGCGTCCCCGCGCACCGAAGATTCGTCCGGGCCCGAAACTCTAGGGCAGCGCGCGCCCCCGCGTGAGGCTGCGGCCATGGCCCCTGAACCGCCCCCGCCCCCGTTCCCGCCCACGGCCGGATCCGCCGGCTACCTCCGGGTCCTCGCCGTGACCGAGTTCCGTGCCGTCTTCGTCGCGCACGCGTTCTCGCTGCTCGGCGTCGTCGTCAGCGAGATCGCGCTGACCGTCCTCGTCTACGGACTGACCGGATCGCCGCTGCTCGGCGCGCTCACCTTCGCCCTCGGCATGCTGCCGTACCTCGTCGGCGGCACGCTGCTGGCCGGCATCGCCGACCGGTATCCGCCGCGGCGGGTGCTCGTCCTGTGCGACGCGGTGTGCGCGGGGTGCGCGGGACTGATGGCGCTGCCCGCCACCCCTGTCGCCGCGCTGCTCGCGCTGCGCTGCGCCATCGCCCTCGTCGCGCCCGTCTTCAACGGCACCCGGATGGCGACGCTCACCGACATCCTCGGCGACGGAGACCTGTTCGTGCTCGGGCGCTCCCTGCTGCGGATCGTCTCGCAGAGCGCGGTCCTGGTCGGGTTCGGCCTCGGCGGCGTGCTCCTCACCCTGGTGACCCCGAGGGGCGCCCTCGCCGTCACGCTCTGCACGTTCGTGTTCTCGGCGCTGGTGCTGCGGTGCGGGACGCGGCGGCGGCCCGCGCGCACCCGGGGCGGCGGGGCGCTCGTGCGGTACTCGCTGGGCGGCGCCCGGCAGGTGCTCGGCGACCGGCGGGTGCGGGCCCTGCTGCTGCTCTTCTGGGTGCCGCCCCTGTTCCTGGTCGCCCCGGAGGCGCTCGCCGCCCCCTATGCGGACGAGATCGGCATCGGGGCCGGTGGTGTCGGGCTGCTCATGTGCGCCCTGCCGGTGGGCACGGTCGTGGGCGAGCTGTGGGCCGGGTCGGTGCTGTCCGCCGCGGCGCGGGCCCGCGTCGTCCTGCCGTTCGCCTCGCTCACACTGGTGCCGCTGACCGTGTACGCGGCCACGCCCGGCGTGGTCCCGGCGCTGGCCGCGCTCGCGCTCGCCGGGGCCGGTTCGGCGTACACGCTCGGCCTGGACCGGTGGTTCGTCGAGGCCGTGCCCGAGGAGCTGCGCGGGCGCGCGATGACGGTGCACACGGCGGGCCTCATGACGATCCAGGGCGTCGGCATGGCGCTCGCGGGTCTGGCGGCCGAGTTCGGCGCGGTGAGCACGGTCGTCGCGGGTGCCGGGGTCATCGGCACCCTCTGCTGTCTCCTCCTGGCGCTGGAGGTGCGGCGCACGCGGGACCCGGGGGAGCGGGCCCTCAGTCGTACGCCGGAGGGCGCGGGGGAACATACGACCGAATCGCGAGACGGGGCTGACCAGCATATGACCGGCGGGTAAGGTCTTTGGCGTGCCGAAGCCGCTCAGCCTTCCCTTCGATCCCATCGCCCGCGCCGACGAGCTCTGGAAGCAGCGCTGGGGATCGGTCCCGGCCATGGGCGCGATCACCTCGATCATGCGGGCGCACCAGATCCTGCTCGCCGAGGTCGACGCGGTCGTCAAGCCCTACGGGCTGACCTTCGCGCGGTACGAGGCGCTGGTGCTGCTCACCTTCTCGCAGGCCGGCGAGCTGCCGATGTCCAAGATCGGCGAGCGGCTCATGGTGCACCCGACGTCCGTGACCAACACCGTCGACCGCCTCGTGCGCTCCGGCCTCGTCGACAAGCGGCCGAACCCGAACGACGGGCGGGGCACCCTCGCCTCCATCACGCCGAAGGGCCGCGAGGTCGTCGAGGCCGCCACGCGCGAGCTGATGGCGATGGACTTCGGGCTCGGGGTGTACGACGCGGAGGAGTGCGGGGAGATCTTCGCGATGCTGCGGCCGCTGCGGGTGGCGGCGCGGGACTTCGAGGAGAAGTAGCGCGGGGAGGGGCGGGGCTCCTCCAGGGGCCGCAGGAGGCGGCGCCGCCGGTTCCGCTCGCGGCGGGGGCGGCGAAGATCGCGCGAAACGGGCCGTTACGCTCGTATCCATGAAAAGCAGCGTGCTGACCCGCTACCGGGTGATGGCTTATGTCACCGCCGTCATGCTCCTCATCCTGTGCGCCTGCATGGTCGCCAAGTACGGCTTCGAAAAGGGCGAGGGTCTGACCCTGGTGGTCTCCCAGGTCCACGGTGTCCTGTACATCGTCTACCTGATCTTCGCCTTCGACCTCGGCTCCAAGGCGAAGTGGCCGTTCGGCAAGCTCCTGTGGGTGCTGGTCTCCGGCACGATCCCGACGGCCGCGTTCTTCGTCGAGCGCAAGGTCGTCCGCGAGGTCGAGCCGCTGATCGCCGACGGCTCGCCGCTCACCGCGAAAGCCTGATCCCCGCCGCCACGGGCAACCCGTGGCGGTCAGCCATCGACATTTACTAGGACGTCCTAGTAAATTCGGAGGTATGGACGCTGAAGCGATCGAGGAAGGCCGCCTCCGCTGGCAGGCCCGCTACGACAAGGCCCGCAAGCGCGACGCGGACTTCACCACGCTCTCCGGCGACCCGGTCGAGCCCGTCTACGGGCCGCGCCCCGGTGACACGTACGAGGGCTTCGAGCGGATCGGCTGGCCCGGGGAGTACCCCTACACCCGCGGCCTGTACGCCACCGGGTACCGGGGCAGGACGTGGACCATCCGCCAGTTCGCCGGCTTCGGCAACGCCGAGCAGACGAACGAGCGCTACAAGATGATCCTGGCCAACGGCGGCGGCGGGCTCTCCGTCGCCTTCGACATGCCGACCCTCATGGGCCGCGACTCCGACGACCCCCGCTCGCTCGGCGAGGTCGGACACTGCGGCGTCGCCATCGACTCGGCCGCCGACATGGAGGTCCTCTTCAAGGACATCCCGCTCGGCGACGTCACGACCTCCATGACGATCAGCGGGCCCGCCGTGCCCGTCTTCTGCATGTACCTCGTCGCGGCCGAGCGCCAGGGCGTCGACCCGGGCGTGCTCAACGGCACGCTTCAGACCGACATCTTCAAGGAGTACATCGCGCAGAAGGAGTGGCTCTTCCAGCCCGAGCCGCACCTGCGCCTCATCGGCGACCTGATGGAGCACTGCGCGCGCGACATCCCGGCGTACAAGCCCCTGTCCGTCTCCGGCTACCACATCCGGGAGGCCGGGGCGACGGCCGCGCAGGAGCTGGCGTACACCCTCGCGGACGGCTTCGGGTACGTGGAGCTGGGCCTCAGCCGCGGACTCGACGTCGACGTCTTCGCGCCCGGGCTCTCCTTCTTCTTCGACGCGCACGTCGACTTCTTCGAGGAGATCGCCAAGTTCCGCGCCGCGCGCCGCATCTGGGCCCGCTGGCTGCGCGACGAGTACGGGGCGCGCACCGAGAAGGCCCAGTGGCTGCGCTTCCACACGCAGACCGCCGGGGTCTCCCTCACCGCCCAGCAGCCGTACAACAACGTCGTGCGCACCGCCGTCGAGGCCCTCGCCGCGGTCCTCGGCGGGACGAACTCGCTGCACACCAACGCCCTCGACGAGACGCTCGCCCTGCCCAGCGAGCAGGCCGCCGAGATCGCGCTGCGCACCCAGCAGGTCCTGATGGAGGAGACCGGCGTCGCCAATGTCGCGGACCCGCTCGGCGGCTCCTGGTACGTCGAGCAGCTCACCGACCGCATCGAGGCCGACGCCGAGAAGATCTTCGAACAGATCAAGGAGCGGGGCCGGCGCGCCCGCCCCGACGGGCAGCACCCCGTCGGGCCGATCACCTCGGGCATCCTGCGCGGCATCGAGGACGGCTGGTTCACCGGCGAGATCGCCGAGTCCGCCTTCCAGTACCAGCGCTCCCTGGAGAAGGGCGACAAGCGCGTCGTCGGCGTCAACTGCCACGAGGGTTCCGTCACCGGCGACCTGGAGATCCTGCGGGTCAGCCACGAGGTCGAGCGGGAGCAGGTGCGGGAGCTGGCGGAGCGCAAGGCCGGACGGGACGACGCGCGGGTGCGGGCGTCGCTCGACGCCATGCTGGCCGCCGCGCGGGACGGCTCCAACATGATCGCCCCCATGCTGGAGGCGGTGCGCGCGGAGGCGACCCTCGGGGAGATCTGCGGGGTGCTGCGGGACGAGTGGGGCGTCTACACGGAACCGCCCGGGTTCTAGCCGGCGCCGGGCGCGGCGCGAAGGCGGGCGGGCCAGGTCTTCTGCCCGGGTAAGGGGTGGGGCTACGGCGCGCGCAGGGCGAGGCGGAACATGGCGCCGCCGCCCGGGGCCCGTTCCGCCGTCAGCTCCGCGCCGTGCGCGTGCGCGATCTGACGGGCCATCGCGAGACCCAGGCCCGAGCCCGGCAGCGCGCGGGCCTTCTCAGCGCGGTAGAAGCGGTCGAAGACGTGCGGCAGGTCCTCCTCCGCGATGCCCGGGCCGTGATCGCGCACGGTCAGCTCCGTGGTGCCGAGGGACAGCTCCACGGGGCTGCCCGGCGGGCTGAACTTGGCCGCGTTGTCGAGGAGGTTGGTGAGCAGCCGGGACAGCCGCGCCGGTACGCCGGGGACGCAGAGGTCCGCCGCCTCGGGGGCGACGTGGAGCGTGAAGGGGATCGCGGGCCAGTGCTCGCGCGCCGCCTCCACCGCGTGCGCGGCCAGCGGGGCGAGCCGCACCTCCTCCACCAGGGGCTGCGGCTCCTCGTCCCTGGCCAGCTCGATCAAGTCGTTGACCAGACCGGTGACTTCCCGCAGCTGCCGGCCGAGCGCCCCGGCCGCCCGCTCCCGCTGGGCGGTCGTCAACCGGTCGGCTCGGGCGAGGAGTTCGGCGTTCGTCCGCAGCGCGGTCAGCGGGGTGCGCAGCTCGTGGGAGGCGTCCGCGACCAGCCGGCGGCGGGCCGCGACCGACTCCTCCAGCTCGCCGAGCATCGTGTTGAACGTGGCGGCCAGCCGCGTGACCTCGTCCTCCCGACCGGTACGGCTCTCGCGGCCCTTGCGGCGGCCCTTGCGGCTCGGCGGGCCCGGTGGCAGCTCGATGCGGTGCCGGGCGTCCCGGGTGGCGGCGATGCGTTCGGCCGTGGCGGTGAGCCGGGTGATCGGGGCCAGACCGGTGCGCGAGACCCAGTAGCCGCCGACCGCCGAGAGCAGGACGCCCGCGCCGCCCACCGCGAGGAGCAGCCCCGCCGCCTGGCGCACCCCGCGCTCGGCGATGTCGGCCCGCGACGCCACCTGCACCGCCTCGCCCGAGCCGAAGGTGGTCGTGTACATCCGGCCCGGCTTCCCGCCGGGCAGCGTGAAGTTCGCGTAGTACGGGGCCCGCCGCCCCGACGCGACCTCGCGCGTCGCCCCGGACACGGGCAGCAGGTAAGCCTCACCGGGGTCCTCGGCGGAGTCCGCGGGGACGATCTGCGAACACGCGGGCGCGCCCAGGAACCGGCACTGGCCGGTCAGCACGCCGGGGCCCTCGTCGCGGTTCTGCTGGGCGATGAGCGTCGCCGACTGGGCGAGGTTCTGGTCGAGCTGCTGGTACAGCTTGAAGCGGATCACCACGAAGGCGGCGACGCACACCCCGACCGCCACCAGCGCCACGGCCGCCGCCGCGGCCACCGCGAGCCGGGTGCGCAGCGGCCTGCGGCGGCGCCAGCGCGCACCGAGCCGACGCCGCGCGCTCACGGGGAACCCAGCCGGTAGCCGACCCCGTGCACGGTGTGGACCAGCCGCGGCTCGCCGCCCGACTCCAGTTTGCGGCGCAGATAACCGACGTACACCGCGAGGGAGTTGGAGTCCGGGCCGAAGTCGCGGCCCCACACCGCCCGCTGGATCAGCTCGCGCGGCAGGACCTGACCGGCGTTGCGCAGCAGCAGCTCCAGGAGGACGGCCTCCGTGCGGCTGAACTCGACGCGGCGCCCGCCCCGGCTGCCGGTGCGGGTGGCCGGATCCAGGACGAGATCGTCGTACCTCAGGTCGTCGCCGTCGCCCGCGGGCGGCTCCGGTGACGCGCGCCGCAGCAGCGCCCGTACGCGGGCCACCAGCTCGTCCAGCGCGAAAGGCTTGACCAGATAGTCGTCGGCGCCCGCGTCCAGGCCGTCCACCCGCTCGCTCACCGAGTCCAGGGCGGTCAGGACGAGCACCGGCGTGCGATCGCCCGCGGCGCGCAGCCGCCGGCAGACGGCGAGGCCGTCCATGACGGGCATCAGCACGTCGAGGACGACCAGGTCCGGCTCCCAGCGGGCCACCGCCGTGAGCGCGCGATGCCCGTCGACGGCGCCGCGCACCAGATGGCCCTC
Source organism: Streptomyces sp. NPDC031466 (assembly GCF_055581265.1). Lineage (NCBI taxonomy): Bacteria > Bacillati > Actinomycetota > Actinomycetes > Kitasatosporales > Streptomycetaceae > Streptomyces > Streptomyces sp. NPDC031466. The sequence continues at coordinate 401,519 of NZ_JBVIJT010000009.1, forward strand.
GACCGTCAGGGCGTCCTCGACGGCGGCCCGGACCTCGGGGTCGTCGTCCACCACCAGGATCTTGTGCGGCACCGGCTCACCCGCGCCCGGCGGGCCACCTCTGCTGGTCAAGCTCGTGAAGCTCATGGACCCACGGTGCCAAACGCGGCTCTTAAAACCCTCTTAGACGCCCTCGTGATGCTCCACTGCCATGCGAACCTCTCACTCCGGCCGCGCCGCGCCCGCCGCCCGCGCCGACCTCTCCGTGGTGATCGGGGCGGGCGGCACCGGGGGGCACATCTACCCGGGCCTCGCCCTCGCCGACGCGCTGCGCCGCGCCGTGCCGGGCGCCGTGATCTCCTTCGTCGGCACCGAACGGGGCCTGGAGAGTCGGCTGATACCGGACGCCGGATACCGCCTGCACACCGTCGACATGATCCCCTTCGACCCCTCGCTCGGCGCCCGCCGCTACCTGCTGCCCGCCGCGCTGCTCAAGTCCGGCGCCCAGTGCCGGACCATCCTGCGGGAGCAGGGCGCGCGGATCGCCGTCGGCATGGGCGGCTACCCCAGCGCCCCCGTCATCGTCGGCGCCCGCCTGGCCGGGCTGCCCAGCCTCATCCACGAGTCCAACGCCGTACCGGGCCGCGCCAACCGGTTCGCCGCCCGCCTCACCCCGAACATCGCGGTGGCCTTCGACCGCAGCCGCGCCCACCTGCCCGGCGGCGACCGCGCGCACACCACCGGCATGCCGATCGCCGCGCCGCTGGCCGCGCTCGACCGGGCCGGGCTACGCGACGAGGCGCGGCGCGCGCTCGGCGTAACGGCCGGGGCCCGGCTCGTCCTCTTCAACGGCGGCAGCCTCGGGGCGGCGCGGCTCACCGAGGCGGCGGCCGGTCTCGCGGAGCGGTGGCGGGGGAGAGGACGTCATGACGTACACCTCCTGATCAAGACGGGCCCGGCGGCCCTCGCGGAGACCCAGGCGCGGCTCGCCTCGACGGGCGGCGACGCCGTCGCCCGCGCCGTCCCCTACCTCGACCGCATGGACCTCTGCTACGCCGCCGCCGACCTCGTCGTGTGCCGCGCGGGCTCGGCGACCGTCGCCGAACTGGCCGCCACCGGTGTCCCCGCCGTCCTCGTGCCCTACCCGCACGCGCCCGGCGACCACCAGACCCACAACGCCCGGGTCCTGACCGACACGGGTGCCGGACTGCTGCTGCCCGACGCCGAGACGACGGCCGACCGGCTCGCCGCCCTGATCGGGCCGCTGCTCGCCGACCCGGCGCGGCTCGCCGCGATGAGCGGCGCCGCGGACCCCGGGCCGCACGCCCGCGCCGCCGACCTGCTCGCCGAGCGGGTCCTGCGCCTCGCCCTCCCCACCCCTCACCTGGAGCACGCATGACCACGCCCACCACCTTCTCGTGGCACAACCGCACCGTCCTCGTCACCGGGGCCGAGGGCTTCATCGGGTCGACACTCGTCGACCTGCTGCTCGCGCGGGGTGCGAAGGTCCGCGCCTTCGTGCACTACAAGCCGTACGCGGAGAAGGGGAACCTGGCGCATCTCCTCGCCGATCCGCGCGTCGAGATGATCGCCGGGGACGTGCGGGACGCGGGGCGCGTGATGGACGCGGTCGCCGGGTGCGACACCGTCTTCCACCTGGCCGCGCTGATCGGCATCCCGTACTCGTACGACTCTCCGGGCGCGTACGTCCAGACGAACGTCGTCGGCACCGAGAACGTCGCGGAGGCCTGCCGGAGGCACTCCGTGCGGCGGCTGGTCCACACCTCCACCAGCGAGGTGTACGGGACGGCGCGGACGGCGCCCATCGCCGAATCGCACCCGCTCCAGCCGCAGTCGCCGTACTCCGCGTCGAAGATCGGCGCCGACATGGTGGCGCTCTCGCACTGGCACGCCTTCGAGCTGCCGGTGACGGTCGTACGTCCCTTCAACACGTACGGCCCGCGGCAGTCGGCGCGGGCCGTCATCCCGACGATCCTCGCCCAACTCCACGCGGGGGTAAGGGAGATCAGGCTCGGGTCGCTGACGCCCACGCGGGACTTCACGTACGTCACCGACACGGCGCGGGGGTTCGTGGCGATGGCGGAGTGCGACCGGGCGCTCGGGCACGCGGTCAACCTCGGGGTCGGGCGGGAGATCTCCATCGGGGAGCTGGCGCAGGCGCTGATCGCGGCGTCGGGGCGGGAGGCGTCCGTGGTCGTCGATCCGGCGCGGGTGCGGCCCGCCGGGAGTGAGGTCGAGCGGTTGCTGTCCGACAACCGGCGGGCGCGGGAGTGGGCGGGGTGGGTGCCGGAGGTGTCCCTCGGGGAGGGGTTGCGTCGTACCTCCGTGTGGGTCGCCGAGAATCTCGGGTTGTTCGGGGTGGGGCGGTATCAGGTCTGAGGGTTCTGGCGGGGCGCCTGTTCTGGCGGGGCGCCTGGTTCCGGGCACCTGCGCCGCCTCTGACTCCGGTGCCCGGCGTCTTTCCCTGGTCCGCCGCTTCGCGGCGGGTGTTTCCCGCCCACCCGCCCGTTTGCCCGGCGTCTTCTCCTGGTCCGCCGCTTCGCGGCGGGTGTTTCCCGCCCGCCCACCCGTTTGCCCGGCGTCATCCCCTGGGCCGCCGCTCCGTGCGTCCGGCAGTCGGCATCGAACGTTCCCTCCCGGCGGTCACCGTCCGATGCGGGGTAACGGGTGGGTGGGTGGGAAAGCATCCGCCGCGGAGCGGCGGGCCAGGTCAGCGTTCGGGCCGAAGGGACGTGGTCGTTGCCGCGGAGAGGCCGCTCAGGAGGAGGAGGGTGAAGCGGCGGGCCCACTCCTCGTCGACGGGCTCCGCGCTGACCAGCGCCCGATGCACCACCGCACCGGCGATCACGTCGAAGATGAGGTCGGCCGTACGGCCGGCGGAGTCCGCGTCCGGCTCGGCCGGGAGTTCGCCCCGCGCCTGCGCCCGCTCCCGCCCCGCGAGGACCAGCCGCTTCTGGCGGTCGACGATGGACGCCCGGATGCGGGCCCGCAGCGGCTCGTCCGTCGTGGATTCGGCCACCACCGCCATGAGCGCCGTCTTCGTCTCGGGCCGGCCGAGCAGCAGGGCGAACTGCAGGACGACGCCCTCGATGTCGGCGGCCAGGCTGCCCCGGTCCGGCAGTTCCAACTCGTCGAAGAGTTCCGCGACGGCGTCCACGACCAGTTCGCTCTTGCCCGCCCAGCGCCGGTACAGGGTCGTCTTGGCGACTCCCGCGCGCGTGGCGACGGCGCCGAGCGTCAGTTTGGACCAGCCCAGCTCGACGAGGCCCTGCCGGGTCGCCTCCAGGATCGCGGCGTCGGCGGTGGCGCTGCGGGGGCGCCCGCCGGTGCGGGCAGCGGCGGCAGTGGTGGGCGTACGGCTCTGCATGGCGGCGACCATACCGGTGGGTACGGCCTGCTCAGGGAGCCCCGTGCACCCGGCAGTGAGGGAGATCACCGACGACGGCTACCCATGGCCAAGGCTCGGCGGTTACGCTACGACCCGTAGCGAAAGCTGACGGGGTGAGGGCGAGGACGAGCGGCGCAGACCGGACCTCGTACCCCCCGTCAGCGAGCGCTACGAGCGACAACCACGCAGCACGCGCGAACGCACGACCGGCCCGGGGTGGGGACCCCGCGCCAACCGACGGTCCTCCTGCGGACCTTGGACCGTGCCCCCTGTGACCCCGCAATCCGGCGGGGGGCCACGGACGGGCGTGGTTCCCGTACGGCTTGGGGGAGGATGTACTCATGCAGCCACGGAACATGTCCATGAGCGGAGTCGTCGACCTCGCCGCCGTCAAGGCGGCCCAGGAGGCCAAGGTGAAGGCGGAGCAGGCGCGCGCCGAAGCGGCCCGGCAGGGCGGAGGCGCGGCGGTCGCCGCGGTGTCCGCGTCGAGCCTGGTCATCGACGTCGACGAAGCGGGCTTTGAACGCGAGGTCCTCCAGCGCTCCACCGAGGTCCCCGTCGTCATCGACTTCTGGGCCGAGTGGTGCGAGCCGTGCAAGCAGCTCGGCCCCCTGCTGGAGCGGCTCGCCGAGGAGTACAACGGCCGTTTCCTGCTCGCCAAGATCGATGTCGACGCGAACCAGATGTTGATGCAGCAGTTCGGGATCCAGGGCATCCCGGCTGTCTTCGCGGTGGTGGCCGGCCAGGCCCTGCCGCTCTTCCAGGGTGCCGCCCCCGAGGCGCAGATCCGCCAGACCCTGGACCAGCTCATCCAGGTCGGCGAGGAGCGCTTCGGCCTGACCGGCCTCACGGTCGACCCGGGCGCCGAGGGCCCGCAGGCCGCCGCCCCCGCCGAGGTGCCCGCCGGTCCTTACGACGCCCTGCTCGAATCGGCCGTACAGGCGCTGGACGCGGGCGACCTGGCCGGTGCCGTACAGGCGTACAAGAACGTGCTCGGCGACGATCCGGCCAACACGGAGGCCAAGCTCGGCCTCGCGCAGGCCGAACTGCTCCAGCGCGTACAGGGCCTGGACGCGCAGCAGGTCCGCAAGGACGCGGCCGACCGGCCCGCCGACGTGGCGGCGCAGATCGCTGCGGCCGACCTGGACCTGGTGGGCGGCCATGTCGAGGACGCCTTCGGGCGGCTCATCGACACGGTGCGGCGCACGGCGGGCGACGACCGCGACGCCGCCCGGGTGCGGCTGCTGGAACTCTTCGAGGTGGTGGGCGCGGACGACCCCCGGGTGACCTCGGCACGCACCGCGCTGGCCAGGGTGCTCTTCTGATCCGTACCCCTCGCCCCAGCTGAGAACTCCGTCCCCAGGACACGACAGTGGCCGTGATTTGCCAAAACTTGGCAAATCACGGCCACTGTTACTTGGAGTAAGTCGAGAGTGTTCCTCTGGGCGGGTTCGCCCGTTCATGCCCCGTTCTGCTCCCCGCCGTTGAGCCACCGTCCGTGGCCGACCGATACCGGGCGGTCGCGGATCGGTTATCCGGCCGTTACTAGCCAGTAATGACGCCCCTTGTGCGGGGGCCGAGAATGCACCACGATCGGCGACGCTCGGTCCGATGACCCGCAGTCCGACAGCCAGTCGGGAGCGGGGGTTTCGGGTCCCCACCGAGCAGACCGGTGACGCCGTCGCCGGTCTGGGACAGGGGGGTCTCTGCCGTCCCCGGCAGGGCCTGTCCATCGAGGTTGTGCGTGATGTGCGTCAGGCGCGACCAGTGGTTGTCGCTCGGGGGTGATCGCCGGTGATGTGTGGTGCGGTTCGCGCCCTACGATGCGGGCGCTCTCCTTCCCGAGGACGTAGCACTTCTCCCATCCCTGCCCGGCTGACCCGTCCGAACGGGCGCAGTCAGGGCCGGAGATGTACGTCCGAGAAGGAGGAAAGTCATGGAATCCGTGGCTCGTGGCGGAACCAGATGGAAGCGGTTCGCCGTGGTCATGGTGCCGAGCGTCGCGGCTACCGCCGCGATAGGCGTCGCCCTGTCCCAGGGCGCGCTCGCGGCATCGTTCAGTGTGTCGGGTCAGCAGTTCAAGGTGACCGCCGACGAACTCAACGGCAAGGGGTTCGTCCAGTACGGCGCCTTGGACGTGGGCAAGTCGGGCAAGCACCCGGTGGCCGTCGTCGGCCTCGACTCGGCCAAGATCACCAACCTGTGTCAGTCGGTGGTCGTGCCCGTCCCGGTCTTCGGCGACGTGTCGATGACCCTCAGGGCCGGCCAGACCGGTTCCCCGAAGGTCATCGCCAAGAAGCTGTACATCGACGCCGACGACCTGAAGGCCAACGCGACCTTCCGCAAGGTCGACATCGGCGTCTCGGTCGACCAGACCACCAAGGGACCGGGCCCGGCGAAGGGCGACCACTACGTCGAGGACTCGTTCGCGCAGCAGGCGGAGTCGGTGAAGTTCACCGATGTCCGCCAGCGCGCGTGGGCGACCACGGCCGGCACCTTCAAGCTCTCCGGCCTCGACATGTCGGTCAAAAAGGGCAAGCACGAGTGCTACTAGGGCCGTTGGCACCCCAGTAGGGGGCATGCGTTCCGGTAAGCACTCGCTGCTATGAACGGCCGGGCGCGGGGGCGCGACGGCACATCGACGGAGCCGTCCCCGTGCCCGAACCCGCATGACACACAGGACCAAGCCATTCCCGAGGAGCTGTACGACATGAGCGCCGAAGCGCAAGTGGGACTGGGCGAAATGCTCGGCCGGACGCGCCGATCGTTTTGGGGGTGGCGCGGTCGGCGCCCGTTCTGGGGCGGTCTGCTGACGATGCTCGGCGGCCTCCCGATCATGTACTTCCCGTACGCGAACCTCACGCTCGGCACGATGACCATCCGGATGGCGACCACCGCCGGCGCCGGATCCCTGATCATCGGCGTGCTGTTGGTCGTGCTCGGCCTGACCATGTGGTTCCAGCCGCACTCCCGGATCTTCGCGGGCGTCGCGGCGATTCTGCTCGCCCTGGTCTCCCTGGTGGTCTCCAACTTCGGCGGCTTCGTCATCGGCTTCCTGCTCGCCCTGCTCGGCGGCGCCCTCGGCGTCTCCTGGGCGCCCGGACGGCCCGCCGCCGCGGTGGCCCCGGGCGGGAAGGCCGCGGGCGGGGGGAGCGGCGGACAGGACGAGCTGCCGGGTACGAGCCCGGCGAGCGTCACGAACGGGAGGCACCGTGCCGGCTGACGAGGCGCGCCACGAGGGCTCCGCGGGGGAGTCCCGGGTGAGAACCGGGCCGCGTCACGCGGCGCCCAGGAAGCCGCTGCTGACCCGCCTCCAGGTGCCCGCGGGCAAGGCGATCGCGCTCGCCGCGATGCCCACCGCGGTGCTGATGGGCATGGGACTGACCCCGACGCTCGCGCAGGCGAGGCCCGGGGTGCCCGAGAACCCCTTCCAGGACGGCCCGTGCGTCACGGCGCCGGACAAGGAAGCGGACGCCGACAAGGCCGGCCAGGACGCCGAGGACAAGGCGAAGGACGACCCCGCGAAGGACGACCCCGCGAAGAGCGACGCGGAGAAGGACGGGAAGGGCCCCGGCGAGCCGCCCGCGTCCGGGACACCCTCCACCGGTGACGAGGGTTCCGGCGATCAGGGTTCCGGTGACCGGACTCCCGACGACCGGGACAAGGACGACAGGACCGAGCCGGTTCCCACGCCGTCGGCCGGCGAGAAGGACGAGACCGGCGAGCCCGCCCCGAAGCCGGCCCCCGAGTCCGGCCCGCAGTCCGAGCCCGAGCCGGGCAAGACCAGGAACCCGTGGGACCCGCTGGGTCTCGGCGACGCCCTCAAGGACGTCTTCACGCCCGACGGGCCCGACGAGCCCGCCGCGAAGGAGACGGACTCCGACGCGTCGGCCCCGGACGCCCCGGCCCCGGACAAGACCACGTCTCCCGAGGACCCGGCCAAGGACACCGACAAGGACCCGGTCGAGGACAAGGACAAGGGCGAGGACCCGGTCAAGGACACCGCCGACAAGGTCGAGGACGGCGTCGAGGACGGCGCGAAGAAGGGCGAGGACACCACCGGCGAGGCCGCGGACGAGACTGCGGACGACCCGGCGGACGACGAGGCGAAGGACGGGCCCGAGGACCCGATGGCGCCGGACGCGAACGGCAAGAAGCCGTTCCCGTGCGTGGTCGAGAAGAAGGTCGACGGCGAGGCCGAGCAGACGCCCGTGCCGATCCCGAACCAGCCGTGGCACCTGGAGGCCACCTCGCTCAAGCTCATGGACGCCGACTACCAGGGCGTCGTGAACCTCACGATGGCGAACGGCGAAACCAAGCAGGCGCTGAAGTACGTCGTCCAGAAGACGGACATCGTGGACCTGCACCAGATCGTCGAGGGGCCGGGTGGCAGGAAGTACCACGTCGAGGCCGCCAAGGGCTCCAAGTCCACCATCCGCAACGGCGCGACGACGATGTACACCGAGCGGATCTCGGGCAAGCTGTTCGGGCTCATCCCGATCACCTTCGACCCCGAGCACCCGCCGCCGCTGAACATCCCGCTGATCTACTTCACGGATGTGAAGGTGCAGCAGGCGGGCCAGTTCGGCGGTGACCTCACCATCCCCGGCCTCCACCAGTCGATCACCGACTGAGCCGTACGCACATGAGGGCGCCCCCTGTCGCTGGGGGCGCCCTCATCTCGTATGCGCGGATACGGACCGTCAGTCGCGGTCGATGCCGCCCAGGTGGTGCACCCGCACCATGTTGGTGGTGCCGGGGACGCCGGGGGGCGAGCCCGCGGTGATGACGACCGTGTCGCCGTCGTTGAAGCGGTTGAGCTTGATCAGCTCGGCGTCGACCAGCTCCACCATCGCGTCGGTGTTGTCGACGTGCGGCACGACGTAGGTGTCCACGCCCCAGCTCAGCGTGAGCTGGTTGCGGGTCGACTCGTCGGTGGTGAAGGCGAGGACCGGCTGGGCCGCGCGGTAGCGGGACAGCCGGCGCGCGGTGTCACCGGACTGGGTGAAGGCCACCAGCGCCTTGCCGCCGAGGAAGTCGGCGATCTCGGCGGCGGCGCGGGCCACCGAACCGCCCTGCGTGCGCGGCTTCTTGCCGGGCACGAGCGGCTGCAGGCCCTTGGAGAGCAGCTCCTCCTCGGCCGCCACGACGATCTTCGACATCGTCTTGACGGTCTCGATCGGGTACGCGCCGACACTCGACTCGGCCGACAGCATGACCGCGTCCGCGCCGTCCAGGATCGCGTTGGCGACGTCGGACGCCTCGGCGCGCGTGGGGCGTGAGTTGGTGATCATCGACTCCATCATCTGGGTCGCGACGATCACCGGCTTGGCGTTGCGGCGGCACATCTCCACGAGGCGCTTCTGCACCATCGGGACCTTTTCGAGCGGGTACTCCACCGCGAGGTCGCCGCGGGCCACCATCACGGCGTCGAACGCCGCGACGACGCCCTCCATGTTGGCGACGGCCTGCGGCTTCTCCACCTTGGCGATGACGGGGACCCGGCGGCCCTCCTCGTCCATCACCTTGTGGACGTCCTTGACGTCGCCCGCGTCCCGCACGAAGGACAGGGCGACCATGTCGCAGCCCATCTTCAGGGCGAAGCGCAGGTCCTCGACGTCCTTCTCGGACAGCGCGGGCACGTTCACGGCCGCGCCGGGCAGGTTGATGCCCTTGTGGTCGGAGATGACACCGCCCTCGACCACGATCGTCTTCACGCGCGGGCCGTCCACCTCGACGACGCGCAGCTCGACGTTGCCGTCGTTGATGAGGATCTGGTCGCCCTTGGAGACATCGCCCGGCAGGCCCTTGTAGGTGGTGCCGCAGATCGACTTGTCGCCGGGCACGTCCTCGGTGGTGATGGTGAACTCGTCACCGCGCACCAGCTCGACGGGGCCCTCGGCGAAGGTCTCCAGACGGATCTTCGGGCCCTGGAGGTCGGCGAGGACGCCGATGGCACGGCCGGTCTTCGCGGCGGCCGAGCGGACACGGTCGTACCGGCCCTGGTGCTCGGCGTGCGTGCCGTGGCTGAAGTTGAAGCGGGCCACGTTCATGCCGGCCTCGATCAGCGAGACGAGCTGCTCTTCGGAGTCGACGGCGGGGCCCAGCGTGCAGACGATTTTGGAACGGCGCATGGGGGCGATCCTATCGGTTTGTTTCGCTTCGGAATATTCCGTCTGGTGGAATCTACAAATGGGCGGATGTGCGCTCAGTCGTTGCGGGGGTTTCGGCGCGGTGTCCGCATTACTCCGCCGAACCCTTTCCCACCAGCGCGTATGTCTGGTCGGCGATCTCCAGTTCCTCGTCCGTGGGAACCACGGCGACCGCCACACGCGCGTACTCGGGTGAAATGAGCCGCGCTTCGTCGGAACGTACGGAATTGAGTTCCCCGTCGACCGCGAGCCCCAGCTCCTCCAGGCCCGCCACGGCCGCCTCGCGGACCGGCGCCGCGTTCTCACCGACGCCCGCCGTGAACGCCACGGCGTCCACGCGGCCGAGCACGGCGTAGTAGGCGCCGATGTACTTCTTCAGGCGGTGGATGTAGATGTCGAAGGCGAGCGCGGCCCCCTGGTCGCCCTCGTCCACGCGGCGCCGGATCTCCCGCATGTCGTTGTCGCCGCAGAGGCCGATCAGGCCGCTCTTCTTGTTGAGCAGGACGTCGATCTCGTCCACGGACATCCCGCCGACCCGCGCCAGATGGAAGATGACCGCCGGGTCCAGGTCGCCGGAACGGGTGCCCATCACCAGCCCCTCCAGCGGCGTGAGACCCATCGAGGTGTCCACGCACCTGCCGGCCCGCACGGCCGTCGCCGAGGCGCCGTTGCCCAGGTGCAGCACGATGACGTTGACGTCCTCGGGCGCCTTGCCCAGCAGCTGGGCGGTCTTGCGGGAGACGTACGCGTGCGAGGTGCCGTGGAAGCCGTAGCGCCGCACGCGGTGCTCGTCGGCGGTCCGCACGTCGATCGCGTAGCGCGCCGCGGACTCCGGCATCGTCGTGTGGAACGCGGTGTCGAAGACGGCGACCTGGGGCAGGTCGGGGCGCAGCGCCTGCGCGGTGCGGATGCCCGTGATGTTGGCGGGGTTGTGCAGCGGCGCCACCGGCACCAGCCGCTCGATCTCCTGGAGCACCTCGTCGGTGATCACGGTCGGCGCGGAGAACTTCAGGCCGCCGTGCACCACCCGGTGGCCTATCGCGGCCAGCTCGGGGGAGTCGAGGCCGAGCCCGTCGGCGGCCAGCTCCCCGGCGACGGCCTGCAGCGCCGCCTCGTGGTCGGCGATCGGCTCCTCGCGCTCACGGGACTCACCGTCGCCGGCCAGCGGGGTGTGCTTGAGCCGCGAGGTCTCCTCGCCGATCCGCTCGACGAGGCCGACGGCCAGGCGTGAGCTGTCGCGCATGTCGAGCAGCTGGTACTTCACCGACGAGGAGCCGGAGTTGAGGACGAGGACGCGCGTAGCAGTCACGGATTCGGGGTGCTTTCTGTGGGGGTCAGCCGGCGGCCGGGGTCTGGGACTGGATCGCCGTGATGGCGACGGTGTTCACGATGTCCTGGACGAGCGCGCCCCTGGACAGGTCGTTGACCGGCTTGCGCAGTCCCTGGAGGACCGGGCCGACGGCGATCGCGCCGGCCGAGCGCTGCACGGCCTTGTAGGTGTTGTTGCCGGTGTTGAGGTCCGGGAAGATCAGCACGCTGGCCTGGCCCGCGACGTCGGAGCCCGGCAGCTTGGTGGCCGCGACCGACGGCTCCACGGCGGCGTCGTACTGGATCGGGCCCTCGATCCGTAGATCCGGGCGGCCGGCCCGCACCTTCTGTGTGGCCTCGCGCACCTTGTCGACGTCCGCGCCCGAACCGGAGGTGCCCGTCGAGTACGAGAGCATCGCGATCCGCGGCTCGACCCCGAACTGCGCGGCGGTGGCCGCCGCCTGCACGGCGATGTCGGCGAGCTGCTCGGCGTCGGGGTCCGGGTTCACCGCGCAGTCGCCGTAGACGAGGACCTTGTCGGCCAGGCACATGAAGAAGACCGACGACACGATCGAGGCGTCCGGCTTGGTCTTGATGATCTCGAAGGCGGGCCGGATGGTCGCGGCCGTGGAGTGCACGGAGCCCGACACCATGCCGTCGGCCAGGCCCTCCTGGACCATCAGCGTGCCGAAGTAGTTGACGTCGGCCACCACGTCGTACGCCAGCTCGACGGTGACGCCCTTGTGGGCGCGCAGCTCCGCGTACTTCCCGGCGAAGCGGTCCCGCAGCTCGGAGGTCTGCGGGTCGATCAGCTCGGAGTCGGCGAGGTCCACACCGAGGTCCGCGGCCTTCTTGCGGATCTGCTCGACGGGGCCGAGCAGCGTCAGGTCGCACACGCCCCGGCGCAGCAGTACGTCGGCGGCGCGCAGTACGCGTTCCTCGGTGCCCTCGGGCAGCACGACGCGGCGCCGGTCGGCGCGGGCCCGCTCCAGGAGCTTGTGCTCGAACATCATCGGCGTGACGCGGTCGCTGCTCGGCGTGGAGACGCGCCCCAGCAGGTCGGCGGTGTCGACGTACCGCTCGAAGAGGCCGAGGGCGGTCTCCGCCTTGCGGGGCGTCGCCGCGTTCAGCTTGCCCTCCAGGGCGAACAGCTCGGCGGCCGTCGGGAAGGAGCCACCGGAGACGGCGACCACCGGGGTGCCGGGCGCGAGGCGGTCGGCGAGGGTGAGGATCTCCTGGCCGGGCTGCTCGTCGAGGGTCAGCAGGACGCCCGCGATGGGCGGCGTGCCGGCGCTGTGCGCGGCGAGGGAGCCCACCACGAGGTCGGCGCGGTCGCCGGGGGTGACGACGAGGCAGCCCGGGGTCAGGGCGTTGAGGAAGTTCGGCAGCATGGCGCCGCCGAAGACGAAGTCCAGGGCGTCGCGGGCGAGCCCCGCGTCGTCGCCGAGCAGGACCCGGCCGCCGAGGGCGTGGGTGATCTGCGCGACCGTCGGCGCGGAGAGCGCGGCCTCGTCGGGCAGGACGTAGCAGGGCACGGGCAGAGCGGCCCTCAGCCGCTCGTGGATCTCGTCGCGGTCGGCGGGGGCCACCCGGTTGGTGATCATGGCGAGGACGTCGCAGCCCAGGCTGTCGTAGGCGCGGTGGGCGTTGCGCGTCTCGGCGTGCACCGACTCCGCGGTCTGGTTCTTGCCGCCGACCACGGGCAGCACCGAGGCGCCGAACTCGTTGGCGAGGCGGGCGTTGAGCGCCAGCTCGTCGGGGAGCTGGGTGTCGGCGAAGTCCGTGCCGAGGACCAGGACCACCTCGTAGTCCGCGGCGACCCGGTGGAAGCGGTCGACGATCCGCGAGACCAGTTCGTCGGTGCCGCGCTCGGCCTGGAGCGCGGACGCCTCGTGGTAGCCCATGCCGTAGACGGTCGCGGCGTCCTGCGAGAGGCGGTAGCGGGCCCGCAGCAGGTCGAAGAGGCGGTCGGGACCGTCGTGCACGAGCGGCCTGAAGACGCCGACCCGGTCGACCTGGCGCGTCAGGAGCTCCATGACTCCCAGCTCGACGACCTGGCGGCCGTCGCCGCGGTCGATCCCGGTCACGTACACGCTGCGCGTCACGCGTGCTCTCCCCTTCTTCGCTGCCTGCTCGTCGCCGTCCGCCGGGATCTGTGAGGTACCCCGAGTGAGCTGGACAAATTACCTGATATCGCGGCTGTGCCCTCTTGACAATACCTCTGCGGCTGGCTAAGCCGCCCGCCGGACCGAAGGCCCGTCGGCGGGGGTCGCGGGGCCTCTTCCCCGCCCCTGCCCCCGTATCGCCGCCCTATCGCACGGGCGTGCGTCGGACAGGTGTGAGCGGCGTCCCCCTTCCGGCCGTGGAACAATCGGACCGGCTCACAAGTACCAACAGCGAGCAGGAGACACAGCGCGATGCGTATCGGAATTCTCACCGCGGGCGGCGACTGCCCCGGCCTCAACGCAGTGATCCGGTCGGTCGTGCACCGCGCCGTGACGCACTACGGCGACGAGGTCATCGGCTTCGAGGACGGCTACGCGGGCCTGCTCGACGGACGCTACCGGCCCCTCGACCTGAACGCGGTGAGCGGCATCCTGGCCCGCGGCGGCACGATCCTCGGCTCCTCGCGCCTGGAGCGCGGCCGCTTCCGCGCCGCCTGCGACAACGCCAAGGAGCTCATCGAGAAGAGCGGCTTCGACGCGCTCATCCCGATCGGCGGCGAGGGCACCCTGACCGCGGCGGGCATGCTCGCCGACGCGGGCGTGCCGGTCGTCGGCGTCCCCAAGACGATCGACAACGACATCTCCTCCACGGACCGCACCTTCGGCTTCGACACGGCGGTGGGCGTGGCCACGGAGGCCATGGACCGCCTGAAGACGACCGCCGAGTCGCATCAGCGCGTGATGGTCGTCGAGGTCATGGGCCGGCACGCCGGCTGGATCGCCCTGGAGTCCGGCATGGCCGGCGGTGCCCACGGCATCTGCCTGCCCGAGCGCCCCTTCGACCCCGCCGACCTGGTCGCGCTGGTCGAGGAGCGGTTCTCGCGCGGCAAGAAGTTCGCGGTGATCTGCGTGGCCGAGGGCGCGCACCCGCTGGACGGCACGATGAACTACGGCAAGGGCGCGATCGACCAGTTCGGCCACGAGCGCTTCCAGGGCATCGGCACCGCGCTGGCGTACGAGCTGGAGGCCCGCCTCGGCAAGGAGGCCAAGCCGGTCATCCTCGGCCACGTCCAGCGCGGCGGCACCCCCACCGCCTACGACCGCGTCCTCGCGACCCGCTTCGGCTGGCACGCGGTGGAGGCGGTGCACCGCGGGGAGTACGGCAAGATGACGGCGCTGCGCGGCACCGACATCCAGATGGTGCCGCTCGCGGAGGCGGTCACGGAGCTGAAGACGGTGCCGAAGGACCGGATGGACGAGGCGGAGTCGGTGTTCTAGCGGCGGTGCCCCGGGGCGGGGTTCCGGGGCGGCATCGGCGGGGTGCCGGGGTCAGTCCTTGCGGTGCCCGGGGCGACCAGGGGCCAGAAGTGCTCCAGGATGCGGTCCAGGTAGTCCCGCCCGGCCTCGCCGGAGGCGTCCGAGCCGGCGCCGCCGCCCCAGTTCAGCGTCCGCGCCATCCGGGACTGGTAGTCGTCGTACATCTGCCGCAGCGCGCCCTCGACGTGCCGCCGCTCCACCGCCAGCAGCTTGGCGACGGGCCGTACGTATCCCTGCCAGCGGGCGGTGACCGCGCTGCGCAGCAGTTCGGCGAGTTCCTCGGAGCGCCCGGTCACGGTCACGAAGTCGGGCAGGTCGAGGTCCAGGGCGCGGGCGAGGGCGGCGGACTGCCGTTCGTTGCCGCGCCAGCTGTCGGTCTCCTCCATCCGCAGATACGTCTGGATCTCCACGCCGGCCTGCCGCGCGAGGTCCTCCGGCGCGAGCCCGCGCGCGAGCCGGTGCTCCCGCAGGGTCCGCGCGGCGCCCATCAGTTCGCCGGGCGAGCACCAGAGCGTGGCCGCCAGCGCGCTCAGCTCGACGGAACTGGGTGAGGCGAGCCCGCGCTCCCAGGCGGCGACGGTGTCGGCCGTGACGTACGTGAGCCCGTAACCGGCCCGCATCCCGTACGCGACATGCCCGTGCGCCATCCCCAGCGCCTCGCGCAGGCGCCGGGCGACGGGGAAATTGAAGGGGGGTGTGGGCTGGTGCGATGACTGGCTCGGTTGGCTCGATTGCACGGGGCACACCGTAGGCGCCTGCGGGGGTGGCGACTACGGTGCGTTCCTACGAGGTTGCGGATTGGTGGGAAGGTACGGGGTCCGTCCGGCCTCGGGACGGGCGTCTTTCCGGGCGTCTTTGATCCGGCGGGACTACAGGAGCGAGAGCGCGGCGTCGGCGAGTTGGTCCATCGCCGCCACGTGGATCTGCTCGCCGGAAGTGGTGGACTCGACGCGGTAGCCGCCACCGCGCAGAGGCGAGATCCTGATCTCGCCCGCCTGCCGACTCGTATGGTCCCGGGAGAGGCGGAGCATCCCCATGCTGTAGAAGGGGAACAGGGGACGCAGTCGCTCTTGGGCATGGATTTCGCGGGTCAGTGGCAGATAATCGGCGAACGCGTCGTCACGCAGGAGGACGTCCCACTGCGTCGCGACCGGATCGCCGTCCTCATTCGCCTGTGCGAGTTCGTTGTACTCCATGAAGGGATAACGGGAACGCAGATCCTGCAGCGTCGCACCGCTCTGCCAGGCGAGCACCACGCCCACGACGTCGCCGAAGTCGTCGGTGACGCCTTCCATCCAGGAGTGCCGGACGTTCGCCGTGCTGATGAAAAAGCGTCGCTCCTCGGCCCCGAGGTAGATCATGATGGTCCCTCTCCCCGACAGCAGCTTGGCGCTGTTGGGGTCCTCCAAGGAGGGCGAGGTCGCCCCTTCGATCAAGCCGAGATCCTTGCCTCGCTGACCGGCCATATGCGCCAAGGCCTGCTGCAGTCCGCCGATTTCGACCAGGTCCGGGTAGAGTTCTTCCTTCATGACGCCCATTCTAGATCCCCTGCCATTGTCCCCCGTCATTCTATGAACGGCCGGATTCTCCCCATGCTTTCCCAGTCCGGCTCCGTCATGCCCTCGATGACCTTGCCGTCCTTGTCGTAGAAGGTGACGGAGTCCCAAGTGCGTTTCCCGTGCTTGACTGTTCTGGCGATCAATCCCATCTCTTCCTCCGTCGCATGGAAATGAGGACCATCGTGTCCAAGTCCTCTCTTTGCCATGCCCACGAAACCATCGGCGGGGAATCCCTTGGTGTTCACATGGAGTCTTACCGCCCCGTTCTCGATAGCGGCGAATACGGGGCCTCGCCACTCGTCGGGACTGAGATCCATGTAGTGAGTGAAATTTCTCTGCTCCGCGAATTTCTTGGTGTCGCCGAATCGATACCCCAGAGCCACGTCACAGGGGGCGAGCCCCAGAGGGTCGGCCCAAAGAAGGGGGTTGCTGACATAGGCGAAGGGATCGGGAGCCGGTCCGAGACCAAGAAGATCGGGGGAGAGGTAGCGAGCACTTTCGGGGTCGTAGTGCCGGAAGTGGTTGTAGTGGAGACCGGTCTCCGGGTCGAAGTACTGCCCGGGAAAGCGGAGCGGAGTGTAGGCGGTGCTGTCGGTGGCCCATGCGGTGATGCCCCACAGGGTGGTGCGGGCCCGCCACGCCGTTACGCCCCGCTCGTCGATCAGTTCGGTGGGGGAGCCGACGAGGTCGGTGACAATGGCGAAGAAGCGGCTGTCGATCTCCTCCTGAGGAGCGTTCACCACCGCGGTGATGCGCTCCGTCTGGGAGATGGGGTGCAGACCCTGGTGGTCCCAGGTCAGGGTGAGGGGGTGCGGCAAGTCTCGCGAGACGGTGGTCTGCTCGCAGAGGGTGGTGCCGTCCCACGAGAAGACGGTTTCCTCGACGACGGCCTCTCCGTCCGGGGTGAGCCGTTGTTTGGCGGTCCTACGGCCCAGCGGGTCGTAGGTGTAGCGCCACCGGGTGCCGTCCGGGGTGACGACGGACGTGAGGTGGTCCTCGGCATCCCAGGTGTAGCGCCAGGTGGCCGGCTTACGGGACAGCCGGACCTTCTGCCGCAGAACGACACGGCCCTGGGCGTCGTATTCGTAACGGATGCCGCCGGCCCGCCTGACGCGGGTGCCGGCGTAGATACGCTCGCCGGTCGCTTCCTGACCGGGGTGCCGGTCCGGCCAACTGCCCTCGGTCAGCCTGCCCGTCTCGTCATAGACGTAGCGTTCGCTCCACTGCTCGCTGTGGACGGCGGTGACCCGGCCCGCCACATCCAGGTCGAACGTCCGGTCTCCGGAGGACTGGTCGGCGACACTGATCAATCCGTTGTCCGCCCCGTAGACGTACGAACGATGCTGCACCTTTCGGCCGTCGGAGGTGACGACCGACTGGGCGCTGAGCCGTCCCATCTCGTCGAAGGCGTGGGAAAGGGTCACCTGCTCGCCGATGTGCCGGGAAACCTCGCGACCTGTTGCGTCGCGCGTGAAATCGATGACCCTGCCGCAGGTCTCGAGCCGCGTGGGGCGGCCCGAGATGTCGTAGGTCCACTTGCTCAGCGCACCGGACGGAGTGGTCCGGCTGAGGGTGCGCCCCTCGGCGTCGTATGTACGCAGCGTGGTGCGGCCGTCCACGGTCTCCGCCAAGACCTGGCCGAAGTGGTCGCGTCCGAGGACCAGTTCGGACTCCGGCCCGTTCGCGTGGGTGAGGTGACCGCGCAGATCGTACGTGAAGGTGGTGACGGCGCCCGCGGCGTCCTTTCGGGTGGTCTGGCCCAGTGCGTTCCGCTCGAACGTGACGGTTTCCCCGGCACCGTTCGTCCGTGCTGTCAGACGACCGGCGGCATCGTGCTCGTAGGTGACTGTGCGACCGTCGAAGTCCGTCTCGGACGCGGGCCGTCCCGCGGCGTCGTAGCGGTAGGTCCAGCGCAGCCCCAGCGGACCGCTGACCTGAGTGAGCCGCAACGACGGATCGTGGACGAACTCGTACCGTGCCCCGTCGGGCGAGGTACGGGCGGCGAGCAGGTCGAAGTGGGTGTATTCGAAGCGCGTTGTGCGCCCCGACGGGTCCGTGTGACTCGTGCGGTTGCCTTCACCGTCGTACGTCCATGTGTCGGTCGTGCCGTCGGCATCAGTGCGCCGGGTCAGTTGCCCCTCGGTCGTCCACTCGAACCGAACAGTGCCCCGGTTCGGGTCCGTGACCGAGACGGGGCGTCCGAAACCGTCGAGTTCCCATGTGGTGGTGGTCCCCGGGGAATCGGAGGCTTCGACCGGGACGCCTGCCGCGTCACAGCGCACCGTGGTGGTGAGCCCCCGCGCGTCCGTCACCGCGAGGAGGTGACCTGAGGCGTTGAACGTGCTGGAGGTGACGTGTCCGGACGGATCGGTGACGGACGTGCAATTGCCGCGTTCGTCGTAGGTCCGCCGCCAGGCGCTTCCGTCCGGCAACTGGAGTGCGGTGGGCAGGTTCAGGTCGTTGTAGGCGTAGCGACTGACCGCACCGTCCGGTCGAGTCATCTCAAGGAGTTGCCCGAGGGCGTTGTTCACATAGCGGGTGGTGTGTCCCAGGGCATCGGTCCAGGACGCGATGTGGTGGTGCTCGTCGTACTCGGTGACGGCGGTATGCCCCAAGGGATTCGTCTCGGCGACGACCCGGCAGTGATCATCGATCGCGTAACGGGTGGTGGCGCCTTCGGCGGTGGTGTACGCGGTGATCCGACAGTTCGGCCGCTCCGGATCCGGGATGTCGTAGGCGAAAGTCCCCGCGACGAAGCCGTTGTCGCCGCACTGGCTGACGCAGCGATCCGACGCGTCGTAGTCGTAGAAGTAGTGCCGCCGGTTGGTGTCCTCCCAGGCGGTGATGCGCAGTCGCTCGTCGTAGGTGAAGCGCAGGGGGAGGCCCGAGGAGCCGGTGACGGTGGTGAGGTTGCCGTCGGTGTATCCGTAGCGCTTGAGCACGGCGTCCGAGCCGTCCTCGGCGGCGCCCGCGAGGCTGAGGGCGGTGACCCGGTCGGCCTCGACGGTCAGCTTCAGGTGGTAGCCGCCGGAGTGGCGGATGGCCTGTGGGATGCCCTCCGCGTCGTGGTCGAAGTCGATGGTGTTGTGGTTGCGGTCGGATACGCGGGTGAGCAGGGCCACGCCGTCGTGGGGGTCGGGCGGGGCGAAGTGGCGGGTGAGGCCGGTGAGGGGGTCGGTGAGGCGGTAGCCGTCGTCGGCCAGGCGTTCCAGGGGGCGGCGGGGACCGGAGTCCGGCAGCACGGGTGTGCCGGGGCCGGTCGGATGGGGGTAGGCGAGGATCATGCCGTCCTCGGTGACGAGGACGATGCCGTCCGCGTCGATCTCGAGGCGCTCGTCGAGCGTGGAGGTCCACGTGGGGCCGAACCAACCGCCGCTGCGGTAACCGGAGGCGACCCGGCGGGTGAAGACCAGTGGCAGGGTGCCGGGCAGTGTGACGTCGGTGGCGTCCAGGAACATCTGCCCGGTGGCCACGTCGACCGGGTCGCCGCAGCCCTTGATCTTGCTCTTGACTCGGCTGTACGCGCCCTTGGCGCCGTCCTTCAGCGCGGTGCGGGCGGACTTGAAGCCCTTCAGCCCGCCCTTGAGGCCCTTCAACCCCTTGCCGAGTTTCGCGGCGGTGGTGAGGCCCTTCATACCGGGGACGCAGTCGAGCGCCGCGAAGGCCACGTCCATCAGGCCCGCTTGGCCTTTTCGGTATTTGTTGAGGGTGTCGGCCAGGACGATGGCGCCGGCGATGATGACGATCGCGGCGAGGATGGGGCCGCCGACGATCATCGCGATGATGCCCACGACGGCGACGACGACCTTGCAGACCGCGACGATGCTGTCCCAGTTGTCCGAGACCCAGTCGCCGATCTCCTCCCACCACTTGCGGTTGCGGATACCGGCGTCGGACGCCTCGTCGATCTTCCGCTTGGCCGCCCCCGCCGCCTCCTCACGCATCTTGCGCGCATCAGCGGCCATCTTCTTCGCCGCCTCCAACGCGCTCTTGGCCGCGTCGACATCACCCTGCGCGGACTTCTGCGCCTTCTCGGCGGAGGCGGCGTTACGGGTGGCGGCCTTGACCTTGTCCGGGTCGGGCTGGGGCACGTCCTTGCTCTTGGAGCCGCCGTCCTTGTACTTGTCGGCCTCCTTGCCCGCCTTGTCCATCCAGGAGTCGGCCGAGGTGAGGCGGGACTTGGCGGAGGACAGGTCGGCCTGGGCCTCGCGGCCCTTGACCAGCGCCTTGTCCGCCAGGGCCTGGGCGCGCTCCAGCTGTGGCCAGTACGCGGCCAGCGCGTCACCCGCCATCCCGTAGGACTTCTTGAGCTTCTTCAGCTTCTCGGGGGCCTTCTCGAACTTCTCCGTGAAGGCCTCGGCCGTCTTGCCCGCCCAGGTGAGGATCGCGTCCTCGCCCGCCATGCCCTTGATGTCCCGCAGCACCCTGCCGACGTCGTCGGAGAAGTCGTGCAGGTCCTTGGCCAGCTTGCGCACCCGATGCGGATCACCCGGCGTCGGATCCTTCTCCAGATCCAGGACATGCCAGTCCTTCGGTCGATGACCCCCCACGTGACGTCCCCCGTACCTGCCGCGACTTCAGCAACCACACGCACCGACGAAACTATCGAATGCGAGTGCGGTCGTGAAGCTCGGGGCAAGGGCGCCGTGCGGGCACGGTCACCGGCGCGTCGGTTCGAAGCCCGCGTCCACCTTGCCGACTTCGGTCCACCCGGCTCCCTCGCGGCGGTCGAACCACACCGGGCGCTGCCGTGCCGAGCGGCGCTTTTCGAAGGAGATGTCGTCGAGGACACCGTTCACGGAGACGTGCTGGATCTCGCGGTCCAGGGTGTGGCGCAGCGAGGTGGCCGAGGCGCTGGTGGGCGGGAGCTTTCCGAGGGCGGCGGCCAGCGCCGTGGCGCCGTCGTACAGTTCCTGGTTGCCCCGCGCGGGGAGGTTGTCGTCCGGTTCGCCCGTGTAGTTGCGGGTGCGCAGGACGCCGGCGGGGACGTTCTTGTCCCGCGCCGTTGCCCTGGCACGGTCCTCGGAGTCGGCGCAGGTGCCTTCCGGGTCGGCCTGCGTGAGGACGGGTCCCTTGAAGCCGTCGGCCCGCAGCGCCTTGGCCCAGACGTCGGCCCGCGTACCGGTGGGCACCACGACCGCGTCCGCCCGGGCCGCCGCGACCACGGAGGGGATCTGCGCCGCCTGCACCTTGCCGGGCTCGACGTCCAGCGCCTTCGTGGTGAGCCCGCCCCCGCGCAGCGCGGTGCCGATGCCGTCCTTGCGCTCCGCCCACAGCTTGTCCTGCGCCACGAGCACCCGGCGCACCGCCGTCTCCGAGCGCAGGTAGCGGGCCATCGCCTCGCCCTGGCGGGCCTCGTCCGCCGGGATCGCGAACGCCCCGTCGGCATGGGCGTACTCCGCACACGTGCTGATCTCCGGCAGGAACGCCTCGTCCATGTCGTGCACCCAGGAGAAGTCCGCGGTGTCGCCGACGACGGCGAGCATGCCCGGGTGGTCGGCCAGCAGCTCGCGCGAGGTGGTGTCCGGGTCCGCCGTCACCGGCACGACGCGGAAGCGCGCGGTCTCCTTGGTGCCGAGCGTCTCGGTGAGGGCTGACTCGACCGTGCGCAACTGCTGGGTCCTGAAGGCGTCCAGCTCCGACTTCTCGTACGAGTCCGGGTCCGGGCCCGGGTGGGCGTCCGTCCCCCGGGAGTTGCCCACGTGCCGGTAGCTGTGGGCGACGCCGATCTCAAGGACCGCCTCTTTGCCGTCGGCGCCCGACGGCGTCCCCGACGTCGAACCGGCGTCCGCTGCGGTGAGGGCCTGCACGCCCAACCCCACCGGGATGCCGACCGCGAGGATCAGGGCCGCGGTGAGCAGCAGGCGCCTGCGGGAGCGGCGGCCGGGGCCGGGCGCGAGGGGGACGGTGGTCTGCCCGAGCGGGGCGGAGGTCTTCCCGAGGGAAGCGGACCGCTGCGCGCGAGGGAGTGCGGGCCGGGTGTGCGCGGTCGCGAGTGAGGGCGGCGCCGCCGGTCGCGGGCCCAGGTCCTGGACCCGGACGGTCGGGGTTCGGGACGAGGACGACGTCGGGGCCGAGTCCGAGGGTGTGAAGGGCCCGCCTTCGGCGGCGTCCGGGGTCTGCGGCCGCGCGTCAGCGGTGGATGACGAGGCCTCGTCGAACGGCACCAGGCCGGATGGCGCCGCGTCGGTGTGATCGGGCGACGCGGCGGCCTCCGGGCCGCTCTCCGGTGCCGGTGCCTTCTCGAAGGCCGCCTCCGCGTCCGGCGGCAGCGACCGCGCGGCCGTCAGGATCCGGTCGAGCGTCGTCGCCGCGTCCGCCGGGCGGTCATCGGGGTCCTTGGCGAGGAGGTCGAGGACGAGGCGCTCCACGGGCCGCGTCACCTCGCGGCGCGCCGCGCTCGGACGCGGCGGCGCGTCGTTGACGTGGTGGTACATCACACCGGCCGCCGTACCGGTGAACGGGGGCCTGCCGACGAGGAGTTCGTAGAGCACGCAGCCGAGCGCGTACAGGTCGGTGCGGCCGTCGCCCGCCTCCTGGCGGAACCGTTCCGGCGCCAGGTACGGCACGCTGCCGAACGGCAGCTGCCCCGTGTGCGTCAGGCGCGAGTCGCCCGCCGCCCGCTCGACGAACGTCGCGATGCCGAAGTCCACGACCTTCGCCGTGCCGTCCCGCGCGACCATCACATTGCCCGGCTTGATGTCGCGGTGCACGACGCCCGCCGTGTGCGCCACGTCCAGGGCGCGGCAGACGTCCGCCGCCCAGCGCAGCGCCTCCGCCACAGGTACGCGCACGCGTTCGCGCAGGATTTGGTCGAGCGAGCGGCCCTGCACGAGGGCCATCACCAGGTACGGGGTGCCGTCGCTGTCCGCACCGTGGTCGTGCACGGCGACGATGTACGGGCTGTCCAGGGCGGCGGCGGCGCGGGCCTCCTGGCGGAAACGGGCCAGGAGCTGCGCCCGCTCGCCCTCGTCCGCCGACGCGGACGGCACGAGGAGCTTGACCGCCACCTCGCGGTTCAGGCTCCGGTCCCGGGCCCGCCAGACCTGGCCCATGCCGCCCGCGCCGATCGGCGCGAGCAGCTCGTACCGGCCGTTCAGCAACCGTCCCCGCACGGCGTTCCCCCTTCGACGCCGATGATCCTAACGGCGGCGGTTCCCCCTACCGGTTGATCGACTGGATCTCCTGGACGACCACGTCCTGCTCCGCGCCGAACTCACCGTCCGGCAAGTCGCGTTCACCGTTCACGCCCGTCCCTGTCCAGTGGATCTTCCAGGTGACCGTCGCCTTCAACGGGTACGAACCGTCTCCCGACGACCGCAGGTACTTCACGCCGCAGGGCGGGGTCTCCTTGGCCCTGCCCTTGGCGTACGGGGTGCCGATCCTGTCGCCCACGAGGTCACAGACACCGGACGCGGGATAGGTCTCGGCGTCCGGTGTGCCGGGGTCGATCCTGAGGGAGACGGGTTCGGCGGTGGTCGTGGCGTGGATGTCGAGAACCTGGACCCGGGCCGTCACCGACACCGGCTTGAACTCGGTGCCGTCCAGCCACGCCCACGTCGGCAGGTTCACCTTCGTCCCGGCCTCCGGGGCCAGGGACACCTTGGTGCCGGGGACGCGGATCCTCGCGTACGCCAGCTTCGCCAGGAGCTCCGGGTCGATGGTGGGGAGGCCGGCGGGGGGCGGCTCGTTCTCGTCGACCCAGAAGGTCTCCTTGTTGCACTTGTCCCAGCCGGGCGGGTACGTCTTGTTGGGGAAGCCCGTCCACCAGTAGCCCTTGCCGGCCTTGTCGAGGTTGAAGTTCTTGTACGGCCCGCCCTCGACGTACCGCTTGCGCTGCTCCAGGTCCCACGAGTGGCCCGTGGAGTCCACCGCCCAGACGGCCTCGCGTTCCTTCTTGAACTGCGCGGGTGTGTAGGCCGGCCCGTACCAGCAGGGGGGCGGGCTGTAGTCGCCCGTCGGGACGATGGTTCCGGACCTGGGTCCGGAACCGTTCTTGGACTCGTCGTAACTGATGCCGCCGGCGGTGGCCGTCAGTGAGCCGTCACCACCGTCCTCGCTGGGGCCCTGGGCACTGCCGTTGGTGGTGCCGCCGTGGCCCGTGCGCGCTGACGCGGGTCCCGGCAGGAGCAGCGCCGCGGCCAGCACCATGGCCCCGGCGGCTATGAGCGGTGTCCTTCTCACGGCTGGCATGTGGCGTTCCCCCGGTCGGATGTGGTCGTCTCGGTGATCCAGACGCCCTGATCGTTCTTGTGCAGTCGGCTGCTGTAGAGCACGAAGTCGTCCTTGGAAGGCGCGGCTGCCTTGGCGGTCTTCCCCGTCTTGAGGCTCTTGTTGTGCGCCTTGCGCTGGTCCTCGCAGTAGACGAGGCCCGCCGTCCTGCTGCCCGTCACGTCCACCCGCGCGTTGTAGAAACGCTTGACGCCGGTGATCCGGTCCTTGTACTCGACGTACTCCTCCACGAACTTCTGGCTGCCGGCCGCCGCGTCGCCCTCGGAGTAGAAGCGGTAGGCCTTGTGCAGCGGGTCCTGCTCGGCGATGGCCATGTCCACGGCCTTCACGTACTGCTCGGTGTCGGCCAGCACCGCGTCCTTGTTCTTGTCGCCCGTCCTGGCCCACTCGAACTCGTACGTCAGATCCGCGGGCAGCTCGATCTCCGGCCGCTTCGCCGCCGCGTCCGCGGGCTCGCTCGGGGGTGCGGACTTCTTCTCGCCCCCCTGCTCCGCCCCGGCGATCTTGTCATCGTCCCCGGAGGGCTTCTCGTCGCTGCCGCAGGACGTCAGCAGCAGGGCCGCGGTCGCGGTGAGCGTGGCCGTCGCGAGGCGGAAGGGGCGGTTCACTGTCGGCTCCTGGCAGGTGGGGGAGGGGGCGCGGGCTCAGCACGCTAGTGCGAGGCGGGGCCCGATACCAGGGAGATGTGCCGTCACGAATGGGGCGCGAGGGACGTATCGGAGCGAAGGGATGTCACAGTTCTGTGCCCGCCCTCAGCCCTTCACCGCCCCGCCCAGCGCGAAGCCCCCGCCCAGGCGTCGGGAGACGAGGACGTACAGGAGGATCACCGGGGTCGAGTAGAGGACGGAGAACGCGGCCAGCTGGCCGTAGACGACCGTCCCCTTGTTGCCGAAGAAGTCGTTGATGCTGACCGACGCCGGCATCTGCTCGGGGGTGAGCAGGAGCATGAAGGGGACGAAGAAGTTGCCCCACATCATGACGAACGAGAAGACCGTCACGACCGCCACCCCGGGGCCCATCAGGGGGAGGACGATCCGCAGCAGGGACTGGAGGGACGACGCGCCGTCCGTCCACGCAGCCTCCTCCAGCTCCTTGGGGACACCGTCCATGAAGTTCTTCATCAGCCAGATGGCGAAGGGGAGTTGGGACGCGGCGAAGAAGAAGATCGTGCCCTGCGTCGTGTCGATCAGGTCGACCTGGACGAACAGCGCGTACACCGGGACCATGATCGCGGTGATCGGCAGGCTCGTCGCGAAGAGGACCGTCAGCATGAAGGGGCGGTTCAGGCGGGACCGGTAGCGCGAGAGCGGATAGGCGGCGAGGGCCGCGCAGACCACCGTGAGCAGGGTGCCGCCGCCGCACAGCAGCAGGCTGTTGAGCAGCGGGGTGAAGGTGATCTCCGGGGTGAGGACCTTGTCGTAGTTGTCCAGGGTGAGGCCGTCGGGGAGCCGCACCCGCAGGTCCGCCTCCGGGTCGAAGGAGGACAGGACCACCCAGGCGAGGGGCAGCACGAACGCCGCCACCACGACGAGCAGGCCCGCGTCGGCCGCGAGACGGTGTTTCCGGCGCCGGGAGCGCGTGGTGCTCGCACGCTTGGTGAGGGTCACTCAGACCTCCGTACGCAACAGGCGCATATAGACGAGGGAGAACAGCGAGCCGACCAGGAGCAGGAGCAGGGCCACCGCCGTGCCGTAGCCGATCATGCTCTTCTGGAAGGCCTGCTCGTACATGAACAGCGGCAGGGTCTGGCTGCGGTTTCCCGGGCCGCCGCGCGTCATCACCCAGATCAGGCCGAACACGGAGAGCGTCTGGAGGGTGTTGAGCATGAGGTTCGTGCCGATCGAGCGGCGGATCATCGGCAGCGTGATGTGCCACATGCGGCGCCAGCCGCTCGCGCCGTCCATCTGCGCGGCCTCGGTGATCTCCTGGGGGATCTCGTTGAGGGCGGCGGAGTAGACCAGCATGGAGAAGGCCGTCCCGCGCCATACGTTCGCGAACGAGACGGCGAGGATCGGCAGGGTGAACAGCCAGTTCTGGGAGGGGAGACGCAGGAATTCCAGGACGGCGTTGAGGGTGCCCTCGCGGCGGAAGAAGGCGTAGAGGAGGAAGCCCGCGACGACCTCCGGCAGCACCCAGGCCGTGACGACGATCGCGCCCGTGAGGGTGCGGACCGGCTTCGACGCGCGCTGCATGAGGGAGGCGAGGGCCAGGCCCAGCATGTTCTGGCCGATGAGGGAGGACAGGACCGTGAAGACGAGGGTGAGCCAGACCGCGTTGAGGAACCGTTCGTCGCCGAACGCCTCCCGGAAGTTGTCGAACCCCACGAAGCTCGACTCGGCCTGGCCGGTCAGCTGGAGGTCGGTGAAGGCGATGTACGCGCAGTAGGCGATCGGCCCCGCGAGGAACAGGGCGAGCAGGACGACGGCGGGGGAGACGGGCAGGGCCCTGAGCAGGCCCCGCCGGGCACGGGCGCCTGCGCGGCGGGCGGGCGGCGGTGGTACGTCCGGCCCCGGCGCCGTCTTGGCGACGCCACCGGGAGGAGCGGGGGGCACGGTGATCATGTACGGGCACTCGCTCTCTGGTACCGGTGGCGTGCGGTCGCGGTGCGTGCGGTCGGGGTGCGGTCGGTCGCGGTGCGGTCTCGGTACGCGTGGCGTGCGGTCCCGGTACCGGTGACCCGTTCGCCGGGGCGGGCGGCGCGGTTCTCTGCACCGGCGCTACCGGCGCTACCGGCGCTACCGGCGCTACCGGCGCTACCGGCCCGGCGGCCGGGCGGCGCTACTTCTCGATGACCTCGCCGTCCGTCGCCGACTCGACCTCCTCGTCGTAGCCGTTCGCCGCCTCCTCCACCGAGCTGTCGCCCGTCGTCACCGACTCCATCGCCTCCTGGATCGCGGTCGAGACCTTCGGGTACGCGGGATACGCGGGCCGGTAGTGCGTCGTGGCGACCAGGTCGGTGAAGAACTTGATGCCGGGCTGCGCCTTCACGTACGAGGGGTCGTCCGCGACGTCCTTGCGGACCGCGATGCCCGAGTTGGCGACGTACCACTTCTTGGCGTTGGCCTTGGTCTGCATCGTCTCGATGAACTCGAAGGCCAGGTCGGGGTTGCCCGCCTTGGCCGGGATGGCCCAGGTCCAGCCGCCGGACATGCTCACCTTGCCGGGAGCCTGGCCGTGCTGCGTCGGCATGGCGGCCAGGCCCAGCTCCCGTGACCACTCGGGCCACTCGTGCCCCGCACCCTTGCCCCAGTCCTGCGGCAGCCACGAGCCGTCGAGGGCGATGCCCAGCTTGCCCTCGGGCAGCAGCTCACCGCGGACGCGCGTCGCGAAGTTGGGGTCGAGGGCGTCGGAGACGTCGGGGCCGAGCTTCTCGTCGTAGACCGTCTCCACGAACTTCAGGGAGTCCTTGAAGCCCTTGCCGCCGGTGACCCACTTCTTCGCCTTCGGGTCGTACAGCGGGTCCTCGCCCGTCCCGTAGGCGAGCATCTGGAAACCCTGCATGGTCGCCGCCTCGCCGACCGGTTTTCCGGTGTAGACGTTCAAAGGGGTGACGCCCGGGACCTTCTTCTTGATCGTGCGGGCCGCGTCGAGGACCTCCTCCCAGTTCTTCGGCCGCCAGTCTTGCGGCAGTCCCGCCTTCTTGAAGATCGCCCTGCTGAACCACAGCCCACGCGTGTCCGTGCCGTCCGGCACGCCGTACGTCTTCCCGTCGGCCGCCTTCGCCGCCGCCTTGGCCGTGTCGATGAACTGGTCCCAGCCGTCCCACTTGTCGAGATAGGGGTCCAGCGGCTTCAAGTACCCGCTCGTGATGTCGGAGTTGATGAGGAACGTGTCCTCGTACACCAGGTCGGGCGCGGTCTTGGGGGAGCGCAGCATCTGCTGGAGCTTCGTGTAGTACTCCGAGTCCGGCGCCTTGATCGGCACCAGTTCGACCTTCTTGCCGGGGTTCGCCTTCTCGAACTGCTTCTTGACGTCCGTCAGGAACGTGTCCATGACCCGGATCTCGTTGTCCGTGGACTGCTTGTACGAGACCTTCACCGTGTCGGGGTCGTCGTCGCTGCCGCCGCACGCGGTGAGGGTGCCGGCGGCCAGCAGGGCGGTGGCGGTGAGCAGCAGCGGGATGGTGGTGGGACGCACGGGCACGACCTCCTACAGCGCGGGGTGCAACGCGGAGCTGCCCGGTGAACGTAAGGGCGCGCTCGGAGCAAGGTCAATGCCCGTGCCACGGATGGGTGTTGGCGCCCGTCATCCGCGTGACAACGTTGTTATAGGACTACGCCGGCGGCGCGCCCGGAGCGGGAGGACCCTCCGCCGCGGTGAGCCACCGGTACACCAGCTCCGGGCGCCCGACATGGCCGTACTGCGGGCTGCGGTCCGCGCGGGCGGTGTCGACCAGGTGTTCCAGGTAGCGCCGCGCGGTGATGCGGGACAGGCCCGCCGCCTGGGCGGCCGCGGTGGCGGTCAGGCCCTCGGGGGCGGCCCGCAGGGTGCGTATGACGCGTTCCAGGGTGGGTCCGCTGAGGCCCTTCGGCAGTGCGGCCGGGCCCGGGGCGCGCAGTGTGGCGAGTGCGCGGTCCACCTCGTCCTGACCGGTCGCCTCGCCCTCGGCGGCGGCCGTGCGGAACTCCGCGTACCGGGTGAGGCGGTCGCGGAGGGTGGCGAAGGTGAACGGCTTCAGGACGTACTGGACGACGCCGAGGGACACGCCCTCGCGGACCACGGCGAGATCGCGGGCCGAGGTCACCGCGATCACGTCCGCGGGGTGCCCGGAGGCGCGCAGGGAGCGGGCCAGTTGGAGGCCGTGCCCGTCGGGCAGGTGCAGGTCCAGAAGGATCAGGTCGACGGGGGTGCGGTCGAGGACGCGGCGGGCCTCGGCGGCGGAGTGGGCGGGCCTCGCGACGGCCTCGAAGCCGGGCACGCGGTTGACGTAGAGGACGTGGGCGTCGGCCGCGACGGGGTCGTCCTCGACCACGAGTACGCGGATCACCGGCCCGCACCTCCCTTGCTGCCGGGCTCGACCCCGGGCGGCACGGCGGCCCCAGCGGCCCGGGCAGGCACCGCAGGCACGGTGGCCCCAGCGGCCCCAGCGGCCCCGGCAGGCACGGCAGGCACGGCAGCCCCAGTGGTCACGGCCGCCCCGGACCGCACGTCCGCCCCGAGCGTGAGCGTCACCTCGAACTCGGCGCCGCCCTCCGCGGAACCCCGCAGCGCCAGCGTGCCGCCGTTGCGTGTCACCGTCTGGTGGACCAGGGCGAGGCCGAGGCCGCGGCCCGTCGCCGCCTTGGTCGACCAGCCCCGCTCGAAGACCGCCTCCCGCAGGGCGGGGTCGACGCCGGGGCCCGTGTCCGAGACGCGCAGCAGGAGGCCCGTTCCGTCGGCGCGTGCCGTCACCGTGACCCGGGCGGCCGGGGAGCCCTGCGCCGCGTCGACCGCGTTGTCGATGAGGTTGCCGAGGACCGTCACCAGGTCGCGGGAGGACAGGGACGCCGGGAGCATGCCGTCGTCGATGCTGCTGTCGGCGGAGACGACCAGTTCCACGCCGTGCTCGTTGGCCTGCGCCGCCTTGCCGAGGAGCAGGGCCGCGAGGACCGGCTCGCTGACGGCGGCCACCACCTGGTCGGTCAGCGCCTGCGCCAGTTCCAGCTCGGCGGTGGCGAAGTCGACGGCCTCCTCGGCGCGGCCCAGCTCGATGAGGGAGACGACGGTGTGCAGCCGGTTCGCCGCCTCGTGGGCCTGCGAGCGCAGCGCCCGCGTGAAGCCGCGCTCCGAGTCCAACTCGCCGGTGAGCGCCTGGAGTTCCGTGTGGTCGCGCAAAGTGACGACCGTGCCCCTGCGCTCGCCGCCCGAGACGGGGGAGGTGTTGACGACCACCACGCGGTCGGCGGTCAGATGCAGCTCGTCCACCCGGGGCTCGGAGGCCAGCAGCGCTCCCGTGAGGGGCGCGGGCAGCCCCAGCTCGGCGACGTTGCGGCCCACGGTGTCGCCGGGGACGCCGAGCAGCTCCCGGCCGGCGTCGTTGATCAGCGCGATGCGCCGCTGCCCGTCGAGCATCAGCAACCCCTCGCGCACCGCGTGCAGCGCCGCCTCGTGGTAGTCGTGCATACGGCTCAGCTCGGCCGCGTTCATGCCGTGCGTGCTGCGGCGCAGGCGCGCGTTGACGACGTACGTGCCGATGCCGCCCAGGACGAGCGCGGCCGCCGCGACACCGAGCAGCGCGAGGAGCTGACCGCGTGCCTTCGCGGTGATCTCCTCGATGGTGATGCCCGCGGAGACCAGGCCGATGACGCGGCCGTCGCCCGCCTCGCCCGCCCGGATCGGCGTGACCACCCGCACGGAGGGGCCGAGGGTGCCGGTGTAGGTCTCCGCGAAGGTCTCGCCGCGCAGTGCCCGCGCCGTGTGGCCGAGGAAACGTTCGCCGATGCGCCGCTCGTCGGGGTGCGTCCAGCGGATGCCGTGCGGATCCATGATCGTCACGAAGTCGACGTCGGTGTGCCGCTGCACCCGGCTCGCGTACGGCTGGAGCCGCGTCGAGGGGTCGTCGTCGCGTATGGCCTCTCGTACCGATGGGGAGTCCGCGACCGCCCGGGCCGCCGCGGTCGCCTGGTGGCGCGCCGCGTCCTCCGCCTGGCGCTTGTCGCTCAGATAGGTGAAGAGCGCGCACCCGGCGACCACGGCCGTGACCAGCACGATCTGCATCGCGAAGAGCTGGCCCGCCAGGCTGCGCGGCAGGCGGCGCCGACGGGGTGGGCGAGTGCGGGGCATGGTGCCAGTCTGCCTCGTCGCACCAGTCGTCGTATAAGTGCGAACTAAATGAACGCAAGGGTGACCGCCCTCACAGGCCGGGAGATAGTCGCCGGGATCCCAGGACGTGAGCCGCACGCACTGTGGGCACCACAACGCCGACGTCGTCGTTCAAGGAGGGCCCCGTGACCAGCACGGCCGACCCGCACATGGCACCCGCCGCCCGGCGGGACCGCACGCACTACCTCTACATCGCCGTCATCGGCGCCGTGCTGCTCGGCATCGCCGTCGGCTTCATCTGGCCGGACTTCGCCAAAGAGCTGAAGCCGGTCGGCGCCGGCTTCGTGAACCTGATCAAGATGATGATCTCGCCGATCATCTTCTGCACGATCGTGCTCGGCGTCGGCTCGGTCCGCAAGGCCGCCAAGGTCGGCAAGGTGGGCGGGCTCGCCCTCGCGTACTTCCTCGCCATGTCGGTCGTGGCGCTCGCCATCGGCCTCGTCGTCGGCAACATCCTCCACCCGGGCTCGGGCATGGACCTCACCGAGTCCGTGAAGGGCGCCGGCCACAGCGCGGCCGACGAGGCGGACAAGGGCCTCGTCGACTTCGCGCTCGGCATCATCCCCAAGACCCTGGTCTCCGCCTTCACCCAGGGCGAGGTGCTCCAGACGCTGCTCGTCGCGCTGCTCGTGGGCTTCGCCCTGCAGGCCATGGGGCGTTCGGGCGCGCCGGTGCTGCGCGGCATCGAGCACATCCAGAAGCTGGTCTTCCGCGTGCTCGGCATGATCATGTGGGCCGCGCCCGTCGGCGCGTTCGGCGCGATGGCCGCCGTCGTCGGTGAGACCGGCGTGGACGCGCTCAAGGCGCTCGCCACGATCATGGTCGGGTTCTACGTCACCTGCGCCCTGTTCATCGTGCTCGTCCTCGGCACGCTGGTGCGCGTGGTGGCCGGGGTCAACCTCTTCAAGCTCCTGAAGTACCTGGGCCGCGAGTTCCTGCTGATCCTGTCGACCTCGTCCTCGGAGTCCGCGCTGCCGCGGCTCATCGCGAAGATGGAGCACCTCGGGGTCAGCCGTCCGGTCGTCGGCATCACCGTCCCGACCGGCTACTCCTTCAACCTCGACGGCACCATGATCTACCTGACCATGGCCTCCCTCTTCATCGCCGACGCCATGGACCAGCCGCTCGGCATCGGGGAGCAGATCTCGCTGCTGCTGTTCATGATGATCGCGT
The DNA here is from genome assembly GCF_055581265.1 of Streptomyces sp. NPDC031466. Classification (NCBI taxonomy): domain Bacteria; kingdom Bacillati; phylum Actinomycetota; class Actinomycetes; order Kitasatosporales; family Streptomycetaceae; genus Streptomyces; species Streptomyces sp. NPDC031466. The sequence continues at coordinate 433,614 of NZ_JBVIJT010000009.1, forward strand.
CCAAGGGCGCGGCGGGCGTGTCCGGTTCGGGCATCGCGGTCCTCGCGAGCGGCCTCCAGTCGCACAAGCCCGCCCTGGTCGACGGCGTGGGCCTGATCATCGGCGTCGACCGCTTCATGAGCGAGGCCCGCGCCCTCACCAACTTCGCGGGCAACGCGGTGGCCACGCTGCTGATCGGCACGTGGACCAAGGAGGTCGACAAGGAGCGGGTCACGGCCGTCCTCGCCGGTCAACTGCCCTTCGACGAGCGTACGTTGGTGGACGACGACCACGACCGCCCCGACCCCCGGTCGCCGGAACCCTCGGTGCCGGAGCGGCGGAGCGAGGGCGGCAAGGAGCCGGCGACGGTGTGACCGGGACGCCCGCCCGCCGGCGGCCCGTCACGCGGGCGGCCGGCGGGCGGTGACGCGTGTCCCGGTGCCGGGAGCTAGCAGGCGTCCACGTACCAGACGGGACCCCAGTCGCCGTACGCGTCCTTCGAGGGCGCGCCCGGCGTGGTGTAGATGAGCTGCTTGGCCTTGTTGTACATCTTCGCCTTGGTGCCGGCGGACTGGTTGTTGTACCAGGAGCCGCCGCTGTTCAGCCCGTCGGGGATCTCCTGCATGTAGCAGTCCTTGAACTTGAACGCCAGGCGCTTGAAGTTCGCGTCCTTGTAGCCGCAGAAGTAGTACTTCGGGCAGTCCGCCGGGGCCGCGGCCGCTTCGAGCCGGCCGTGGTCGGCGGCGGGGGACGCCTGGGCCGCGCCCACCGCCGTCGTCAGGGCCAGCAGGGCGCCCGCCGCCACGGCGGTGCGGTGCACTCGGGTGCGGGTGGAGAAGAGACGAGACATGGGACCACTTCACCTTTCCGGTCATCGGCACTCCCGCGGAAACCGCGGTGTGTGTGCCGAGACGCTAGGGCGAAGGGGGCGGTCGGGGCGTCCCGCAGCGGGTTGAGGTATCCGTGCAACCCGCGTTGGAGCCGGGCCAGTTGTACAACGAGGGCGGTACGCGGGCTCCACCGGCAGGAGTCCGCGACAGGGCCCGGGACGGGGCTCGGGCTCGGAGGGCGGGCTCACGGGCGACGGGGTCCGCGGCCGGGCCTACGGCAGACCCGCGATGATCTCCCGCGCGCGCTCCACCGGGACGCCCGCCGAGAGCAGGGCCGTCGACGCGGCGGCCCGGCCCGCGTCCCCGGGGTCGAGGAGGCCGTCGTTCACGGCCTCCATCAGGCCGAAGAGCTGCTGTTCGTGGACGTAGGCGAGGGCGGCGGGCGGCAGGGACGAGGCGAAGGAACCGTCCGACAGGCCCGCCCGCAGGACGTTCACGCACTCCTTGCGGACCGGGGCGAGCCGCTGCCGGATGCCCTCCATCGCCACGCTGCGCTGGGCGAGGCCGACCAGCAGGCGGTAGCCGTCGGCGATCTCCCAGACGGCGACCATGGAGTGGGCGAGGGACGCGGCGGGGTCGTCCGACTGGGCCCGCCCGGAGGCGTGGGCTGCGGCGACCGCCTCGACGGCGCCGTCGATGAGCGCGCCGACCAGGGCCTCCCGGCTGGGGAAGTGCCCGTACACGGTCCTGCGCACGACGCCCGCGGCGCGCGCGATCTGGTCCATGGACGCGTCCGGATCGCGGAGGAGCTCGGCGAGGGCGACCTCCAGGATGCGGCGGCGGTTGGCGTCGGCTCGGCTCATGGGCTCCATTTTGCACGCGACCCGGCGACGGCGGATCCGGGACCGTTTTGCACAGCTGTGTGCAGTGGCGTAAATTGCACATGGGTGTGTAATTGCACAGTGCTGTGCAAGGTCACCGGAAAGCAAGAACGCACAGCGGCAGGGAAGGGTGAGACTTCGGTGGCTCTAGTCATGAAGCAACCGGTCGAGGAGATGAAGGGGCCGTACGCGCGCCGCTGGTGGGCACTGGGGGTGCTCTGCCTGAGTCTGCTGATCATCGTCATGGCGAACACGGCGCTGACCGTCGCCGCCCCCGACATGACCAAGGACCTCGGCCTCTCCAGCTCCGACCTCCAGTGGGTCATCGACGGCTACACCGTGCCGTACGCGGCGCTGATGCTGCTGCTCGGCGCCATCGGCGACAAGTACAGCCGGCGCGGCGCGCTCGTCCTCGGCCTCGTCGTCTTCGGCGGCGGAGCCGTCGCGGGCTCGCTCGTCGACAGCTCCGGCGGGGTCATCGCGGCCCGTGCCGTCATGGGGCTCGGCGCGGCCATGATCATGCCCGCCACCCTGTCGCTGCTCGCCGCGACCTTCCCCAAGGGGGAGCGGGCCAAGGCCATCGTGCTGTGGACCGCCACCGCCGGCCTCGCGATCGCCGCGGGCCCGCTGGTCGCGGGCGCGCTCCTGGAGGACCACGGCTGGTCCTCGACCTTCCTGATCAACGTGCCGGTGGCCGCCCTCGCCATCGTCGGCGCCTTCGTGCTCATCCCGCCGTCCAAGGCCGGCCACCACGACCGCATCGACTACGTCGGCGGTCTGCTCTCCGTCGTGTGGACCGGCGCGCTCGTCTACATGATCATCCAGGGGCCGCACTTCGGCTGGGACGCCAAGGCGATCTCCGCGGCGGTCGTCGCGGGCGTGGGCCTGCTGGCCTTCGTCGCCTGGGAGCTGCGCCACCCGCACCCCATCCTGAACGTCCGCCGCTTCCTCGACCGCCGCTTCGCCGGCTCGAACCTCGCGGTGGCGCTGTTCTTCCTCGCGGTCTTCGGCGCCTTCTACTACCTCACGCAGCACCTCCAGTTCGTGCTCGGCTACAACCCGCTGGAGACCGGCGTGCGCATGCTGCCGCTCGCCGGCGCGGTCTTCGTCGGTTCGGCGCTCACGGGCCTGTTGACCCCGCGCGTCGGCATGAAGATCACGGTGTCGGCGGGCATGGTCGCGGGCACGGTGGCGCTCGCGCTGCTCACCCGGGTCGACGCGACGTCCTCGTACGGGGACTTCGTGGCCCCGCTGATCGTCCTCGGTCTGGCCATCGGCCTCGCGCTCTCGCCCTGCACCGACGCGATCATGGGTGCGTTCCCCGAGGCCGAACTGGGCGTCGGCGGCGCGGTCAACGACACGTCCCTGGAGCTGGGTGGCTCGCTCGGCATCGCCATCCTCGGGTCGGTGCTGGCCAGTTCGTACTCCGCCAAGCTGGAGGACGCGGCCTCGGCGTCCGGCACCAAGCTGCCCGCCGGCACGCTGGAGACCGCCCAGGACTCGGTCGGCGCGGGCTACGCGGTCGCCCAGGGCATCGGCGACAAGGCGCACGCGACGGCGGAGCGGGCGGCCCACGCCGGTTCCCAGCAGCAGGCGGCCCAGCTCAAGGGCCAGGCCGAGCAACTGGCCCAGGGCGCGCACAAGATGGCCGACGCGGTCGGCTCCGCGTTCTCCGACGCGGTGGCGCACACCAGCATGGTCGGCGCGGTGATCCTCGGGGTCGGCACGGTCCTCGTGGCGGTGCTGCTGCCGCGCAAGGACCGGGACGCGTCGGCGCAGGCCGACGAGGGGGCGGCCGAGCCCGCCACCACCGGGGCGGGCGCGAAGAAGTAGTGCCGCCGCCGGCCGCTTGCCGGACAGGACACCGCCGCCGGGGCGGGGAGACGAATCTCCCCGCCCCGGCGGCGTGTTCCATGTGGGCGAGCTGGAACGGTGACCAGGAGCCGCCAGAGATCGACCAGAACGTCGTCGTCGCCCTCGTGCACGTGCGACGCGCGGCCCGCTCCCCGTTCGAGTGGTCGAAGAAGCCCCCGTCGAGCACGTTCGCGGCCGCCCACCACGAGGTGGGCTAGGCCGACCTCACCGCCCGCCTACGCAAGGCGCTCGGCCAACTGCCCTCCTGGAAGGCTAGTGCGGCACGGCGGTGTCCGGGGTCCGGCGCTCCAGGCGGCGGCGTTCGATGCGGGGGAGCAGCCCGACCCGGACGCCGTGGCGGCGTTCTGTATTCGGGCGCGGAGGGTCCTCGGGGGCTGAGCGGGATCTTCGTACGAAGTCACCGCCGAAATTCCTTGACACCACTCCAGATGGAGTACTACGTTCTAACCACTTCAGTCGCAGTACAACGAACGACGTACTCCCCTTGACCGACCGCCACCGCGTCCCAGGAGCCCCTTTGCGCAAGCTCGTCTACTTCATCGCCGTCAGCCTCGACGGATTCATCGCCGGGCCCGACGGGTCCGACCCCACGGGCCCCGACGGCTTCTGGCCCGTCAGCCAGGACTACGTCCAGCACCTCGCGCAGACGTACCCCGAGACCCTCCCCGCCCCGGCAAGGCAGGCACTCGGCATCACCGCCGAGGGGGAGCACTTCGACACGATCCTCGAAGGCCGCAGGACGTACATGATCGGCGTGGACGCCGGTTTCCCCGACTGCTACCCGCACCTGAAGCACTACGTCTTCACCCGCACCCTCACCGAGAGCCCCGACCCCGCCGTCGAACTCGTCGCCACCGACCCCGTCACCAAGGTGCGCGAGCTCAAGCGCGAGGAGGGCAAGGACATCTGGCTGTGCGGCGGCGGCGAACTCGCCGGGGCGCTGCGCGGCGAGATCGACCGCCTCGTCGTCAAGCTGGCCCCGCTGACGCTGGGCTCGGGCACGCCGCTGTTCTCGGCCAAGACCGCTTTCGAGCCCACGCTGTACGAGCGCTCCGACACCGTCCTCCTCGACAGCGGCACCGTCTTCCTCACCTACGACAGGACCGCCCCGGGCGAGACGGCCTAGCCGACGGACCCGGTCGCCAGCCGGTGCCCCTCTCCCGCCGCGGCCGCGAGCAGGACGTCGGCCAGCTCGTCGGGGGGCGGAGAGCATCGGCCAGTGACCGGTGGCCAGTTCGAAGAAGGTGGCGCTCGGATCGGTGAGGCGCTGGACGAGCGGCAGGCCCGACGCCACCAGGCCTTCTAGCGCCGCGATGTCCATCGCCCCGCCGACGGTGCAGAACACGCCGGTCGTCGCGAGCCCGGCCACCGCGTCGCGGGCGCGCAACTGCTGCGTGGCCGGACCGAGCGGCATCGGCGAGGCCAGCCGCGCGAGCCGGCACCGTCAAGACCGTCCGCTTCTACTCCGACCGCGGACTGCTGCCCGAAGCCGCCCGCAGTGCCGGCGGCCACCGCCGCTACGGCCCCGAGGCGCTCGAACGGCTGCGCCTCATCCGGTCCTTGCGCGGCCTGGACCTGCCGATCCGCGACATCCGCCGCGTCCTGGACCGGGAAGAGGCGCTGGCGGACGTCGCTTGCGGGCGGGACGGGCCCCGCACGAGGGTGAGGCCCTCGACTGCTTCGTCGCCGCCCACGCCGCCGCCCGCAACGCCCGCGACACCGCCGACTTCCGCCGGGGGCTCGGCCGCACCCTCGCGGCCGAGCCCCGCATCGACCACTACTGGCAACTCGCCGCCGAGGTCATGACCCCACCCCGCACACCGCCCGAGCCGACCCCCGGCGCCGCGGACCACTGGCTCCGCGCGGCCCTGGCGCGGACGGACGCGGACTAGGAGACGTAGGACGCGCTCTCCGCCGTGGCCACCACCCTCTCCCCGTCCACCGCGGTCAGCCTCCCGGTGGCCACCCAGGAGGCGACGGTGGCACGGACGTGCCGGACGAGAGCCCTCTTGTCGCCGAAGGGCGCCGCCGACCAGACGGCGTCGAGGAGTGTCGTGCCGTCGGGTCCCTTCGGGTTGGCGACGCCCGAGTCGGTCCCGCCGAACACCACCCTGGGCTCGACCCGCCGGAAGTAGGCGTGCGTCGGGTCCTCGGTGCCTTCGAGGAACGGTGCGAACTCCACGCCGCCCAGGGTGAGATGGAGCGGTTCCCCGGGGACCGGCGTGAAGGTCGGCAGCAGGTCCCCGGAGAGCGCGGCATCGCGGTAGAGGCCGAACCGGAGGTAGTCCTTGCCCCGGTCGCGGGCGACGAGGTTCACGGGGCCGTAGAACAGGGTCTGGATGTCCGGTGCGTCGGGGCACGCTTCCGTACGCAGCCGGAACGGGACGGCGACGCGCACGGTGTCGCCGTCGCGCCAGGTGCGCGAGAGGGAGCGGTAGCCGCCCGCCGCCGTCGTCTTCGCCCTTCTGCCGTTGACGGACACGGCGAACCCGCCCGTCGCCCACGCGGGCACCCGCAGTCGCAGGTCGAAGGTGGCGGTGGCGCCCCGGACGGTGAGGGTGGTGCCCTGCTCCCGCGGGAAGTCGGTGCTCTGGGTGACGGTGACGCCCTTGCCCGCCCAGGTGAGCGTCGAGGGGCTGTAGAGGTTGACGTACAGGGCCGAGCCGTCGGCCTGCTGGAAGTAGATCGAGTCCTGGTACTTGGTGGCGCTCTCCATACCCGTGCCCTCGCAGCAGGTGGTGCCCTGCTTGGGCGTGTAGTCGCGCACATGGCCGGGCGTCAGCCCGATGAAGTACGTGACCAGGGGCTTCTCGGCGTCGGCCGTGTCCTGCTTGGAGCCGAGGACCTGGTTGTACAGCGCCCGTTCGTAGTGGTCCATGTACGCCGGGTCCTGCTCGTGGAAGAACAGCGCGCGGTCCAGCTTCAGCAGGTTGTACGCGCAGCAGGTCTCGGCGGTGGTGTCGCTCAGCGTGCCCGCGATGACGCCGCGCGCCTTCCAGAACTCGCCGGTGCTGGTACCGCCGATCCCGTACATCCGGGTCGGGACGACCATCTTCCAGAAGTTCCGCGCGGCGTCCAGGTAGCGCCGCTCGCCGGTCTCGTCGTAGAGCCGCAGCAGGCCGGTGAAGACGGGGATGTGCTGGTTGGCGTGGAGCCCGTCGAGGGTGTCGGTGCCCGCGGCGCAGGCGTCGATGAGCCTGTCGAGGTCGAACAGGCGGGCCAGGGCGAGGTGGCGGCCCTCGCCGGTGACCGCGTACAGGTCGCAGATCGCCTCGACGATCCCGCCGAACTCCCCGCTGGAGAAGATGCCCCACATCCGCTGCCGGGTGGCGTCGGGCAGCGGGGAGAGCCGGGCGTACATCCAGTCGCACAGGCCGGACGCGAGATCGAGGGCGCGCTCGTCGCCGACGTGGAGGTACGCGTCGAGCAGCCCGCGCAGGATCTTGTGGGCCGTGTAGTAGGGCGCCCACACCACGTGGTAGTCGGGGCCGGTCATCGACTCCAGGGTGATGAACTGCGTCTCGGGGTACGCCGCGAGGAACCCGGGATGGCTCGGGCCGCCCCAGGTGCGGCGCAAGGCGGCGGGCCGGTCGCGGCCGGACGCGTCGGCGAACCTGCCGCCGCCGCTCTCGTCGAAGGCGTACGACGCGAGGTCGCCGCGCCCGGCCGGGGTCCGGGCGGCGGGGGCGTCCTGGAGGGCGGCGACCTCGGCGGCGGTCAGCGCCCGCGACCAGAGGTCGACCGCGTCGAACGAGCCGGCGAACACGGGGTCGCCGGGGAAGTGGGACCGCCCGAGCCAGTGGTCCTTCAGCGGGCCGAGCGCCGCCGGACCGAGGGTCATCGCGGTGTTCTCGGCGACCTGCGCGCCGTCGACGTAGAGCCTGCCGGTGCCGCCGGTGAGCGTCACCGCGAGGTGACTCCACCGGTCCAGGGGCAGGGGTGCGGTGCCGACGAGGGACTGTTCGCCGCCGGGGCCCTTGGTCGTGACGGCGAACCGGGGGACGCCCTCGGCGTTGCGGGCGGCGAGGTAGAGGTAGCGGGTGGTGTCGTCGCCGCAGTCGAGGACGCGGGCCCAGGCGGCGTCGTGCGCGGGCTTGACCCAGGCCGAGAAGGTGAGCGCCGGGCCACCGCCCAGCACCCCGGAGGGCAGGTCGACGTACTGGTGGGAGCCCCGGACATACGTCGGCGCCGTGCCGAACCTGCCCTCACCGCGCAGGATTTCGGGCTCCGCGCGCAGCGCCGCGCGGACCTCCATGAGCGCGCCGGTCATGTACCGGACCTTGGCGGCGTACGCCCTGTCGCCGGTGCCGGCGTAGGCCTGGGAGAGCATGGTCAGGAAGTGGCCGGTGTAGTGGCCGCGCAGATTGCCGTTCGCCTCGCCGTCGAGGCCTTCCCAGCCCCCGGGGGCCACGGCGCCTCGGGTGGAGAGCCCGGCGTTGGCGCGGAAGACCTGGAGCAGCCGGTCCACGTCGTAGCCCCGGCCGTGGTCGAGCATCAAGGCGCGCTTGGCGGTGAAGACGCCCTCGCGCAGCGCCACGTCCTTGAGCGCGAAGGGCCGCACCACCCAGGCGGCGGGGGCGGCCGGCGCGACGCCCGACGCGACCTCCGGTGCTGCTCCCGGGGCGGCCGTGGCGCGGCCCGCGGCGAGGGACGACAGAGCGGGCGCCGCCGCCGCGAGGGCCGCGGCACGCAGGACGGCGCGTCTGGCGGGCGGGGATGCGGGGTGGGGAGAGGGCGCCATGGGGGTCTCATTCCTCGGCTGCGTACACGTCCACGTATGTTCGAAATCTCGTACGTAGTTCGTATGATCGAGCAGACCGTAGGAGCGGGACGGGCTTACGTCAATGCCTGCGACAGGTAAGGAAGTTGTCGTCGGCCCGGGGGCGGCGCGCACCGCCCGCCACCCTCGGACCGTCCCTGGTGCCACGCGCTAGGGCCGCGTCCACACCGCCACGCGGTCGACCAGCATCGAGTGGCCCGGTTCCGTCGCGGGCGTCGGGGTCGCGCGGCCCGCGACGCCGTCCGGGAACCCGCCGCCCATCGCCACGTTCAGCAGGAGGAAGTAGCCCTGGTGCGAGGTCATGTCCTGCCAGGTCCGCGCCGAGAAGCGGTCCTGGCCCAGGGTGTGGTAGCGCTCGCCGTCGACGTACCAGCGCAGTTGGTTCGGGGTCACGGAGCGGTCCCACTCGAATCGGTACGTGTGGAAGCCCGACTGGCAACTCGTGCCAGGGCAGGGGCGGTTGGCGCCCAGCCCCTGCGTCTCGTTGCAGTCCCCGCCCGGATTGACGCCGCAGTGCAGCACGCCCCACACGGAGTTGACGCCGTTCACGTTCTCCATGACGTCGAACTCGCCGATGGACGGCCAGTTCTGGTAGTTCCCTCGATAGGGCGAGCCCAGCGCCCAGAAGGCGGGCCAGTAGCCGAGCGCCTTGTCGCCGGAGACGTCCGGCATCCTGACGCGCGCCTCGATGGCCAGGGTGCCGCCCGCCGGCGCTTTGAAGTCAGAGCGCCGGGACTCGATCCGGGCGGACGTCCACGTGCCCGAGGCGTCACGGCGTGGGGTGATCCGCAGGTTGCCCGTTCCGTCGGTACTCAGGTTGGCGGGGGAGTTGGTGTACTCCTGGATCTCGCCGGTGCCCCAACGGCCGGGTCCGCCGGGGTAGTTGTGGCCGAGGTCGACCTGCCACCGGTCGGCGGCGGGCGGGGCGCCGGCGGGCCCGTTGAAGTCGTCGCTCCACTTCAGCGACCAGCGGGGAGCGGCGGAGGTCGCGTCACCGCGTGCCGTGCCGGGCAGGAGCAGCGCCCCGCACAGTCCGACGGCGGCCAGCGCGGCCAGGAGGGGCGTCGGTCTGCGGCCGCGGTGGGCCGCAGAGGATCGCGGGGCGGGGGTCGTGCTCATCGGGGCACCTCCGTGGGGGGGGCGGGAGTGTGACGGTGAGAGCGCTCTCAGAGTGATGCTGCTGGTTTTGTAGTTGTGGACGGGCGGCGCGTCAATGGCCGCGGTGCGTCAACTTCCCGAAGGCGCACGGCTTTCCGTGGGCGTCCCGTTCTCCGTGGGCGTCCGGTTTTCCGTGGGCGTACGGTGGACGGATGAGCACCCTGGACGATCCGGCCCCGGCAGGGGTGAGCGTCGACTTCTGGTTCGACCCCGTCTGCCCGTACACCTGGATCACCTCGCGCTGGCTGCGCGAGGTGGAAGGGGTGCGGGACGTCTCCGTGCGGTGGCGGGTGATGAGCCTGGCCGTGCTGAACGAGGGCCGGGAGAGCGACCCGGAGGACCCCGAGGGGCAGTACGGGGAGTACCTGCGGGCGCACGGCCGGGTGTGCGCCGCGGTGCGCGAACAGCACGGGAACGCCGCGCTCGGGCGGTACTTCGACGCCCTCGGCCGGCGGCTGCACGAGCGCCGGGACTGGTCGGGCACGACGGCCGCGCTCGCCGAGGCGGGCCTGCCGGCCGCCCTGGAGGCCGCCGCGACGACAACGGAGTACGACGCGGCCGTACGGGCCTCGCACGAGGAGGGCATCGCCCTGGTGGGCGACGACGTCGGCACACCGGTGCTTGCCGTCGACGGCGTCGGGGCGCTGTTCGGCCCCGTCGTGTCACCGGCCCCCCGGGGCGAGGCGGCGGGCCGGCTGTGGGACGGCGTGGTGCTGATGGCGGGCGTGGAGTGCTTCTACGAGTTCAAACGGGACTACGGGCGGCCGGACTTCACCTGAGGGCCCACCGGTGGTGGCCGCGCGGACGGTCCTCCGCCGCGCGGCCCCCCATCCGCGACGACCCTGGGCACCCGGTCACCGGGTCGGCCGGTGTTCCGGTCGGGTGGGTGCAGCCGCGTACGGCGGGTGCTGCGGGGGCTGCTGGTACGGCGGATAGGGCTGGTACGACGGATACGGCTGGTGGCGCTGCTCCGGGGTGTGCGGCCCGGCCGTGGCGTGGGGCTCGTCCGGTGCGTACGGCGCGTACAGCTCCTCCGAGGTGTGGTGGCGGCCCGGCGTCCGTCCCGACCTGCGCGGCCACCACAAACCGCGGCCCAGCATCGCGGCCAGGGCCGGCACCAGCACGAGGGAGAGCACGAGCGCGGACAGGAGGATGCCGAGCCCGGTGGCGAAGCCGATCTCCCGGGTGGCGGGGCTCGCCGCCAGGGCGGCGAAGGAACCGGCCAGCACGAGGCCGGCCGTGGCGATGGCGGGCGCGGTGTGCCGTACCGCTTCGGCCACGGCGCGCCGGGCCGGCACCGGCTTGCGCATCTCCTCCCTGATCCGGTCGGTGATCAGGATGTTGTAGTCGGTGCCCAGGGCGACGACGAAGAGGAAGAGCACCAGGGGCAGCGTGAACGAGACACCCGGCCGGTCGAGTCCATGCTGGAAGAGCAGCGTGCTCGCGCCGAGCGTGGCCAGGAACCCGAGCCCCACGGCGATCATCAGCACGACCGGGGCGAGCAGCGAGCGCAGCAGCAGGAAGAGGATCACCGCGATGAGCAGGGCCGCGACCGGGAACACCAGACGCAGGTCCTTCTCCACGGCCGTCGAGATGTCGGCGAAGACCGCGGCCGTTCCCGTGACGTAGGCCTCGGTGCCCTTGGGGGTGGTCCGCGCGGCCGTCTCCCTGACGGGCCCCGAGACCAGGTCGCGCGCCTTCTGCGAATCGGACCCGACACTCAGGAAGAGGTCGACTCGGGCGGCCGTGCGGTCCTTGCTGAGCACCGGCTCACCCACCTCGCCGACACCTTCCGCCTCGGCCAGGGAGCGGGTCATGCCGGTGAGCGAACTCGCCTTGATCTCCTTGCCGTTCGTGCTGCGCACATACACGCTGTGCGGGTCGGACACGCCGGCGGGCAGGCTGCGGGAGATCCGCTCGGCGGTCCTGACGGCGGCGGTCTCGTGCCCGCCCTGCTGGTCGTAGCTCATCTTCATGCCGAGCGCGCCCGCGCCCAGCGCGCCGAGCAGCACCAGGGCGCCGAGGGCGTACCGCAGCGGCCGGCTGCTCACCGCGTGCCCCAGGCGGGCGGCGAGGCCGCCGGTGCGCTCCTTCTTCCAGGCGCGTGCGGGCCAGAACATGCCGCGCCCCAGTACGGCGAGGAGCGCGGGCATGAGCGTGAGGCCGGCGAGGAGCATCACGAGCACGGAGACGGCGATCGCCGGGCCGAGGACCCGGAACTGCCCGAAGGAGGCCAGCCCCAGGGTCGCGAAGGCCGCCACGATCGTCAGCGCCGCGGACGTGATCGCGCCGCCCACCCGCCCGGTCGTCTCGGCGACGGCCGTGCGGGCGTCCTGCCCGGGGTGCTCCCGCAGCTGTTCCCGGAAGCGGAACATGAGGAAGAGGAAGTAGTCGATGCCGATGCCGATGAGCACGACGCCGATCAGCGAAGGCGTCGACGCGTCGAGGCCGATGCCGAAGAGCTTCGCCGTGCCGACCACGGCGCCCGAGGCGACCCCGCCGATCAGCGCCACCGCGATCAGCGGCACGAACGCGGCCGCGGGGGAGCGGAACACCAGCACGTTCAGGAGGACGATGAAGCCCATCGTCAGGCTGGAGACGATCTTCGCCGTGTCCTCCTCGGCATCCGTGTCGTCCACGACGGAGGCGATGCCGCCGGTGAATCCGACGTGCAGATCCGCGTCGGCGAACGCGTCCTTCGCGGCGTCGCGGAACCCCTTGTAGACGTCCTGCACCCCCGGGTCCTGTGGATTTCCGTCGAGGGAAACGGTGAGGAGCCGGAAACTCCTGTCGGGAGCCAGGGCCCCCGCCGAAACGCGCGGGGTCTGGGAGTGGTCCTTCATCAGCGGTTCGGGCTTCGCCGCCACGATCCGCTCGCGGCCCAGATCGGCGGCGGTGTCCGCGATGCGCCGCTGGTCGCCCGCCGTGAGCCGTCCGCCGTCGGCCCTGGCGACGAGCACGGTCAGGGCGTTGGGGTCGGGTTGCGCGCCGAATTCCTCCTCGGCGATACGGAGGGCCACCGCCGAGTCGTACTTCTTCGGCAGGAAGTCCCCGGCCCGGGAGTCGGTGACGTCGTACATCATCGCGTTCCCGACGAACGACAGTGCCGCGCCGAGAATCGTCCAGACGACGATCGTCATCCATCGGTGCCGGGTGGAGAAGGAGGTGAGCTTGCGGATCATGCCAAAAGGTCATCACGGGGCACCCCTTGGGGGCGTCGGCCGCCGGAAGGGGACGCACCCGTGACCGTGGTCCGGTGTCCCGTCGCGGGCAGTACTCCGGTACTGGTGGGAAGAACGGCCACCGCGGCGAGTCCGGGCTCCGTCGGGCGGGGTGTAATGGTGCCCGGGGACGGGACATCGCGGCCCGCCGGAATCTCGACCTGGAGGCGGCCGGATGGCCCGTGACTTCTTCCCGCCGGTACCGCCCACGCGCGGGGTGCGGCCGACGCCGGGGGACGCGGTGGTCGCCGTCCTCGCCGTGGCGCTCGACCTGCTGGCCTACTTCGCCCCCGGCGAGGAGTCCACGGGAGCACCGGTCACCGTGCTCGGCGTCCTGCTGGTCGCCGTCGCCATGGTTCCGCTGCTCTTCCGGCGCCACCACCCCGTGCAGGCGCTCGGCGCCGTCCTCGCGGTGCAGCTGGCCGGCAACCTGGGACTCGTCGTCGACCCGGGCGAGCCGATGTCGAACACGTACGGCGCGGCCGTCACGGTCGGGCTCTACACCGTGGCCAGATACAGCGGGCGGCGGGCCGTGGCGCTGGGGGTCGTGGCCACCGCGCCGGTGCAGCTCGCGCGGTACTGGCACAACGACGTGGGCTCCGTCGGAATGGGCGTCACCGACGTCCTGGTGACGCCCTGCCTCTTGATCGCCGTCGGCCTGGCCGTACGCCAGTGGCAATGGCAGCTCGACATCAACCGGAAGCTGCTCGCCGACCGCGCGGTGACCGAGGAGCGCCGCCGCATCGCGCGGGAGCTCCACGACATCGTGGCCCACCACATCACCACCATGTACCTGATGTCCGGCGGGGCCAGGTCGACCCTGGACCGCGACCCCGAGACGGCCCGGGAGGCGCTGGTGACGCTGGAGGAGTCCGGCCGCACGGCGCTGCGCGAGATGCGGCAGCTCCTCGGGGTGCTGCGCAGCACCGACACCCTGGAGGAGGCGTCGTCGGAACCCCAGCCCGGGGTGGACGGCATCGAACGGCTCGTCGCCGCTTCGCGGGGGGCGGGCCTGCCGGCCGAACTCCACGTCACCGGGCGGCCCCGCCCGCTGCCGATGTCCGTGGGGCTCACCCTCTACCGCATCGTGCAGGAGGCGCTGACCAACGCCCGCAAGCACGCGGGGCCCGCCCGCGCCACCGTGCGGCTCGCCTATCTCCGGGACCGCGTCACCGTGGAGGTGACGGACGACGGCGCCGGGGCCGGCCGGGCCCCCGGCGCGGGGGTCGAGGGCAGCGGATACGGTCTCCTCGGCATGCGGGAGCGCATCGCCCTGCACGACGGCTCCCTGCGCGTCGGCCGCCGTGCGGAAGGCGGGTTCGAGGTGGCCGCGAGCGTGCCGCTGCCCGCCGACGTGAACGCGGCCGGCACGAAGAGGGCCGACCCGGACATGGGCGGCCCGAACGCGGACGGTACGAACATGGCCGATCCGAACGCGGACGACCCGGACATGGCCGATCCGAACGCGGACGGCCCGGACATGGCCGATCCGAACGCGGACGGCCCGAACACGGCCGGCCCGACCACGGCCGGCCCGACCACGGCCGGCCCGACCACGGCCGGCCCGACCACGGCCGGCCCGACTGACACACGCGAGAAGGACAGGACGCCGTGACTCCTCCCACCGAAGCCGTCCCCGGGGCCGAGCCGCAGCCGGAACGGGGTGGCGAGCCCGGGCGGATCACCGTGCTCATCGCCGACGACCAGCCACTCGTGCGCCGGGGCCTGTCGCTGATCCTGCGCTCGGACCCCGCCATCGAGGTCGTCGGCGAGGTGGGCGACGGCGAACAGGCCATCGCGGCGGCCCGCGAACTGCGCCCGGACGTCATCCTGATGGACATCCGCATGCCGGTCCTCGACGGCGTCCGGGCCACCGAGCACCTGGCCGCCGAACTGCCCCGGTGCCGGGTCCTCGCGCTCAGCACCTTCGACATGGACGAGCACGTGGTCAGCGCCCTGCGGGCGGGTGCCTCCGGGTTCCTGCCCAAGGACGTCTCCCCGGAGGAACTGGTGGCCGCGCTGCGCACCGTCCACCGCGGCGAGGCCGTCGTCGCCCCCCGGCTGCTCACCCGGCTGCTCGCCGCCTTCGTGACCCCGGCCCCGGCCGCGCACCCGCCGGCCGGGGACCTCTCCGGGCTCACCCCGCGCGAGGTCGAGGTGCTGCGGCTGATCGCCGCGGGCCTCGACAACGCCGAGATTGCGCGGCGCATGGCGATCGGCGTGCAGACCGTGAAGAACCACGCCACCGGCCTCTTCGCCAAGCTCGGTGTCCGCGACCGCGCGCAGGCGGTCATCGCCGCGTACGAGTCGGGGCTCGTCCGGGCGGGGCGGAGCGACCAGGGTCGGCCCTGACTCCCCATGACGCGTGCCCCGGGGCTCACCGGTGAGCCCCGGATTCACTCCGGGCCGCGGGGCACCCCCGCGGCCGGCCCCGACCCGGGTCCCGGTGCCGTCCCCGGTTTCGGGACGCCCCCGGACGGCTGCGCCGTCCCCGGCCCGTGTGCCGCTCCCGGTCCGGTGACCGACGGGGCGGCCGGGGAGGGGGTGGGTGTGCGCGGGGATTCGCTGATGACCGGAGGCCGGGCGGGCGGCGCGGGGGCGGGGGCGGCCGTGTCGGCCGGCACCAGGAAGAGCAGGTACACCGCCGCGACGGCCGCGGCGACGGCACCCACCGACGCGAAGGCGACCGCGCGCACCCGCCGCAGCCCATGGCTCCACCCCTGAGGGGGCTCGGCACGGCGCAGGTCCCGGTGGGTGACGAGGGCCGCGCGCGCGGCGAACGCGGCGCGCAGCCGTTCCTCGGTGACGGGGGAGGGAGTTCCGGCGCGTGGTCTCATCGGCCCGCCTCCAGCTTCTTCTCCAGGGCGTCGAGCGCACGGCTCGCGGTCGACTTCACCGTGCCGCGCGAGAGCCCGAGCGTCTGCGCGATCTGCGCCTCGGTCAGCTCCGACCAGTAGCGCAGGACGAGCACCTCGCGCTGGCGCCGGGTCAGCCGCGCGAGCGCGTCGAGCACGTGCCGGTGCTCCTCCGCGAGCAGCAGTCCCTCGTCGACGGGCGGCTCGGCAACCGGGTGGGGCGGGGTGTAGGCGCGGGCGGTGCGGCGTCTGCGCAGGACGGAACGGGCGGCGTTGACCACGGCGGTGTGCAGGTACGCGCCCGGATCCTGGAGCCCGTGCAGTGAGGTGCCGTACGTCCGGCACACGGCGGCGAACGCGTCCTGGACGACGTCCTCGGCGGTGTGCAGGTCGTCGACGAGGAACAGCGCGAGCCGCACCATGTCGAGCCGCCGGGCCCGGTACAGCTCGGTGAGGGGCGGCGGCTCCTGGCCCTGCGGCGCGTCCACCGCGCGCAGCCGCCATCCCGGTACGGCTCCGGGGGCGTCGTCGGCCCGGGCCCGGGTCCGGGGCAGACGGGCGAGCAGCCGGCCCCACCAGGGCGTCGGCCGGTCCGGGCGTCCGGGTGCGGGCAGGGGGGCCGGTACGGGTATGGCGTACGACAACTGCACGGTCCTCGATCCGATGCGGGACGGAGGGGCGGCCCGGCCGGACCCGCGCGAGTCCGACCGGGCCGCCCGCTTCTGCGGAGCTACCGCGTGCTGCTACTTCTGGACGCGGGGCGCGGCACCGTCCGGAGCCGGTGCGGGCGCGGGCGCGGTCGCCGGGCCGGGCTTGCCGGGCGTGACGACCTTGGGGGCGACGTCCGTAGCCGGGGCGGGCGCGGGCGCGGTGGCCGGGCCGGGCTTGCCGGGCGTGACGACCTTCGGGGCGCCGGTGCGGGCGGGGGCCGGCGCGGGGGCCGCGTCCGGGGCCGAGACCTTCGGCGCGGCCGGCGCGGGCCGCGGACCGGAGTCGGCCATGGCCTGCGCGGCGAAGCCGCCGCCGAGGAGGACCGCGGCCCCGGTGACGACGCCCAGGAAACGGGGACGGGGACGGGCGAGGAAGTTGCGCTTGGCGTGACTGGACATGCGGTTCTCCCGAGGAAGGGGATGGACACGGTCGGGTGGATCGGGGTGAAGGGCGCCTTCACACCACCAGACGTGCGGCACACCGGGAGGTTGCGACCGGGCCCGAGAAAGTTCCCCACCGGGCAGCCGCGCTGCCCCGGCCCTGCGATCTGCCCTGTTCCACGCCCGAGACCGGGCTCCGCGACGACCCCGAGGCCGGTGGATCCGACCCAGGACCCTCAAGTGCGCGTACACCGAGCGCGGTGGCACCTTCCTGCGCGAGAGTCCGGAGAGTGGTCCGCCCCGGCCGGCCGGTCACGTGGACCGACCCGCCGGGGCGCGCGGCTCATCCGGCTTCGGGGCGAACCGCGTGCGGGTACTGCTCGGCGCGGCCCTGGAAGGCCAGGATCGCCGGGTTCTGGACCGTGCCGCCGCGGATCTCGATCGCCCGGCGGATCGTGGGGTCGCCGTCCCAGCCGGCCGGCCCTTCGAGGACCGGCCGCAGGAACGGCATCAGCGCCTCGCTGTTCTCCCACGTGGCCGCGTCCCACAGGTAGGAGGGGCTGTGGTCCACGGCGTAGTGGTGGACGTGGTCGCCGACGGTGAACATCGGCTCGTCGAAGGTGGTGGGCCGGGCCCAGGCGAAGCCCATGCCCTCGTCGCAGGAGACGTCGATGACGAGGGTGCCGGGCGCGAGCTTCGGCAGGTCCTCCTCTATCAGGAACATCAGCGGCGCCGCGGTGTCCTGGAGCACGCAGTTGACGATGATGTCGTGCCCGGCGAGGAACTCGGCCAGCGGCTCCGGGCCCTCCTCGGTCAGGACGACGCTGCGCCGCGGGTCGAGGGTGCCGTCGGCCTCGTCGTGGTCGAAGTGCACGATCCGCGCGGAGTGGATCGGTGAGCTGACGGCGGCGACGCCGCGGGCGGTCAGCACGTCCACGTCGTGCACGCCCAGCGCGCTGAGCGCGGTCACCGCGCCGCGGGCGGTGGCACCGAAGCCGATCACCACCGCGCGCCGCCGGCGCCCGTAGTCACCGGTCGCCCCGATCAGCTGCATGGCGTGCAGCACCGACGAGTAGCCGGCCAGCTCGTTGTTCTTGTGGAAGACGTGCAGGCTGAAGCCGCCCTCGCGGGTCCAGTGGTTCATCGCCTCGAAGGCGATCACCGTGAGCCTGCGGTCAATGGCGGCCTGGGTGACCTTCTCGTCCTGCACGCAGTGCGGCCAGCCCCACAGCACCTGCCCGTCCCGCAGCTCCGCCAGATCCTCGTGCGAGGGCTTGGCCAGCAGGATGACGTCACACTCCGCGATCAGCTCCTCGCGGGAGCGGAATCCGGCGACCCATGGGGCGAGTTGCCGGTCCGGGACACCGAAGTGCTCTCCGTAACCGGTCTGCAGATGGATGCTGGGCCGCAGATCGGCGTCGACGCGCTCGAAGTGCGCCGGGTGGATCGGCAGGCGGTGCTCGTTCTCTTTGCGGGTGTGCGACATGATTCCGAGCTTGAGCTGCTGCAAAATACCCCTTTGATTACTCCCTGTTTAACACACCTGTGGGTGACGGGAGAGCCTCGTCGGCAGACAAAATTATCGCTTTGCAGCCAAAATTTGACGATTCTCTCTATTTCCAGACATTTGATCATCCTTTGGTGTGCGCGGAGTCTCGCACGTCCCTACGTTGGGAGGTGCCAGGCGGAGATTCTCTCCCTCTGGAAACCGAAGGAAGTGCACCATGCGCACCATGCGCGCCACGGACACTGCACGAACCTTCCTGGTCGCGGCCATCGCTGTCGCGGGCCTCGCTCTCACCCCCGCCCTCGCCTCCGCCCAGCCGGGCACGGGCGGCACACAGACCCGTACCGCTTACGGCGCCCCCGGCGCCAACGGCGCCAACGGGATCGGCACCTCCGGAGGCATCGGCGGCCTGGGCGGCACCGGTGGCGCCGCGGGCGCTGCGGGTAACGGCGGCACCGGAGGCGCCGGCGGCAACGCCAACGGCACCTCGAGCGTCGGCGGCGCCGGCGGCACGGGCGGCGCCGGCGGCGCCAACGGCAACGGCGGCAACGGCGGCTATGGCGGAGAGGCCAAGCTCGGCGGCACCGGCGGCAAGGGCGGCGTGGGCGGGGTCGGCGACGCCGGCGCCGGTATCGTCGGCGGCAAGGGCGGCAACGGCGGCGCCGCCATCGTGAGCGGCGGCCACAAGGGCGGCCTGGGCGGCGCCGGCGGCGCGGCGAGCCCGGTGTGCCCCGGTAAGCCCGGTGGCAACGGCACCGCCGCCACCGCGACCGCGGACGGCACCATCGGCGCCACCGGCGCCGCGGGCAAGACCACGCTCCCCTGCTGAACACCCGAACAGTGAGCGCGAGCGCCCGGCCGGAACCTTTGGCCGGGCGCTCGCCCACGTCTGCCCGCCCGCCCTGGCCTTGACGCCCACGTCAAGGAATACCGTCGGGGCATGCGAATCGGCGAGCTCGCGGCGCGGGCGGGGACGACCACGCGGACGCTGCGCTACTACGAGTCGCGCGGGCTGCTTCCTGCGCGGCGCACCGGCAACGGCTACCGCACCTACGACGAGGACGACGTGCGGCTCCTGGAGCAGATCAGGACGCTCCAGGACTTCGGCTTCGACCTGGAGGAGACGCGGCCCTTCCTGGAGTGTCTGCGCTCGGGGCACCCCGAGGGCGACTCGTGCCCCGCCTCGCTCGCCGTGTACCGCCGCAAGCTCACCGAACTGGACGCTCTGATCGGTGAGTTGAACGCGGTACGCGCACAGGTCGGCGCGCAGCTGGCGCGCGCCGAGGCGGCGCTCGAAGGCGGTCCCGGGCCGCGCTGCGAGATGACGGGATGAACGGCACGCGGAGCGACAGGACAAGGGGTGTGGCGAAGTGAAGGCAGCAGGTGTGGCCGAGGTGACGGACGCGGACTTCGAGGGGGAGGTGCTGCGGGAGGCGGACCGCCCCGTGCTCGTGGAGTTCACGGCGGACTGGTGCGGCCCGTGCCGGCAGCTGGCGCCGGTGCTCAGCGAACTGGCGCGGGAGGAGGCGGACCGGCTGAAGATCGTGCAGCTGGACGTGGACCGCAGCCCGCGGGCCGCGATCACCTACCAGGTGCTCGCCGCGCCAACGATGATCGTCTTCCGAGACGGTGCGCCCGTGCTGCAGCTCGTGGGCGCGCGGGCCAAGCGCAAGCTCCTGGCGGAACTGTCCGACGTGCTGTGAGCCAAGAGAAATGCCCCGGACGAATTGACGTCCGGGGCATTTCTCGGCGTATATTGGACTCTTTCGCGAAGCTCTGGTCCATTGGGGCACGACGACTTCACGAAAAGCTTTATACGAGCACTGTAACGGGCAAGGGGCTGAATTGTCAACCGAGGAATTGCGGGAAGAGCAGCAATTCGTCTCCGGGCTGTACGCGCGCCTCGACGCGCTGCGCGCGGAGGCCGAGGAGGCCGTGCGGGCCTCGTTGTCGCAGGTCGGCAACGGTCTCCAGGCGCGCCTGGAACGTGACGTCCTGGTGGCGGAGCAGTCCGGGCTGCTCGCCGCCTTCGACACGGGGGAGAACGGTCTGTGCTTCGGCAGACTCGAATTCCGCGACGGCCGCGACCACCACATCGGACGCATCGGAATCCGTGACGGCGACCCCGAGCGCACACCGCTGGTGATCGACTGGCGTGCCGATGTCGCCCGCCCCTTCTATCTCGCGACGGGCCACACGCCGATGGGCCTGCGGCGCCGCAGGCACATCACCACCAAGGGCCGCGAGGTGACCGCGCTGCACGACGAGATCCTCGACCTCGGCGACGCGACCCGCACCGGGCACGAGGGCGCCGACGCCGACGAGGTGCTGCTCGCCGCGCTCGACTCGGCGCGCACCGGACGCATGCACGACATCGTGCAGACCATCCAGGCCGAGCAGGACCGCATCATCCGCGCCCCGCACCGCGGTGTCCTCGTGGTCGAGGGCGGTCCGGGCACCGGCAAGACCGTCGTGGCGCTGCACCGGGCCGCGTACCTGCTGTACGCCCACCGCGAGCTGCTCGCCAAGCGGGCCGTCCTGATCGTCGGCCCCAACCCCGCCTTCCTCGGCTACATCGGCGAGGTCCTGCCCGCGCTCGGTGAGACGGGCGTCCTGCTCTCCACGGTCGGCGAGCTGTTCCCCGGTGTGCGGGCCACCGGCACCGACACACCGGAGGCGGCCGAGGTGAAGGGCCGCGCGGAGATGGCGGAGGTGCTCGCCGGCGCCGTACGCGACCGGCAGCAGACCCCCGAGCCTGGTGCGGCGATGATC
Source organism: Streptomyces sp. NPDC031466 (assembly GCF_055581265.1). Classification (NCBI taxonomy): domain Bacteria; kingdom Bacillati; phylum Actinomycetota; class Actinomycetes; order Kitasatosporales; family Streptomycetaceae; genus Streptomyces; species Streptomyces sp. NPDC031466. The sequence goes on from NZ_JBVIJT010000009.1 coordinate 454,563, forward strand.
ATCAGGCACGACGACGGCGACCTGATCCTGGACTGGACGATCGCCGACCAGGCGCGCGAGGCGGCCCGCACCGCGGACGTGCCGCACAACCTCGGCCGCCCGCACTTCGCGTTCCGCGTCATCGACGCGCTCACCGCGCAGCTCGCCGAGCGCATCGGCCACGACCCGTACGGCGGGCCGAACTTCCTGGGCCCCGACGACATCGCCCAGCTCGGCAAGGGCATCGCGGCCAGCGCCGAAGTGCACGCCGCCATCGAGGAGTTGTGGCCCACCCTGACCCCGCAGGGTTTCGTCGCCGACTTCCTGGAGGAGCCGACGGGACTGGACGAGCAGGACGCGAAGGCGATCCGCCGGCCCCACGACGCGCCCTGGACGCCCGCCGACATCCCGCTGCTCGATGAGGCGGCGGAACTGCTCGGACACGACGACAGCGCCGAGCGGGCGGCCGCCGAGGCCGAGCGGGCCAAGCAGATCGCGTACGCGCAGGGCGTCCTCGACGTGTCGCGGGCCTCGCGCACCCACGAGTTCGAGGACAAGGACGAGGAGGACGCCGAGGTCCTGCTCGCCCACAACATCATCGACGCCGAGCGGATGGCCGAACGGCACGAGGAGGCCGACCACCGCAGCGCCGCCGAGCGCGCCGCGGCCGACCGCACCTGGGCCTTCGGGCACATCATCGTCGACGAGGCGCAGGAACTGTCCGCGATGGCCTGGCGGTTGCTCATGCGTCGCTGCCCGACCCGCTCCATGACCCTGGTGGGCGACCCGGCGCAGACCGCGGAGGCCGGCGGCTGCGGCTCGTGGGAGGCCATCTTGGGGCCGTACGTCCAAGACCGCTGGGAGTACGCCCGCCTCGGCGTCAACTACCGCACTCCGGTGGAGATCATGGAGGTGGCCGCCGAGGTGCCGCGCGCCGCGGGCGACGTCGACTTCCGCCCGCCCAGCTCGGTGCGCTCCACCGGCGTACGCCCCTGGGCGCGCCGCGCCGACGACCTCCCCGGCGCCGTGGCGGACGCGGTCGCGGCCGAGGCCACGGAGGAGGGCCGCCTCGCCGTGATCGCCCCGCGCGAACTCCACCCGCGGCTCGCCCCGCGGCTGCCCGGCGTGACGGCCGGCGAGATCCCCGACCTGACGCGGCCGGTCGTCCTGATCGACCCGCGCCAGGCCAAGGGCCTGGAGTTCGACACGGTCCTGGTCGTCGAACCGTCGCGCTACGGCGCCAGCGACCTGTACGTGGCCCTGACCCGGGCCACGCAGCGCCTCGGCGTGCTCCACGCCGAGGATCTGCCCGTCGCGCTCAAGCAGGTCGCAGCCACACCGTGGCCAGCGGCGGAAGGGTGAGGCGCAGCGACGCGGGACGCCCGTGCGAGGCCACCGGTTCCGGCTTCAGCGGGTCGGGGTGGGTGACGCCGCTGCCGCCGTAGCGGGCGTCGTCCGTGTTCAGGATCTCCTGCCAGGCCGGGAACTCGTCGGGCACGCCGAGGCGGTAGGCGTGCCGCACGACCGGTGAGAAGTGGGAGACGGCGAGCAGCGGGACACCCTGGGCGTCGTGGCGCAGGAAGGCGAAGACGTTGTCCTCGGCGGCGTCGCCCTCGATCCAGGCGAAGCCGCCGGGGTCGGTGTCGCGCTGCCACAGGGCGCCCTCGCGGCGGTAGACCGTGTTGAGGTCGCGCACGAGGTCCCGTACGCCCCGGTGGTCGGGCTCCGCGCCGTAGGCCGGGTCGAGCAGCCACCAGTCCGGGCCGTGGGCCTCCGACCACTCGGCGCCCTGGGCGAACTCCTGGCCCATGAAAAGGAGTTGCTTGCCGGGGTGGGCCCACATGAAGGCCAGGTAGGCGCGGTGGGTGGCACGCTGCTGCCACCAGTCGCCGGGCATCTTGGAGACCAGCGACCGCTTGCCGTGCACCACCTCGTCGTGGGAGATGGGCAGGACGTAGTTCTCGCTGTAGGCGTACACCATCGAGAACGTCATGTCGTGGTGGTGGTGCTCACGGTGCACCGGCTCCTTCGAGACGTAGCCGAGGGAGTCGTGCATCCACCCCATGTTCCACTTCAGTCCGAAGCCGAGCCCCCCGAACCCGCCGGGGCCCTGGTGATGGGTGGCGCGCGTGACGCCGTCCCAGGCCGTGGACTCCTCGGCGATGGTGACGACACCGGGGTTGCGGCGGTAGACGGTGGCGTTCATCTCCTGGAGGAAGGCGACCGCGTCGAGGTTCTCGCGGCCGCCGTGGACGTTCGGCGTCCACTGGCCGTCCTCGCGGGAGTAGTCGAGGTAGAGCATCGAGGCGACGGCGTCGACGCGCAGCCCGTCGATGTGGAACTCCTCGCACCAGTAAGTGGCGTTCGCCACCAGGAAGTTGCGCACCTCCTTGCGGCCGTAGTCGAACTCCAGCGTGCCCCAGTCGGGGTGGGCGGCGCGGGCCGGGTCCTCGTGCTCGTACAGGGGCCGCCCGTCGAACTCGGCGAGCGCCCAGTCGTCGCGCGGGAAGTGCGCGGGCACCCAGTCCATCAGGACGCCGATCCCGGCCCGGTGCAGCGCGTCCACCAGGTACTTGAAGTCGTCCGGGGTGCCGAGCCGGGACGTCGGCGCGTAGAAGCCGGTGACCTGATAGCCCCAGGAGCCGCCGAAGGGATGCTCGGCGACGGGCATCAACTCCACATGGGTGAAGCCGAGATCGGCCACATAGGCGGGCAGCTGCTCCGCGAGCTGGCGGTAGGTCAGGCCGGGCCGCCAGGAGGCCAGGTGCACCTCGTACACGGAGAACGGCGCCTCGTGCGCCGGACGCTCCGCCCGGCGCGCCAGCCACTCCTCGTCGTGCCACTCGTGGTGCGACGCGTGGACGACGGAGGAGTTCGCGGGCGGGGTCTCCGTGCGGCGGGCCAGCGGGTCGGCGCGCAGTGTCTTCGAACCGTCGGGCCGGGTGATCTCGAACTTGTACAGCTCGCCCTCGCCGACCCCGGGCGCGAACAGCTCCCAGACGCCGGTCCCGCCGAGCGAACGCATCGGGAAGCCGGTGCCGTCCCAGAAGTTGAAGCCGCCGACGACCCGTACGCCCCGCGCGTTGGGCGCCCACACGGCGAAGCGGGTGCCGGTCACCCCCTGGTGGACCATCGGCCGGGCGCCGAGGGCCTCCCACAGCCGTTCGTGCCGTCCCTCACCGATCAGATGCAGGTCGAAGTCGCCGAGCGAGGGCAGGAAGCGGTACGCGTCGTGGATCTCCAGCTCCGCCTCCTCGTACGTGACGTGCAGCCGGTACTCCTCGGGGGCGGCCTCAAGGGGCAGCACCGCGGAGAAGAACCCGTCGCCGTCGTCGCGCAGTTCGGCGCGCAGGTCCCGGGCGACCACGGCGACCGCCCTGGCGTAGGGCCGCAGGGCCCGGAAGGCCGTGCCGCCGGGCACGGGATGGGCGCCGAGGACGCCGTGCGGGTCGTGGTGGGTGCCGGCCAGGAGACGGGCGCGATCCTCGTCCGGCACGGGGGACGCGGCGACGGCGGTGACCGGGCGGGCTCCCGCCTTCTTCGGCGCCCGCGGGCTCTTCGCGCCGCTCGGCACCGCCTTCGCGGCCTGCGCGGTCTTGGTCGTCTTCGCGGTCTTCGCGGTCTTGGTCGTCTTGGCCGGCTTCCGGCTCGGGTCGCTCTTCTGGCGCGCGCCGCTCGTCGCCTTCTTCTGGGCCGGGGTCCTCGCCGTCGCCTTGCGCGTTCCCTTCGGGGTGGTCGTCCGCTCGGCGGGGTCCGGTTCCGGGCTGCGGGGCGGGGGCGGGGCGGGAGCTGCGGCGTCGGCGGACGGTTTGCGGGAGCGGGGGGTCACGGGGGGAGCCTCCTGACGGAAAGGGGTGGTCAGTGCGCGGCGTCGGTGGGTCCGTCCCCGGCGAGCCGGCGGGCCGCGGCCAGCGGGACGGGGAGCCAGTCGGGGCGGTGCCGGGCCTCGTAGAGGACTTCGTAGACCGCCTTGTCCGTCTCGTGGGCGCGCAGCAGCACCGGGTCCGTACGGGGGTCGCGGCCCGCGACCTCCGCGTACCCGACGCAGAACGCGGCCCGGCAGTCCTCGGCCCACCGGGAGGCCCACGGCTCGCGCGAGCAGGCCGCGTAGTCGAAGGAGCGGAGCATGCCGGCGACGTCGCGGGCCGTGGGCTGCGGCATGCGGCGCTCGGCGAGGGGGCGCGCGGGCTCGCCCTCGAAGTCGATGAGCGACCAGTGGCCGTCGGGGGAGCGCAGGCACTGCCCCAGGTGCAGATCGCCGTGGACGCGCTGGGCGGTCCACGACTGGCCCTCGCCGCCGAGGTCGGCGAGCGCCTCGAAGGCGGTGAGCAGCCCGGGAGCGTACGGCCGCAGCGCGGGCACCGCCTGCGCGGCCGCCGTCAGGCGCTGTGCCATGCCGTCGGCGACCGCCTCCACCTGGGCCCGGCCCAGGGTGACGGTCGGCAGCGCGGCGGCGAGCGCCGCGTGCACCTCGGCCGTGGCCCGGCCGATGGCCCGTGCCTCGCCGACGAACTCCTCGCCCTTGGCGAGCATGCGCAGGGCCAGCTCCCAGCCGTCCTCGGCGGCGGCGAGATAGGGCTGGAGCACCCCGAGCCCGCAGGCCTCGCCCGCCGCCGCGCCCGCGCCGGACGCCAGGTCGGCGAGGAACCACGCGGCGGGCGCGGGCACCCGCTCGCAGCCCTGCCGGGCGAGGTGCAGCGGCAGCTCCAGGTCGGGGTTGACGCCGGGCACGACACGACGGAACAGCTTCAGGATGAACGTATCGCCGTATATGACCGAGGAGTTGGACTGCTCGGCGGCGAGCAGGCGCGGGGCGAGGCCGGAGGCTATCTCGGTGGCCATGTCGCGTTCGAAGCGGAGCACGCCGTGCCGGCCGGGTATCCGCAACCGCTCCAGGAGCAGCGCCGCGAGGTGCGGGTCGTGCAGCGCCTCGTACACCGTCCGGCCCGCCAGTGGCCCGTCGGTGACGTGCCCGATGAGGGCGTGGGCCAGCTGCGGCGGCAGGGCGTCGCGTACGCCGATCAGCAGCTGGTAGCAGTCACCGGGCCGTCCGCCCGCCGCGCCGGACGGGGTGACGTCCTGCGGGGGGACGAGGGGCTGGCGCACCCGCAGGAGTATGTGCAGCAGCCGGGCCGGTGAGCTGTGCGGCAGCAGTTCGGTGACCGCGACCGGCTCGAGGTCGCTGATGGGGCGGCCTTTTCCGGCGAACCACCGTTGTCGCGGCAGCCATTCGCGCAGCAGTGGGTCGAGCGAGGCGAGCAGCGCGCCGGCGTGCGCGGTGGGGCGGGTGGCGGCTTCCGACATGGCGTCGCGTCCTTTCCGCGAGGCGGACAAGGCAGAGTGCGGGGGTGCCGGTTGTGCGTAGGGGTGCCCAGGGCGGGGCGGGGGAAACCGCCCCGCGCGGGCGTGGCGCCGCCGGGGCCTACGACGGTTCCTGGCGCAGCCGGAACCAGTAGAAGCCGTGCCCGGCCAGGGTGAGGAGGTAGGGGAGATCGCCGATGGCCGGGAAACGCACCCCGCCGATCAGCTCCACCGGGTGGCGTCCGTTGAAGGCTTGTAGATCCAGTTCCGTGGGCTGTGCGAAACGCGAGAAGTTGTGCACGCACAGCACGAGGTCGTCGCCCTCTTCCTGCGTCGCGGGCGCTTCCCGGAGGAAGGCGAGGACGGCGGGGTTGGAGGAGGGGAGTTCGGTGTAGGTGCCCAGGCCGAAGGCGGGGTTCTGTTTGCGGATCTCGATCATCCT
>NZ_JBVIJT010000010.1:0-398988 GCF_055581265.1 Streptomyces sp. NPDC031466
CTTCGAACACCGCACCATCCACCACCTCGCCACACACACCACACCCACCACCGAAGAAACCGGCTTCACCCCCGTCACACCCTTCGCACTGATCACCGAAACCGACCGGGCCACCCTCCCCACCGACGCCGTCGACGCCTACCCGCTCTCCCAAATCCAGACCGGCATGCTCGTCGAAATGCTGGCCGACCCGGACCGGAACACGTACCACAGCGTCAACTCCTTCGGGATCCCGGACGACCGGGAGTTCGACGGTGCCGCTCTGCGCCGTGCGGTCGACGTCGTCGCCGCTCGGCACGAGACACTGCGCACCTCGATCCACCTGACCGGTTACAGCCAGCCCCTCCAGATCGTCCACGCCACCGCGGAGATCCCACTCGCCATGCACGACCTGCGCGGGCAGGACACCGAGCAGACGGCCGCGGCCGGGCTGGCGTTCGTGGAGGACGAGAGGGAGCGGCTGTTCGAGCTGGCCGAGGCGCCGTTGGTGCGGATCAACGTGCATCTCGAGGCGGCCGCCTGGCGGCTGACGTTCACGCACTGCAACGCGATCACCGAGGGGTGGAGCTACCACTCCCTCCTGATGGAGATCCTCGTCGCCTACCGCGCCCTCCGCGACGGAGAGGCGCTACCGGCCTACGAGATACCGGAGGTCCGCTACGCCGACTACATCGCCGCCGAGCTGGACTCCCTGAACGATCCCGAGGAGCAGCGGTACTGGCAGGACGTCACCGACACCCACGTCCCGATGGCCATCCCGGAGAGCTGGGGCGACCCGGACGGTCCGGTGGAGCGCTACCGGCGCCGAGTGCAATTCGGTGATCTGGAGGAGCCGCTGCGGCGGCTGGCCGGGCAGGCCGGTGCCTCGCTGAAGAGCGTGCTGCTGGCCGCGCATCTGAAGGTGATGAGCGCGCTCACCACCGAGGACGCCTTCCACGCCGGGCTGGTCTGCCACGGCCGGCTGGAGGAACCGGGTGCGGACCGGGTGCTGGGCATGCACCTCAACACGCTGCCGTTCCCGCACAGCGGTACGCCCGCGACGTGGGTGGAACTGGTCGGGCAGACCTATGCGCGGGAAACGGAGGTCTGGGCCCATCGACGCCATCCGTTGCCCGCCATCCAGAGCGCCGCGGGCGTCACCGGGCGGCTGGTCTCGGTGATGATCGAGTTCCACGACTTCCACCAGATGGACGGGGAACTGGTCGACGCCACCGCCGAACGCAACTCGGTGGCCACCGACTTCGCCTTCCATGTGATCGCCACCAAGGACTCCTTCAACATCCTCAGCGGCACGGACACGGTGAGCCACTACCACGCCGAGCGGCTGTGCGGCATGTACCGGCGGGTCCTGGAGGACATGGCGGCCGACCCGGACGGTTCGGCCCGGCGCGGGGTGCTGCCGGAGGCCGAGGAGGCTCGGGTGCTGGCGGCCGGGCACGGCGGCCAGGTGCCCGAACCCGTCACCCGGACGGTGCACGGGGCCTTCGCCGAGCGGGTGGCGCGGCACCCGGACAAGCTCGCGGTGGTCGCGGGCGCCGAGCGGCTCTCGTACCGTGAACTGAACGAGCGGGCCAACCGGATCGCCCACCATCTGCGGTCGCTCGGTGCCGGACCCGACTCGCTGGTGGGACTGTGCCTGGAGCGCGGGCCGATGCTCCTGCCCGCGCTGCTGGGCATCCTCAAGTCCGGGGCGGCGTACGTCTCGCTGGATCCGGCCAATCCCATGGGGCGGCTGACCCGGATTCTCGCCGACACCGAGGCGCCCCTGGTGGTCACCTCGTCGGCCTACGCGGACGCGCTCGCCGCCGGGCGCGACGGTGAGGGGGACGGCGGGTACGGCGGGGAACTGGTCGTGCTGGACCGGGCGTCGGACCGCGCGGCGATCGCGTCACGGCCGGTCGCGGACCCGGTGGAGCGCACCTCGCCCGACAACCTGGCGTACGTGCTGTACACCTCGGGGTCCACGGGCGTGCCGAAGGGCGTCGGGCTGACCCATGCCAACGTGTTGCGGCTGTTCCGCACCGACGAGCGGGAGTTCTCCTTCCTGGAGTCGGACGTGTGGGCGATGTTCCACTCGTACGCCTTCGACACCTCGGTGTGGGAGATGTGGGGCGCGCTGCTGCACGGTGGTCGTCTGGTGGTGGTGCCCCCGGAGACGGCCCGCTCGCCCGAGGACCTGCTGGACCTGTTGGTGGCCGAGCGGATCGGTGTGCTGTGCCAGACGCCGACCGCGTTCCGCGGGCTGGCCGCGCTGGCCGGTGACGACCGGGTGGGACGCCTGGCGCTGCGGGCCGTGGTGTTCGCCGGGGAGCGGCTGGACATGTCCGAACTTCTGCCCTGGGCCGAGCGGTTGGGCCTGGAGCGTCCCGCGCTGGTCAACATGTACGGGATCACCGAGACCAGCGTGTACTCGGTCCGGCACCAGCTGGGCGAGCAGGACCTGGGCCGGCCGACGCTGAGCGTCATCGGCACGCCGCTGGGCGACCAGCGCGTGCACGTGCTGGACCGGTACGGCAACCCGGTGCCGGTCGGCGTGCCCGGCGAGATCCATGTCGGCGGTCCGGCGGTGGCCCGCGGCTACCGGGGGCGTGCGGAGCTGACCGCCGAGCGGTTCGTACCGGACCCGTTCGGTCCGGCGGGCGCCCGGCTGTACCGGTCCGGCGACCTGGCCCGGCTACTGCCGGACGGGACACTGGAGTTCCTCGGCCGCATCGACACCCAGGTCAAGATCCGCGGCTACCGCATCGAACCGGGCGAGATCCAGGCCCGGTTGCGCCGGCAGCCGGAGGTGCGGGACGCGGTGGTGCTGGCCCGGGAGGACGTGCCCGGCGACAAGGTCCTGGTCGCCTATGTGGCGGCCGTGGACGGGGTGACTCTGGACCCGGCCCGGCTGCGCGCCGCACTGGCGGCCGAGCTCCCGGCGTACATGCTGCCCAGTGCCTTCGTGCCGATCGACGCGGTGCCGCTGACCCCCAACGGCAAGCTGGACCACCGTGCGCTTCCGGCGCCGGACCGCACCGCCCTGGCGGGTGCGCGCCGGGTCGCGCCACGGACCGACACCGAACGCCGACTGGCCGGGGTGTGGGCCGACGTGCTGCGGCTCGATCCGGGCCTGGTGGGCGCCGACGACAACTTCTTCGAGTTGGGAGGCGACTCGATCCGCGCGGTACGGCTGCTGACGGCGGCCCGCCAAGCGGGTCTGGATCTGTCGCTGTGGATGCTGTACCGGACACGGACGTTGGCCGAGCTGGCCGGCGTGGTCTCCTCCGACGCCCCGACGACCGACGGCCTGCCGCTGGCCCCGGCGCAGCTGACGGCCCTCGAAGGCACCCCGACGACCGAGTCGGTGCGGTTGCCGTTGAGCCGCCGGCCGGACACCGCTCTGTTGGAGCGGGCACTGCACGCGGTGGTCGCCCGCCATCAGGCGCTGCGGCTGCGACTGCCGCAGGACGGCGGTGTGACGGCGGCGGTCGCCGCGGCCGAGTCCGCCGTGCTGCTGCGAGTGGTGGAGTTGGACGAGGTCCCGGCAGATGACCGGTCGGCGGCGGTCGCGGCGGCCGTCGCCGCGGACGCGGCCGCGGTCGACCCGGTGCACGGGCCGGTGCTGCGGGCCTCGCTGTGCGACTTCGGCGGGGCGAGCCTGCTGAACGCCGAGTTGCTGCCGGAGCTGTGGATCAGTGTGCACGAGCTGGCCGTGGACGAGGCGTCCTGGGCCATCCTGGTGGACGACCTGAACCTGGCGTACCAGCAGCTGAGCGCCGGCGAGCCGGTGGAGTTGCCGCCCGTCGCACTCGAACTGTCGGTGTTGACCGCCGAGTTGGCCGAGATGGCCACCTCGGAGGCGCCGGCCGCGCAGGCGCAGGCCTGGCTCGGCCGGCAGCCCGGCCGACCGCTGCCGGTGGACCACGCGGACGGCGACAACACCTTCGGTTCCGCGCGTACGGCCACGCTGGCGCTGCCCGCCCGGCTCACCGAGGCGCTGCTGGACGCGGCCGAGCCGGAGGCACTGTTGCTGACCGCGCTGGGCCGGGCCCTCGCCGACTGGAGCGGTGACGACCGGATCGGCGTGGAACTCACGGCGGACCCCCGGGAGTCGGCGGACGGCTCGCAGACGATGGGACTGCTGACCGACCGGTGCCCGGTGGTTCTGTGGCTGCCGGAGAACCGGCCCGGGCCGGCCCGGCTCCGCTCGGTGGTGCGCCAGTTGAGCGCGCTGCCCGAGCCCCGGTACGGCTACGGCCTGCTGCGCCACGGCGCCGACGAGGAGCTGGCACAAGACCTCGCCTTGTTGCCGCGCCCCGAGACCGGTTTCACCTGCCGTCTCACGGAGGCGGCCGCGGACACCCGGGCGACGCCCCTCGTCTTCGTACCGCAGTTCGTGGAGCCGGTCCGGCCGGCCGCGGCCAGGCGGCCCCGGTTGTTCGACGTGGACGCCCGGGTGCACGACGGGCAGCTGTACCTCCGCTGGACGTACAGCACCGCGGTGCACGACGCAGACACTGTCGACGCTCTCGCCGCCCGGCAGCTCGCGGAACTCTCCGCGCTGCTGGAGCTGCCCGCCACCGCGTCCGGCCCGGCGCGCCCGGCCCGTGCCGCCCAGTCGGCGAAGCTGGCCGAGGAGATGTCCCGGCACGCCGTCCCGGGGGCCGCGCTGGCGTTGATCCGGGACGGTGAACTCGCCGAGGTCCACACCCACGGCACCCTCACCGCGGGCGGCACCGAGCCGGTCACCGCGGACACGCTGTTCGCGGCCGGTTCGATCAGCAAGCACGTGACCACGATCGGCGTGCTGAAGCTGGTCGAGCAGGGGGTGCTCGACCTCGACGTGGACGTGGCGCGGTACCTGACCTCCTGGCGACTGCCCGGCGAGCCCGCGCCGCGGGTCACTCTGCGGCACCTGCTGTCGCACTCCGCCGGCTTCGCGGTACAGCCGCCGTTCGCGCGGTACGCGCCGGACCAACCGGTCCCGTCCGTACTGGACATCCTGCACGGCCGCCCGCCGGCCTCCCCGGCCACCTTCGCCCACCCGCCGGGCGAGGTGTTCGCGATGACGGCGCTGAACTTCTCGGTGATCCAGCAGGTGATGTGCGACGTCACCGGAGAGGAGTTCCCGGCGCTGATGCGGCGCCTGGTGCTGGAGCCGCTGGGCATGACGGGCAGCGACTACGATCCTGCCTTCGTGCGTGGCTCGGGCCACCCATACGCCCGGGGGCACGAGGCCGGGGCCGTTCCCGTGCCGGGCGGATACCGGGTGATGCCGGAGCTCGCGGCCGGGTCCCTGTGGAGCACGGCCCCCGACCTGGCCCGGCTGACGGTGGCCGTGCGGCGCTCGTACCTGGGTCTGCCGGACGCCTTCCTGCCACGAGCGCTGGCCCGCGAGATGCTCACCCCGCGGCCGGACCGGCCCTACGGCTGGAGCGTCATCGTCGACGACTCCCGCGCCGATCTGGAGATCGGGCACGGGGGTCAGGCGACCGGCTTCCAGGCCATGTTCGGTCTGCGGGTGCACGCGGGTACGGGTGCGGTACTGCTCACCAACGCCACCGCCGGGCGCGAACTGGTCAGCAGGGTGCTGGCCCGGCTCTGGCCGGCCCCGACCCGGTTCTCGGTCCTGTGGGGCCAGGCCACCGACGCCGCCCGGTCACGGGAGCGGCAGGGCACCGCGGACCCGCGCGCCGGTGAGGTCGACGGTGAGTGAGGTCCACGCGGACCGGCCGGCCGGCCTCGACGAGGGGCCGCCCGCGGCCCCCGAGGTGCCGCTGCGCCGCAACGTCGCGTTCATCCAGCTGTGGGTGGGCGCGGGGATCTCCCGGTTCGCCGCGACCGTCGGGATGACGGCGTATCCGCTGCTGGCCCTGTGGCACACGAACTCCGCCACTCTGACCGGCCTGGTGACCTTCGCAGGGGCGCTGCCGAACTTCCTCGTGCAGCTGCCCGCGGGGGCTCTGGTCGACCGCTGGGACCGCCGCAAGCTGATGCTGTGGTGCGACATCGCGGGAGCGCTGTCCATCGCGGGGGTGGCGGTGGCCGTCCTGTGCGGCCGGGTGTGGATCCCGCAGCTGATGGCCGCCGCGTTCATCGAGGTGACCCGGGGCATCTTCTACGACCTGGCGGAACGGGCCACGGTGCGGGCCGTGGTCCCCGCCGGGCAACTGTCGACGGCGTTGGCGCACAACGAGGCGCGCGGGGCGGCGATCGGGCTGGTGGGCCAGCCCGGCAGCGGTCTGCTGTTCATGGTCGCGCGGTGGCTGCCGTTCGCGTTCACGGCGGTCGCCGACCTGGTGGCGGTGGTGTTCCTGCTGTTCCTGCGCGGCCGTTTCCGGCCGGAGCGGTCCGGGCCGCCGCAGCGCATCGGCACGGAGATCCGGGAGGGTGTCCGCTGGCTGTGGCGGCACCGGGTGGCCCGGCTGCTGGTGGGCACCTTCGCCGGCAGCAACCTGATCTTCCAGATGCTGATGCTGACCGTGATGGTGATCCTGCGCCGGCACGGGGAGTCCACGGCGACGGCCGGTCTGGTCACCGCGGTCGGTGGCACCGGCGGGCTGGTCGGGGCGCTGCTGGCGCCCCGCTGGGCCAAGCGGTTCAGTCTGCGGACCACCTTCGTGGCGGGCCTGACGGCCTGGACGCTGCTGCTGCCGTCTCTGGTGGTGATCCGCCAGCCCGTCGCCCTGGCGGCCGTGCTCGCCGCGATCGGCGTGGTCTCCGGGCTGTTCAACGTGACGGCCTGGACCTACCAAATCCAGCACACCCCCGACGAGCTCCAGGGGCGGGTGAACGGAACAGGCCGCTTCCTCGCCTCGGGCGCCAACTCGCTCGGCGCGCTGCTCGCCGGACGGCTGCTGGACTCGGTGGGCATCACCTGGACCGCGGTCGTCATCAGCGCCCTGATGCTGACGCTCACCACCGCCGTCATCACCCGCTCGGCATGGGCCGAGGCCCATGACTGACGTCGCCAACCGATGCTGCTGCCAAAGGAATTCGGGCCGTGAAACCAGGTAGACCGACCACCGTCAGCCCCCTCGACTCCGTCGCCGGCCCCGGCCCGGCCCTGGCCGCCCTGCGCCGCAGGACCAGCGAGAAGTGGCGCCGTCACGCGCCCGGCGTGCAGCCGGCCCACATCGCGGAGATGGACTTCCCGGTGGCCGAGGAGATCGGCCGGGCGATCGGTCGGCTGGCCGTCGAGGGGGACATGGGCTACGCGTTCTCGTACACCGACGACAGTCCGGCGCAGGCCGCGCTGGCCGGCTGGCTGCTGCGCCGGCACGGCTGGTGGGTGCCGCGCTCGCGGATCCTGTACTACGCCGATGTGATGCGGGTGATGGAGGCCGGCCTGGAGGCCTTCTCCGCGCCCGGTGACGCGGTGGTGGTCGACGTTCCGGCGTACCCGGCGTTCTTCGAGTCGGTGGCCGAGCGGGGGCGGGAGCTGGTGCCCAACCCGATGCTGCTGCGCGAGGGCCGGTGGCGGCTGGACCTGGCGGGCCTGGAGCGGGCGTTCCGCGACGGCGCCCGGGTCTACCTGCTGTGCAATCCGCACAACCCCACCGGAATGGTCTGCACGCCCGCCGAACTGACCGCCGTGGCGCGGCTGGCCAAGGCCCACGGGGTGACCGTGCTCTGCGACGAGGTGCACGGCCCGCTGGTGTTCCCCGGTCGCACCCATACGCCGTTCGCCTCGCTGCCGGCCGCCCAGCAGGTCCGCAGCGTGACCGGCCTGTCGGCCAGCAAGGGCTGGAACATCGCCGGCCTCAAGTGTGCCTTCGGCATTCCGACCGGCCCGGGGACGGCGCAGGCGCTGTTGGCCCAGCCGCCCCGGATGCGGGACGGGGTGGGCGTGTTCGGCGCGGCGGCCAGTGAGGCGGCGTTCACCGCCGGCGGCCGCTGGCTGGAGGAGACGCTGCGCTATTTGGACGGCAACCGCCGATTGCTGACCGAGCTGCTGCGGACCCATGGCCTCGGCGAGGTCGGCTTCCGGCTGCCCGAGGCGACGTACCTCGCCTGGCTGGACTGCCGTCGTACGGCTGACCGACTCGGCGAGGACGATCTGGCACGGCGTGTCCTGCACACCGCCGGGCTGGCCGTCAGCGACGGCCGGGACTACGGCTGTCCCGGCTTCTTGCGGCTCAATCTCGCCACCCCCCGGCTGCTGGTCGAGGAGATGGTGCGGCGGCTGGCGCTCGGCCTGGACGCGCCGGGGCCGTCGGCCGGTCGCGGCTCCGACCTGCTGATCGATATAGGGGCGGTATAGCAGTCCGTCGCACGGTGATCGTGTTCCTCTGCCCGGCCGCACCGTCCCGGCCGCTCGGCCCACCCCTTCCCCACCTTTGCCCTGACCCTTTCCGAGGAGAACAAATGTCTGACACCGCATCGCACGAGCCCGCGTACGTCGTGGTGGTCAACCACGAGGAGCAGTACTCGATCTGGTGGGCCGACCGCGACCTCCCGGACGGCTGGCGCGCCGAGGGCACCCGTGGCACCCGCGAGGAGTGCCTGGCGCACATCCGCGAGGCGTGGACCGACATGCGGCCGCTGAGCCTGCGTACCTGGATGGAGCAGAACGCCGCCGTCTGATCTCTCTCCCCCCACACGCAGGGCCGCTCCCCCCAGCGGCCCTGCGGCGGTTCACCGCCCGCCCACCCGCCAACCCCCGAGGAAGGGACACATGGCCGTGACCACCGAAGCCACCGGGAACGCGCCGCCGGCGCCCGATCGCCCCGGCCCCCCGGCGACCGGTGACACCACCGGGCCCGCCGGCGGCCGCCGTGCCGAACAGATCGGCGGCGTACTGCTGTTGATCAGCATGCTCTCCCAGGGCTTCGGCGTGGTCTGGGACGTGCAGTGGCACAACAACGTCGGCCCGGACACCTTCTTGACCCTGCCGCATCTGCTGATCTATGCCGGTCCCTCGCTCGCCGGGGTGACCAGCGCGGTGGTGGTGTTGCTGCGCACCGGGGCCGAACGCAAAGGGCGGGGCGCCGCGGAAGGCACCTCGGTACGGGTGTTCGGCACCTTCGAGGCCCCTGTCGGGTTCCTGATCGCCGGCGTCGGCGGCGCGATCGACCTGTTCTACGGCATGGCCGACCTGTGGTGGCACACCGAATACGGCTTCGACGTCACCCTCAACTCGCCGCCCCACGTGGGCCTGGCGCTCGGCGGCGTGGCGATCTGCGTCGGCACGATCGTCGCGTTCGCCGACCAGTACCGGGACCTTCCCGGCCGCTGGGGCCTGGTGGTCAGCTCGGCGCTCAGCGTGATCACCGTGGTGTTCGCGCTGTTCTGGGCCCAGCCGTTCGAGGTGTCGCTGACCTTCGTGGCCCTGCTGGTGCTGACCCTGGTCGGCTGCGTGGTCCGGCGGCCCTGGTGGGTCAGCGCGACCGGCCTGGTCTTCCTGGCCATCGTCGGCCTCCAATGGCTGTTCGTGCCGCTCGCCACCCGGTGGTACGCCGACAGCCTCGGCCTGCCGTTCCGGGAAGGGGTGTCCACGGTGCCGCAGATGCCGGCCCTCGACCCGCTGATCCTGCCGGTCATCGCCGTCCTGCTCGACCTGTTCCTGCTGCGTCACCGCCGTGCCGGCACCTCCCCCAAGCGCACCCTGCCCCTGGCGACCGGAGTGCTCGGCGTCCTGATGGCCGCCTGCTACGGCCCGCAGATCCACGACCCGCTCACCCCGAAAGTACTGATCCTGGCCGGGCTGCTGGGTGCGGGCGCGGGCTGGCTCGGCTACCGCTTCTCGTTCCCGCTCCGCAAGCCGGCCGCGGCCCCGACTCCCCCGGAGAGTTGAGATGCCCACCTCCCGCGTCCGCGGCCTCTTCCGCGCTCTCGCCGTCGTCGCCCTGGGCGCCGTGACGGTGCTGGGCACCGTACCCGCCGCGCAGGCGGCCGACTCCCCGGTCCCCGTGGTGCACTCCGAGTACGTCACCGCGGGCCCCTACCGGCTCCAGGTGTCGTTCTCCCAATGGCCGATCGCCGCCGACCGCGGCCTGGACTTCACCTTCCGGCCCACCGACGGAATCACCCGCCACTCCGCGAAACTGGTCATGACCGGCCCGGACGGCGAGGAGTTCTGGCACCGCCGCCCCGAGGACCGCTCACTGAAGACCTACATCCACCAGCGCGACCGCTGGGGCCTGGACACCTACCTCCTGCCCACGCAAGGATCCTGGCGCTTCCACTTCACCGTCGACGGGCCGCGCGGCAGGGGCAAGGGCGACCTGTCCCTCGCCGTCGGCCCGCGCCCCGGCCCGCCCCTGTCGCTGAGCTGGGCGGTCGCGCTGCTGCCGCTGATGGTGGCGGTCCCGCTGTGTGTCTTCCTGTGGTTCCGCGGCCGCCGCAAGCGGCACACCTATCAGTGGGCCTGGGACTGACGTGACGGTCACCGCACGGGCCGGGGAAAGGCCCGTACCGCCAGCACCGCGCAGGACGCCGCGAGAGGCAGTTCGGCGCACACGGCCATCAGCACCGCGGAGATGAGGTCGGCGCCCGGAGCGGCCGTCATGGTGTCGAACCAGGCGTCGACCAGCAGCAGTGTCGCGGTGGCCGCCGCGGTGAGGCCGGCGCGCGGGTCGGCGCGGCGCAGCAGCAGGCCGGTGGAGAGCAGCCCGGCCGCCTGGAGAAGGTCCAGGCCGGTCCAGGCCCAGGCCCAGCGGGCGGACTCGGCGGTGCCCGGCAGCCACGTGTGCAGGACGATCAGCCAGGGCACCATGGCGAGTCCGAGCACGATGAGGCCTGCGGCCGCCCGGTTCCGGGGGGTCGCCGGGGCGGCCGCAGCACCCGGAAGGCGGCGCGGTGTGACACGGGGCGACCCGGCCGTCGCCCGGGCGGAGCCGCATCCGGTCTGCCCGATCGCGGTCGACGGTACGCGCACCATGTCGCCGTGCTCCCTTCCGTGCCCGTCCTTCGAGCACGGAACCAGCATGTCGGGCGGGCGGGCGCGGAACAGTAACGCCCGATGCCGACTTCGGGGTGGTGCCAGCTACACCCCGGCCGTGCGGGCCGGGGCAGCCCGTGCGGCCCACTAGACTCAAGGTCATGTCCGCCACGCCGCCTGCCTCGTCGCGTGCGCGATGGCCGGCTGGCTCTCTTCCCTGGTCGGCCGGGGCCCGGCAGGACGCCGTGTTCGTCGTCGCCGGCATCCCGGTGCACGCGCTCGGTCTGATCATCACGGTGGCACCGCTCGAACTCGGTCTGGCCGCGGTGCCGCTCTCGGTGAGCCTGACGGTGATGCTGCTGCTGACCCTGGTCTTCGGGGCGTTGTGCGCCGTCTCGCTGACCGTCGTCACTCCCCTGCTGACCGGGCTCCAGCGCAGCCGCCTCGGCGCGCTGCCCGGTGTGGAGATCGCGCCGGTGCGGCTGCCGCCCGGTGCGGGCCTGCGGGCCCGGGGCCGCACGATCCGGTCCGAGGCCCTGTGGCGGCAGGTGGCGTACCACGCGCTGGCCGGTCCTGCTGTCTGCCTCGGTGCGCTGGCGGCGTTCGCGGCGTGGGTGCTGGGAGGTGCGCTGACCGTCCTGCCCGCGTTCTGCTGGGTCCTTCCCGTGACGAGTCCGCTGAGTCCCGGCGCGCACCTGGGAGCGCTCGCCACCGCCTGGCTGCTCGGCCTGGTGCTGCTGTTCGCCGCGCCACCGCTGACCCGGCTGGTCGCCCGGGCCGACACCGCCGCCGCCGCGGCGCTGCTCGGGCCCAGCCGGGCGGGGGAATTGCAGCGCCGGGTGGATCGCCTGGCGGTGAGCCGGGCCGCCCTGCTGGACGCGGCCGACGCCGAGCGTCGGCGAATCGAGCGGGATCTGCACGACGGTGTACAGCAGCGCCTGGTCTCCCTCGCGATGAAGCTCGGCCTGGCCCGGGCGACCTTGCCCGGACTCACGCCGCAGGCACAGGAGTTGCTGACCACGGTGCACGCCGAGGCCAAGGAGGCCCTGACCGAGCTGCGTGATCTGGTCCGCGGTCTGCACCCGGCGGTCCTCGACGAGGAGGGTCTGGACGCGGCGCTCTCCGGGATCGCGGCCCGGGCCCCCTTTCCGGTCCGGCTGCGGGTGTCCGCCGAGGGCCGGGCTGCGCCGCCGATCGAGGCGGTGGCGTACTTCGTCGTCTCGGAGGCCCTGACCAACATCGCCAAGCACGCCCGGGCCACCCAGGCGGAGATCCGCCTGGAGCGGGACGCCGAGCGGCTGCGGGTGACCGTGACGGACGACGGGGTGGGCGGCGCGGACCCGGCCGCCGGCACGGGCCTGGCCGGACTCACGAACCGGGTCTCCTCGGTCGACGGAACTCTTGCTGTCCGCAGCCCCTGCGGAGGGGGCACCGAAATCACCGTGGAGCTGCCGTGCGCGCTGTGATCGCCGAGGATTCCGTCCTGCTGCGGGCCGGGGTGGTGCAACTGCTGCAGGCCGCCGGGATGGAGGTGGTGGCCGAGGTGGGAGACGCGGAGAGCCTGCTCGCGTTTCTCACCGAGCAGTCCGAGCGGATCGAGCGATCGGAGCGGTCCGGCCCGTCCGAGCCGTCGGTGCGGTCCGACGCACCCGGGCAGCCGGTGGACCTGGTGATCACCGACGTCCGCATGCCGCCCTCGCACACCGACGAGGGCATGCGCGCCGCGCTGACGATCCGGCAGAAGTGGCCGCGGGTCGCGGTGTTGCTGCTGTCGCAGTACGTCGAGGAACGGCACGCGGCGAAGCTGCTGTCCGGCAACACCCGCGGCGTGGGCTACCTCCTCAAGGACCGGGTCGCGGACGTCACGGAGTTCATCGAGGCCGTCCAGCGGGTGGCGGCCGGGGGTGCCGCGCTGGATCCGGAGGTGGTCGCGCAGCTCCTCGTCCGCCGGGAGAGCGACCCGCTGGAACGGCTCACCCCGCGTGAGCGCGAGGTGCTCGCGCTGATGGCCGAGGGCCGCTCCAACGCGGGGATCGGCCAGGCGCTCGTGGTGAGCGAGAGCGCGGTCGCCAAGCACATCAACAACATCTTCGCCAAGCTCGACCTGCCGCCCGCCGATCTGAGCCACCGGCGGGTGCTCGCGGTACTGCGGTTCCTCGGGGTCCCCGGATGAGGCCCCGCACCACCTGGACCGCCCTGGCCGCCGCGACGGCCGTGGTGCTGCTGGTGCCGGGCGCCGTATACGGATGGGGCTGGCTGGGCCGGACCGGGCGCGGTGGTGAGGTACGGCTGCGACATCCGGTCACCGCCGTACGGCTCGACGCCCCCGACGCCTCGGTACGCGTCCGCCCGGGGCCGGGCGGCCAGGTCCGGCTGCGGTCGGAGCTGGCCTGGACCCTGCGGGAGCCGCGGGTGGAGAAGTCCTGGCGCGGAGAGACCCTGACGATCCGGGTCACCCGGCCGGGCCCCCGGCTGGACGGTCTGGCCCCGAGCGTCTCCCTGGACCTGGAGATCCCGGCCGGGGCCTCGGTGGACGCCCGGGTCGGATCCGGTTCGCTCGACGTCGCGCACATCGGGGGTGATCTCGACCTGGCAGGCACCTCCGGCGCACTGCGCGTGACGGACACACTCGGCGCCCTACGGCTGCGCACCACGTCCGGGGAGATCCGGGCCGACGCGCTTGCTTCCGCGCGAGTCGTGACCCGGTCCGACTCCGGCTCGACGCGCCTGGAGTTCGGCTCGGCTCCGCGCCGGGTCCGCGCGGAGACCGGCTCCGGCGCCCTGTCCGTCACCCTGCCGCCGAACAGCCGCTACCGGGTCGATCCCAGCACACCCACGCGCGGGCTGCGCACCGCGGAAGGACTGCGGGACCCCGGGGCCGACCGGGAGATCGGGATCCGGCTCGGCAGCGGGTCGGCGTCCATCGGCTACTGACGGGCCGCCGTACGACGACGCGACTCCGCCACGGCGCCGCGATCCGGCTCCGAAGCGATATCGACGGAATATAGCCGCCTCGTACAGCGTGGTGGAGTGATCCCCCCTCGCGCCGCCCGAAGACGCGCCGGTGCCCCAGCCGTTCGCCGGGCCGTGGCACTGTGGCTGGTCGCCCTGCTCGGCCTGATGAGTCTGGCCGGGGCGGGACCGGCCGCCGCGCACGGCATCAGCCAGAGCACGGACCTGGAGCTGGCCGCGACGTTCGGCGGCAACGAACTGACCTTCGCACTGCGCCAGGTGCCCGAGGTGCCCGGGCCGTTCCGGGTCGACGTGATCGCCCACGACCCGGTGCGGCCCGCCACGTTGAAGCTCTCCCTGGTCCCGTTGGAGGGCGCGCCGCCGAGCCGTCCCTCCCGGGCGGTGGTGCGGCTGACCGCCGGGCGGCCCGGTACCGTCGCCGCGACCCTGACCGCCGACCGGACCGGCCCGTGGGAACTCGACGTCTCCGACGGCACGGACACCGCGAAGCTGCCCTTCCGGGTGCTGACCCCGCGGGCGGCACCGTGGGAGAAGATCGTCTACCCGGCGTTCCTGGTGGCCGGGGTACTGCTGCTCGGCGTGCTCTCGGCCGCGGTCCTCCACCGGCGCGGGCCGGCCCTGTTGCTGTCCGGGGCAGCGGTGATCACCCTGACGGTCGCCCTGACCGCCGCGCTGCTCTCGCCGCAGTTCTCCGCGGTCCTCCCCCACGGGTCCCCCGACGAGAAGCGGCTGACCAACGTCGACGGCACCGCGGCCAACGGCCGTTCCTTCACCGAGCTGGCGCTGCACACCGTCCCGGCGAAACCGGCCGCCGGCCGCCCCTTCGCCCTGCGCCTCGGCCTCACCGACGGTTCGAACGGCGTGCCCGTCGACGATCTGGCCGTCCACCACGGCGCGCTGGCCCACACCGTGGTGACCGGCGAGGACCCGAAGTACTTCGCCCACCTGCACCCGGTGCCGGCCGGTCCCGGCGACCTGCTGCTCAGACTGTCCGTGCCGCGCCCCGGCCGTTACCTCGTCCAGACCGAGATCGAACGGGTGGACAGCGGCGGCCAGTTGCTCACCGCCACGATCGACGTCATCGCCGGCACCGGCCGTCCGGCGCGTCGAGCCGCCCCCCTGA
The DNA here is from genome assembly GCF_055581265.1 of Streptomyces sp. NPDC031466. Lineage (NCBI taxonomy): Bacteria > Bacillati > Actinomycetota > Actinomycetes > Kitasatosporales > Streptomycetaceae > Streptomyces > Streptomyces sp. NPDC031466. Next base: position 14,961 of record NZ_JBVIJT010000010.1, read on the forward strand.
AGATCGACACCCCCGAGGAGTCACAGGTCTCCCTCGCTCCGGCGCGCCCGACGGCGGGCGTGCCCACCCAGGTCACCTTGCACGCCGGTACCGCCGACGCCCCGGCGCGCGACCTCCAGAGCTGGCTCGGCATGGCCGGACACATGATCGTCCGCAGGTCGGGCGACGAGTTCTTCGGGCACGCCCACGAGACCGCCTCGATGGCCGCCCTTTCCGTGCCGGGCGCCGTCGTGCCGGACGAGACGGTCGGCCGGTACGGGCCACGGCTGCAGTTCGTCTTCGCCTTCCCCGAGCCCGGCCGCTACCGGGTGTGGATCCAGTACGAGCGGAACTTCCGCATCCACACCGCCGCCCTCACCGTCGATGTCACCGGAGACGCCCCATGAGCCTCCCGTCCCTCCGCTCGCGGACCGTGCTCGGCGCCGCGGGCCTCGCCCTGGTCGTCCTCGTCCTGTCCCTGGTGTGGTGGTGGCCGCGCTCGGACGACGATTCCGGCGTCACCGTGGAGGGCTCGTCCTCGACCTACACCGTGCGGGTTCGCCTGCCGCACCCGAGCCCGGGCGCCGGGACGGCCGACATCACCGTGGCCCGGCGCGACCACGGGGCCGTCGACCTGGACCAGGTCACGGTGGAGGCCGTCATGCCGAGCATGGGCCATGCGACGGCGGCGCTGACCGCGCGGCCGAAGGGGACGGGCCGGTACCGGGCGGACGGCCGCCTCTTCGCGATGGCGGGCACCTGGCAGCTGTCGGTGCGGCTCCACGGCACCGGCGGCTCCGACGTGGTGACCGTGCCGGTGACCGTCCCGGCCGCCTGACATGAGGGAAATACCCCATCCGTCCCCGACCGTCCCCTGACAATGCCCTGCAATGACAGCCCCTTGCCAGGGCGGGGCCCACACGCGGCCGAATCCCCGGTACAGAATGAGAAACACAGGTGGCCGCACCACGGACCGGCCCACGGACCCGAACACGGGAGATTTCTCAGATGCGTACGGATGCAGTTGCCAAGGGCCTGAGCGGGCGCACGGTCGGTATCGCGCTGCTCGCCGTCCTCATCCTCGGCGCCGTCCTCGTCGGCAGAGCGGACCCGGCCGTCGAGTCCCAGGACCCGCATGCCGCGACCACGAACGTCCAGCACGCGACCACGGCCTGGGAGTGAGCGGGCAGCACCCGGCCCGGCCAAGCGGAACCGCGTCGGCCGACCGACCGCCCGCCGACGATATGGCGAGAATATAGACGCTCTCCATAATCTCTTCGGCATCGCACCGGAAATGTTTCGGTGAATGGTCGATGGCGGGGAAGGAATTCATGACCGTCGCATCCGCGGATTCGTTTGTCAGGTCCGGCGTGAATCACAGTCCCGAAATGCGTCTGGTGTGTTTTCCGCACGCGGGTGGCACGCCCGGCTCCTTCCGGGGCTGGGCCCCGCGGCTCCCGGCCGGCATGGAGCTGCTGACCGCCTGCTACCCCGGGCGCCACAACCGCTTCACGGAGCCACACCTGACGCGGATGGAGCCGCTGGCCGACCAACTGGCGCAGGCCCTGCGGCCGTTCGGGGACACACCGCTGGCCCTTTTCGGCCACAGCATGGGCGCCGCCGTGGCCTACGAGGTGGCCCACCGGCTGGAGCGCCACGGCATCCGGCCGGTGCGTCTGTTCGTCTCCGGCCACCCGGCACCGCGGCTGGGCCGGTCCCCCGGGTTCGACCACACCGACACCGACGCGCTGCTCGCCCAGGTCGCCCGCCTCGGCAGCGCCCAGGCCGCGCTGCTCGACGAACCCGAGCTGCGGGAGATCGCCGCGGCCACCCTGAAGGCCGACTACGAGCTGATCGGGACCTACCGCCCCGCCGCCCCCGTCTCGCTGTCGTGCCCGGTGACGGGTTACGTCGGGGACCGGGACCCCGACTGCTCTGCGGACGACGTGCGCGCCTGGGCGGACGTGACCACGGACAGCTTCTCGTTCCGGTCCTTCCCGGGTGGCCACTTCTACCTGGAACCGCTCGAGGCCGACCTGGTCCACCAGGTGCTCGGCCGGCTGCGCCAGGAACCGCGCACCGCTCCCGGCGGCCCCCGCGGCGGCGGCCGTGTCTGACGGCCGGGCGCTCTCCCGCAACCAGAACGCCCAGTGGTTCCTGCACCAGTTGGCACCGCGGGCCGGCGCTTACCACACCGGCATAGCCGTGCGCGTCCGGTCCGCCGTCGACCCGGTGGCCCTGGAGGCCGCCGTACGCGCTCTGGCGCCGCGGCACGAGATGCTGCGCTCGGTCTTCGTCGAACGGGACGGTCATCCGGTGCGGCTGGTGCGCCCGGCCGGCCTGGTCGAGCTGGAAAAGCACCGGGTCGAGGGCGACTTCGCCGCCGCCGTCCGGCGAACCCTGCACCGGCCGTTCGACCTGGGCCGCACCGGCGCGTTCCGGTTTGCCCTGCACAGCCGTACGCCGAAGGACGCGGTCCTGCTGGTCGCCGGTCACCACATCGCGACGGACGCCACGTCGGACGCCATCCTGCTGGCCGAGCTCCTCGCCCTGTACGGACGGTCGACGGGCGAGCGGCAGACCCTGCCGGAGCCGCCCCCGGACAGCCACGACGAGTATGTGGCGAAGGAGCGCGAACTGCTCTCCGCACCGCTCGGTTCGACGCTGGAGAGCCGCTGGGCCGATGTGTGCCGGGGATCGGCGGCGGTCCGGCTGCCCACCGACCGGCCGCGCCCGGCCCGCCAGTCGTTCACCGGCGGCACCTGCCGGATCACGGTCCCGGCCGACGACGCCGACCGGATCAGGCAGACCGCCCGGCGGCTGGAGGTCTCCCCCTTCGCCTTCCTGCTCTCGGTGTTCCAGGGCGTCCTGCACCGCTACACCCGGCAGGCCGACTTCCTGGTCGGCTGCCCCGTCACCACGCGGCTGAGCCCGCGCTCCCGCCGGGCGGTCGGCGACTACATCAACACCGTCGTCTTCCGCGCCCGGTTCACCCCGTCCACCACCTTCCGGGACGCGGCGGCGGAGGCCGACCGGCAGCTCAGGCAGGGCATGGCGGGGCTGCGCTACCCGTTCGCCGAGCTGGCCCGGGTGCTCGCGGACAACCGGGAGGGCGGGCAGTCCACCGTCTACCGGACCACCTTCAACATGCTGTCGACCGCGCACGCCCCGGCCGAGCTGAGGCCCCTCCTCGACACCACACGGCCCGAGCGGGTCATCTCGTACGCGGGCCTGGAGCTGTCCGCCTTCCCGCTGCCGCAGCAGGAGGGGCAGGTGGACCTCGGGGTGGACGTGCTGGAGACCGAAGACGTGATCGCGGTGGACTTCCGCTACGACAGCGGTCTGTTCGACCGGGAGACCGTCGAGCAGTTCGCCGCGCACTTCGACCGAGCCGTCGTGCTGGCAGCCGAACGGCCGGACGGCACCGTCGCCCGGGCCCGGATCTGGGGCCCGGCGCCTCGCCCCCGCCCCGAGCCCGCCACCGGGACCATCACCCGGACCGTCGCCGAGAGGAGGACACCCGCGTGTCCGAAACCATAGTGGACCTGCTCGTACGCCACGCCGCCGAGTCGCCCGACAAGGACGCCGTGGTCTTCGCCCGGACCACGGTCGACGGGCCGACCACCGAGCACCTGACCTACGGTGAACTCGACCGGCGGGCCCGCGCCCTCGCCCAGTACCTGCGCGGCCGGTGCGCCGAGGGCGAGCGCGTGCTGCTGCTCTACCCCTCCGGGCCGGCCTTCGTCACGGCGCTGATCGGCTGCCAGTACGCGAGTCTGGTGGCGGTACCGGCCCCCGTACCGGACAGCAACAGCCGACGCGACACCCGGACCGGGAGCGTCGTGCGGGACGCGGGCGCCTCGCTCGTGCTCACCACGGCCCGGGAGGCCGGGGAGATCACCGAGTTCCTGCGGGCGGAGGACCTGTCCGAGCTGCCGGTGGTGGCGACCGACGGGCTCGATGTCGACGGACTGGAAGTGGACTGGGTCCCACCCGCCCTGGCCGCCGACACCCCGGCCATCCTCCAGTACACCTCGGGCTCGACCAGCGACCCCAAGGGCGTGACGGTCACCCACGGCTCACTGGCACACAACCTCCGCATGATCCAGCGCACGCTCGGCGTCTTCCCGGACACCCGAGTGTGCAGTTGGCTTCCGCACTACCACGACATGGGTCTGATCGGCACCACCCTGACGCCGCTGTTCACCGGCGCCATGCTGATGCTGTTGTCGCCGACCGACTTCCTGCGCCGCCCCCGTCTGTGGCTGCAACTGATCCAGCAGCACCGCCTGGACTTCACCACCGCGCCGAACTTCGCCTACGACCTGGTCACCCGCACCGTCACCGACGAGCAGCTGGCCGAACTCGACCTGTCCGGGCTGCGGGTCGCGCTCAACGGCGCGGAACCGGTCAGCGCCACCACCCTGCTTGCCTTCACCGAGCGCTTCCGGGCCGCCGGGCTCCGCCCGGACGTCCTCAAGCCCTGCTACGGGATGGCCGAGAGCACGCTGCTGATCACCGGCACCCCGCACCAGCGCGGCGCGGTGATGACCCGGTTCGACGCCACCGCGCTCGAGGCCAACCTGCTGCGGCCGGACGAGGGCGGCCGGCTGCTGGTCAGCAGCGGCCCGGCCGAGTCCGAGCTGGAGATCCTGATCGTCGACCCGGACACCCGCGAGGTGGTGCCGGCCGGCCGGATCGGCGAGATCTGGATCCGCGGCGAGAGCGTCGCCGCCGGCTACTGGCAGCGCCCGGAGGAGAACCGGCGCCTGTTCGACGCCCGCACCGCGGACGACCGTACCGGCTACCTGCGCACCGGGGACCTGGGCGCGGTACACGACGGGGAGCTCTACGTCACCGGCAGGCTCAAGGACATGCTGATCGTGCATGGCCGCAACCTCTACCCGCACGACATCGAGCGCCTGGTCGCCGGACTCCACCCGGGCTTCCAGGGGCTGCAGGGCACGGTCTGCTCGGTGCCGGTGGCACAGCAGGAGGAGATCGTGGTGCTCCAGGAGGTCCGGTTGCGCCACATCGAGCAGGCGGAGCTGCCCGAGCTGTCCCGCCGGATCCGCGCCGAGATCGCCGAACGGTTCGGCCTGCGGGTCACCAACCTGGTGTTCCTGCGTCCCGGCCAGGTCCGCCGCACCACCAGCGGCAAGGTCCGTCGCGCGGTGATGCGCGACCTGTTCACCTCCGACGGGCTGAAGACCCTGTACGAGGACCTGGACCCGCGGCTGATACGCCTGCACCGGACGGAGCCGGCGGCATGAGATACGCCCCCCAGCTCGCCGCCGCCCGGCTCGACCGGCGGCTCGGCGACCCGGAGGACGACGGCCGGCTGTTCTCGTACGCCCGCTGTGCCGCGCTGGACGAGCGGGAGGAGTTCCCGCTGGAGATCTGCCGCGAACTGGACTTCCTCGGTCTGCCCCGGCACTACGTCCCGGCCGAGTACGGCGGTGAACTGCGGGGCTACGACGAGGCGTTGCAGCTGACGCGGACCATCGCCCGGCGCGACCTGACGGTGGCGGTCGGGCACGGCAAGACCTTCCTCGGCGCGGTCTCGGTGTGGGTCGGCGGCAGCCCGGAACAGGCCCGTCGGCTCGGCGCCGCGATCGCCGACGGCGCCGTGGTCTCCTGGGCACTCACCGAGCGCGACCACGGCAGCGACCTGCTGGCCGGCGAGGTCCGGGCGCTGCCCGACCCGGCCGACGGGAACGGCGGTTACCTCCTCAGCGGTGAGAAGTGGCTCATCAACAACGCCACCCGCGGCCGCCGGCTCTGCGTCCTTGCCCGGACCGACCCGACGGGCGGGCCGCGCGGCTTCAGCGTGCTGCTGGTCGACCGCCACGCCCTGGCCCCGGGAAGTCACCGCCCCCTGCCCGCTCCCCTCCTGCACGGCATCCGGGGCGCCGACATCAGCGGCATCGCCTTCACCGACGCCACCGTGCCCTCCTCGGCTCTGGTCGGGCCGGAGGGGGGCGGCCTGGAGATCGTCCTGAAGAGCCTCCAGCTCACCCGGACCCTGTGCGCCTCGCTCTCCCTCGGCGCAGCCGACCAGGCCCTGGACCTGGCTCTGCGGTACGCCCACGAACGCCACAACTTCGGCCGGCCACTGGTCGAACTTCCGCAGACCCGGCGGCTGCTGACCGAGTCCTGTGCGGATCTGCTGCTGGCCGAGGCCGTCGGCCTGGTCGCCGCACGGTCCATCCACACCCTGCCGGGCGAGCTGTCGGTCGGTTCCGCGGTCACCAAGTACCTGGTGCCCACCGTGGTGGAGCGGATGCTGACCCGGCTGGCCCGGGTGCTGGGCTCGCGCTCGCTGCTGACCGGAGCGACCTACCGTCACGGGCGCTTCCAGAAGGTGCGGCGCGACCACCGGATCGTCGGGATCTTCGACGGCTCCACCGTGGTCAACCTGCACGCGCTGGTGAACCAGTTCCCCTCGCTGGCGCGCGCCCACCGGCGCGGCCGGACCGACCTGGACGGGGTGTACGGCGCCGCCGGCCTGGAGCAGCCGCTGCCCGCCTTCACGCCCGAACGGCTTGAACTGGTCTCGGCGCGGGGCTCCAGCCTGGTCCAGTCGCTCCCGGACGCCCTCGCCCAGGTCCCGCTCGGCGCTCTGGGCGACCGGCTGCGGACAGCCGTGGAACAGGTCGTCGAGGAGACGGCGGAGCACCGGCCGACGGCACTCGACGTGCCCGCGTCGGCCTTCGCGCTCGCCGAACGCTATGCCGCCTGCTTCGCCGCGGCGGCCGCCGTCCAACTGTGGCTGCACAACCACAAGAGCCTGCGGGGCACCGAGGCCGCGGAGCTGTGGGAGTCCGGCCTGTGGCTGGAGGCCGCCCTGACCCGTCTTCTGCCCCTGATCGACCCGACGGCACGGCCCGACGGCGAGGTCTTCGACCGGCTGGCCGGGCCGCTGCTCACCGAGTACGCGGCGGGACGGCCCCTCTCCCTGCTGCCCCCGCCGCCCGAGGACGACCGCCCATGACCACCACGCCGACATCCGCCCCGAACCGCCTGCCCGACGGCGGCAAGGACACCGCACACCCTCTGGAACTCCGGTTCGGCGACCCGGACGACCCGGACAACCCGGTCGGTTTCGCGGCCTTCCTGCGCGCGGACGAGCGGGGCGAACTGCTGCCGGCCGGACGGAGCCTGCTGGACGCCCATGGGCTGGGCGCCGAGTTCGTGCCCCCCGAGCACGGCGGCCGGCTCCACCGCGCGGACGAACTGGCCCGGACGCTGCGGACGGTGTTCCGGCGCGACGCGGCGCTCGGACTCGGCCACGGTGCCATCAACCTGATCGCCTCCACGACCGTCTGGTCGGCCGGCCCGGCGGAGCAACGGCAGTGGCTGGCCGACGTGCTGCTGGGCGGCGGCCAGAGTGCGGGCGCCTACACCGAACTGGCCTCCGGTCACGACCTGCCCAGGTCCGCGGTCCGGGCCGTGCGCGAGGGCCGGCGGTTCCTGCTCGGCGGACGCAAGGAGGTCATCAGCAACGTCCACCGGGCCGACGCCGTCACCGTGCTCGCCCGCACCGGCTCCGGGTCCGGCAGCCGGGACCACTCCCTGCTGCTGCTCGACATGCGCCGCGTCGACCGGGACCGGCTGCGCTTCCTGCCCCGCTTCGGCACCTCCGGACTGCGGGCCGCCCACCTGGCCGGGGTGGACTTCCTCGACTGCCCGGTGCCCGACTCGACCGTGGTCGGGGAGGAGGGCGGCGCGCTGGAGACCGTGCTCCGCGCCTTCCAGGTCACGAAGGCAGTGCTGTCCGGCGCCACGGTCGGCTGCTTCGACACCCAGCTGCGCGTCACCACCCGGTTCGCCCTGGAACGTCGGCTCTACGGGCGCCGGGTCGCCGACCTGCCCCACGCGCGGGCCGTATTGGCGGGCGCCTTCGCGGACCTGCTGATCGCCGACTGCCTCAGCACCGTGGTGTGCCGGGCCCTGCACCTGCTGCCGGGGCAGACCGCGGTGCTGGCCCCCGCCGCCAAGTACCTGGTACCCCTGCTGCTCGAGGAGGGGGCGGACGCGCTCGCGGTCGTCCTGGGCGCCCGGTCCTTCCTGCGGGAGGGCCCGTACGGCATCTTCCAGAAGCATCTGCGCGACCTGCCGGTGGCCTCCCTCGCGCACTCGGGTGCCACCGTGTGCCAGGCGACCCTCGTCCCCCAGCTGCCGCGGCTGGCCCGGCGCTCCTGGCTGAGCGACGCCCCCGCACCCGCCACCCTGTTCCGTCTTCAGGACCCTCTCCCCGCGCTGGACTTCCGTGCGCTGCGGATCACCGCCGGTGCCGAGGACGGCGTGCTCGCGCAGCTTCCGGCCGCGTACGACCTGCTGGGCGAGGACCCCGAGCTGGGCGCGCTGTGCGCCGGGCTGCTGGACGAGCTGCGGCACCTCACGGCGGAGTGCGGACAACTGGCCCCGCGCAACCGCACCCCGCTCGCCGAGCCGGTCGGCTTCGAACTCGCCGAGCGGTACAGCGTTCTGCTCGCCGCCGCCGCCTGCCTGGGCGTCTGGCTGCACCAGCGGGACGGTGCCGGGCCGTTCGCCCGTGACAGTGCCTGGCTCGCCCTGGCGCTGCGCCGGCTCACCGCCCGGCTCGGGCGCCCCGTACCGCCCGGCGGCGACGGGCCCGAAGGGGTCGTCTTCCGCGAACTGATGCGCAGGGAGCGGGAGAACCGCTCCTTCGACCTCAGTGCTCGGCCGCTCGCCTGAACCGGCCGTACCGATCCTTCCGAAGGGACCGACACCATGACCACGCCCACTGTCTCCACCGACGAGCTGCGCACCTGGCTGATCGACCGGGTGGCGTTCTACCTGGAACGACCGGCCGCGGAGATCGAGGGCGGCGCCAAGCTGGCCGAGTACGGGCTGGACTCGCTGTACGCGCTCACCCTCTGCGGTGACATCGAGGACGAGTTCGGCATCCCGGTGTCGCCGACCCTGGCCTGGGACCATCCGACCGCGGACGCCATCGCCGAGGTGCTGCACCAGGAGATCACCGCGCAGCAGACCGACGGAGCGGGGTGACACGAGCCCCGCGCCGGTGGTGACGCGACGAGGGGCTCGTGTCACGGCCGGGGCGTCACACGAGCATGTCCGGGGCGATCCAGCCGTGCGCGGCGGCCATCGCGCCGGCCTGGAAACGGCTGGCCGCCGCCAGCCGCCCCATCAGGTTCGCGGTGATCCGCCGCCCGGTCCTGACCGACACGCCGAGCCGTCGGGCCACCGCCTCGTCGGCCAGCCCCTTGGCCAGCAGGGCGAGGACGGCCTGCTCCTGGCTGGTCAGGCCGTGCTCGTTCGGCTCGGGTCGGCAACCGAGCGGCGCCGCGTCGCCCCAGACCCGCTCGAACAGCGAGCACATGGCGCCCACCACGCCCGGGCTGCGCAGCAGCAGTGCCCCCGCGTCGGTCGCCTCCGGATCCACCGGCACCATGGCGATCCGGCGGTCGTAGATCGTCAGCCGGACCGGCTGGGTCGGCGCCACCCTGATCTCCGCCCCGAGGTCGGTCAGCCAGCGGGCGTACTCCAGCGTGGAGGCGTCGTTGGCGATGCTCTCCAGGAAGACGGTCCGCATCTGCACACCCCGGTCGAGCAGGTCCTGGTCGAGCGGGCCGCTGGCCCGCTGAGCGGCCGGGGACAGGGCCCCGCCGGGGACCAGGCTCAGTATCTCCGTGGAGGAGTTCGCCGCCAGCGTCTGGATCCTGAGGCGGATCGTGTCGAGGTCGGTCAGCACCTCGACAGGCGGCTCCTGCAAGGAGCGGTGGTACTGGGTGTACTCGGAGACGAGGTTCTGTATGGCCAGCCGGCCGATCTCCAGCTCGTCGTGGCGCCGGCGCAGCTCCTCCTCGCGCTGGGTGAGCAGCGCCACCAGACCGAACTCCGGCTCGACCGCGCGCAACGCGCCCGGCTCCTGCCACGACTGCCGTACCAGCCCCAGCCCGTCCAACTCGTCCAGAGCGGATCGCACTTGCTCCTCGGTACGCCTCAGCCGCCTCGCCAGCTCGCCGACCCTGGCCGTGGAGTCCTTGAGCATCTCCCGGTAGACGTCGACCGTGTCGGCCGCGAGTCCCAGGGCATCAAAATCGAGGCCCACCCGTTCCCCCTCATCGCACACTCCATCCACATCAACCGGACAGCCGATTCTCACCCCTGAGTGATCGCAATCGGAAGCGTGTTTGGCAGCATTCGGCAAAGCCTTGGCCGGGCGGTGCGGAGGCTCTCTCCGAACTGCGCAGTGGTTCACTCGGATCTGGTCAAAGGTGGCGTTGTTCCAGCCAAATGCCCTCCATGGCTCCTGGTCGGCCACCGCTCGGCGGCGTTCCGACCGTGCCCCTCGCCCCGGCTTTTTCCTTTGCTCTGGCTCTGGCCCCGGCCCTTGTCTTCACCACGGTGACCAGTGTCCGGCTTTCCGTGCGGGTTCCCGTGCGGGTTCCCGTGCGGGTTCCCGTGCGGGTTCCCGTGCGGGTTCCCGTGCGGGTTCCCGTGCTCGGCCGCCTCGGGCTTGCCCTTGCCCTTGCCCTTGCCCCCGCCCTTGTCGTTCTTGCGCTTCGGCTCCGTCGGGCCGGGGGTCGGGCCCTGCTTCGGCGTCGGAGCCTGGGTCGGGGTCGGCGGCGCGGTCGGCGACGACGTCGACTTGCGGGGCCTCTCCCGTTCCGTCGGGGACGTCGACGCGGCGTGTCCGGGCACCCCCTCCGGGGAGGACTGCGGTCCCGGGGTCGACGGTGACGTCGACGCGGGGCGCGGGTGGTTTGTCGGGGGCGGGTCGTCGGACATCGTGCCCGCGGCCGCCAGCGCCACTCCGCCCAGGAGGCCACCGGCAAGGACCATGCCCCCGGCCGCCCGCAGGGAGAGCCGCCCGCGGCGCCGCTCGCGCGGGCGCCAGTCGTCGCGGCGCCGGGTCCGCGCCCGGTGCGCGCCCGCGTCCCGTGCCGTGCGGAACGCCGCGACCGCCTCGCGCTGCGCGGCCGCGTCCACCTCCGCGCCGGCGTCGGCCCGCACGGCCTCGGTGAGCTGCGCGAGGAGGGTTTCGGGGTCGGCGGGGCGGCCGGGCCCGCCCCCGGACCCCCGGGACCTGTCTGCGTTCATGTCGACTCCCCCAGCGTGCCGGGACCGTCATCCGCCGTGCCGTCGAGCCCGAGCCGCTCGGCCAGCTTCCGCAGGCCTCGGTGCGCGGCCGTCCGTACCGCCCCGGGGCGCTTGCCGAGGACGCGCGCGGCGGCCGGGCCGTCGAGGCCGACGACCACCCGCAGCAGCACCGCTTCCGCCTGCTCGCGCGGCAGCGTCGCGACCAGGGCGAGCACCCGCTCGGTGGAGACGGCCTCCAGGGCCGCCGCCGAGGTGTTGTGCGGTCCCGGCAGGTCGAGCAGGTCCTGCTCCTGGCCGCCGGCGCGCGGGCGCACCTTCTGGCGGCGCAGGTGGTCCAGGGCCCGGTGCCGCGCGATGGTCGCGGTCCAGCCCCGGAAGCCCGCCCCGTCCCCCCGGAACCGTCCGAGGTCCCTGGCGATCTCCAACCAGGCCTCGGCGGCGACGTCCTCGGCGGCCTCGCCGTCGGTGCCCACCAGGCCGCGCAGATAACCGACGAGACCCGGCTGGACCATCCGGTACGCCACCGCGAAGGCGGCCTCGTCGCCTTTCTGGGCCGCCTCGACGGCCCTGCCGAGCTCCTCGTCGCGCGCCCGCGCGCGACGGGTCTCCCCACCCTGGCCCAACGTTCTCCCATCCGGCCGAACGCGGCACGCCCACCGTGCCCATGCCCCCACGCACACCAGCGTCGCCGGGTGCGGTTGTGTCACAGTCGGAGAGCGTACGGCCACCGGCCCCGGGGGCGCACGGGGGGCCGGGGCTCCGGTGCGCTCAGACCTCGAAGAGCCCGCCCGAGCCGCCGGGGCGGATCCGCGAGATGTCGAGCGTCTGCGCGGGGGGCGGGGCGATGGCGGCCACCGGCTCGTCGTAGTCGGACATCCGCATCGTCATGGTCCGGGCACCACCGGAGAACACGCCGCCGCCCTGGGCGGCCTCGACGCCGAGGATGTACGGCTTGCCGGACGCGGCCACGTACACCTTCGTCTTCTGGCCGTCCTTCGTCTCGACGAGCGGGGTGACCGCCTCGCCGTAGCGCCGGATCACGGGTCCCGCGGTGATGACCCCGTCCAGTTCGGGGCTGCCGATCTTGTCGGTGATCTTGTCGAGGTCGCAGCCGGCCATCGGCACGGCCGAGCCGCCCGCCCCCGTGCCCGCCGGGATCTTCAGGTACTTGCCGCGGGCCAGCGCCGTCCGCTCGCGGACCCGCTCCGCCGTCTGCGGGCCGCGCCTCACGCCCATCTCGACGATCGCGTCGAGCGCGGCGTCGGTGAAGCGTATGTACGTCGTGCCGCCCGCGACCACGATGAGGTCGCCCCGCTGCGTCGGGCCGGCGTCGAAGGCACCCGTGCAGTTGTTCCGACGGTCCATGTGCAGCGAGACCTTCTGGTGGCCCTTGGCGGTCTCCATGTCGACGCCGACGCGTACCGTGTCGGCCGTCTTGAGCAGCCTCATACCCTCCAGGGCGAGTTCCCTGCCGCGCGCCTCGTCGCGGGACGCCGGCCGGGCATCGTCCCCGGCCGTGGAACCGGAGCGGTCCACCTCTTCGAGCCTGCCGCCGGAGTACGTCACCGAGCCGTCCGAGCCGCAGGACGCCAGCGTGCCGACCGCCGCACCCATCGCCAGGGTGAGCGCGGACGCCCGTATCCACCGTCTGCGCGTCTGCGCCCGGCCGTTCACCCGACGTGCCATCTTTTCCCCCACCCGAGTCACCCGAGCCCCCGCCCGCTCCACACCACTTCGCACCCTGCGCCGTCGCGCCGGCATGCCGTCCTTACTGTCACACGGGCCTGCGCGGCCACGGGTCGCGGTGTCCCCACCACGGCGTGCGGGATAGATCACGCGTAAAAAATCATCCGTCGGCACAACCCTTTGCCCGCCACACAAGTCCTACGAACTCGCTTGCTTATCTGAAACTCGCTAAGGGGTGGGGCACTTGAGCCCGCGCAAACCGCGTGAAAAGGCGCGTACCACGCATGCGTACCGGCCGCTGAGTCTCCGGCGCAGGGCGTGGCTGACGATCGGGGCCGTCGTGCTGGGAGGCGCGGGGGCGGTGACGTACGCGATGGCCGACCCGAGCGGGGACCGTACCGGCGCCGACCCGCGTGCCGCGCGGCCGGCGAGCGTGCGCGACCTGGAGCTCAAGGGCGACGACGGCGCCGAGCGGAGGCTGCCGCGCACGTCGACCGAGCAGTTCTCGCTGCTCGGCGTCTCGTGGCGCGGGGCCGCCCAGGAGCTGACGGGCACCGCGCGGGTGCGCACGCGCGCCCTCGCCACCGGCCGGTGGAGCGACTGGCGGACCCTGCGCCCGGAGCCGGGCCCCTCGAAGGCGGCGGAAGCGGGCCCGCGCGCCGCCTCCGCGCCGCTGTGGGTGGGCCCCTCGGACGGCGTGGAGGTCCGCGTCCTCGCGACCGACGGCACGTCGGGCGCGGCGCTGCCCGACGGACTCGCCGTCGCCCTCGTGGACCCCGGCGTGCCGAACGCGGAGGCGCGCAGTGCCTCGCTCGACGGCGGCCCGAACGCCCGCCCGGGCACCACCGCCGGTACGGCGATGGCCCCCGCCGCCCACGCCGCCGACGCCGCCGACGCCGCCGACGCAGAGAAGCCGGGCGACGCGGAGACGCCCGCTGACGGTAAGAAGCCCACTGACGGCGTAAAGCCGGGCGACGACCAGAAGCCCGCCGACGGCGAGCAGCCCGGTGCCGACCGAAGGCCCGCCGACAGCCAGAAGCCCGCTGACCGCCAGGAGCCCGGCGCCCAGGCCCCCCGCGTCACCTCGGCCCGCCCGGCCCCGCCGACGTCCACGGTCACCCGGCCCCCGGTCATCGCCCGCGCCGCCTGGGGCGCCGACGAGAAGCTGGTCCAGGAACCACCGCGGTACCTCGACGAGGTCAAGGCGGCCTTCGTCCACCAGGCGATCGACACCAACGACTACAGCTGCGCCCAGTCCCCCGCCCTCGTCCGCGCCCTGATGACGTACCAGGTGAAGACGGAGGGCAGGAGCGACCTCGGCCCCAACTTCCTCGTGGACAAGTGCGGCCGCGTCTTCGAGGGCCGCGGCGGCGGTGTCGACGTGCCCGTGCGCGGCGCGCACACCACCGGCTTCGACGACGAGTCGGTGGGCATCGCCGTCCTCGGCGACTTCCGGGGCGAGGGCCGGACCGGAGCCGCGGGCAGGCCGACCCGCGCCGCCCGGGAGTCGGTGGCCCGCGTGGCGGCCTGGAAGCTCGGCCAGTACGGCGCGAGCCCGACCGGCAAGGCCACGCTGACCGCCACCGCCGACACGGGCGGGTGGAAGAAGGGCGAGCAGGCCTCGCTGGCCACGATCTCCGGCCCCCGTGACGCCGTCGCACCCGAGGCCCCCAGCGGGACCCTCGACGCCGAGCTGGGCGAGATCCGCCGCTACGCGGGCAGCCCGGGCGTGAACTCCGCCGTCCCGACCGGGGACTATAACCGCGACGGCATCGCCGACCTGGTCGCGGGCACCCCGAAGGCGTCGGGCGGCCGCGGGCGCCTCACCGTCGTGCCCGGTGGCCTCGGCGGGCCGGTGGCCGGGTCGAAGATCTCCCTGACGCAGACGAGCACCGGCGTCCCCGGCGTCTCCGAGGCCGGCGACGAATGGGCGGCCGCCACCGCGTGGGGCGACCTGAACGCCGACGGGTACGCGGACCTCGTCATCGGCGCGCCCGGCGAGGACGACGGTTCGGGCCACGCCGACCGCGGCGCGGTCACCGTGCTGTACGGCCCGTCCTTCACCTCCGGCACGGACATGCAGCTGTCGGACGACTTCAACTACGCCAAGGCCAGGTTCGGCTCGGCGGTCGCGTCCGGCGACTTCAACGCCGACGGCAAGGCGGACGTCTTCGCGGCGGCGACGGGCACGGGCGGCTCCTGGGCCGCGCGGATCGACGCGGAGCGCGCGTCGGGCGGCAGCCTCACCTCGGGCGACACCGCGATAGCGGAGCCGGACGCCGCGTCCGGCGACTTCAACCGCGACGGCTACGCGGACGTCGCGCTCACCTACCGCGACCAGGCGGGCAAGGCCAAGGTCGCCTGGTTCCGGGGCGGCCGCTCCGGGCTGAGCCGGGTCGGTGTCCTGTCCGTGCCGGGCGGCCACTCGGTCGCCGTGGGCGACGTCGACGGCAACGGCTACGACGACCTCGTCGTCGGCCAGCCCTACACCGCCGAGTCGGGCGCGCACGCGGGCGGCCAGGTGACGGTGGTGCCCGGCACCTCGACGGGCTTCACCACGACGGGCCTGCGGACGGTCCACCAGGCGACGGACGGCGTGATCGGCGCCGCCGAGGCGGGTGACGCGATGGGCTGGTCGGTCGCGGCGGGCGACTACGACGCCGACGGCTACGCGGACGTCCTGACCGGCGCCCCCGGCGAGGACATCACCCGCGAGGGCACCAGCCGCAAGGACGCGGGCACGTCCCTGCTCCTGAACGGCTCCTCGTCCGGCCTCACCGGCGCCGGGGCGAAGGCCTTCTCGCAGGACGAGCCCGACGTGCCCGGCTCCACGGAGAGCGGCGACCGCCTCGGCTCCTCGGTGACGCTCGCGGACCTGTCCGGCTCCGGCCGCGCGGACCTGGCGATCGGCGTCGACGGCGAGGACGCGGGCGACGGCACGATCCTCCAGCTGGACAGCGGCCCTTCGGGCGTGCCGGGCTCCAGCGGCGTCTACTACGGGCGTACGACGCTGGGGACCCCGGCGGGTGCCCGCCTCGGCCAGACGCTGACGCCGTAACGGCCCTGACGTGCCGCCCCCCGTGCGCCGGGGGGCGGCACGTCAGGTGTCGCTGGGCACCCGGCAGCCCGCTGGCTGGGACTTGTTCTTCGGCCAGCCGATGCCGACGAACCGCAGGCCCTTGGTGCGCGGGTCCAGTTCGACCACGGCCACCGGCTTGTCGTAGGCGTTGCCCGCGTTGGTCAGACAGATCCAGCCACTGGTGCCCCGGACCCGGTTGACCGCCTCGAGGCGCTGCCACATCGCGGAGACCCGCTTCAGGGGCGGTATCGGCCCCTCGGCCTGGGCGTTGGCGAGCAGCACGGCCT
The DNA here is from genome assembly GCF_055581265.1 of Streptomyces sp. NPDC031466. Lineage (NCBI taxonomy): Bacteria > Bacillati > Actinomycetota > Actinomycetes > Kitasatosporales > Streptomycetaceae > Streptomyces > Streptomyces sp. NPDC031466. The sequence continues at coordinate 31,086 of NZ_JBVIJT010000010.1, forward strand.
GGGCGACGGTGCGCACGCCGTCGTACACCAGCATCGCGCGGGAGTCCGTGAGGCGGACCTCCCCGATGTCCCCGGCGGTGCCCTTCCTGATCAGTTCTTTCAGCTCGTTCAGTTCCTGTTGCGGCTCGGTGAGGTGGGCCGGCCGCCCCTTGGCGCCTTTCTTGCCGCTCAGCACGCGGTCCCAGGCGTCGGGGTGGCCCGGAGCCGCGTACTGCACCGTGACGAGGGGCTCCTTCCCGCCGCCGCGCAGACTCTCCCAGTCGTCGGGCCGCATGTAGCGGTTGAGGGTGGCCGCGCCCGAACCGCTGATGACCGTGTACTTCTTCCCGCTGCACTGCGTGTCGGCCAGCTTCAGGGCGAAGAGCCGCAGATGGACGGGGCGACCCGCGAAGTAGACGTAGCGCGCGGTGGACTGGCAGATGTTCTGGGCGATGAGCGTGAAGTCGTTGCCGGTGTCCCCCGGCTCGGTGATCGAGGGGGACTCGAAGGGCTGCTCCTTGGGGCCGGGCGGCCCCTTCTCGTCGCGGCTGAAGGCCTTGGCGAGCGAGTCGTTGTAGATGTCGTGCGGCCGCTTGTCCCTGACCAGGACGGTCTGCTCGTCCGTCAGCTCACCGTGGTAGCCGGCCAGCGCGTCCGCCTGCTGGCGGTTGGTCGGGATGATGCGGGCGAGGCCCGGATAGGGGGGCGTGACGTCGCCGCCCTCGGGGTTGGCGAGTTCGTCGGCGCTGACGCGGGAGGCGAGGACGGGGATGTGCAGGTCCTTGGTGAGGCGCGCGATGGCCTTCCGCGTGGCGTCCAGGCTGAGGTTGAAGCCCGTGACGGCGCGGAGGTTGTGGTGCTTGTCCCGGGACATGGCCGCCAACTGGTCGACGACGGCGGCCTGTTGCCGGTAGGCGTCGCCGGGGTTGGCGAGGACCAGGCGCAGCAGCGGTGTGCTCTCCTCGCGGTTCGCGCGGTACTGGGCGAGGTAGGCGCCCTGGACCTCGCTGAGCAGCTGCTCGCGCTCGGCGGGCAGGTCGGGCTGGAGGGGCAGCATCAGCGCGACGGTGACGTGCGGCTTGTCGCCGACGAATTTCTCGTTCTCGCGGGCGATGGCGCGGGCGACCCGGGCGAGCTGCGGGGTGCCGAAGTCGTAGCCGCTGCCGTTGACGCCTATGCACTCGCCCTCGCTCTCGACCACACCGGCGGCGCAGTCCTTCGGCTCGGACTCCCAGGGGCGCGGCGCGAAGAGGACGACGAGCGCGAGGACGACCACGACGCCGGTCACGGTGAGCAGCGCGCGCCGCAGCGTCGCCCAGAACGTGTTGTACAGCCAGTCCACGAACCCTCTCAACGCCGCCGCCTCTCCGTGTCGCCGGTCATGGGCTCAGCCGAACCCGATGTGTTCCGTGCATCTGCACCGCTTCAGCGGCTGCCGGTCGTCCGCGCGGTCGCCCCAGTCCCGGGCCATGTGGACGAGGAGGGCGGCGCCGTCGGCCGCCCTGGCCGCGTCGGGCCCTTCGGGGCCCTGGTCGCGCACCGCCTCGTCGGCGACCCGCGCCAGCTCCTCGCTCAGCTCCCGCAGCGGGCCGCGCAGGGCGCCGGGCACCGTCTCGTCGAGCGGCCGGGTCCGCTCCTCGCTGAGCCAGGCCGCGTGCAGCAGCCGGTCCACCTTGCGGCGCCGGCTGTCACCGCGCACCTGCGTCTCGCCGAGCGCGTGGGCGAGCCGGTCGTCGGGCGCCCCGATGAGCGGCGCGTCGGCGATGGCGAGCAGTTCCTCGCACCACTCGCGGGTGGGGCGGGCCGGGAAGGTGTCGGTGAGGTAGCGCGTGACGAGGTGCGCGCCGTCGGAGGCGAGGAGGTGGTGCATGCGGTGCGCGGCGGCGGTCACGAACAGGTCGTCGGGGTGGTGGTCGCCGAGGTCGCGGTAGTGCCCTTGCAGCAGCGCGTGGTCGGTGTGCCAGGCGGCGCCCGCGGCGCGCATCCGGTGGAGCCTGCGCATCAGCAGGCGGCGCAGGCCGAGGTCCCCGATGAAGTGGCGGGGGCAGTGCGGCCAGCCGCTGTCCTCCAGGAGTTCGGCGATGCGGTAGGCGGACAGTCGCTCGTCGCGGTCGCCCTGCACCGCCCGCATCAGGGTCTGGGCGCACTCCGCGTCGTGGGCGACCGAGAGGTGGCTGAGCAGATCGAGCCAGTGGCCCCGGTGCTCGGGGGGCAGTTCCTCGGGGTACTGCCGGACGACGAGTTCTTCGAGGAGTACGTCGGCCACCGGCCGGTCGGCGACCGGGCGGCCCTCGTCGTCCTCGGCGGCGGGCACCCGGGCGTCCAGCAGCGCCCAGTCGGTGTACGCGGCCGGGTCGTCGAACGTCAACGACGCGGTGGCCTGTCCGAGCCGGGTGACGAACAGCGGGCGGCCCGCGCTCAGCCGGTGGACGCCGCTGTCGATCCGCAGCCGGGCGGTGTTGGCCACGCCCTCCTGGCGGGTGCGCAGCCGGCCGGTCTCGGCCTTCTGCTGCTCGCGGGTGAGCCGGGGCATGCGGATGAGCAGCACACCGCGCCACAGCGGCGCGTGGTCCGGCACGCCCGCCACCGGGCGGTCCCAGGCGGGCAGCCCGCCGAGGGCCGGGTCCCACACGGCCGGGGCGGCCGGGGCGGTGCCGGCGTGCCGCAGGAAGCGGCCGCCGTCCTCGCGGCGCGCGGTGGCGAAGATCATCAGCCGGTCGTGGCGCCCGAGTTCGCGGTCCTCCAGGGTCGGCTTCACCAGCTTTCTGCCGAGCGGGTTGTCCGCGTGGTCGAGCAGCAGGGCGGGCCGCCCGACGCGGGAGAGCCTGCCGTGCACCGAGCGGTAGGCGGCGTCGACGTCCTGTCGCAGGGCCCTCAGCAGAAAGCTTTCGGCGACGCGGCGTGCCTCGGCGCCCTGCTGGAAGTCGGCGGCGAGCCCGCGCAGTCCGGCGCGGGGCTGGCCGCCGGCCCCAGGGTAGTCGCCGTAGGTCTCGGCGAGCGCCGCGCGCCCCTCGGCCGAGGTCCGCGCGAACAGCGCCTCGATCAGGGCGTTGACGAAGGGCCCGACGAGCGGATCGGTGATCAGCCCGGCGAGGTGGCCCAGGTAGTTCTGCGCCGCCCCTCTGAGCACGCCGCGCCAGAAGGAGCGCGGCGGCAGGAGTTCGTCGAAGCGGCGCACCTCGTCCACCAGCGTGGCGGCACCGGCCAGGCCGTCGCTGCCGGCGGCCGCGGTGAGCCCGGCGTACAGCCGCGGCACGGGAATCGCGCCGCCGTCGCCGCCCCAGTCGCCGTACTGCAGGGCGATGGCGCGCAGCACCTCGGTCACCTCGGAGCGGCTGCCGGGCCGCTGTTCGGCCAGTTCGCGGCATTCGGTGCGGGCGCAGTCGACGTACGCGGTGGGCACGCGCGGCCCGAAGTGCCGCCGTACGCAGCGCAGGAACCGCCCCTTGCCCATGCCGGGCCCGCCGACGAGCAGGACCACCGGCAGATCGGGGCCGAAAAGCGCTTCTCTTCTGCGCCCGGCCGCGGTCTTCCCGAGCAGCCGGGCGACCGGACCGCCGTCGGCCAGCAGCTCGTCGAATCCGAGTTCATCAGGCACGGGCCTCTCCATGACCGGGAAGATCAGGCCGTCGTTCGGCGGCTCGTCAGGTTAGCCAAGAGCGCCCGAACTCCGGGAGGGTTTTCGAATGCCGGTGCAATTCGGCCGGATCACGCCGTCGCGGCCCCGCGGGGCGCCGAGCCCAAGGCGTGGGGGTCCAAGGCGTGGGGGCCAGGGCGGGGACGCTCGACCGGACGTGCCGGCAGACGCGGGAGCGTGTGGCCGGGACCGTGCCGCGGGCGGGTGAGCGGCGGGCCGTCAGCCCTTGCCGCGCGCCTTGCGCGAGACGACCGCCCGCAGCACCCTGCGCCCCTCCTGTGACACGTCCAGGGCCTGGCGCAGCCCGCCGGGGCCCGGGTCCTTGGTGGAGAGCAGCTCCAGGATGCGGATCTGGCGGCGGAGTTCGGCGGCGACCAGGGGGGACATGCCGTCCGTGCGGCCCTCGCGGCGTGCGGACACCGGGCGCGAGCCGCCCCACGGCGCGGCGTCCAGGAGGCGGTGCACCTGGAGGGCCGCGACGGAGCAGCCGTCGGCCCACTCCCGCACCGCCGCTCCGGTGGGCGCCGCCGGGGCGGCGTCGAGCATGCGCCGGGCGAGCGCGGCGGCCTCACCGGACGCCCCCGGGGTGTCCTTGGCGGCGGCGAGCGCCGCGCGTGCCTCGGCCAGCGGCCCCTGCCAGTCCTCGCCCTCCGCGAGCCGCGCCCACAGGGGCCGCAGCAGGTCGTCCCCGCCGCCGAGCACCGGCACGCAGCGGTCGAGGCAGGCGAGCCCGCTCGCCGCGAGGCCCCGCTCGTCGGCCTGCGCGATCAGCTCCACCAGGCTCATGCTGTACGTCTCCCGTTCCAGGACCCTGCGCTTCACCCTTACTGCGTGCGCTGCCCCGGGAACGTCACTGCCGTCACTGCGGCACGACACCGAGCCGGTCGAGGAAACGGAAGAAGAGCTGCTCGGCCGAGGGTTCGGCGTCGGCGTTCAGCACGTCGAGCAGGGGTGCCTCCCGCGCCGTCCGGCCCGACTCCGCGGCCCAGGCGACCGCGCGCCCGGCGGCGTCGCGCGGCTCCAGGAAGTAGTCCTCGACGGTCAGCCCGCTGTCGCCGAGGTAGGCGGCCATCGCGCGCCGCGCCAGGCAGGTCGTCCACGCCCCGCTCTCGGGCGCCGCCGCCTCGACGATCACGCAGTCGCTGTCCAGCACGTATCCGAAGAGGGCGGGCGCGCCCGTCTCCAGGGCCAGCGTGTTCATGTTCCCGATGTCGCGCGCGTCGTCACCGCCCTTGCCCGGCACCTCCCACACCTGCCAGCCGTCGGCCCGCCGGTCGAGGAGGGCGAGGTCGTGGCGTACGCCCGCGAGCGCCGCGCACGAAGCGAGCGGCCGCTCGCTCCTGCCCACGACGTAATACCCCCAGTAGCCCATGAAGCGTCCCCCCGCTGTGCTCCGTACCCGTGTGCCAGGCGTTCTGCCCGCTCGAAAGGCGGCGAAATCACGGTGCGACGGGGGGCTCCGGCGCCGGCCCGGGCAGGGTCGGACCCGGCTCGGCCGGGGGCGGGCCCAGCGCGGCCTTGCGGTCCTGCATGCCCGTCAGGCGCAGGACGAAGACGATGGCGAGCACGGCGGCCGCGAGGTCCAGGGTGTCGGCGACCATCATCTTGCCGACGGCCGACTTGATCTCCGTGGCCTCCTCGGCGTCCTCGTACGAGCGGGACGCCCACCGTCCGACGAGCAGGCTCGCGACCCACAGCGTCCACCAGGCGTTGACGACCGGGTGCGGGCCGCGCTCGGCGGACGGGTCGAGGGTGAGCGTGCGGTCGAGCGCCACGGAGCGGGGGCGGCTCGCGTCCCAGATGTCGACGGCGATGCGCCGCGGGAACCAGAGGCTGACGACCGGCACGAACCAGCCCCACACCGTCCAGCCGCGCGTCTTGCGGTGGATGTGCGGCGCGAACACCTCGGCGTTCACCCGGACCCGGTGGAACCAGACGAGGAAGACCACGCAGGTCGCGACCATCAGGGCGACCTGCGCCAGGCCCGCGTCGCCGTACAGCGTGTCGGCGTGGTCCGCCTCCCGCTGGATGTCCGCGCCCCAGTCCCCGGTGACCAGGTCGTCCAGCACGTCGAGCATGACCGTGCCCGTCCACAGCGCGTACAGGTCGGCGGCGGCGACCAGGCCGAGCAGCGCGGCGACCGCCCGGCCGAGCCCGACCGGCGAGCGCAGCCAGGCGGAGTGCTTGCCCGGGGCGGCGGGAGGCGGCGGCGCGCCCGCGGCGGCCGCCTGGACGCAGATCTCGCACAGGCCCTGCGAGTTCTGTGCGGTACGGAGTTGACATGACGTGCACAGCATCGCTGGGCGACCCCCCACGGGTTCCTGGTCGTACGAGGAGCCGCCCGCGTCCCTCCCCAGGGCGCGACCGGCGGCTACCGGACGGTATCAGCGAGCCTGACGAAGTCCCGCCACGGGAGCGAAGGCTTCCGCGGGTCCCACAGCTTCTGGACGGTCGCCCGCAGGGGCAGGCGGATGCCCTCGGCGACCTGCTCCTGGGTCTGCGACCGGGCGAGGTCGCACCAGACCGCGAACGAGGCGCCGAGGATCTGGTCGTCGTACCGCGCACCCACCGGCCGGGTGCCGCGGAGCACCAGCGGGGTCCAGCTCTCGTAGATCCGCTGCCCGGTGGGGTAGCGGAAGTCGTTGGGCTGGCCGAGGACGTAGTAGAGGTACTCGTCGTTGTAGTTGACGAGCCTGCGGCCGGCCTTCAGGTACTCCAGCGGCTCGCGGGCGCCGATCTCCTTGCCCGTCCAGTAGGCGACCTCCAGGTCGTCGGCGGTCCGTGCCCGCCCGCCGGAGAAGAACCCGTCGTTCCACGCCATGAGCTTCTTCTCGTACGCGCGTACGGTCTCGGCGCGGTCGTTGAGCCAGTCCGTCGCCAGGTCCCGCACCCGGCCGCTCGGCCCGTACCGCTCGCGGGCGGCCGCGGCGAGGCGGGGGTAGGACGCCTCGGGGTCCTTGACCGTGAGGGCGAGGTACTCGTCCGCGCCGAGGTGCCAGTGGCCGCCGGGGAAGAGCTGCGCGAACTCCTTCAGGAGGTCGTCGACGATCTTCGCCGCCCCCGGCTCGGAGATGTCGACGGCGCCGCGCGTGGCCTTGCCCCGGGCGTCACGGAGCTGGAGCGAGGGGTGCTCGGCGATGACCGCGCCGAGGTGGCCCGGGGAGTCGATCTCCGGCACGACGGTGATGTGGCGGCTCGCGGCCAGCTTCAGGATGCGGCGCACCTGCGCCTTGGTGAGGTGGTCGGGCGAGACGATCTCGGGGTGCGAGTCCGACTCGACGCGAAAGGCCTGGTCGTCGGAGAAGTGCAGACCCAGCTCGTTGTACTTCAGGTCGCCCAGCTCGCGGATCCTGTCCTCTATCCACGAGGCGTCGAAGTGCTTGCGGGCGATGTCCAGCATGAAGCCGCGGCGCGGTTTGGCGGGCCGGTCCCTTATGACGCCTTCGGGGGCGGCCCTGTCCCCCTTCACCTCCTGCTTGAGGGTGCGGGTGCCGTAGAAGACACCGGCCTCGGCGGGGGCGGTGATGCGGACCCGGCGGTCCCGCACGGAGAGGGTGTACGACTCCGGGCCCCCGGCCTTGTCCGCGTCCGTGTCCGTGTCCGTGCTCTTGTCCTCGTCCCCGTCCGGGGTGAGCGCCAGTTCCACGTCCCCCTTGCGGGGGCGGTCCCGACCGGCGTACTTCAGTCGCAGCTCGCCCGCGAGCAGGCGCCCCTCGTCGGCGAGGTCCTCGTCGCGGACGACCACCCGGCCCGTCCGCGTGTCCGGCCGCCAGCCGGGACCGGACGCGGCGGTGTGCTCCCGCACGGCGGGGATGGTGGCGGGGGGCTTCGACAGGAGGTGGCTCTCGCTGGGCCGCGGCGCCCGCGAGGACGCGGAAGGCTTCCTGGCGGCCTCGGACGGATACGCGGGGGCGGGCCCGTCACCGCCGGGCCACAGCGCCACGGTCAGCGCGACGGCCCCGGCGGCGACCGCTCCGCCCGCCGCGACGAATCGCCCGCGCGTCATCGGAACCCCCCGGCTCCGCAGCCGCCCCTGCCGCCGCGCGGCGGTATCTCCAGGGCGGCCCGCGGGCCGGTGGCGCGGGGCCGTCGGGGAGCGGGGCGACGGACCTGCGCGGGGCCTCGTCGGCACACGGCAGCAGTCACAGCCATGGCGCCACGCTACGACGCGTTCCCGAGAGCCACCTGTCCAGATCCTGGAGCGAAACTCTCCCGTTCGGGTGATATTCGCTCATGCATCGGACACTTCGTCCTACTTCTCGCTAGCGTTACGAGTCCCCCACACCCGCATGACCTGCACCTCTGCACCACCTGCACGATCCGTACCGCGCGCACCACCCGCACGGTGCGCAACATCTGCGACCTGCCTGTCCCCCCTGTCCCCAGGCCCCCTGCCCAGGAGTGTCCGCTGTCCCCGCACCGTTCCCCCGGACCCCCCGGTGGCGCCGCGCCCACCGCCGCCCCCGACGCCACGCCGGAACAGCTGAACTCCGCCCCGCCCCGCGAGGCCGAGGCCGCCCTGCTCACCTGCTGCGGCAGCCTCCGCTGGGCCCGCCGCGTGGCCGCCCACCGGCCCTACCCCGACCTGGACGCGCTGCTCGCCGCCTCGGACGAAGCCGCCTACGACCTCTCCCCCGGCGACCTCGCCGAGGCCCTGGCCCGCGAGCCCCTGGACCAGGCCGTCCCCCACCAGGGGACACCCGGCGCCACGTACACCGCCGCCCACACCGCCCTGCGCGCCGCCCACGCCGCGTACGAGAGCCGCTTCGGGCACAGCTTCGTGGTCTGCCTCGACCACGTCCCCGCCGACGAGGCCCTCGACCATCTGCTGTGCGCCCTGCGGTCACGCCTTGGCAACGATCCCGAGGAGGAGCGCGCCCTCGCCGCCGAGGAGCTGCGCCGCCTGGCCCGGGGCCGCCTCGCCCGCCTCGCCGCACGTCACGCCACCGCCGGCACCGCGCGTCCGGCAGCGCGCCCCGATAGCCCGTACGTGCCTGTTTGACTGCCTGTTTGATCACACCTGCGGACCCGGGGCGAAGACACCGACAACACGTCGATACGATGACGAGCGGCCGGTGGACCGTACCCGGCCGGGCTCGTCCGACAAGAAGCCGGCCGGCCCCAATCCCCGCTCCCGGAGGGTCTTCCGTGCCGGCTGGAACGCTGTACCGCGGCCGGGAAGGAATGTGGTCCTGGGTGGCTCATCGAGTCACCGGCGTCCTCATCTTCTTCTTCCTGTTCGTGCATGTGCTGGACACCGCTCTCGTCCGCGTCTCCCCGGAGGCGTACGACGATGTCGTCAGCACCTACAAGACGCCCCTCGTCGCACTCCTCGAGTACGGCCTGGTCGCCGCCATCCTCTTCCACGCACTCAACGGCCTGCGCGTCATCGCCGTCGACTTCTGGTCGAAGGGCCCCCGCTACCAGAAGCAGATGCTCTGGACCGTCGTCGGCATCTGGCTCGTCCTGATGGTCGGTGCGCTCTACCCGGTCCTCGGCCACGCCGTCCGCGAACTCTTCGGGAGCTGACGCCAGACATGTCTGCTGACACCACGCTCGACAAGTCCGCAACGTCCGGGGTGGGCCCCGTCGAAGGCGCCTCGCTCTACGACGTGGACAACCCGGCCCCGTTCATCGAGGCCCCCCGCAAGCGCACCTCCAAGACCCCGCGCTCGACCCGCGGCAACTTCGAGATGGCCGCATGGCTCTTCATGCGCCTGTCCGGTGTCGTCCTGGTCGTCCTCGTCCTCGGCCACCTGCTGATCCAGCTGGTGCTCGACGGCGGCGTCTCGAAGATCGGCTTCGCGTTCGTCGCCGGCCGCTGGGCCTCGCCGTTCTGGCAGGTCTGGGACCTGCTGATGCTGTGGCTCGCGATGCTGCACGGCGCCAACGGTCTGCGGACGGTCATCAACGACTACGCCGAGCGCCCGAACACGCGTCTGTGGCTCAAGGGCCTGCTGTACACCGCCACGGTGTTCACCATCCTTCTGGGCACGCTGGTGATCTTCACCTTCGACCCGAACATCCGCTAAAGCCGAGGCGACCCCAGTGAAGATTCACAAGTACGACACCGTCATCGTCGGCGCGGGCGGCGCCGGCATGCGCGCCGCCATCGAGGCGACGAAGCGCAGCCGCACCGCCGTGCTCACCAAGCTCTACCCCACCCGCTCCCACACGGGCGCCGCGCAGGGCGGCATGGCCGCCGCGCTCGCCAACGTGGAGGAGGACAACTGGGAGTGGCACACCTTCGACACGATCAAGGGCGGCGACTACCTGGTCGACCAGGACGCCGCCGAGATCCTCGCGAAGGAGGCCATCGACGCGGTCCTCGACCTGGAGAAGATGGGCCTGCCGTTCAACCGCACCCCGGACGGCACCATCGACCAGCGTCGCTTCGGCGGTCACACCCGCAACCACGGCGAGGCCGCCGTGCGCCGCTCCTGCTACGCCGCGGACCGCACCGGCCACATGATCCTCCAGACCCTCTACCAGAACTGCGTCAAGGAGGGTGTGGAGTTCTTCAACGAGTTCTACGTCCTCGACCAGCTCATCGTCGAGGACCCCGTGACCGGGGTGAAGAAGAGCGCGGGCGTCGTCGCGTACGAGCTGGCGACCGGCGAGATCCACGTCTTCCAGGCGAAGTCCGTGATCTACGCGTCCGGCGGCACCGGCAAGTTCTTCAAGGTGACCTCCAACGCGCACACGCTCACCGGTGACGGCCAGGCGGCCTGCTACCGGCGCGGGATCCCGCTGGAGGACATGGAGTTCTTCCAGTTCCACCCGACCGGCATCTGGCGCATGGGCATCCTGCTCACCGAGGGCGCCCGCGGTGAGGGCGGCATCCTGCGCAACAAGGACGGCGAGCGCTTCATGGAGAAGTACGCGCCGGTCATGAAGGACCTCGCGTCCCGTGACGTCGTCTCGCGCTCCATCTACACGGAGATCCGTGAGGGCCGCGGCTGCGGCCCCGAGGGCGACCACGTCTACCTCGACCTCACGCACCTGCCGCCGGAGCAGCTGGACGCCAAGCTCCCGGACATCACGGAGTTCGCGCGCACCTACCTCGGCATCGAGCCCTACACGGACCCGATCCCGATCCAGCCCACCGCGCACTACGCCATGGGCGGCATCCCGACGAACGTCGAGGGTGAGGTCCTGGCGGACAACACCACCGTCGTCCCGGGCCTGTACGCGGCCGGCGAGGTGGCCTGCGTGTCCGTGCACGGCGCCAACCGCCTCGGCACCAACTCGCTCCTCGACATCAACGTCTTCGGCAAGCGCGCGGGCATCGCCGCCGCCGAGTACGCGGCGAAGAACGACTTCGTCGAGCTGCCGGAGAACCCGGAGGAGCTGGTCGTCTCCCAGGTCGAGCGCCTGCGCGACGCCACCGGCACCGAGCGGGTCGCCGAGCTGCGCAAGGAGCTGCAGGAGACCATGGACGCCAACGTCATGGTCTTCCGCACCGAGCAGACGATCAAGACGGCGGTCGAGAAGATCGCGGAGCTGCGCGAGCGCTACCTCAACGTCTCGATCCAGGACAAGGGCAAGCGGTTCAACACCGACCTCCTGGAGGCCATCGAGCTGGGCAACCTGCTCGACCTGGCCGAGGTCATGGCGCAGTCCGCGCTCGCCCGCAAGGAGTCGCGCGGCGGTCACTACCGCGAGGACTACCCGAACCGCGACGACGTCAACTTCATGCGCCACACCATGGCGTACCGCGAGGTCGGCGACGACGGCACGGAGACGATCCGTCTCGACTACAAGCCGGTCGTCCAGACCCGCTACCAGCCGATGGAGCGTAAGTACTGATGGCAACCCCGACCCTCGACAAGGAAGCCGCCAAGCCCGAGGCGGGCTTCGCCGACTCCCCGTACATCACGATCACCCTGCGCGTGCGCCGCTTCAACCCCGAGGTCTCGGCGGACGCCACGTGGCAGGACTTCGAGCTGGAGATCGACCCCAAGGAGCGTGTCCTCGACGCCCTCCACAAGGTCAAGTGGGACATGGACGGCACGCTGACGTTCCGCCGCTCCTGCGCGCACGGCATCTGCGGCTCGGACGCCATGCGGATCAACGGCAAGAACCGCCTCGCCTGCAAGACCCTGATCAAGGACATCAACCCGGGCAAGCCGATCACGGTCGAGCCCATCAAGGGTCTGACGGTCCTGAAGGACCTGGTCGTCGACATGGACCCGTTCTTCCAGGCGTACCGCGACGTAATGCCCTTCCTCGTCACGAAGGGCAACGAGCCGACCCGTGAGCGGCTGCAGTCCGCCGAGGACCGCGAGCGCTTCGACGACACGACGAAGTGCATCCTGTGCGCCGCGTGCACGTCCTCGTGCCCGGTGTTCTGGAACGACGGCCAGTACTTCGGCCCGGCCGCGATCGTCAACGCGCACCGCTTCATCTTCGACTCGCGTGACGAGGCGGGCGAGCAGCGCCTGGAGATCCTCAACGACAAGGACGGCGTGTGGCGTTGCCGCACGACGTTCAACTGCACGGACGCGTGCCCGCGTGGCATCGAGGTCACCAAGGCGATCCAGGAGGTCAAGCGCGCGCTGATCACGCGGCGCTTCTGATCCGCCCTTCGCCCGTACGTCACCGTGGGCCCCGCTCCTTTCGAGGAGCGGGGCCCACGGTGCGTCCCGGGTGCGGGCCAGATGGGGGCGGTCGCGGCGTCGTTCTCGCGCGTCTGCGTCCCTACCGCGGGCACCGTCCTACGCTGACGGAATGTCAGACAACCAGTCGGTCGGCCTGTCCGTTGACCAGTTCACCGACCCCGCCGCGGAGCTGCTCGGCTTCGACAACGTCCTGCTGCCCGTCGGCGACCTCGGGGAGGCCGTCGGGTTCTACGAGCGCGCCGGGTTCCCGGTCTCCTTCCGGCTCGACGAGATCGGGCTCGCCATCCTGAAGGTGGGCAAGGAGACGCCGGGTGTGCTGCTGCGGGTGGAGGACGGCATCGTGCCGCGCACGCCCGCGTGGCCCTCGCCCCGCGTGTGGCTGGAGGTGCCGGACGCGCGCGCCAAGGGGCGGGCCCTCGCGGAGGCGGGGGTGGTGCTGCTCGCCGAGCCGTTCTCCGTCGCCACCGGGTGGACCGTGGAGATCGCCGACCCGTGGGGCAACGTCATCGGTTTCACGGACTACCTCAAGCGCCCGGAGCTGGCCCGCAGCTCCTGACGGACCCGGCCCGGGGCGGGCGCGTCCGCAGCTCCCGCACACGTCGCGGGGCGCGCGGCCGCAGTTCCTGGACGCACCCGACGCGGGACGGGTGCGTCCGCGGCTCGTGCCCGACCCGGGGCGCGCCGCAGTAACTGGACGCACCCGGCGCGGGGCGGGCGCGGCCGCGGCTCTTGGCGCACCCGGCCCGGCACGGGCGCGCGGTCAGCACCAGTCGGGGCCGCCGTCCGCCTCCGCCACGACCATGACGCGGCGCAGCATGTCCGACAACCGCGCCCGCTCCGCCGCCGACAGCACGCCGAGGAGCCGCTCCTCCTCGTGGCCGAGGACGGCCATCGCCTCGTGCCAGCGCGCCCGGCCGGCCTCCGTCAGCTCCACGTCGACCCGGCGGCGGTCCTGCCGGGACGGCGTGCGCCGGATGAGGCCGCGGCGCTCCAGGCCGTCCAGCCGGCCCGTGACGGACGCCGGGGCGAGATCGAGGTCCGCCGCGAGCCGGGAGGGGCTCGCCGAACCGCCGCGGCCCGCCAGTTTGTGCAGGGTGTCGAACTCCGGGCGGTCCAGCTCGGCGTCGGCCAGGGACCGCTCGCGGACGCGGCGCAGATGGACGGTCAGCTTGCTCATGCGGGTGACCGCGCCCTCGATGTCCGGGTCGAGTCGGGGCAGCACGGGAAGCCACCGCTCCACGTGCCCGTCGGTCCAGTCCCGTGCCCGGCCGCCCGTCTGACCGGCCGTCCGGTCGTTCTCCTCCGTCATGCCCCGGACCCTACCCCCGACGCTTCGGCGCCAGATATTTCGTTGACGAATAGTTCGGCACCGAAATATCGTCCGGCCATGCCGCTGCCTCGTCTCCGTGCGCATCCGCTGCTGCGCAACCGCCCCTTCCGGCTGCTCTTCCTCGGCCGGACCCTGTCCCTCGCCGGTGACGCCGTCGTCCCCGCGGCCCTGACCCTCGCCGTGCTCCGCGCCACCGGTTCCACCTCCGCGCTCGCCCTGGTGCTCGGCTGCGCGATGGGGCCCCGGCTGCTCCTGCTGCCGCTCGGCGGGGTCGTCGCCGACCGCTTCGACGCCCGTACCGTCGCCCTGCTCACCGACCTGGTGCGCGCCGCCACCCAGCTCTTCGTGGGCGTCGAACTGCTCGGCGGCGAACCCCGCCTGTGGCACATCGCGGCGGCCGAGGCCATCGGCGGCGCCGCCTCCGCCTTCGCCATGCCGACCCTGCCGCGGCTGCTCACCGGAACCGTCGCCGAGAAGGACCGCCACGGCGCCAACTCCCTGATCGGCGTGGTCAGGAGCGGCACCGCCCTCGCGGGGCCCGCCCTCGCCGGCCTGCTCATCGCCACGGCCGGCCCCGGCTGGGCCTTCGTCGTCGACGCCGCCTCCTTCACCGTCAGCGCCTGCCTCCTCGCGGCCGTCCGCGTCACCTGCGCGACCCCGGTGGGCCCGCGCCACTCCCTCGCCAAGGACCTGGTCGAGGGCTGGCAGGAGGTACGGCGCCGCGACTGGTACTGGACGAGCCTGGTCGCCCACGCCGCCTGGAACGGCGCCGCCGCCGTGCTGATGACCCTCGGCCCGGCCCTCGCCGTCGCCGAACTGGGCGGCGAGGAGGTCTGGATCGGCATCCTCCAGGCGGGCGCGGTCGGACTGCTGCTCGGCTCGCTGCTCGCGGGGCGGGCCCGGCCCCGGCGGCCGATCCTGACGGCCAACCTCGGCCTCGCGACCTACGCCCTGCCGCTCGCCCTGCTCGCCGCCGAGGCGCCCGCGCCCGCCGTCATCGCCGCCTACGGCCTGGCGCTGGCCGGACTCGGCTTCCTCAGCCCTGTGTGGGACACCTCGGTGCAGGCGGTGATACCGGCCGCGGTGCTGGCCCGCGTCACCTCGTACGACTGGCTGCTCTCGATGGCCGCGATGCCGCTCGGTTATGTCCTCGCGCCGCTCATGGCGGGCGCCTGGGGCACCGGGCCCCCGCTGTGGACCGCGGCGGCGGTCGTGGCGGTGGCCTGCGCGGGGACGGCGGCGGTGCCGGGCGTGCGCCGGTTCGCCCTGCCCACCGTGCCGCCCCACCCCCTCACGCGTGGCGCGACGCCAGTTCCACCACCGTGATGTCGGACGGCGCCCCGACCCGCACCGGCGGCCCCCACGCGCCGGCGCCCCGCGACACGTACAGCTGGGTGTCGCCGTAGCGCTCCAGGCCCGCGAGCGTCGGATTGGCCAGGTCCGCCACGAGGTTGCCGGGCCAGAGCTGGCCGCCGTGGGTGTGGCCGGAGAGCTGGAGGTCCACGCCGTGCTCGACGGCGTCGTGGATGACGACCGGCTGGTGGGCCAGGAGCACCGAGGCCCGTGCACGGTCCCGGTCACCGAGCGCCCGGGCGAAGTCGGGCCCCTCGCCCTCGCTCTCCCCGGCCACGTCGTCGACGCCGGCGAGGTCGAACCACGGCAGTTCCGTACGGGCGTTGCGCAGCGGGCGCAGGCCCAACTCGCGGAAGTGGTCGACCCACTGGTCGGCGCCGGAGAAGTACTCGTGGTTGCCGGTGACGAAGTACGTGCCGTGCCGCGCCCGCAGCCCGGCGAGCGGCGCGGCGGCCGGGCCGAGGTCCTGGACGCTGCCGTCCACCAGGTCGCCGACCACGGCGATCAGGTCGGGCTGGGTGGCGTTGACGGTGTCGACCACACGGCGGGTGAAGTCGCGCCCGAGGATCGGTCCCAGGTGGACGTCGCTGACCACGGCGATCCGGAACCCGTGCGCCGCGCGCGGCAGTTTGGCCAGCGGCACGGTGACCCGCTGCACGCCGGGCCCGCGCAGCACGCCGTACGTCCCGTGGCCGACGGTCCCCACGGCGGCGGCCGCGACGGCGCCCCCGACGACACGGGAGACGAAGAGACGGCGGGAGGCCGCCTGTTCGGAGCGGCCCGGTCCGTCCCTGTCGGAGCGCTCCGGAACGTCTTTCTCGCTGAGGTCTCGTACGCCTTCCCCGGAGAGGCCGCGTACGGCTTCCGGACGCGGGCGTTCCACCCACCGCCGCGCCAGGGGGCGCAGCAACTCGGCCGCGAGCAGGGCGAGCAGCAGGTAGAGGGAGAGCGCCAGCCACAGGTAGCCGGGCCAGGCCAGCACCCGCTGGAGCGGGAAGGGCGCCCCGGCCCGCCCGCTGACGAGCGCGGCGAACATCAGCAGCGGGCCGGCGACGAAGACGACCGTGCCCGCGCGGCGGGCGGGGCCGGGCCCGGCCGTCGTGTCCCGCACCAGGCGGCGCCACGCGTACCGGTGGAAGCCGGCGACGGCCGCGAGGACGGCGAGACCGATGAGCACCCCCACCACGGCCACGGCTATGAGGCGCGGCGCAGAGCGCGGACGCCACGCAACCCGATGGTCCCCACCACCGGCACCCCCGATGCCAGGGCGCCGAGCCGCGAGTAGGACACTTGCGGGGCACGGCTCCCCCGCACCAGAGGACACCACTCCATGAAGCTCAGCCGTCCCGTCTCTTGGTTCCTGCTCGCCTTCGGCGTGTGGTCTTGGGTGGTCTGGACGACCTTCGTGAAGAACTTGGCCAAGGATGCGAGCGGGCTCGCCTTCGACAACGGCAGTCCCACGGCCTACTTCTGGGTCCACCTCGCCTTGGCCATCACGTCGTTCATCCTAGGCACGGGCGTTGGTGTGATCGGCTTTCGGGGTCTTCGCGCTCACGCGAGGGCATCCCGCTCCGGTTCGAGCTGACGCCAGTGCACCGTGATCCGTTCCTCGATCGGGATGAGCTTCCTCGTCTCCGGGTCGCGCCCCCGCCCGATCCGGACGCCTGACAGGAAGCAGCCGAGAAACTCTCGTCGCTCGAATACGTCCCATGAGCCCCATGGCGATTTGGGCCCCACCGGGTCTTCCCCGGGTTCGAACCATGCAGCGGGTACCTCGATCGCAGCTTGGATCTTGCCGTCAAGTTCAGCGATCTTGGTCGTGCACTCGCCCTCGTAGGCCCGGTATTGCTCCATGGTGGCCCGCCACGTGGCCAATTCGTCCCGCCCTCGGTAGAACCCGCCTTTGCGGTCCGCCTGCAACTCCGCGATGGACCGCTGCACATGGTGCAAACGAGCCACCACTTCGCGGCGTTCCTCCCGTACTCCGGCCAATTCTTTCTGCCCCGCGTGGCGCAGTGCGGCCGCAGCGACCCAACCGCGGTCAGTTTCATCTTCCATGTCGGCAGCGATCAACCGTGCCCAGACCTTGTCGGCAACGTAATTGTCCGCCTCTTCGCGCTTGACGGACAGTCCGCCGTGCCCCTTGGGATTCGCGCACATGTAATAGTCCTGCCCACCGTTGTTTTTGGCCTGCCCAATGGACCCGGTACAGATACCGCATGTCGAGAAACGCCACCCGGAAAGCAGTCGTGGCGTGGTTTCCTCGTTCCCTGGTTTCCGGTTGGCGTTGCGTTTCTTGCGGCGCTCTTGCAGCTCAAGCCACTTCGCGCCTGTAACGATCCCCCTGTGCGGCGCCAGGGGCTTGCCGGCAGCATCCTGAGCGACGACGTTTTCGTACGCCTTCCCCCGCTTCACCCGCTCGCTTGCGAAGCCACCAATGGCCGGGTGATTGATGATCCATCGCACAGTCTGGGCACGCCACCGGACAGGGCTGTCCTCATCCGACACGCGGCGCTTCTTGATGGACGCGATTCGCTTCTCAGTGGCGCGCCGCTCGGCGTTCCCGGGTGCGGGAATCTCTTCGTCCTCAAACGTGGTCGCAATCTTGTTGTCCGCGATCCCGTTCCAGCTCATCTCAAGCATGCGCTCGACGATGGCGACATGTTCCGGGTTGTCCTCGTCGGGCTCAAGCACGGAGACGACGAGGTTGCCGATCTTCTCGCGGACGGCGCGCATGCCATAGGGAGGAGAGCTCGAGTGCCGCCCGCCAACGGCCTTGATCTCGTCCTTCGCACCCTTGAGCCGCTCGGCCTTGATGTCGCTGTCCTGTTTGGCGAGTGCCGCGATCAGGGTGAAGATCGCGACGCCGATCGCGTTGGACGTGTCGAGGAACGGCTCAAGCACGGACACGAAGCGCACCCCGTGTTTCTTGAACTCACTGTCGATCTCCAACGCGTCATGCGCGCCCTTGCGGGTCAGCCGACTCAACTCGTTGACGACCACCGCGTCGACCTCCCCCGCGCGGACAGCGACCATGAGTTCTTCGAACCCCGGGCGTACGGCGTTGGAGTCCCATCCGGAGCGACCGACGTCCTTGAACCGATGGACGACCTGCCAACCACGACCATCCGCCAGTGCCGCTCCGGCGGCAAGCTGCGCTTCGGGGGATGCCTCGGACGAGTCGGGACGGGCTTTGGACTGTCGGGCGTAGACCGCAACCCTCACGGTGTCCAAACGCTCTTCTGAAGGGAGGGCGACGAATGGCGTCATGCGCTGTGACCTGTGCCTTCTCCGGGCTCCGGTGTCCTGATGGTTAGTTGCTTGTGAAAGGTAGTCCAGATGAACCAGCTCCACGCCCCGAATGCGAGCAGGAACCAAGCGAGCAGGAACCAGGAGTCGGCGGTGGGGCCCGTGAACCCGCCCTGTACGTTCTCGTCCGTGCCCGTGTCGAAAAAAGCCGCCCTGTTGCTCGCCTCCGCGACCCTGTTGACGATGTCCGCGACCACCCCCGCCCTCGCGGACGAGGAGCCCGGCGACAAGGATCAGCCGAAGCCGCCCGCGGCGATGTCGAGCGTCGGCGGCGCCTTGCTCGGCAAGCCCGGCACCCAGGTGAAGCTCAAGGCGGGCGCCCCGGTGCTGCCCAAGGAGCTGTCGGCGCGCTCCTGGATCGTCTCCGACGCGGAGTCGGGCGAGGTCCTCGCCGCGCACAACGCGCACTGGCGGCTGCCCCCCGCGAGCACCCTGAAGATGCTGTTCGCGGACACGGTGCTGCCGAAGTTCCCCAAGTCGCAGCAGCACAAGGTGACCCTCGCCGACCTGGAGGGCATCGGCGAGGGCAGCAGCATGGTGGGCATCAAGGAGAACGAGACGTACTCCGTCCACGACCTGTGGCTCGGCGTCTTCCTGCGGTCGGGCAACGACGCGGTGCACGTCCTGTCGGCGATGAACGACGGCGTCGCCAAGACCGTCCAGGACATGCAGAAGCACGCCGAGGACCTCCAGGCACTCGACACCCACGTGGTCTCGCCCGACGGGTACGACGCCAAGGGGCAGGTCTCCTCGGCGTACGACCTGTCGCTGTTCGCCCGCTCCGGGCTGCAGAAGAAGGACTTCAGGGAGTACTGCTCGACGGCCACCGCCCAGTTCCCCGGTGAGACCAAGAAGATCACCAAGGGCAAGGACAAGGGGAAGACGAAGCGCGAGTCCTTCGGCATCCAGAACACCAACCGGCTGCTCACCGGGGCCATCGGCATCAGCCCCTACAAGGGCATCGCCGGCGTGAAGAACGGCAGCACCACCAACGCGGGCAACACCTTCACCGGTGTCGCCGAGCGCGACGGCAAGGTGCTGCTCGTCACCGTCATGAACCCCTCCTCCGGAGAGGCCCACGCCGTCTACAAGGAGACCGCGCGGCTCTTCGACTGGGGCTTCGCGGCCGCGGGCAAGGTCGACCCGGTGGGCGAGCTGGTCGCCCCCAAGGGTGCCGCGGGGTCCGGCAACGGCGCTCCGGGCAGCGGCGGCGACGGCAAGAACGGCGCCGCCGCGAACATGGCGCACGGCTCCGACGGTGGGTCGAGCGGCATGGGCGTCGCCCTGGGGGTGGCGGGCGGTCTGGTCGTGGTGCTGGGCGCGGGCGTCTTCCTCGTCAGGCGCCGGATGCCGCTTCCGGGCCAGGCCGGGCGTCCCCCGCGCCGGAACTGACGGCGGAGGTCTCCTCGTCCGTCGCGGCACCCGTCCGCGCCGCTCTCCGCGTCGCCGTCCAGGCGGCGCAGAACAGCAGCAGCTTCGCGGTGAAGTTGATCCACAGGAGCAGCGCGACGGGCACGCCGAAGGCGCCGTACATGCTCTTGGCGGCGACGCCCTTCATGTAGCCGCCGAGGAGCAGTTTGAGCAGCTCGAAACCGGCGGCGCCGATCAGTCCCGCGATGACGAGGTCGCGCCGGTGCGGCTGGACGCCGGGCAGCAGCGTCAGGACGTAGAGCAGCAGCAGGAAGTCGGCGAGGACGGCGATCGCGAAGGCGACGGCCTGGAGCAGGACCGTGCCCCAGCCCGTCTCGTCCACGCCAAGGAGGTCGGCGGTCCAGCCGACGGCGGTCGAGGCGAGCGCGGAGGCGGCGAAGGAGGCGAGGCCCGCGCCGCCGAGCCCGATGAGCACCCCGGCGTCCTTGACCTTGCGCAGGACGGGGTTCTCCTCCTCGTCCTCCAGTTCCCAGACGGCCCGCAGGCACTCCCTCATCGAGCCGACCCAGCCGATGCCGGTGAAGAGCAGCAGGGCGCCGGCGACGAGGCCGACGGTGCCGGCGTTGGCGACCAGGCCGTCGAGGTCCAGTTGGTCGGAGATGCCGGGGACCTGCTCGGTGAGCTTGTTCTCCAGGGTGTGCTGCTGCTTGGTGGTGAGGGTGGCCGCGGCGATCGCGGCGGCCACGGTGAGCAGCGGGAAGAGCGCCAGGAAGCTGATGAACGTCATGGCGGCCGCGAGGCGGCTCCAGTGGACCGTGTCGAGCCGTTCGTACGAGCGCCACGCGTGCGTGCGCATGCCCTTCTCGGCGATCGGCCCGATGCCGGGCAGTTTCTTCAGCCAGTCCATGTCGCCTCCGTGCCTGCTGTCCTGTCCGAAGTCGTGCCCGAAGTCCCGCCCGCCACGCGGAACACGAGGGTCCGGGTTCCCCAGAACCGCAGCACGGTGGCGAGGGCCATGCCGATCCCGGCGCCCGAGACGGTGTCGGCCCGCTGCGAGGTGAGGCCGAGCCCGTAGTGGGAGACGGCGATGCACAGCAGCTGGACGAGGGCGCCGGCGATGTTGACGGCGAAGAACACCGCGTACTGGCGCAGCCGCGGCACCCCGGCGGCCCTGCGCCGGTAGGTGCCCAGCGCGTTGCCCGCGTACGCCACCGAGCAGCCCGCCACGAAGGAGAGCGCCTTGGCGCTCAGCGGGTCGAGGCCCGCGGGCCCGCGCAGCCAGACGAACAGGGCGAGGTCGGCCGCGTACGCGCAGATCCCGGCGGCGGCGAAGCCCAGCAGTTCGGGTCCGAGCGCCCGCAGCCGCCCGCGCGGGGAGTGCGCGTTCACCAGTCCGCGACCGCGAGCCCGTACATCGCCAGCCACACCAGGCCGATCACGGCGAGTGCCCTGTCGCGCAGGACGACGTCCTCGGGCTCGCCGGCGGTGCCCCGGTCGGCGAAGACGGCGTAGCGCAGGATCGCGAGGATGAAGGCGGTCACGGACAGCTGCCGCCAGGGCAGCAGGCTGCCGCCGGTGGTGCTGCCGCCCTCCTCCATGGCCCACAGGCAGTACGCGAGGACGGCGACCCCGGCGGCGAGCTGCCACACGAAGCGCAGGTAGCCGGTGGTGTATTCGGTGAGCAGCGCGCGTGTGGCGCCCGGTCTCCCGGTGGTGGCGGCCATCTGGACGGCCTCGGAGTAGCGCTTGGCGGAGACCATGAAGAGGGCCCCGAAGCCGGTGGTGATCAGGAACCAGCGCGAGAGCGGGATGTCGAGGGCGAGGCCGCCGATCATGGCCCGCATCAGGAAGCCGGTCGTGACGATGGTGAGGTCGACGACGAGGACGTGCTTGAGGCTGACGCAGTAGGCGAGTTGCATGCCGACGTAGGCGGCGAGGAGCGCGGCGGTCAGCGGGGTGCACAGCAGGGCGGCGGTCACGGGTGCGAGGACCGCGAGGCACCCGCCGACGGCGTAGGCGACGGGCACCGGCACCTGCCCGGCGGCGACCGGCCTGCGGCACTTGGTGGGGTGGGCGCGGTCGGCGTCGGCGTCCCGTGCGTCGTTGATGAGGTAGACGGCGGACGCGGCGGCCGTGAACAGCACGAAGACGAGGGAGAGCCGGGTCAGGGATTGGCGCGAGAAGAGTTCGCCCGCCGCGGCGGGGGCCGCGACGACCAGGATGTTCTTGACCCACTGGCGGGGCCGTGCGGTCTTCAGGAGGCCGAGGGGCAGGGCGAGGGGGCCCGGGCGCGCGGGCCGGTGTGGGCGAGGGTGCTCCAGGACGGTGGAGATACGTTCAGGCATCGCGGCGGCCCCCGTTCATCCAGCCGGTCCCGGCGCGGGCGGTGAGCGCGCCGAGCACGGCGCCCGCGGCCACGTCCGAGGGGTAGTGGACGCCGACGACCATGCGGGAGACGCACATCGCGGCGGCCAGCGGGGGCACGAGGCGGGCTCCGGCGGGGCGCAGCGCGCCGTAGGCGACGGTGGCCGCGGCCGCCGAGGTGGCGTGCGAGCTGGGGAAGGAGTGCCGGCCCGCGGTGCGCACCAGGGGTTCGGTGCCGGGCCGCCCCGCAGGGCGCGGGCGGCGCACGATCCGCTTGAGGCCCATGCTGGCCAGGTGGGCGGCGGCGGTCAGGGCCGCGCCGCGCAGCCAGGCGGCGCGCCGCTCACGGTCCACGGCGGCGCCCGCGAGCCCGGCGGCGATCCAGAGCGCGCCGTGCTCGCCGCTCCAGGAGAGGGCGCGCGCGGCGGTGGCCACGCGCGGGTCGGTGCCGCAGTCGCGCAGGGCCGACAGCAGCCTGTGGTCCATGTCGTGCATGTGGCCTCTTTCGAAGACATCCGAAGAGATGCGGGGGCCGGGCGGGTTCGGGGGCCGGGCGTCTCGACTCTTGTAGCCAACCTTCAAATAATTCCGGCAATGTTGTGATGACACTCCCTCAATCACCCATTTCGGTGAGAGAGCGGATGATTTATGCCGAACTATCCTCAATCGGACGCTACGGTCGGTGCCATGGCTGCCGACTCCCCCGCCCTGACGCCCTTCGAGGCCGTGTCCGTCTCCGGCTGGGGCCGCACAGCCCCGACCACCGCCCGGCTGGTCAGGCCCCGCACCCCCGAGGAGGCCGCGGCCGCCGTGCGCGACTGCGGCGAGCGCGGCGGCATCGCCAGGGGCCTGGGCCGGGCGTACGGCGACGCGGCACAGAACGCGGGCGGCGACGTCTTCGACATGACGGGCCTGGACCGGGTGCGCGCCATCGACGCCGACGCGGGCACGGTCGTGTGCGACGCGGGGGTCTCGCTGCACCGCCTGATGGAGGTGCTGCTGCCCCTCGGCTGGTTCGTGCCGGTCACCCCGGGGACCCGCTATGTGACGGTCGGCGGGGCCATCGGCGCCGACATCCACGGCAAGAACCACCACGTCTCGGGCTCGTTCTCGCGCCACGTCCTGTCGATGGACCTGCTCACCGCGGACGGCACGGTCCACACCCTCGCGCCCGGCACCCCCCTGTTCGACGCCACCGCGGGCGGCATGGGCCTGACCGGCGTGATCCTGTCGGCGACGGTCCGGCTCCAGCCCGTCGAGACGTCCCTGATGAGCGTGGACACCGAACGCGCCACCGACCTCGACGACCTGATGGCCCGCCTCACCGCCGGCGACCACCGCTACCGCTACTCGGTGGCGTGGATCGACCTCCTCGCGCGCGGCAGCGCCATGGGCCGCTCGGTGCTGACCCGCGGCGACCACGCCCCGCTGGCCGCCCTGCCCGCCCGGGCCCGCGCGCGCAGGGCCCCGCTGGCCTTCCGCCCGGGGCAGCTGCCCGCCGCCCCCTCCTTCCTGCCGGAGGGGCTGCTGGGCAAGGCCTCGGTGGGCCTGTTCAACGAACTCTGGTACCGCAGGGCGCCCCGCTCCCGCATCGGCGAGCTGCAGAAGATCTCCACCTTCTTCCACCCGCTGGACGGCGTCCCGCACTGGAACCGCGTCTACGGCCGCAGCGGCTTCGTGCAGTACCAGTTCGTCGTCGGATACGGCAAGGAGGAGGCCCTGTGCCGCGTCGTGCGGCGCATCTCGGAGCGCGGCTGCCCCTCCTTCCTCGCCGTGCTGAAGCGCTTCGGCGAGGGCGATCCGGGCTGGCTGTCCTTCCCGATGCCCGGCTGGACGCTCGCGCTGGACATCCCCGCGGGCCTGCCCGGCCTCGGCGCCTTCCTCGACGAGCTGGACGAGGAGGTGGCCGCCGCCGACGGGCGCGTCTACCTCGCCAAGGACGCGCGACTGCGGCCCGAGATGCTCGCCGCGATGTACCCCCGGCTCGACGACTTCCGCGCCCTGCGGGCCGGTCTCGACCCGCGCGGCGTGTTCCGCTCGGACCTCTCGCGCCGCCTCGACCTCTAGGAGATCGGTACTCATGAAAGACGCCTTCGGCACCCCCCAGTCCCTGCTCGTCCTCGGCGGCACCTCCGAGATCGGCCTGGCCACCGCCCGGCGTCTGATCGCGCGCCGCACCCGCACGGTATGGCTGGCCGGCCGTCCCTCACCGGCCCTGGAGCAGGCCGCCGCCGGGCTGCGCGACCTGGGCGCGGACGTGCGGACCGTCGCCTTCGACGCACTCGACCCCGAGTCCCACGAGGAGCACCTCGGCAAGGTCTTCACCGAGGGCGACATCGACATGGTGCTGCTCGCCTTCGGTGTCCTCGGCGACCAGGCCCGCGACGAGGACGACCCGCTCTCCGCGGTGCGGGTCGCGCGGACCAACTACACCGGGGCGGTCTCCGCGGGCCTGGTGTGCGCGCGGGCCCTGCAGTCCCAGGGGCACGGCTCCCTGGTGGTGCTCTCCTCGGTCGCGGGCGAGCGGGCCCGCCGCTCGAACTTCATCTACGGCTCCAGCAAGGCGGGTCTGGACGCCTTCACCCAGGGCCTCGGCGACGCGCTGCACGGCACGGGGGTGCATGTGATGGTCGTCCGGCCCGGCTTCGTGCGCTCGAAGATGACGCGGGGCCTGGAGGAGGCTCCCATGGCGACCACTCCGGAGGCGGTGGCGCTGGCCATCGAGACCGGTCTGCGGCGGCGTTCGGAGACGGTGTGGGTGCCCGGGGCCCTGCGGGTGGTCATGTCGGCGCTGCGGCACCTGCCGAGGCCGATCTTCCGACGGCTGCCGCTCTGAGCGGACGGGCCGGCACGGCCGCGCGGGGCGCGGCCGCCCGGAATGCGACTGCTCGGCGCGCGTACGCCCGGCGCGCGTCCGCTCAGCGTGCGGGCAGTGAGCCGCGGGCGGCCGGGTAGGGCGACTGGGGCGGCACCACGGGACCGCCGAAGGCGAACTCGCGCAGCTTGCGCCAGATGCCGTCGGAGCCCTGCTCGTACAGCGCGAACCCGGTGCACGGCCACGCGGCCTCGTACTCCGAGAGCTCCGCGTACGCCCGGTCCATGGCCTCTTCGGCGATGCCGTGCGCCACTGTGACATGCGGGTGATAGGGGAACTGCAGTTCGCGCGCCATCGGGCCCGACGCGTCCCGCACCCGCTCCTGGAGCCAGGAGCAGGCCGCGCCACCCTCCACCACCTGGACGTAGACGACAGGGGACAGCGGACGGAAGGTGCCCGTACCGCAGAGGCGCATCGGGAAGGGGCGGCCCGCCGCGGCGACCGACATGAGGTGCGCCTCGACCGCGGGCAGCGCGGAGGCCTCCACCTCGGTCGGCGGCAGCAGGGTCACGTGCGTGGGGATGCCGTGCGCCGCGGGGTCCCCGAAGCCCGCGCGCCGCTCCTGGAGCAGGCTGCCGTGTGGCTCCGGGACCGCGATCGAGACGCCGATCGTTACGGTCCCCACGTCGTACTCCTGTCGTCCTGTCGTCGTGTTCGTCGTGTTCGTCGTGTTCGTCGTGTTCGTCGTGTCGGCGGGGCGGGGCTCAGTGCTTGGCGGGCAGGAAGCCCACCTTGTCGTACGCCTGCGCGAGGGTCTCGGCGGCGACGGCACGGGCCTTCTCCGCGCCCTTGGCCAGGATCGAGTCGAGTGTCTCCGGGTCGTCCAGGTACTGCTGGGTGCGGTCCCGGAACGGGGTGACGAACTCGACCATGACCTCGGCGAGGTCGGTCTTCAGCGCACCGTAGCCCTTGCCGGTGTACTTCTGCTCCAGTTCCGCGATACCGGTTCCGGTGAGCGTGGAGTAGATGCTCAGGAGGTTGCTGACGCCCGGCTTCTCCGCCACGTCGTAGCGGATCACGGTGTCGGTGTCCGTCACGGCGCTCTTGACCTTCTTGGCGGTGACCTTGGGCTCGTCGAGGAGGTTGATCAGGCCCTTGGGGGTGGACGCCGACTTGCTCATCTTGATCGACGGGTCCTGGAGGTCGTAGATCTTCGCCGTCTCCTTGAGGATGTACGCCGACGGCACGGTGAACGTCTGCCCGAAGCGGCCGTTGAACCGCTCGGCGAGGTCCCGGGTCAGCTCGATGTGCTGGCGCTGGTCCTCGCCGACCGGGACCTGGTGGGCCTGGTACAGCAGGATGTCCGCGACCTGGAGGACCGGGTAGGTGAACAGGCCGACCGAGGCGCGCTCGGCGCCCTGCTTGGCGGACTTGTCCTTGAACTGCGTCATGCGGGAGGCCTCGCCGAAGCCGGTGAGGCAGTTCATCACCCACGCCAGCTGGGCGTGCTCGGGGACGTGGCTCTGGACGAAGAGCGTGCAGCGCTCGGGGTCGAGGCCGGCGGCGAGCAGCTGGGCGGCGGCGAGGCGGGTGTTGGCGCGCAGCTCGGCGGGGTCCTGCGGCACGGTGATCGCGTGCAGGTCCACCACCATGTAGAAGGCGTCGTGGGACTCCTGCAGCGCCACCCACTGGCGCACCGCGCCGAGGTAGTTGCCGAGGTGGAACGAGCCGGCGGTGGGCTGGATCCCGGAGAGCACACGAGGACGTTCAGAGGCCATGCGGCCCATTCTCTCAGGTGACCCTCATTGCTCGGAAACAGGTTGGGGCGGAAGTCCGCGCGCCGGGGTGGCGGCGGGTGGCGGGGCGGCGACGGCCCGCCTCTGATCTTCCCCCGCGGAAGATCGGCTTAGGGGTCGCTTCCCCGTGCGCCAGTCACCGTGCTGTCCGGGCCGCCCCGGCCGGCGCACCGATCCGGCAGGTTTCCCCCTCCGCGATGCGAGCGACGATAGAACGGGAACCACCCGGCAGAACGCGAACCATCCGGCCGCCATCATCGGCCCACGCCGCAGGATGAACGGAGACCCCGTGTCGAGTACGCCCTCTCCCCGCACGACCAGCGAGCGGTTCATCGCCTCGGCCGAGGCGCACAGCGCGCACAACTACCATCCGCTGCCCATCGTGGTCGCCTCCGCCGAGGGCGCGTGGATGACCGACGTCGAGGGGCGCCGCTACCTCGACATGCTCGCCGGGTACTCCGCGCTCAACTTCGGGCACGGCAACCGTCGGCTGATCGACGCGGCCAAGGCCCAGCTGGACCGTGTGACGCTGACCTCGCGGGCCTTCCACCACGACCGGTTCGCCGAGTTCTGCACGCGCCTGGCCGCGCTGTGCGGCAAGGAGATGGTGCTGCCCATGAACACCGGCGCGGAGGCCGTGGAGACGGCC
Organism: Streptomyces sp. NPDC031466; assembly: GCF_055581265.1. Classification (NCBI taxonomy): domain Bacteria; kingdom Bacillati; phylum Actinomycetota; class Actinomycetes; order Kitasatosporales; family Streptomycetaceae; genus Streptomyces; species Streptomyces sp. NPDC031466. The sequence continues at coordinate 58,310 of NZ_JBVIJT010000010.1, forward strand.
GTCAAGACCGCGCGGAAGTGGGGGTACAAGGTCAAGGGCGTGCCGGACGGCCGGGCGAGGATCGTCGTGGCCGCCGACAACTTCCACGGCCGGACCACGACCATCGTCAGCTTCTCCACGGACGCCGAGGCGCGGGCGGACTACGGGCCGTACACGCCGGGGTTCGACATCGTGCCGTACGGGGACCTGGCGGCGCTGCGGGCCGCGGTGACCGAGGACACCGTGGCGGTGCTGCTGGAGCCGATCCAGGGCGAGGCCGGAGTCCTCGTGCCGCCCGCCGGATATCTGGCGGGGGTCAGGGAGCTGACCCGGGAGCGCGGGGTGCTCTTCATGGCCGACGAGATCCAGTCGGGGCTCGGCCGGACGGGACGTACGTTCGCGTGCGAGCACGAGGGCGTGGTGCCGGACGTGTACGTGCTGGGCAAGGCGCTCGGGGGCGGAGTCGTGCCGGTCTCCGCGGTGGTCGCCGACGCCGACGTGCTCGGGGTGTTCAGGCCGGGCGAACACGGGTCGACGTTCGGCGGCAACCCCCTCGCCTGCGCCGTGGGCCTGGAGGTGCTCGCCATGCTGGAGACGGGCGAGTACCAGGCGCGCGCCACGGAGCTGGGCGAGCATCTGCACGCCGAGCTGGGGCTGTTGACCGGCACCGGCAAGGTGAGCGAGGTGCGCGGGCGCGGGCTGTGGGCGGGCGTCGACATCGCCCCGGCGTACGGCACGGGCCGCGCGGTCTCCGAGAAGCTGATGGACCGCGGGGTGCTGGTGAAGGACACCCACGGCGCGACGATCCGCATCGCTCCCCCGCTGGTGATCAGCAAGGAGGATCTCGACTGGGGGCTGGACCAGCTGCGGGCCGTGCTCAGCTAGCGGTTTCCTGGGCGGGGGTGGCCCGGTCGTACGCCGCCCAGTCGTGCGCGTCCCGGTCGTACGCGGCCCGGAAGGCGGGGTCGCCCAGGGCGGTGCGGGTGCGGTGGGTGGTGCGGGTGACGTCGGTGCGTTCCGCGGGTGGCAGGGGCGCGCCCTGTGCCGCGCGGATGCGGGCGGCCGTGCCGAGGAGGGCGGCGGCCCGGGTGTGGTCGCCGGCCAGGGAGCGGGCTCCCGCGAGGCCCTCCAGGGCGAGGGCCACGGCGCGCTCGTCCCCCGTCGCGCGGGCCGCGGCCAGCCCCTCCCGGTGCAGCTCCTCGGCGCGCTGCGCGTCCCCGCGCTGTTCGGCCACGTAGCCGAGCTGGGCCAGGATCAGGGCCGTACCGGAGGCGACGGCGAAGCGGCGGTTGAAGTCCAGCCAGGGCAGCAGGAGTTCCTCGGCGGCGTCCAGGTCGCCCCGGTGTCGGGCGCCGAGGGCGAGGCCGGTCTCGGCGAACTGCTGGGCGGGGCGGTGCGACTGCTGGGCCGCGAGGCGGGCGGCACGCTCGTGGTGGGCGGTGGCGGCGGAATCGTCCCCGGTCAGAAGGGCGAGCCGGCCGAGGCGGGAGAGGCGGAAGGAGAGGTCGGTCCACAGCTCCAGTTCCTCGGCGCCGCGTGCGCCCTCGCGCTGGAGCAGGGCCGCCTCGTCGTAGTCGGCGGCGATCTCGGCGAGCACGCCGAGTTGTTCGGAGGAGCGCAACTGGCCCCACCGGTCGCCGAGTTCGCCGAAGAGGCCGGCGGCTCGGGTGGCGTCGCGGCGTACGGCGGCCAGGTCGCCCCGGTACAGGGCGCGGGTGGCCCGGGTGGAGAGGGCGGCGGCCTCGCCCCAGCGGTCGCCCGCCGCCCGGAACTCCGCGAGCAGCGCGTCGACCCGGGCGGTCTCGCGGGGCGTGTCGTCGAACCCGCACCGCGCGAAGGCGAGCAGCCAGCGGGAGCGGGCGTCCGCGGGCGTGGCGGTCCCGGGTCCGTACGTGCCCTCGTCCGGGCGGGCGGTCTCGCCGGTCAGCAGGGCGAAGGCGGCGTGCGCGCAGGCGGCGGCGGTGCGGGCCGGGCCGAGGTCCGCGGGCTCCTCGTCCGGGTGGTTTGCCCCGGGCAGGTTCAGGGCCTGGTCCAGGGAGCGGAGGGCTTCGCGGAGGCGGCCGCGGAGGAACCAGTACCAGGTCAGGGAGTTGACGAGACGCAGGGCGGTCGGGGCGTCCGAGGCCGTGATCGCCCAGCTCAGCGCGGTACGGAGGTTGGCCGTCTCGTGGTCGAGGCGGCGAAGCCACGCCCGCTGGTCGGGGCCGTGCAGGGCGGCGGCGCGTTCGGCGAACGCGGCGAAGTGGGTGGCGTGGCGGCGGCGGGTCGCCGTCGTCTCGGCCGCGTCGTCGAGGCGTTCGAGGCTGTACGCGGTGACGGATTCGAGCATGCGGTAGCGCGGTTCGAGGGCGTCGGGCGCCGGCGGGGCGAGCAGGGAGCGGTCCACCAGGCGGGTCACCAGCTCCAGCACGTCGTCCACCGGAACCGTCCCCGTCGGGTCCGCTGCCTCCCGCGCTCCTCCCAGTACGGACTCCGCGCCGGTCAGGGTGAATCCGCCGCTGAACACGGCGAGGCGGCGCAGGGCCCGGCGCTCGGGCGCCGTCAGGAGTTCCCAGCTCCAGTCGATCATCGCGCGCAGCGTGCGCTGGCGGGCCGGGGCGTCGCGGCGCACCTGGTTCAGGAGGCGGAAGCGGTCGTGCAGGCGGTCGGCGAGTGCGTGCACGCCGAGGGTCCGTACGCGGGTGGCGGCGAGTTCCACGGCGAGCGGGATGCCGTCCAGGCGGCGGCAGATGAGGGAGGCGGCCTCGCGGTTGCCGTCGTCCAGGGCGAAGCCGGGTGCGGTGGCCGCGGCGCGGGCGGCGAACAGCCGCAGCGCGTCCTGCTCGCCGAGCGGGGCGACGGCCTCCAGGGTCTCGCCGGTCAGGGCGAGGGGTTCCTGGCTGGTGGCGAGGACGTGCAGGCGCGGGGCACGGCGCAGGAGGTGGGCGGTCAGGTCGGCGACGGGGCCGAGGACGTGTTCGCAGTTGTCGAGGACGAGCAGCAGCCGGCGTCCGCCGATCGCGCGCCCGATCCGCTCGACCGCCGCCGTCCCGGCTTCGCCCCGGCGAACGACGCCCTCCGTCACCGGCTGCCCGGGCGTCCGTTCGTCCGGGGCGTCGTCGCGGATGCCGAGGGCCGCCGCCACCGTGGCCGTGACCTCGGCGGGGCCGGCCTCGCCGCCGGCTCCGGCGAGCTCGGCCAGGTGGATGCCGTCGGGGAAGGACCGCGTGAGGCCTGCCGCCGCCGCCAGGGCCAGGCGGGTCTTGCCCACGCCGCCCGGGCCGGTGAGGGTGACCAGGCGGGCGGCGCCGAGGAGGTCACGTATGCGGGCGACGGCCCGGTCGCGGCCTATGAGGTCGGTGACCTGCGCGGGCAGGTGGGTGGGCGGCCGCCCGGGGGCCGGTGCCGCCGTCGCGGTCGCGCCGACCGGTCCCCGCGTGCCGCCCGGTTCCGGCTCTTGGCGCAGCATCGCCTCGTGCAGCGCGACCAGTTCGGGGCCCGGGTCGATGCCGAGTTCCTCGCTGAGACGCAGCCGCAGGTCGCGGTAGGAGTCCAGGGCCTCGGCCACGCGGCCGGAGCCGTACAGGGCGCGCAGGTGGGCGGCCCGCAGGCGTTCGCGGAGCGGCTCGCGGGCGACCAGGGGGGCGAGATCGTCGGCCAGCAGCGCGTGCTCGCCGCGCGCCAGGCGCAGTTCGGCCAGCGTCTCCCGGGCGGTGAGGCGCTGCTCCTCCAGGTGGGAGACCGCCGCACGCGCGAAGTGGGCGTCGCGGAAGTCGGCGTACGCGGGGCCGCGCCACAGCGCCAGCGCGTCGGTGAGGAGGGCCGCCTGCGCCGCCGGGTCCGTGTCCGCCGCGTAGGCGCGGGCGGCCAGCGTCTCGAACCGGGCGGCGTCCACGTCCTCGGGCGGCACGCGCAGCTCGTACCCGGCGGGCCCGTACGCGACGAGCCCGCGGCCGCCCGGCTCGGCCGCCTCCAGCGCGCGGCGCAGCTGGGAGACCTTCGTCTGGAGGGAGTTGAGGGGCGAGGCCGGCGGCCGCTCGCCCCACAGGTCGTCGACCAGGGTGTCCGCCGGAACCGGACGCCCCGCCCGCACGAGCAACGCGGCGAGCAGCGCACGCACCTTGGGCTCCGGCGCGGGCACCACCGCCCCGCCCCGCGTCCGCACCGTCAGCGGGCCAAGCACCTCGAATCGCATGCGGTCACGTTAAACGGCGTGTCGAGCAGGGAGCGCGCCGCGCAGGAAACGGGCCTCGTACGGCGCTGACGGGTCGCCGTGCGTGGGTCGTCGGTGGTTCGTGCGTGGGGTCCGGCACCTTGGTGTCCGTGAACGCGGCCCGCGATCACGGAGCACGGAGAGCTCAGGCCGGGGCGGTACGCCCGGTCCCTGTCACCCCAGGAGCCACCATGAACGTCACCACGACCTCCTCCCGCGAGATCCGGCTCGCCGCCCGGCCGGTGGGCGAGCCCGTCGCCGCGGACTTCGAGCTCGCCACCGTCGAGGTTCCCGAGCGGCTCGACGCGGGGCGGATACTCGTCCGCAACACCTGGATGTCGGTCGACCCGTACATGCGGGGCCGCATGGACGACGCGCCCTCCTACATCGAGCCGTTCCGGATCGGGGCCCCGCTGGAGGGCAGCGCGGTCGGCGAGGTCGTCGCGTCGAACGCCCCCGGGATCCCGGTCGGCGCCACCGTCACGCACTTCCTGGGCTGGCGGGAGTACTCCGTGCTCGACGCGGCGGCCGTCACCGTCATCGACACCGCACTCGCCCCGGCCTCCGCCCACCTCGGGCCGCTCGGCACGACGGGCCTGACGGCGTACGCCGCGCTGACCCGTACCGCCCCGGTGCGCGAGGGCGACGTCGTGTTCGTGTCCGCCGCGGCCGGGGCGGTCGGCAGCGTCGCCGGGCAGATCGCCCGTGAGCTGGGCGCCTCCCGGGTGATCGGGTCGGCCGGCGGTCCGGCGAAGACGAAGAAACTCCTCGACGTCTTCGGGTACGACGCCGCCATCGACTACCGCGAGGGCGCCCTGGCCGAGCAGCTCGCGCAGGCCGCTCCCGACGGCGTGGACGTCTACCTCGACTCGGTCGGCGGCGACCACCTCCAGGCCGCGATCGGCGCGATCCGCCCGGGTGGCCGCATCGCCCTGGTCGGCGCCATCAGCACGTACAACGCCACCACACCGCCGCCCGGCCCGGACAACCTCTTCCGTGCCGCCCGGCAGGAGGCGAGCCTGCGGGGCATGCTCGTCACCAGCCACTTCGACCTGTTCCCCGAGTGGATCGGCCGGGCGGCGCCGCTGCTCGCCGACGGCACCCTGCGCACCGAGCAGACCGTCGTCGACGGCATCGAGCGGGCGCCCGAGGCGTTCCTCGGGGTGCTGCGCGGGGCGAACACCGGGAAGATGCTGGTCCGGTTGGGCGCCGACGCCTGAGCGAGGTGCGCCGGCCACGGGGCGGGCGGGGGCAGGCGGTCAGAGGATCACGTGCGGGATGAATCGGGCGTACTCGTCCGTGACCAGACCGGACGACTCCCTGATGCCGAGCCCCGCCGCCTCGTCCCGCACGACCCACGCGCCGAGGACGACGCGGTTGCCGTCGAAGTTCGGCAGTGGCGCCAACTCCTGGTAGCAGCAAGGATCCTCGCGCAGGGCGGCGGTCGTGCCCGGCTCGTGCACCGTGACGCCGGCGCCCTCCCGGCCCAGCAGCGGCTTGGCGACGTAGCCGCGGTCCCGGGCCAGTTCGCGCGGGCCGTCCAGGTAGGCGGGGAGCAGGTTCGGGTGGCCCGGGTACAGCTCCCACAGGACGGCCAGGAGCGCCTTGTTGGACAGGAGCATCTTCCAGGCCGGCTCGATCCACAGGGTGGAGCCGGTGCCGCCACCGTTGTCGAGGGTCTCCAGGACGTGCGGCGCGAAGCGGTCCGTGGTCAGCCACTCCCACGGGTAGAGCTTGAAGCAGGACCGCAGGAAACGGAGCCTCTTGTCCACGAAGCGGCGCGAGAGGCGGTCCCAGCCGATGTCCTCCATGGCGATGGAGTCCGTGGCGAGGCCCGCCTGTTCCGCCGTCTCCCGCAGATAGGCGACCGTCATCAGGTCCTCGCCCAGCTCGTCGGCGGCGGAGTGCGCGAAGTAGAGCGGGCCGCCGGGCGGCAACAGCGCGGCCTGCTGGCGCCAGGCGTCCACGAGGCGCTCGTGGAGGGAGTTCCACTGGTCGGCGCCGGGGAAGCGCTCCTCCATCCAGAACCACTGCGGGCTCGCGGCCTCCACCAGGGAAGTGGGGGTGTCGGCGTTGTACTCCAGCATCTTCGCCGGGCCCGTGCCGTCGTACCGCAGGTCGAAACGGCCGTAGAGGGACGGGAGTTCGGCCCGGCGGTGCCAGGCCTCGGTGACGGCGGCGGCCACCCGTGGGTCCGTGATGCCGAGGTCGGCGAGGCGGTCGTGCGCCACGAGGTGCGCGGCGGCGGCCAGGCACATCGCGTGCAGTTCCTCGACCACCTCCTCCAGCGCCTCGACCTCGGGCAGCGAGAAGACGTAGTAGGCGCTCTCGTCCCAGTAGGGGCGCAGGGTGTCGTCGGGGTAGCGGGTCAGGGGGTAGATCAGTCCCTGGTCCTCGACGGTCCGCTGCCAGTCGGGGCGGGGGGTGATCGTGCGGCGTTCCATGGCGTACGTGTCTCGTCCCGGCCGCGGTCAGCCGCCGCCGCTGCCGCCGCCCGAGCAGCCGAAGCCGTCGCGGTCCACGGCCTCGCTGCGGCTGAACGTGCCGTCGTCGGCGTAACGGCCGTCGACGTCGGCGTCGTAGTACCAGGCGGCGTCCGTGCGGCCCGACGTCCTGCCGCCGTGCGAGCCCGCGTCCGCCTTGCGGCCCTTGCCCGCGGAGGAGCCCTGGGAGCCGGACCTGCAGTTCTTGTCGGCGAGGATCCGGTAGCCCCGGAAGCCGTCGTAGCTGTCCCGGTCCACGCAGCGCCGGTCCGGGTCCGAGCCGCAGGACGTGAGGGTCGCCGCGAGGACGCCCATGCCGCCGAGCACGACGGTGCTGGAGCGGAGGCGCCGGGGCTTTTTGCGGGCCTCCTGGGCCTTGGGGCGGTCCTGGGCGGGAGTCTCGGCCTGGGCTTGGGCGGCGGCCTGGGCGGGGGCCTGGGCTTGGGTCTGGGCCTCGGTTCGGGCCTGGGCTTCGGGTGACGTTTTCGTCGGCTGCTGTATTCGCGCCATCCGTGCAGCGCCTCCCCCGTCGGTGCGTGTGATAGGCGGTCAGCCTAGTGGCCCGCCCGGCCGTCGCCCCTCGGGTCTCCCTCGACTTGCCGTCGTCTACAGTCACTTCGTGTCTCTTGGGATGTTTTGCGCACTCGGCTCAGCGGTCTGCTTCGGTACGGCCTCGGTTCTCCAGGCGGTCGCCACCCGCGCCACCGCGCCCGGCACCGGCTCCGGCGTCGACCCGGCGCTGCTGATGCGCGCCCTGCGCCAGTGGCGCTACCTCGCGGGCCTCGCGCTCGACGGACTCGGCTTCCTGCTGCAGATCGTGGCCCTGCGGTCCATCCCCATCTACGCGGTGGGCGCGGCGCTCGCCGCGAGCCTCGCCGTCACCGCGGTGGTCGCCGCCCGGCTGCTGCGGGTGCGGCTCAGCGGCGCCGAGTGGGGTGCCGTCGCCGTGGTCTGCGCGGGGCTCGCGATGCTCGGGCTCGCCTCCGGCGACGAGGGGGAGCACGGGGGTTCCACCACCCTGCGGTACGTGATGCTCGGCGTCGCGGTGGCCGTGCCCGCGCTCGGAGCGCTGGCCGGGCGGCTGCCCGACCGGGGACGGGCCCTGGCGCTGGGGCTCGGCGCGGGGTGCGGTTTCGGGGTGGTCGAGGTGACCGTACGGCTCGTGGACTCCGTCCGGCCCGGGGCGCTGCTGGCCAACCCCGCGGCGTACGCCCTGCTGGTGGGGGGCGGGGCGGCCTTCTTGCTGCTGACGTCGGCGTTGCAGCGGGGGTCGGTGACGGCCGCCACCGCCGGGCTGGTGATCGGGGAGACGATCGGGCCCGCGCTGGTGGGCGTGGTGTGGCTGGGTGACCGCACCAGGGAAGGGCTGGGGTGGCTGGCGGTCCTGGGGTTCGCGGTGGCGGTCGCGGGGGCGTTGGCGCTGGCGCGGTTCGGCGAGGCGGAGGTTGCGGCGGGCGCGGGGGTTGCGGCGGGCGCGGGGGCGGGGCAGTGACTGGCGGGGGCGCCTCGCCGTTCCCGTGCCGGGGGCTTGGCTGTTGGTGGGGGTGACTTGTCTGAGTGCGGTGGTCTTTCTGCGGGAGCGTTGTGGTTGCTCGCGCCGTTCCCCGCGCCCCTTTCTCGGGGTTTCGCCGGGGGGCCGTCGTGTTTCCTGGGTCCCTTGGCGCGGGGCGCCCGGGCCGGGGGTGGTCTTTCTGCGGGAGCGTTGTGGTTGCTCGCGCCGTTCCTCGCGCCCCTTTCTCGGGGTTTCGCCGGGGGGCCGTCGTGTTTCCTGGGTCCCTTGGCGCGGGGCGCCCGGGCCGGGGGTGGTCTTTCTGCGGGAGCGTTGTGGTTGCTCGCGCCGTTCCCCGCGCCCCTTTCCCCGGGTTTCGCCGGGGGGCCGTCGTGTTCCTCGGCCCCTTGCGTGGGGCGCCCGGACCGGGGGGTTTCCTGCTGCGGGAGCGTTGTCGTTGCTCGCGCCGTTCCCCGCGCCCCTTTCCCGGGGGTTCGCGGGGGTCAGGGGAGGGTTCGGCATAGGGAGGTCAGGGCTGCCGGCCAGGCGTGGTCCGGTGGGGTTCCGTAGCCCACCACCAGGGCGTCCCGGGGGTGCGCCGTCGCGAGGGGGTGGCGGAAGCGGGAGAGGCCCTGGACCGCCAGGCGCTCCCAGTTGGCGGCCTGGACGACGGACTGTTCCGTGCCCGGGGGGAGTTCGAGGACCGCGTGGAGGCCCGCCGCGATGCCCGTGGCGCGGGTCTCCGGCGCGTGTTCGGCGAGGGCGGCCACCAGGCGGTCCCGGCGGCGCCGGTAGCGCAGCCGCGCGCCCCGCACATGACGGTCGTACGCCCCGGAGGTCAGGAACTCCGCGAGCGTCAGCTGGTCGAGCGTGCCGCAGGACCACCCGGCGGCGTCCTTCTCGCCGAGGACCTCGTCGCGCAGCCCGGACGGCAGCACCATCCAGCCGAGGCGCAGCCCGGGCGCCAGGGACTTGCTGGCCGTGCCGAGGTAGACCACGTGCTCGGGGTCGAGGCCCTGGAGCGCGCCGACGGACTGGCGGTCGTAGCGGAACTCCCCGTCGTAGTCGTCCTCCAGGATCAGCCCGCCCTCGCGCCGCGCCCACTCGACGGCCGCCGCCCGCCGGTCGGGGTGCAGCGGTACGCCCATCGGGAACTGGTGCGCGGGCGTGAGCAGCACCGCCTTCGCGGCGCCCGCGCCGAGCCCGGCCGTGTCCGTGCCGAGGCCGTCGAAGCCGAGCGGCGCGGTCCGCAGGCCCGCGCGGTGCAGCAGGTGCCAGTGGATGTCCAGGCCGTACGACTCCACGGTGACCTCCCGCAGCCCGCGCCGGCGCAGCACCCGGCCGAGGATCGACAGGCCGTGCACGAACCCGGCGGTGATGACGACGCGGTCGGGGTCGGCGCGCACGCCGCGCGCCCGCGCGAGGTAGCCGGCCAGGGCCTCGCGCAGTTCGACGCGGCCGCGCGGATCGCCGTACCCGAACGCCTCGTTGGGCGCCGCCACCAGCGCGCGCCGGGCCGCCTTGAGCCACTCGGCGCGCGGGAAGGAGGCGAGGTCGGGGGTGCCGGGGCTGAGGTCGTACGTCGGCGCGCCCGCGGGCCTGCGGGCCGGGGTGGGCCGCACCGGCGGCGCGACCGGGCGTTCGGCGACCCGCGTCCCCGACCCCTGGCGGGCGGTGAGCCAGCCCTCGGCGACGAGGTCCCCGTACGCGTCGGCGACCGTGTTGCGCGCGACGCCGAGGTCGACGGCGAGGGACCGGGACGAGGGCAGCCGGGTGCCGGGGGCGAGCCGGCCGCCGCGCACGGCCTCGCGCAGGGCGTCGGTCAGGCCCTTGCGGACGCCGTGGCGCGTGGCGTCGCCGCCCGTCTCCAGGTGCAGGTCGACGCCGAGAGTGGCCCACGATTCTCCCATGGAAATGGACCATACCGGTGGGCTACCGCGACCGTAGGGTCGAGGCATGACGACGAACGAGGACACCGCTCGGAACACCGCGGAGAACACCGCCGCCAAGGAGTACGGCCACGAGCACAGCCCCCGCCTCGCCTGGGCCCAGCACGCCCCCGAGGTCTTCAAGGCCATGATCAAGCTCGACGCGGCGGCCCGTAAGGGCCTCGACCCGGTGATCTTCGAGCTGGTCAAGATCCGCGCCTCGCAGATCAACCGCTGCGCGCTCTGCCTGGACATGCACACCAAGGACGCGCTCGCGGCCGGCGAGAGCGTCGAGCGGATCGTCCAGCTCAGCGCCTGGGAGGAGTCGCGGCACTTCTACACGGCCAAGGAGGTCGCCGCGATCGAGCTGACCGAGGCGATCACCGTGCTCACCGACGGCTTCGTGCCCGACGAGGTGTACGAGAGGGCCGCGGCGCACTTCGACGAGGCGGAGCTGACGCAGCTCATCGCCGCGATCACGGTGATCAACGCGTGGAACCGCTTCGGTGTCTCCACCCGCCAGGTGCCGGGCCACTACAAGGCCGGGGACCACAAGTGACGCCTCGTACCGACCACTTGGACAAGCGGGTCGCCGGCGCCCTGAGCGAGCTGAGCGCCGCCGCCAAGCGCGGCCTCGGCGACCCGGTGCTCGCGGAGCTGGTGATGGTGCGGGCCTCGCAGATCAACGCGTGCGCGTTCTGCCTGGACATGCACGTGGAGATCGCCCTGAAGAACGGTGAGACGCCGAAGCGCCTCGCTCTGCTGAACGCCTGGGAGGAGGCTGGGGAGCTGTTCGGCGAGCGCGAACGCGCGGCCCTCGCCCTGACCGAGGCCGTCACCCTCCTCACCGACCGGTTCGTGCCGGACGAGGTCTACGAGCGGGCCGCGGCGCACTTCGACGAGTCCGCGCTGGCCCATCTCATCGGCCTGATCACCGCCATCAACAGCTGGAACCGGCTGATGGTGAGCCGCCGTATCGAGCCCGGCGGGTACGCCCCGTGAGCGCCCCGAGCCCCGTCGACACGCTGCGCGCGCTGCACCACGGGCGGGCGCCCGGCGACCCGCTGGTCCTGCCGGGCCCCTGGGACGCGGTGAGCGCCCGGACGCTGGCGGAGGCGGGCAGTCCGGCGCTGGCCACGCCCAGCGCGGGGATCGCGCTGTCGCTCGGGTACGAGGACGGGCAGGTGCCGCCCGGGGAGATGTTCGCGGCGATCGCCCGTATCACCCGGTCCGTCTCCGTGCCCGTGAGCGCGGACGTGGAGGGCGGCTACGGCCTCGCGCCGAAGGAGCTGGTCGAACGGCTCCTGGCGGCCGGGGCGGTCGGCTGCAATCTGGAGGACTCCGTGGGCGGCGCGGGTGCGGGCTCGGCGAGTCCTCTCAGGGACCCCGCCGCGCAGGCCGACTTCCTCGCGGAGGTACGGGCGGCGGCGGGTGACCGCCTGTTCGTCAACGCGCGCGTGGACACGTTCCTCAGGGGCGAGCCGGACCCCGGGGCCGCGATCGCGCGGGCCCGCCTGTACGTGGCGGCGGGCGCGGACTGCGTGTACCCGATCCTGGCGCCGCCAGAGACGATTCCCGCGCTGCGGGCGGGCATCGAGGGCCCGCTCAACGTCCTCGCCCGCCCGGACGGCCCGTCCCCGCGCGAGCTGGGGCACCTGGGCGCGACGCGCGTCACGTTCGGACCGGGCCTGCTGCACAAGGCGATGCGGGCACTGGCGGAGCCGATCGGACAGTAACGGGTGAGTGGGTGGGAGACATCCGCCGTGAAGCGGCGGCCCAGTCCCCCGCCCACCCCCGGAGGGTCACTTCGGCAGCCACCCCCGCCACTTGCCCTCGTGCTCGTCGACCCACGCCTTCGCCGCGTCCTCGGGCGACATCTTCTTGTCGGCGATCATCAGGGAGACCTCGTTCTGGTCCTCCTCCGACCACCTGAAGTTCTTCAGGAACTCCGCCGCGTCGCCGCCGTTCTTCGCGAAGTCCGCGTTGAGGTACTTCTGCAGCGGCGTATGCGGATAGGCGCACTTGATCTTCGCCGGGTCGGCGTCGCAGCCCTCCTTGTACGCGGGCAGCTTCACCTCCGTCATCGGCACCTTCTCGAACAGCCACTGCGGCTTGTACCAGTAGGTGAGGAACGGCTTCTTCTGCTTGGCGAACTGCTCGATCTGGGTGATCTGCGCCGCCTCGGAGCCCGCGAAGACGACCTGGTAGTCCAGGTCCAGGTTCTCCACGAGCGCCTTGTCGTTCGTCACGTACGACGGGGAGCCGTCCATGAGCTGGCCCTTGTTGCCGCTCTCGGACGTGCGGAGCCGGTCGGCGTACTTGTCGAGGTTCTTCCAGTGCGTGACGTCCGGGTGCTGCTTGGCGAAGTACGTCGGGACGTACCAGCCGATGTGCCCGGTCACGCCGACCTCGCCGCCGGGGACGATCGTCTTCTTGTCCTTGACGTATCGCTGTTCCTGCTCGGGGTGGCCCCAGTCCTCCATGATCGCGTCGACGCGGCCCTGACTGAGGGCGTCCCAGGCGGGGACCTCGTCGATCTGGACCTTGTCGACGCGGTAGCCCAGCTTGTTCTTGAGCAGGTACTCGGCGACGGCGACGTCCGCCTGCGCGCCGACCCAGGACTGGACCGAGAGGGTCACGGTCCTGGCCCCGGCGGCGTTGGCGTAGGGCGAGGACTGCTGGGTCATGTCGGCGGCGCCGCAGCCGGTCAGGGCGAGCAGCGCCGCACCGGCGGTCGCCGCGCTCAGTGCACGCGTACGTACGCGCATGTCAGGCTCCCTTCTTGGCGCTGTGTTCCCGGCGGGCCGTCGGCTGTGTGACACGGTCGAGCATCAGGCCGAGGCAGACGATGGCCACACCGGCCACCAGGCCCGTCGCCAGGTCGCCCTGGGCGATGCCGAACACCACGTCGTAGCCGAGCGAGCCACCGCCGACCAGGCCGCCGATGACGACGACGGCGAGGACCAGGACGACGCCCTGGTTGAGGGCGAGCAGCAGCGCCGGGCGGGCCAGCGGCAGCTGGACCTGGAGCAGTTGCTGGCGGCCGGTGGCGCCGAGCGAGCGGGAGGACTCCATGGCGGCGGCGTCGACCTGGCGCAGGCCCTGGGTGGTGATGCGCACGACGGCGGGCAGCGCGTAGACGACGGCCGCGGCGACGGCGGGGGCGCGGCCGACGCCGAAGAGCGCGACGACCGGGATCAGATAGACGAACTGCGGCATGGTCTGGAAGATGTCGAGCACCGGGCGGAGCAGGCGTTCCAGGCGCTCGCTGCGGGAGGCCGCGACGCCGATCGCGAAGCCGAGGACCAGGGTCACGGCGACACCGGCGAGGACCTGCGAGAGCGTGTCGAGGGACTTGTTCCACACGCCGAGCACCCCGATCGCGCCCATGGCGGCGACGGCGGTGAGCGCGGTCTGCCAGGTGCCGATCACCCAGGCGAGGGCAGCGACGATCAGCAGCACCGACCACCAGGGCAGGCCCTGGAGGCCGTCGCGGACCGGGTCGAGGATCCAGGTGGTGAAGTGCCCGGCCCAGTCGGCGGTGCCGCCGACGACGGGAACGTCGGTGTAGAGGTGGTCGACCATCCAGTCCTTGGCGGTGTTGACCGTCGGGGCGATGTTGACGACCCAGCTCGTCGGCCAGTCGACGCGGTCCGCGAAGCGGGCGGCGAGCGCGGCGAGGACGGTCACGGCGCCCGCGAGGGCCCAGCCGCGCCCGCCGCGCAGCGCGGAGGTGTCCTCGCCGTGGGCGCCCAGCCGCTCGCCGGCCGCGCCCGTGACGCGGTCCAGGACGACGGCGAGCAGCACGATCGGGATGCCGGCGGCGAGCGCCTGGCCGACGTCGACGGAGGACAGCGCCTGGTAGACGCGGTCGCCGAGGCCGCCCGCGCCGATCACGGAGGCGATGACGGCCATGGAGAGCGCCATCATGATCGTCTGGTTGACGCCGAGCAGGAGTTCCTTGCGGGCCAGTGGCAGCCGCGCGGAGATCAGGCGCTGGCGGCCGGTCGCGCCGAGCGAGGTCACCGCCTCCATCACGCCGCCGTCGGCGCCGCGCAGGCCGAGCGCGGTGAGGCGGGCCATGGGCGGGGCCGCGTAGACGACGGTGGCGATGACGGCCGCCGGGACGCCCATGCCGAAGACGAGGGCGAACGGCAGCAGGTAGGCGAAGGCGGGCAGCACCTGCATGGTGTCGAGCACGGGCCGCAGGATGCGGAAGACGCGGTCGCTGAGGCCGCCCGCGAGGCCGAGCAGCAGGCCGAGGACGACCGAGGCGAGGACCGCCACGACCATCAGGGCGAGCGTCTGCATGGTCGGCACCCACATGCCGAGCAGCCCGCACAGGGCGAACGCGGCGGAGGCCGTGACGGCGAGCCGGACGCCCGCCACGCGCCAGGCGACGAGCCCGGCGGCGGCGGTCACGCCGGCCCAGCCGGCGGCGAGCAGGACGAGGTAGACGCCGCGCACGGACAGCACGATGGCGTTGCTGACGTGCCCGAAGAAGTAGAGGAACAGCGGGTGGCTGTCGCGGTTGTCGATGATCCAGTCACTGGTCTTGCCCAGTGGCTCGGTCAGGTCGACGGTGAGGGCGTTCGGCCAGGCGCCGGAGGCCCACTCGGCGTCGAGGACGGAACCGTAGAAGACGAGTGCCGCCGCGGCGACGGCGAGCAGCAGGAGCTTGCCGACGGCGCGGTGGCGCAGGAGCGCGCCGATTCCGGTGTCCCTGTCGCGCGGGGGACTCGAGGCGGTGGCGGTGGCCATCAGGCGACCACCTCGCCCGTGCCGGGGGCGGTTGGCGCGGGGGCCGTGCCGGCGATGGCCGGTGTGGCGGCCGGCGCGGGGGGCGCGACGCCCGCGACGACGCCGAGCAGGCCCGCGTGGTCGACCACGCCGAGGCACCGCTTGCCGTCCATCACGCGCACGGGGAAGCCGGTGCGGGCGACGGCCTCGATGGCCTCGGAGATCTTGGCCTCGGGGGCGAGGGCGGCGCCGCGGCTCTCGTCCTCGCCGGTGGCGGGCCGCATGGCGCTGCGCACGCTCATCACGTCGGCGCGCGCCACGTCGCGGACGAAGTCGCGGACGTAGTCGTCGGCCGGGGAGCCGACGATCTCCTCGGGGGTGCCGCACTGCACGACGCGGCCGTCGCGCATGAGGGCGATGCGGTCGCCCAGCTTGAGGGCCTCGCTGAGGTCGTGGGTGATGAAGACCATCGTGCGGCCCTCTTCGCGGTGCAGGCGCACGACCTCTTCCTGCATGTCACGGCGGATCAGCGGGTCGAGGGCGCTGAACGGCTCGTCGAACAGCAGGACCTCGGGGTCGACGGCGAGGGCGCGGGCCAGGCCCACGCGCTGCTGCTGACCGCCGGAGAGCTGGCCGGGCTTGCGCTGCTCAAGACCCTCCAGGCCGACCTTCTCGACGACTTCGAGGGCCTTGGCGCGGCGCTCGGCCTTGCTGACGCCCTGGACCTCCAGGCCGTAGGCGACGTTGTCGAGGACCGAGCGGTGCGGCAGCAGGCCGAAGTGCTGGAAGACCATGGCGGCGCGGTGGCGGCGCAGTTCGCGCAGCCGGGCCCGGTCCATGGCCAGGACGTCCTCGCCGTCGATGGAGATGGCACCGGAGGTCGGCTCGATGAGCCGGGTCAGACAGCGTACGAGGGTGGACTTGCCGGAGCCCGACAGGCCCATGACGACGAAGACCTCGCCCTTGTTGACCTCGAAGGACACATCCCGCACGGCGGCCGTGCAGCCGGTCTGCTCCCGCAGTTCGGCGGGGCTCAGGCCGTGCAGGGAGGTGTCTTCCGGTATGCGCTCGGCGCGCGGGCCGAAGACCTTCCAGAGGTTCTTGACGGCGAACACGGGCCCGTCGGCCGTGGTCTCGGTCTCGTGCGTCACGGTGGCTTCGCTCATCGGCCGTCACCACCCAGCATCTCGGCACATTTCTCCCCGACCATGAGCACTCCGATCATCGGGTTCACGGCGGGCATCGTCGGGAAGACGGATGCGTCCGCGATACGGATTCCTGCCATGCCCCGGATCTTCAGTTCCGGGTCGACCACGGCGAGTTCATCACCGGAAGCGCCCATTCGGCAGGTGCCGGCCGGGTGGTACACGGTGTGGGCCGCCTTGCGCACCAGTTCGCCGATCTCGGCGTCGTCGGTGACCTCGGGGCCGGGGAAGACCTCGCGCTTGAGCCACTTCTTGAACGGCTCGGCCTGCGCCACCTCGCGCGCCAGCTTGATGCCGTCGACGAGGGTCTGCCCGTCGTAGTCGTCCTCGTCCTCGAAGTACCTGAAGTCGAGCGCGGGCTTGACCTCGGGGTCGGCGGAGGTGAGGTAGAGGCGGCCGCGGGCACGGGACTTGGGGATGTTCGGCGTCATCGACACGCCGTGCTCGGGACGCTCGTAGCCCAGGCGCTCGGGGTTGTCCGTGAAGGGGATCTGGTAGAAGTGGAACATCAGGTCCGGGCCCTTGTGGTCCGGGTCCCGCTTCACGAACAGACCGGCGTCGGAGTCCATCGCGGAGTTGCCGGGGATCGGCCCTTCGGTCTCCCACACGATGACCGACTCGGGGTGGTCGATGAGGTTCTCGCCGACGCCCGGCAGGTCGTGGACGACCGGGATGCCGAGCGCTTCGAGGTCCTTCCTCGGGCCGATGCCCGAGTGCATGAGCAGCCGGGGCGTGTCGATGGCGCCGGCGCAGACCAGCACCTCGCGGCGGGCGGTGAGCAGCGACTCCCCGCCGTCCTTGGCGCGGATGTGGACGCCGCGCGCCCGCTTGCCGTCCAGGTCCAGCCTGGTGGCCCAGGTCTCCAGGAACAGGTGGAGGTTCGGGCGGTCGCCGGCCTCCATGTGGGGGTGGAGGTAGGCGACCGAGGCGGAGGAGCGCTTGTTGTTCTCCGGGTGGTAGGCGAGGTCGAAGAAGCCGACGCCCTCGTCGAAGGGCTTGTCGTTGAAGCCGACGACCTCGGGGACGCCGAGCGCGGTCTGCACGGCCTCCACCCAGTCGGTGGCGATCTGGTTCTGGTCCTTCTTGGCGACGCGCACGATGTTGTTGCGCAGCTTGCCGAAGTAGGGGTCCATGGCCTTGGCGTTCCAGCCGGCGGCCCCGGCCTCCTCCCACTCGTCCCAGTCGGACGGCAGCGGCTTGAAGGAGATCAGGGTGTTGTGCGACGAGCAGCCGCCGAGGACCTTGGCGCGGCTGTGCAGGATGTGGGAGTTGCCGCGGGGCTGCTCCGTGGTCGTGTAGCCGTAGTCGAGGTCGCCGCCGAGCAGTCCGAGCCAGCGGCGGAGCGTCAGGACGTCCTCGCGGTCGATGTCGCTGGGGCCGCCCTCGATGACGGCGACGGTGACGTCCGGGTTCTCGGTGAGCCGGGAGGCGATCACCGATCCTGCGGTGCCGCCGCCGACGATGACGTAGTCGAACTCGGTTGCGGACGGGGGGTTTTCGGCCATGGGGTGGCTGCTCCTCTTCCTGCGAGGCCGTGCAAGGTGCTCGCGCGTAATGGGGTGCGGGTGCTCAGCCCGCGAACCAGCGGACGGGGCGCGGTGCCAGGTTCTGGTAGACGTGCTTGGACTCGCGGTACTCGGCGAGGCCCGCGGGGCCGAGTTCGCGCCCGACGCCGCTCTTGCCGAAGCCGCCCCACTCCGCCTGCGGCAGGTAGGGGTGGAAGTCGTTGATCCAGATGGTGCCGTGGCGCATCCGGCGGGCCATGCGGCGGCCGCGGCCCGGGTCGCTGGTCCACACGCCGCCCGCGAGGCCGTACTCGGTGTCGTTGGCGAGTGCGACGGCCTCGTCCTCGGTGGTGAAGGTCTCGACGGTCAGGACGGGCCCGAAGACCTCTTCCCGTACGACCTTCATCTCGCGGTGGCACTGGTCGAGCACGGTCGGCTCGTAGAAGTAGCCGGTGGCGGGCCTGATGTCGCTCGGCTCGGGGCGCTTGCCGCCGCAGCGGAGCACCGCGCCCTCCTCCAGGGCCGAGGCGACGTACATCTCGGTCTTCTCGCGCTGCTCCCGCGAGACGAGGGGGCCGCACTCGACGCCGTCCTCGGTGCCGCGGCCGAGCCTGATCCGCTCGGCGCGGCGGACCAGCTCGGTCACGAAGCGCTCGCGGACGGACTCCTCGATGATCAGGCGGCCGCCGGCGGAGCAGACCTGCCCGCTGTGGATGAAGGCGGCGTTGAGCGCCTGGTCGACGGCGGTGTCGAAGCCCTCTTCGGTGGCGCAGGCGTCGGCGAAGACGACGTTCGGGTTCTTGCCGCCGAGTTCCAGGGCGACCTTCTTCACGCCGAGCGCGGCGGCCTGGGCGACCTTGGTGCCGGACACGAGTCCGCCGGTGAAGGAGACCAGGTCGACGTCGGGGTGGTCGGCGAGGCGGGCGCCGACGGTGTGGCCGGGGCCGGTCACGATGTTGGCGACACCGGCGGGCAGCCCGGCCTCGACCAGCAGCTCGATGAGCACGACGGTCGTCAGCGGGGTGATCTCGCTGGGCTTGACGACGAAGGTGTTGCCCGCCGCGAGGGCCGGGGCGATCTTCCAACTGGCCTGGAGCAGCGGGTAGTTCCAGGGCGTGATCATCGAACAGACGCCGACGGGCTCGTGCACGACGACGCTGTGGACGTCGTCGCTGCCCGCGTCCACGACACGTCCGGGGCCTTCGCCGATGACCAGATCGGCGAAGTAGCGGAAGGCGTCGGCGACGCAGTCCACGTCGACGCGGCCCTCTTCGAGGGTCTTGCCGGCGTCGCGGCTCTCCAGGAGGCCGATCTTCTCGCGGTCGCGTACGAGCAGGTCGGCGACGCGGCGCAGCAGCGCGGCGCGCTCGGCGACGGGCGTGCCGGGCCAGGGCCCCTCGTCGAAGGCCTTGCGGGCGGCGGCGATGGCGGCGTCCGCGTCCCGCGCGGAACCCTCGGCGATCACGGCGAACGGCTTGGCGTCCGCCGGGTCGAGGATCTCGCGGGTGGCGCCGGAGGCGGCGCTCAGCCACTCCCCGCCCACATGAATGGTCTGTTGTGCGGACACGTCCCGTTCGCCTTCCGTTCCCGTCAAATGCACCGCTCGTCACTCGCGGTAGCCAGGCGCACCTGCCCCACTGCGGGGAAAGCATGCCTACGGATGGCTGAAAGTGCGCCGTGTCACTGTGCGGCGGTCTCGACCGGGTCGTCCGCCAAGTCCGGCTCGTCCTGCGCGGTGAGCCCGGCGACCCACAGCGGCATCAGCCAGTGCACGACGAAGACGGCGAACAGGACGGGGAAGAGCAGCCCCTTCTCCGCCACGCCGGCCAGGCCGGCGGCGCCCGAACCGGCCACCGCCGCGAGCAGCATCCACAGCGTCGTGCGGTGGGCGAGGGCCAGCACCCTGTTCCGCTCGGCGCGCTGGCGTTCGTCCAGCGCGCGCACGCGCAGTTCGAGCAGGCCGCGTGTGGAGCTGTTGATGACTCCGGTCGCCACGCACCAGGGCAGCAGGAGGACGAGCATGGCCACGGCCGCCCAGCGCCGCTCGCCCACGACGGAGCCGAGCCAGGCCAGGACGCCCGCGCCGGTCAGGGCGATGTGGGCGAGGACCACGGCCCGCCTGCGCGCGGCGGTGGCGTGGAACGGCGCCGCCCCGGGGCGGTTCATCAGCCGGTACATCCGCCGGTCGTAGGTGGTCATGGGGCGCTGTTCGCCGGTGGTCATCACTGGTTCCTCCCGTAAACCTGGTCCGTGAGCGGGCGAAACGGTTCGAGGGAGAACACGGCCTCGACCGGCAGACCGAAGAACTTGGCGATCTTCAGCGCGAGGTCGAGGCTCGGGTTGTACTGCCCCCGTTCGATGTAGCCGATGGTCTGGTAGTGGACACCCACTGCCTCGGCCAGGCTCTGACGCGACACCTTCCGCTCGGCGCGCACCATCGCCAATCTGTTGTGCACTTGCTCGCTCATGTATAAGAAGTACTACATTCATGAGTACGTGAGCAATGGGCTGGGCATCGGAAAACACGCACGACGGATCGGCTCGTCGCCGCTCTCAGGCGAGCAGCTCCCGCGCGCACTCCCGCAGCCACGCGTGCGCCGGGTCGGCGTCGTGCCGGGGGTGCCAGGCCATGCCGAGCGGCAGCGGCGGCAGGTCCAGGGGGATCTCGAAGGTGACCAGGCCCAGCGTGTCCGTCAGGGGGCGGGCCCAGGAGGTGACGAGGCCGACCAGATCCGTGCGCAGCAGCATGAAGGCGGATGCGGCGAACGTTCCCACGCTGCCCACTACCCTTCTGCTCAGGCCCAGTTCGGCGAGCGCGGCGTCCAGCGGCCCGCTCAGGCGGCCCCGCCGCGAGACGATCAGATGGTCGGCCGCCGCGAAGCGGCGCACCGTCAATTTGCCGTCCAGCAAAGGGTGTTCGGGGCGTACGAGGCCGAGCATCCGGTCGTCGCGGAAGTGCTCCACCCGCACCTCGGGCGCGGTCGCGCCGATCACGCCCAGCTCCAGGTCGGCGGTACCCTGGCGCAGCAGGGGCGCGTCCTCGTGGCTCTCGCCGAGGAAGCGGAGCCGGACGCCCGGTGCCTCCTGCGCGGCGCGGGCGAAGAGCGCGGGGCCGTAGGCGCCGGCGAGCGCGTCGTTGGCGAGGATCGTCAAGGTGCGGGAGATTGTGCGCAGATCGACGGCGCCGGGCCCGGCGAAGAGCGCGCGGGCCCGCTCCACCACGGCACCGACCTCGGCCTGGACGGCCAGCGCGTGCGGCGTCGGCACCATCCGGCGCCCGGCGCGCACGAGCACGGGGTCACCGAGCGCCTTGCGGATGCGCCCCAGCGTGCGGCTCATCGCGGGCTCGGACAGATGCAGCCGGCGGGCGGCGCCGGACACGCTCTGCTCGTCGAGCAGGACGTCGAGGGCGAGCAGCAGATTCAGGTCGAGGCCCGCCCCGCCGCCGGTTCCGCCGCTGGATTGCGTCACACGCATACACCCCTTGCGAAAGTTGCACTGGAAAGCAAGTCGGGGCCGAGCCTACGGTGGCAGCACATCCCACCCCACGACGCTCCCCGGGAGGAGCCTTGCTCTCGCCTGCCCGCACCCCGACCCGACCCCCCGCCCAGGACGCGCCGCCGCACCTGAGACGCTCGACCCTGCTGGCCCTGTGCGCCTGCGTGCTCGTCGCCCAGGGCATGGTCGCCGCCATCAACCTCCTTGTCCCCCAACTGACTTCCTCCTCGCTGCACCTGTCGACCAGCGGACTGCTGTGGACGGTCGACGCGTACGTCCTCGTCTTCGCGGGGCTCCTCATCCCGGCCGGCGCGCTCGGTGACCGGTACGGCCGCAAGGGCGCGCTGCTCTGCGGGCTCGGGCTGTTCGCCGCCGGGGCCTTGGTCAGCGCGCTCGCCGCCGCGCCGGCCGTGCTGATCGCCGGGCGTGGGGTGTCCGGGGCGGGCGCCGCGCTGATCATGCCCGCGACCATGTCGATCCTGATGCGGATCGCGCCGCCCGAGGACCGGCCGCGCGCCCTCGCGTCCTGGACCCTCGCGGCGGGCCTCGGCGGGCTCACCGGCAACCTCGGCGGCGGGCTGATCGGCCAGTACCTGTCCTGGCGCGCGCTGTTCTGGGCGGTGGTACCGCTCACCGCGCTGCTCGCCCTGGCCGTCGCCCGCGTGACGCCGCGCACGGACAAGGCGGCCGAGGCGCCCGCCCTCGACCCGCTGGGCACCCTCCTGCTGACCGGTGGCCTGTTCGCCCTGCTCTTCGGCATCATCGAGAGCCCGCTGTACGGCTGGACGGCAGCCCGCATCCTGGCCGCCTTCGCGGCCGGCACCGTTCTCATCGTCCTGTTCGCCGCGCACGCCCTGCGCTCGCGCGCCCCGCTCTTCGACCCCCGGGTCTTCGCCTCGCGGCGGCTGCGCGCGGCGGCGCTCGGCACGGCCGCGAGCTTCTTCGGGCTCTTCTCGCTCTTCTACGTCAACTCCCAGTACCTGCAGTACGAGAAGGGGTACGGCGCCGCCCGCGCCGGCCTCGCCATCATCCCGCTCACCCTCGGCATGACGCTGGTCCCCCGGCTCGCCGCACGCTGGTCGGGCCGGCCGCGGCCGGTGGCGGGCGGCGGGCTGCTCCTGATCGGTCTGGGCCTGCTCGGCACGTCCACCGCGGGGGCGTCGACCCCGTACGCGGTGTACGCCTGCTGGCTGCTGGTCATCTCGACGGGCACCGGCCTGTGCATGCCGGTCCTGACGCTCGGCGTCGTCGCCTCGCTCCCGCCGCGTCAGGCGGGCCTCGGATCGGGGCTCAGCACCTCGGCGCGCGAGGTGGGCGCCGCACTCGGCGTGGCCGTCACCGGCACCACGCTGGCCTCGCACGCCTCGGCGGGCTTCGCGGTGGGCATGGCGACGGCGCTGCGCGTGGTGGCCCTGGTGGTGGTCGCCGCGGCGGCGGCCGTCACGTACGGGTACGGCAAGGAGCGGACCGCCCGTGCCCGCTGACCGATCCCGCGCAGAGCCGCGAACTCCGCCGCTCACCAGCCCGCCTGCCGGGACCAGAACCGGACTACGCGCATCGGGGTACTCATGAACGCCTGCTGAAAATCGGGCAGTTGGCCTCACCGGGCCGCGCTTCCCGAGCGTCAGCCGAATGTGAGTCAGACGTGAGCCCGACGTAAGTGGCGCCCAGCAGAGTGCTGGTTCCCGGGGAGAAGCGGGGGGTGGCGTACCGCTTCCCGCCACCTCCTCACTTCTCACTCCGAAAAGGGCACGTTCATGGGCGAAAAGGAACTGTCCCGCAGGTCGTTCGCGAGGATCGGAGCGTCGGTGTTGGCGCTTCCCGCCTTGGGAGCGATGCAGGGGCTGGCCGCGGCGCCGGCCCACGCGGACACCACCCGGCGCTGGACCGTCATCGACTTCAACATGTCGAACTACAACCGGCACTTCCCCGAGCCGAACGGAGAGACCCGGGCCAACGCCCGCCGTTACACGGAGATGGTGGAGGCACTCCGAGGGCTCGGAAGCCACCCGCTCGCCTACGCGGGCAACGAGATGTTCCAGTCCCCGCAAGCGCGGAACACCAACATCATCGAGATGCGGATCTGGCAGAACTTCCAGTCCGATGTCGCGCTGTACTTCAGCGGGCAGGACCTCTATCTCCTGGGATTCGCCGTCAACGGGGTCCGCTGGCGGTTCAGCGACACCGGCGCGTTCCTCGCGGACGAGATGCAGCGCCACTACGGAGGGCCGCTCCCGCTCATCCAGAGCCTCGGCTACAGCGGTCACTACCGCTACCTGGACCCGGCCCAGAGCCGCGGCAACTTCCGGTACACGGCAGAACGCTTCAGCGCCGCCGTGCAGGGCCTGCGGAACATTCGCGACGGGCACACGTCGGAGTACCGTTCCGACCTCGCCGCGATCATCGGCGCCACCTCGGAAGCGGCCCGCTTCGGATGGATCCAGCGACGCATCCAGGCCGCCATCCAGTACGGATACGACGACAGCGACCCCAACCGCCCGGCGCATCTCGGCAACTTCGGCGTCAGCCTGGAGAACGAGTGGTCGGCCCTGTCCAGAGTCACCCACCGGAGCCTGCGGGGCGAAAGTACCCGTCCGGTGAACGTGGACGGCCGGATCTACGACCACTATCAGCAGATCAGCATCGGCGGGAGCGCGGGGCCCCGCATCGCCCCCTTCATCTCGCTGTACTCCCAGCAGTGACCCGGTGACGTCCTGACGGGGCGCCGTCGGCCCTTCACCCCACCACTCCCGCGCAGAGCCGCGCGGTCATCCGCCGATGGTCGGTCAAAGGCGTGCCCCTCCGCACGAAACCGCCCCCGGCGGCCGCTCGTCGCGGCTGCCGGGGGCGGAGGAGGCCCTGTCCGGGGAGGGGGAAGCGGCTCAGATGAGGCCGAGACCGCGCACGGCCTCGCGCTCCTCTTCCAGCTCCTTGACGGAGGCGTCGATGCGGGCGCGGGAGAACTCGTTGATCTCCAGGCCCTGGACGATCTCGTACGCGCCGTCCTTGGTGGTGACGGGGAAGGAGGAGATGAGCCCCTCCGGAACGCCGTACGAACCGTCCGACGGGATGCCCATCGAGGTCCAGTCGCCGGCGGCCGTGCCGTTGACCCAGGTGTGGACGTGGTCGATGGCGGCGTTGGCGGCGGAGGCGGCCGAGGACGCGCCGCGGGCCTCGATGATCGCGGCGCCGCGCTTGGCGACGGTCGGGATGAACTCGTCCGCGAGCCAGGACTGGTCGCCCACGACGTCGGCGGCGTTCTTGCCGGCGATCTCCGCGTGGAAGATGTCCGGGTACTGGGTGGCCGAGTGGTTGCCCCAGATGGTGAGCCGCTTGATGTCGGAGACCGACGAGCCGGTCTTCTTCGCCAGCTGCGACAGCGCGCGGTTGTGGTCCAGGCGGGTCATCGCGGTGAAGCGCTCCGCCGGTACGTCCGGGGCGGCGGCCTGCGCGATGAGCGCGTTGGTGTTGGCCGGGTTGCCGACGACGAGCACCTTGATGTCGTCGGCGGCGTGGTCGTTGATGGCCTTGCCCTGCGGCTTGAAGATGCCGCCGTTGGCCTCCAGGAGGTCACCGCGCTCCATGCCCTTGGTGCGGGGGCGGGCGCCGACGAGGAGGGCGACGTTGGCGCCGTCGAAGGCGACGTTCGGGTCGTCGCTGATCTCGATGGAGTTCAGCAGCGGGAAGGCGCAGTCGTCGAGCTCCATGGCGGTGCCCTCGGCGGCCTTCAGCGCCGGCGTGATCTCAAGAAGGCGCAGGTTGACCGGCACGTCAGCGCCGAGCAGGTGGCCGGAGGCGATGCGGAAGAGCAGCGCGTAGCCGATCTGGCCGGCCGCGCCGGTGACGGTGACATTCACGGGAGTGCGGGTCATGGCGATCTCCGTAAGACAGCTGGCGGTGGGGGTCCCTGATCCTCGTACTGATGTACCGGATCCCCGATTTCCTGGATCCCCGCCGACGCCACGCCGAGTCTTCGATCGCCTCTCGATGATCGATCTCTTGGCATCAAGAGAGATCCGCCCGTCAGGCTATCGCGCCCCGGACCGGCCCGGCCCCCGGGTCCGTGTGGCCCCGCCCACAGCTTGCGCCGACCGGGGGGAAAGGGGGCGGGTCGCCGGCTGGGGGAAGGGGGGCGGCCGCCATCCGGGGGGGGGGAGGACGGCGGCCGCCGTGGGGGTGTTGGCCACTCCCGTGGGGGTACGGTCCGCTTGCCCCGCCTCCCCGGTCTCATGCACTTCTTCTCTCAACTTTCTTCGGCCCCGCGTGTTCCTCGCGGTTCCGGCGCTGCGCCGGCCGTCCACGCGGCCGCTCGCGGCACCTACTCCGTGCAGCCCTGCTGCCCCGACACCAGCACCGCGCACGCCTTCGCGGCGCCCTGCGTCCTGACCGCCACCATCGGCGTATACGCGTCGAAGTCCTCGTTCACCGTGCCCGTCCGCTCGGCCGCCGCGCCCCCGCCCGGTCCCTTGACGGTGACCTTGTCCCCCGGCGCCGCCTGGGTGATCCGCGCCCACGCCGCCCGGCACGTCCTGCTGTAGCGCACCTCGATCAGCGTGCCGCCGACCGTCGCCCGCGAGGCCGTCCTCGCCCGCTCACCGCCACACCCCATGGCCTCGGGGTCCTTGCCCGCGCAGTCCGCGCCACGGCACTCGACCCCCGCGGGGAGCTTCCCGTCACTCGTGCTCGGCGCCGCGGACGGCTTCTTCTCCCCGCTGTCGCCGCCCTTGCCACCGAAGCCGAAGTCGGTGAGGAAGGCCGCGGCGGCGATGACGAGGAGCGCGCCGAGGACTCCCGCGAGGAACATGACCAGCTTGCGTCGACGCCGCTGCCGGTCGGGCGAGGTGCCGCCTTCGGGCGCCGCCGCAGGCGCGGGCGCGGGCGCGGGTGCCGCGCCGTAGAGGGGCACGGACGCGGCGCCGTACGAGGGCGAGGGCACGTAGGAGGGCGAGGGCCAGGTCGGCGGCGGCACCGTGGGCGAGACACCCGCCGGCCCCGCCACCCCCGTCACACCGCCCGCGCCGCGTGAGCCGCCCCGCGCCGTGCCAGCGTCCCCGCGCGACGCGGCGCCCTTGGCCCGCGCATCGGCGGCGGACGGCGAATCCACCGGCGCGGGGGACATGGTTGCGGGCGACGGACCGGCCGCCCCCTGCTCCCCCAACTCGCCCAACGCCGCCCGTGCCTGCGAGATCCGTATCGCCTGCATGGTCATGTCGTGCCGCATCTCGGAGCGGCTCCAGGCGCGCTCCGCCAGCTCCCACAGGGTGAGGAGATGCACCGGCTGTGCGCCCGTCACCTCGGCCAGCGCGACGACCGCGCCCTTGGGGGCGAGCAGCCGCCCGTTCAGGTAGCGCTCCCAGGACGTCTTGCTGTAGCCGGTCCGGTCCGCGACCGCCGCGATGCTCAGGCCGCTGTGGTCCACGAGCCCGCGCAGCCGGTCGGCGAACTCCGTTACCTCCGGGTCGAGCTCGTCCGGCAGCGCCTTCCAACGAGGCATCGCTCCCCCTCTTCCCGTACGTACCTGTCCTGCCCCCGTACCACTGACCAGAGGGATGCGCGGAGCCAGGATGTCAGTTCCCGGGGCGGGCGCACACCGGAGCGGGACCGGCCACCGGCGTGCGTGGTGGAGCCCGAACGGGGGCCGGACTCGTTGCAGGCTCCGCACACCGTTGCGGAATGGTCACCTCCGTGCCACAGGGATCAGGCACCCCTTGAACCCGGTTGGCGCGTCCATGACCCTGGAGGCGAGCGGAACGCACCGCTTACATCGGGAGTTTCCAGCAGGAAACCCCCGTCGTGAACGGCGGCGCCCGTCCTCCCACGGGGGAGAGGACGGGCGTCGTCCCTTTGCCCCGAAAGGGTGTACTTCGGCCCTGTCGGGGGCTTCGGGCGGAAAAGCTCGGCACAGTGTGAGGTAACGGCACCCGCACCCGACCAAGGGAGAACCCGCGCCCATGAAGCCGAGCACGACCCTCCGCACGAGCCACACCCTCTTCGTCGCCGCCGCCCTCCTGGGCGCCGCCCTCGTCACCTCGCCCGCCGCGTCGGCGGCCCCCGCGAGCCACCCGGCCGCCTCCGCCGCGATCCAGGGCACCGCCCCGGACTGCGTCAAGCGGGACGTCATCAAGCACCGGAAGTACGTGAAGGTGACCAACCTCTGCGGCCGCGCCATGCATTTGAAGGTCGTCATCGACTGGGGCAACGACTCGCCGTGCCTCACCTACCAGCACAACGAGCAGTGGGAGTGGAACTGGGGCCGCGGCTCCTACGGCAAGGTCGTCACCTGCTGAGCCGCGCCCGGGCGCCTCAGGTCCCCGCGCCCGTCCCGACCCCGGGCGTCACAAGACCCGTCTCGTAGGCCACCACCACCGCCTGCGCCCGGCTGTCCAGGCCGAGTTTGCTCATCGTGCGGTTCAGGTGCGTCTTGACGGTGGCCTCGCTGATGTAGAGGCGCTCGGCGATGTCCGCGTTGGTCAGGCCGCGCGCGATCAGCTTCAGGACCTCGACCTCGCGCAGGGTCAGCGCCGCGAGGTCGGGCGGTGGCTCCTCGCCGCCGCCCGGCCTCACGTCCTGCCGCGCGAACGCCTCCACGAGGCGCCGCGTCACGCTGGGCGCGAAGAGCGCGTCCCCGCAGCCGACCGCCGCCACCGCGGCCAGCAGCCGTTCGGGCCCGGAGTCCTTGAGCAGGAATCCGCAGGCGCCGGCGCGCAGCGCCCCGTACACGTACTCGTCGAGGTCGAAGGTGGTCAGGACCAGCACGCGCGGGGCGGGCTCGGCGGCCTGGGCGAGGATCCTCGCGGTGGCCGTGATGCCGTCCGTGCCCGGCATCCGGATGTCCATGAGGATGACGTCCGGCCGGGTGCGCGCGGCCAGTTCGACGGCCTCGTCGCCGTCGCCGGCCTCGCCGACGACCTCGATGCCGGGCGCGGCGCGCAGCAGCCCGACCAGTCCCGCGCGGATGAGGTACTGGTCGTCGACGACAAGTACCCTGATGGAGCCGGTCATCCGGTCATTCCGCCCCGTCGTCCCCCTGAGCCGCGGCCCGCGCCGAGGTCGGCAGGGTGAGACGCACGGCGAATCCCCCCTCGCTCAGCGGGCCGATGCAGATCGTCCCGCCGTAGAGCTTGGCCCGCTCGCGCATCCCGATCAAGCCGTGTCCGCCGCCGGTCCACACTCTGTCCTGAATCGCCCCCTCCCCGTCGTCGATGACCGAAACCTCGATGTGCCGTCGGCGGTAGCCGAGTTCGACGGCCGTGCCGGCTCCCGGGGCGTGCTTCAGCACGTTGGTCAGCGCCTCCTGCACCACGCGGTAGGCGCAGAGTTCGATGCCGGGGGCGAGCGGCCGCGGCTCTCCCGTGACCCGCAGGTCGACGGCGACGCCCCCGGCGCGCACGCGCTCGACCATCTCCGCCAGCCGGGCCAGGCCCGGCATCGGCGCCTCCGGGGCGCCGTCGCCGTCCTCGTCCCCGGCGCGCAGCACC
Source organism: Streptomyces sp. NPDC031466 (assembly GCF_055581265.1). Lineage (NCBI taxonomy): Bacteria > Bacillati > Actinomycetota > Actinomycetes > Kitasatosporales > Streptomycetaceae > Streptomyces > Streptomyces sp. NPDC031466. The sequence goes on from NZ_JBVIJT010000010.1 coordinate 86,807, forward strand.
CGCAGCATGCGGCGCAGTTCCTCGAGTGCCTCGCCGCTGGTCCCGGAGATGGTGCCGAGCGCGGCACGCGCCGTGGCGGGGTCCGAGCCGAAGACGAACGTGGCGAGGCCCGCCTGCACGGATATCACCGACATGTGGTGGGCGACCACGTCGTGCAGCTCGCGGGCGATGCGGCCCCGCTCCTCGGCGACCTCGCGCCGGGCGCGCTCGTCCTGCTCCACCTTCAGCTGCCGGGCCAGCTCGGCCGTGCGGCGGGCGGCGTGCCCGAAGCGCCAGATCACCAGCGGGAACCCGATGGCCTGCGCGACGACGGCGGCCATCGTCGCGCCCTCCGTGATCAGACCCGCGTAGATCCACGCGGCGCCCATCAGCGCCGCGCAGGGCAGCGAGACGCGGGCGGGCCGCAGCGAGGCGACCGTGTAGACGGCGAGCATGGGCGCGAAGGTGTTCAGGACGGGCCAGTAGCCGGCCGTGACGTAACCGAACCAGACCGCGTGGACGAAGAGGAAGACGGCGAGCGGCGCCTTGCCGCGCAGCGCCGCGGGGAGATTGGCCAGCGCCACCAACGCGTAACCGGTGGCGTCGAGTTCGGGCCAGCCCTGCCGTGCGGACTCCTCGCCGAGCAGCACGGCCACCGCGGTGAGGGCGAGCGCGATGAGCGCGTCGACGGCGAGGGGGCGGATCCGCATCGCCGCAGCGTAACCCGGGTGCGGGCGGCGCAACGTCAACCATGCGCCGTACAGCGGAAGTTGCAGGAACCGGGCGGCTACGGCGCGCGGTGCGGCGGGGAACCGAACCAGGGGCTGACGACTGCCCCGGCCGTCCCCCGTAGCGTCTTGCGCCTGGCGGTGGCCCGTCCCCACGGGGGAGGACGGGCCACCGCGCGACGGGTGAGCGCCTGGCCGGCAGGTGCCGGTGGCCGCTAACTGTCGATGGTGAAGTGGAGGGTGTCGTCCAGGAAGGGGATCTCCAGCCACGGCTGCGGCTGCGCCATCATCGCGAGGAGCACGATGGCGACACCCAGCGCCCCGTACGTGACCATGTCCGTGAAGCGCGAGCGCACCGCCAGCATCCCGACGTCCGGCAGCGCCCACCGCAGCGCGGCGCCGCCGACGAGCGCGAGGCCCACCAGCATCGTGCCGACGCGGAACACGTCGAACGCGGTGAGCAGCAGCCCGAGCCCGACCACGGACGCCACGCTCAGCAGCGGCCACTGCCGGGCGGGTGCGGGGGCGTCGCCCGGGGCCGCGCGGCCACCGCCCTCGGGCCGCGCGGTGTCCCGGGTGAACAGCGGGAAGCGGCGGGAGACCTTGCGCGGCCGCCCGTCCGGTCCCGGCGCGCTGACCGCGCCCTTGGCCTGCACGGTCTCCGGGGTCTGCGGAGGCTCAGCGCTCTCCGGGGCCTTCGGGGTCTCCGGGACCTCTGACGCCCCCGACGGCTCCGTGTCCCCGGGGACCGGCCGGGCCTTCGGCTCGGGTTGTGCGTTCATGCGCTCGCCCCTTTCCCCGGGTCAGCTCGCGGCGGCGCTTCGCTCGGCGGCCTCGACGACGTTGACCAGGAGCTGGGCGCGGGTCATCGGGCCGACACCGCCCGGGTTCGGGGAGATCCAGCCGGCGACCTCGGCGACACCGGGGTGCACGTCGCCGACGATCTTGCCGCTCTCGTCGCGCGAGACGCCGACGTCCAGCACCGCGGCGCCCGGCTTCACGTCCTCGGGCTTGATGAGGTGCGGGACGCCCGCGGCGGCCACGATGATGTCCGCCCGCTTCAAATGGGCGGCGAGGTCACGGGTGCCGGTGTGGCACTGCGTGACGGTGGCGTTCTCGGACTTGCGGGTGAGCAGGAGCGGCATGGGCCGGCCGATGGTCACGCCGCGGCCCACGACGACGACCTCGGCGCCCTTGATCTCCACGTCGTGCCGCCGCAGCAGCCGGATGATGCCGTACGGGGTGCAGGGCAGCGGCGCCGGCTCGTTCAGGACGAGCCGGCCGAGGTTCATGGGGTGCAGGCCGTCGGCGTCCTTGTCCGGGTCCATCAGCTCCAGGACGCGGTTCTCGTCGATGCCCTTGGGCAGCGGCAGCTGGACGATGTAACCGGTGCAGGCGGGGTCGTCGTTGAGCTCGCGGACGACGGCCTCGATCTCCTCCTGGGTGGCGGTGGCGGGCAGTTCGCGCTGGATGGAGGCGATGCCGACCTGCGCGCAGTCGCGGTGCTTGCCCGCGACGTACTTCTGGCTGCCCGGGTCGTCGCCGACCAGGACGGTACCGAGTCCGGGCGTGACGCCCTTCTCCTTCAGGGCCGCCACGCGGGCGGTCAGTTCGGACTTGATCGCGGCTGCGGTGGCCTTGCCATCGAGAATCTGGGCGGTCATGCCCCCATCTTCCCGGATGAGGGCCGCCCGGTACCAATCAGGGCTCCCCGGTGTCCCACACGCTGATCAGCGAGGTTGCACTTGCACAACACATACGGAATGCGGCTGGACAAATAAGCCGAGCCTAAAGAACGATGAGCGCACAGTGCCGCGGGCAGTGTCGGGGGGACGGACCGCATCTGTAGATCATTCCTCCGTGATGTGCCGCGTCGTCCCCGCATGACCCGACGGAGGAAGACCGCCATGAGTTACGGCGACCCGAACAACCCCTACGGGCAGCCGCCCCAGCAGCCGCCGGCCGCTCCCGGCTACGGCTACCCCCAGCAGCCCCCGCCCGGCGTCCCGCCGCAGCAGGGCTACGGCTACCCGCAGCAGCAGCCGGGCTACCCCGGCTACCCGGGCGGCAACATGATGCAGCAGACGATGCCGGGCCTGCTGGTCACCGCGCGCGTCTTCCTGTTCCTCATCTCGGCGGTGCAGATCCTGTTCGCCATCATCTACCTCTACGTCGCCGCGATCGCGAACGACGTCTCCGACAGCGCCGACGACTTCGGCCTCGGCGGGGTGAGCGACGGCGGTGACGCCCTGACCGGCATCGCCGTGATCGGGGCGCTGATCGCGGCCGCGTTCGCGGCGCTGTCGATCACGCTCGGCGTCAAGTTCAGCCGCGGTGGTCAGGGCGTGCGGATCACCACCGTGATCTACGGCGCGCTCGGCGGGATCGTCGGCCTCATCGCCCTCTTCGTCGGCCTCGACTCCGGCCTCGCGAGCGCGATCATCGGCCCGCTCATCTGGGTCGTCTTCGCCGTGATCATCACGATGGCCCCGGTCGTCCCCAGCGGCACGGCATGGTTCAACCGCCCGCGCTACTGAGCGACTCGGGCCCCGCACGGGGCACCGAGAGTGGCCGCGCCCTTCCCGGAGGAAGGACGCGGCCACTGTCGTACGTACGTCAGGTGCGGCTCAGTGGAAGAAGTGCCGCGTCCCCGTGAAGTACATCGTGACGCCCGCCTTCTTCGCCGCCTCCACGACCAGCTCGTCGCGGACCGAACCGCCCGGCTGGACCACGGCCTTGACGCCCGCGGCGGTCAGGATCTCCAGCCCGTCGGGGAAGGGGAAGAACGCGTCGGAGGCGGCGTACGAGCCGCGCGCCCGCTCCTCGCCCGCCCGCTCGACGGCGAGCTTCGCGGAGTCGACGCGGTTGACCTGCCCCATGCCGACGCCGACCGAGGCACCGTCCTTGGCGAGCAGGATCGCGTTGGACTTGACCGCGCGGGACGCCTTCCAGGCGAACGCCAGCTCGGCCAGCTCCCGCTCGTCGAGCGCGTCGCCCGTGGCGAGCGTCCAGTGGGCGGGGTCGTCGCCGTCGGCCTGGAGACGGTCGGTGACCTGGAGCAGCGCGCCGCCGTCGATCTGCTTGACCTCGACCGGGTTCGCCGGCGCCCCGTGGGCGCGCAGCACGCGGATGTTCTTCTTCTTGGTGAGGACCTCGAGGGCGCCGTCCTCGTACGCCGGCGCGACGATGACCTCGGTGAAGATCTCGGCGACCTGCTCCGCCAGCTCCTTGCTCACCGGGCGGTTGACCGCGATGACGCCGCCGAACGCGGAGAGCGGGTCGCAGGCGTGCGCCTTGCGGTGCGCCTCGGCGACGTCCGCGCCGATCGCGATGCCGCACGGGTTGGCGTGCTTGATGATCGCGACACAGGGCTCGTCGTGGTCGTACGCGGCCCGGCGCGCGGCGTCGGTGTCCGTGAAGTTGTTGTACGACATCTCCTTGCCGTGCAGCTGCTCGGCCTCGGCGAGACCGCCCTTGCCGTCGACGTAGAGGGCCGCGCCCTGGTGCGGGTTCTCGCCGTAGCGCAGGACGTTCTTGCGCTCGTAGGTGGCACCGAGGAATCCGGGGAAGCCGGAGTCGTCCGCCGCCGCGTAGCCGTCCGCGAACCAGCTCGCCACCGCCACGTCGTAGGCGGCCGTGTGCCGGAACGCCTCTCCCGCGAGCCGCTTGCGCTCGTTCAGGTCGAAGCCGCCCGCCTCGACCGCCGCGAGGACGTCGGCGTAGCGCTCGGGGTCGGTGACGACCGCGACCGAGGGGTGGTTCTTGGCGGCGGCGCGGACCATCGAGGGGCCGCCGATGTCGATCTGCTCCACGCACTCGTCGGGCGTCGCACCCGAGGCGACGGTCTCCTTGAAGGGGTAGAGGTTCACGACGACGAGCTGGAACGGCTCGACGCCCAGCTCCGCGAGCTGGTCGCGGTGGTCCGCCAGCCGCAGGTCGGCGAGGATGCCCGCGTGGACCTTGGGGTGCAGGGTCTTGACCCGGCCGTCCAGGCACTCGGGGAAGCCGGTCAGCTCCTCGACCTTGGTGACGGGCACCCCGGCGGCGGCGATCCGCCCGGCGGTGGAGCCGGTGGAGACGAGCTCGACGCCCGCCTCGTGCAGCCCGCGCGCCAGCTCTTCCAGGCCGGTCTTGTCGTAGACGCTGACCAGGGCGCGCTTGATGGGGCGCCGCGTGCCGTCGGTGCCTGGGGCGTTCGCGGTGTTCATAGCTTCGGCGGTCACGGGATAAGAACCTTTCGTCCCTCAATGCGGTAGCCGTGCCGGGCCAGACGCCCCACGACATCGACGAGCAGCGTGCGCTCGACTTCCTTGATGCGCTCGTGCAGAGCGCTCTCGTCGTCCTCGTCCCGGACCTCGACCACGCCCTGGGCGATGATCGGGCCGGTGTCGACGCCGTCGTCGACGAAGTGGACGGTGCAGCCGGTGACCTTCACGCCGTACGCGAGTGCGTCGCGCGCGCCGTGGGCCCCCGGAAAACTGGGCAGCAGCGCGGGGTGGGTGTTCACGAACCGCCCGCCGAAGCGGGCGAGGAACTCCTTGCCCACGATCTTCATGAACCCGGCGGAGACCACCAGGTCCGGCCCGTACGCGGCCGTCGCGCCGGCCAGGGCCGCGTCCCACTCCTCGCGGGTCGCGTGGTCCCTCACCCGGCACACGAAGGTCGGGATCCCGGCGCGCTCGGCGCGCTCCAGGCCCGCGATGCCGTCGCGGTCGGCGCCGACCGCGACGATCTCGGCCCCGTAGGCCGAGGCTCCCTCGGCGTGGATGGTGTCGATCAGGGCCTGCAGGTTCGTGCCCGACCCGGAGACCAGCACGACGACTCGCTTGGGGCGCGCGTCCACGGCGCTCTCGGCCACAGCGGGGCCCTTTCTCGGGAGGTGCGTCTTTGTATGGTCGTACGAAGGCTTCGGGCCCCGCGATACGGGGAACCCTACGAAGCGGCCGACCGCCAGCAACGATACCGGCACCCGGAACCGCCCCTCACGGGACGGGGGCGCGGGCGGAAGGTAGCGTCTGTGGGAAAGGCGCCGCATACCGACGAACGCCGGGTGGCCGAGCCGCACGCGGGCTCCAGCACGGTCACCACGGCTCTACCAAGGGGAAGACGCACACCTGATGCCGGACCGTAGCCGCCCTTCGTCTCCACCGCAGGACCCCGACTCCCAGGGACCGGGGTCCCGGGGCGCGGGCTCCCAGGGCGCGGGCAAGGACGACGACAACCCCTTCGCGCCGCCGCCGGAGGGGACACCGGACCGCCCGTGGCAGCCGCGCCGCCCCTCGGACGGCTCCGCGCCGGACGACTCGGGCGAGGGCCGGGGTCCCTCCTGGGGCAGCCAGTGGAGCGACCGCCAGCCCGGTCGCTCGGCGGGCGGCTTCGGCGAGCGACCGCGCCAGCAGGGCGGCCCCGGGCAGGACGGCCCCTCGGGCCCGGGCGGCGGCGGACTGCGCTGGGACCCGACGGACCCGGCCCAGCGCCGCGCGCGCTACGCCCTGCTCTCGGGCATGTGGGCCTTCTTCTTCGCGCTGTTCGGCTGGCGGTACGTGGCGCTGCTGCTCGGCGCGCTCGCGCTGAACTGGGCCATCCAGTCGCTGCGCGCCAAGCCGCGTACGCCGGATCCGACGGCGGCGGGGATCGCGGGGGCGGCCGGAGCGGGTGGCACGGGCGGTGCGGCCGGCACGGGCGGTGCGGCCGGCACGGGCGGTGCGGCCGGCACGGGTCATGCCGGTGGTACCGGCGGTGCGGGTGGCGCCGGGGGTGTCGGTGGCGCGGGTGCTGCCGGGGGCGTCGGTGGCGTCGGTGGCGTCGGGCAGAAGGTGCCGTCGGGTACGCGGCCCCAGACGACGGCCGCGATCAGCGGCCTGGTGACGGGGGCGCTGGCGCTGCTCATGGTGGCGGGGACGTTCACGGCCCAGCTGGTCTACCGCGACTACTACACGTGCGTGGACGACGCGCTCACCAACACGGCCCAGCAGTCCTGCGAGGACCTCCTGCCGAAGCAGCTGCGCCCCCTCCTGGGCGACCAGGACTAACCTAGCCCCCTCTCCTCCGGGCCCGTCCCACTCCCCCACCACGGGGGACGGGGCGGGCCTTCCGCGTCGGACGGGGCGGGGGATTCCCCTGCCGGGGGCTTGGCGGGGGCGGGCCCCGGCGGGTGCGGGCCCGCCACTGCGTGGCGCTCGGGGGAGGGTGCCGCGTCCGGTGCCGGGGTGCCCTCCGGGGTCCACCAGGCGTCGGGGGGCAGGGGGACCTTTTCGGGCGGGGGCATCTCCTCAGGTGGCGGGGCCTTTTCGGGCGGGAGTGCCTCCTCGGGTCGCGTGGCGTCCGGCGCGGTGAGGCGCTCCGGAGCCGGTTCGGCGGGCGGTGGGATGCGGCTCTCCCGGGTCGGTTCGGGGGAAGGTGACGGTGCCGGGGAGTCCTCCCGCCGGGGCGGCTCGGAGTCCGGTGCCGGGAGGCTCTTCGGTGGCGTATCGGCGGACTCGGGGAGGGTCTGGGGCGGCCGGGAGGCCGTGGGGGCGGCAGTCGCGGGGGGCCGCGGGGACGGTTCGACCCCGGGGCGCCACGGGAGTCTCACGCGAGGTACGTGCAGGTGGGGGCTCTTCTCCCGAGAAGGTTCCGGGCGCGGTGGACGGGTCCGGCGCCGGGACAGCGCCGTGACGCACCACCGCCAGACACGACGGGCGGCACCCGGCGACTCCTTGGCGCCGCGCGACCCGGTCGCGCCCGGCGTCTCCTCGGCGCCGCGCGACCCGGTCGTGCCCGGCGACTCCTTGGCGCCCGGTGTCTCCTCGGTGCCGCGCGACTTCTTGCCGCCCCACCAGTCCCTGGCACCCGGCGACTCCTTGGCGCCGCGCGACTCCTTGGCACCCGGTGTCTCCTCGGTGCCGCGCGTCTTCTCGGCGCCTCGCCAGTCCCTGGCACCCGGCGTCTCCTTGGTGCCGCGTGACTCCTCGGTGCCGCGCGACTTCTTGCCGCCCCACCAGTCCCTGGCACCCGACGCCTCCTTGGCGCCGCGCGACTCCTTCGTGCCCGGTGTCTCCTCGGTGCCGCGTGCCTTCTTGCCGCCTCGCCAGTCCCTGGCACCCGGCGTTCCCTCGGTGCCATGTGACTCCGTGGCACCCGGCGTCTCCCTGGCACCCCGTCGGCCCTTGGCCGGCAACTCCTTGGCGCCCGGCGACTCCGTGGCCGCCGACGGCTTCCCCGCGCCCGGCGCTTTCCCGGCACCGGCAAACCGCCCGGTGCCCGCCGATCCCCCGGTGGCCGGAACCCTCGTACCCGTACCCGGGGACTTCCTGTCAGGCGCCTCGCCCGCGGCGGAGCGCTCCGTGCCGGGTCCGCTCGGGCGTGAGCGCAGGCGCCACGCCCGTAGGCCCAGTGCCGTCGGGACGCCGACGAGTGCCGTCCAGGCCAGTGCCGCCGCCCCGGTCTGCCACCAGACGGGACCGAAGTCGCTGAGGACCGCCACGCCCAGGGGGCCGCCCGAGAGCGCCGCGAGCCCCGCCATGTACACCCCGCACAGCACCGCCGCCACCGCGGCGCCCGCGGCCGTCCGCCCCGCCGTCCAGGCCTCCTCGCGCTCCCCGAAGGCCGGCGCCGCCAGGTGGGCCGTGCTCCACGCCACCGCGAGCCCCGCCGCCACCGGCACCGCCCCGGCCGCCCAGGTCAGCGGTGACCCGGGTCCCGGCGTCGGCACCGCCGCGAGCAGCGGGAACGGCGGCAGCACCGGGCCCGCGTCCATGGCGAGCGGGGCCACGACGTTCCCGGTGCCGAGCGCGAACCCGGGCCCGAGCCCGTACGCCGCGCCCCACACCGCCGCGTTCGGCATGAGCGCGAGAGCCAGGATCAGCACCGCGAACCGCCCGGACCACACGTTCGTGACCTGCGCGAACGACTCCCGTACCGGCCCCGCGTGCAACCCGAGCGACACCGCGACCAGCAGCGCCCCGCCGCCGACGAGGACCGCCGCCCCGACGGCACCGACCCGCGCCACCTCCAGCGTTCTGCCGCGCACGAAGGAACCCCGTACGCAGTGGGCCCGCACCCCGCGGGGCAGCCGTGCGACGGCGGGCCGCACCGGCTCCGGGAGCGGCCCGCGCGGATGGCCGTGCGCCGTCCACACCCCGAGCGCCGCCGCGCAGGCGACGAGCAGCGGCAGCCGGACCGTCGCGCTGAGCGCGTCGGGCCGCAGCTCACCGCCCGACGCGTACAGCGTCGCGACCGCGCCGACCAACAGATAGCCCGCCATGACGCCGCACCACGCCGTGCGCGCCGCATGGCCCCCGCCGTCGGGGGCCGCCGCGTCCCGCGCCGCCCGGTGCACGAGCCAGCCCGGCAGGACGACGAGGAGCAGCGGTGTCACGCCGACCGGGGCCGCCGCCCCGGAGAGCGTGTCCGTCCTGATCAGCTCCACGCCGTGCGCGAGCAGCCACAGCCCCGCCGCGACGTGCAGCGCCCCGTCGGGGCCACTGTCCGGAAACGGCGAGGTGATCCACAGCATGATGACGAGCACCGCGAGCGCGCCGAGGCCGAGGCTCGCCGCGACGGCCCCGTTCACCGCGCAGGTGACGAGGCCCTGGGAGCGGGCGCGGTCGCGGTCGAGCAGTTCCTGGACGGACGGTGACGAGGCGGTGCGATCGGTCGTCTGGCTCACCCGGCCATGCTCCCAACGACACGCGCTTTCTTCGCGTAACAGGCGAATATCGGATGTGTCGCCCAAGATACGTTTATGTACTTATTCGTACTGCGGCTCGGCTGCGCCCGGCCGTCCGCCGTACGTCGGCCCACGGTGCGGAGAGTCCGACATGCCCCAGAGCCCTGCCACGTCGCTGCCTTCCCCCAAGGAACGCCGCAGGCTGCGCGAGGCGAAGTCGCTGAGCCACGCCGACCTCGCCGCGAAGCTCGGCGTCACCCGCGAGACGGTCCGCTCCTGGGAAAAGGGCCGTACGAACCCACGGGGCCGTTCCCATGAGGCGTACGCGAAGCTGCTGAACACGCTCGCCGAGGAGTGCGCCGCCGCCGAGGCCACGGCCGACGGGTCCGATCCCGGCGCGGGCAGGCACGCCGTGCGGCGGCCCGGTTGGGCCCAGCCGGGCGACGGCGCCAGATCGACGACCAGACCCGAGCGGCCGGTCAAGCGCGCCGCGAAACCGCACGGCCCCACGGGGGTGGCGGGCGCCCCGCCCGCGGTGAGCGGCCGCTCCCACCTCCGGCCGACCCCCACCTCGGTGCCCGAAGCCGCGCCCACGTCCGAGACCGCCTCTACGTCCACGTCCGGTGCCGGGGCGGGGGGTGAGACCTCCGAGGCCGGGGCCGAGGCCGATGCCAAGGGGGAGCCCACGTCCGGGGCCACGGCTGAGTCTGAGGCCGAACCCAGGGCCCTGGACGCACCCACGGCCCTGGACGGACCCGATCCCGCGCCCCCACCCGGGCCCGCAACCGAATCCACACCCGAATCCGCACCCGGGACCACCCACGCCGCCCCCGCGCCTCCGCCCGCCACCTCCACCCCGGCGCAGGCTTCGGGGGCAGGGAAGCCGGACCCGGCTTCCGGAGCCGTGCCCGCGGCGGCGGCCGCACCCGAGCAGCCCGCCTCAGGGCAGCCCACGTCCGGGCAGCCCACGTCCGGGCAGCCCGCGTCCGAGCGCCCCGTCGCCACGCTGACGCCCGCCACCGCGCTCCCCGTACGGCGGCGCGACGTCTCGGCCGCCGAGGCGTTCGACGCCCTGTGCGCGCACGCCGCTCCCGCCCTGGTCCGGCAGGCCTATCTGCTCACGGGGCGCCGGTCGCTGGCCCAGGAAGCCGTCGAGCGTGCCTTTCAGCACGCGTGGCTGCGCTGGCCGGAGGTGGCCCTGGACCGCGACCCGCCGGGCTGGGTCCGCGCCGTCACGCACGAGTACGCCATGTCGCCCTGGCACCGCTTCCGTCCCGGCCTGCGCCGCTCGGACGCCCCGCCCGCCGAACCGGCCGACCGCGCCTTCCTCGGCGTACTCCTGCGCCTGCCGCCCGCCCAGCGCCGCACCCTGCTGCTCTACGACGGCGTCGGCCTCGACCTGCCCGAGACCGCCGCGGAGACGGAGGCGAGCACGCCCGCCACCGCGAACCGCCTGCTGCACGCGCGCGCGGCGATCGCCGAGCGGATCCCCGACCTGGCGGAGCCCGGGACCCTGCACCGGCGCCTCGTCGCCCTGGGCGGCGCGGAGAAGCTGCGGCCGCCGAAGCCGCAGCGCGTGCGCGTGACCAGCGAGCGCCGGGCCCGCCTGTGGACCCGCGCGGCCATCGCCTTCACGACGCTGATCGTCGGGGCCACGGCCCTCACCCTGCGCACGGCCCCGACCCACTACGAACCCCCGCAGGCCCCGGGCCGCGCCATCAGCGGCGTACCGCCCCTCATGGGCCCGGGCCCCCTCTCGTACGAGGACGAGGAACTCCGCGACAAACTCCGCGGCGAAGTACCGAGCGGCCCCCACCGGCTGGTCCCCCAGGCGAAGTGACGGACCCGCCCCCGGGAACGGGAGCGGGCCCGTACCTCGGCAGAGGTACGGGCCCGCGTCACGACGGCCGGGTCAGCCCGCCAGGATGGCCCTGGCCAGCTTCGCCGTCTCGGTCGGCGTCTTGCCGACCTTGACGCCGGCGGCCTCGAGGGCCTCCTTCTTGGCCTGTGCGGTGCCGGAGGAGCCGGAGACGATGGCGCCGGCGTGGCCCATGGTCTTGCCCTCGGGCGCCGTGAAGCCCGCGACGTAGCCGACGACCGGCTTGGTCACGTGGGCCTTGATGTAGTCCGCCGCACGCTCCTCGGCGTCACCGCCGATCTCACCGATCATGACGATCAGGTCGGTGTCGGGGTCGGCCTCGAACGCCTCGAGGGCGTCGATGTGCGTCGTGCCGATGACCGGGTCGCCACCGATGCCGACGGCCGACGAGAAGCCGATGTCGCGCAGCTCGTACATCATCTGGTACGTCAGCGTGCCGGACTTCGAGACCAGGCCGATGCGGCCCGGCTTCGTGATGTCGCCCGGGATGATGCCGGCGTTCGACTGGCCCGGGGTGATCAGACCGGGGCAGTTCGGGCCGATGATGCGGGTCTTGTTGCCCTTGGACTTCGCGTACGCCCAGAAGGCGGCGGAGTCGTGGACGGCGATGCCCTCGGTGATGACGACGGCGAGGGGGATCTCGGCGTCGATCGCCTCGACGACGGCGGCCTTGGAGAAGGCCGGCGGCACGAAGAGGACGGAGACGTTGGCGCCCGTCTTCTCCATGGCCTCCTTGACCGTGCCGAAGACCGGCACTTCGGTGCCGTCGAAGTCGACCTTGGTGCCCGCCTTGCGCGGGTTCACGCCGCCGACGATGTTGGTGCCGTCACCCAGCATGAGCTTGGTGTGCTTCATGCCCGTGGCACCGGTCATGCCCTGGACGATGACCTTGCTGTCCTTGTTGAGGAAGATAGCCATGGCTGTTCTGTCCCTCGTCCCTTACTTCGCGGCCGCGAGCTCGGCGGCCTTGTCGGCCGCGCCGTCCATGGTGTCCACACGCTGCACGAGCGGGTGGTTGGCGTCGCTCAGGATCTTGCGACCCAGCTCCGCGTTGTTGCCGTCGAGGCGCACGACCAGCGGCTTCTCGACCTTCTCGCCCTTGGAGGCGAGCAGTTCCAGGGCCTGCACGATGCCGTTGGCGACCTCGTCGCACGCGGTGATGCCACCGAAGACGTTGACGAAGACGGACTTGACGTCCGGGTCGCCGAGGATGATCTCCAGGCCGTTGGCCATGACCTCGGCGGAGGCGCCGCCACCGATGTCGAGGAAGTTGGCGGGCTTCACGCCGCCGTGCGCCTCACCGGCGTACGCGACGACGTCCAGGGTGCTCATGACGAGACCCGCGCCGTTGCCGATGATGCCGACCTCGCCGTCGAGCTTCACGTAGTTGAGGTTCTTGGCCTTGGCCGCAGCCTCGAGCGGGTTGGCTGCGTCCTTGTCCTCGAGCGCGTCGTGCTCGGGCTGACGGAAGTCGGCGTTGGCGTCCAGGGAGACCTTGCCGTCCAGGGCCAGGATCCGGCCGTCCTTGGTCTTCACCAGCGGGTTGACCTCGACGAGGAGCGCGTCCTCGGCGACGAAGGTGTCCCACAGGGTCACCATGGCCTCGGCGACCTTCTCGGCCACCTCGGCCGGGAACTTCGCCTGCGCCACGATCTCGCGCGCCTTCTCGATGGTCACGCCCTCGACGGCGTTGACCGGGACCTTCGCGAGGGCCTCGGGGGTCTTCTCCGCGACCTCCTCGATGTCCATGCCGCCCTGCACCGAGGCCATGGCCAGGAAGGTGCGGTTGGTGCGGTCGAGGAGGTACGAGACGTAGTACTCCGCCTCGATCTCCGGGGACAGCTCGGCGATCATCACCTTGTGGACCGTGTGGCCCTTGATGTCCATGCCGAGGATGTCCGTCGCGCGAGCGACGGCCTCGTCCGGGGTCGCCGCCAGCTTCACGCCGCCGGCCTTGCCGCGGCCACCGACCTTCACCTGCGCCTTGACGACCGACTTGCCGCCAAGCCGCTCGGTGGCCTCGCGCGCCGCCTCAGGCGTGTCGATGACTTCACCGGCCAGCACCGGTACACCGTGCTTGGCGAAGAGGTCCCTCGCCTGGTACTCGAACAGGTCCACGCGCGTCCGTCCCTAATCCGTGATCTCGCTGCGATCTCGCTGCTTTGGTGTCAGCTGTCTGCGTGGGCGTGCCGCGGAGGGCAACGTGACTGCGCTGTCACAAGGGAGGCGTAGGACGGAGTCCCGTACGCGGCATGTCCGTCTCGCAGGTTATCGCCGTAGGCCGTGGGTCCCTAAATCGCAGATCACATTTGGGCGGTGATGACGGTCACAGCCCGGCCGCCGGCACGACGGTCACCTGCCGGCCGTGGGCATGACCGTCGCCACGGCAAACGGACCACTCCCGTTTCCTCCGGCGCGGCCGCTCGGCTCGGGTTGCGCCGATTGCTGATGCGATCCGGTGCTGATGCGATCCGGCGGGCGGGCGGCGCGGCGCCGGGCGTCACGCGTCGGGTATCGGCAGCGGCCGCCCTTCGATCGCCGCCGCCATCACCTCCGGGAAGAGGTCCGGCGTGCAGGCGAAGGCCGGCGCGTCCAGCGCGGCGAGCGCCGCCGCGTGCTCACGGTCGTACGCGGGCGCCCCTTCGTCGGAGAGCGCGAGCAGCGTCACGAACCCCACTCCGGACGCCTTCATCGCCGCGACCCGTTTCACCATCTCGTCGCGTATGCCGCCTTCGTAGAGGTCGCTGATGAGGACGACGACCGTGTCCGCGGGCCGGGAGATCCGCGCCTGGCAGTACGCGAGCGCGCGGTTGATGTCGGTGCCGCCGCCCAGCTGGGTGCCGAAGAGGACATCCACCGGGTCGTCGAGCCGCTCGGTCAGGTCCACCACGTTGGTGTCGAAGACGACGAGCCGCGTGTCGAGCGAGCGCATGGAGGCGAGCACCGCGCCGAACACCGACGCGTAGACGACGGACGCCGCCATCGAGCCGGACTGGTCGACGCAGAGGATGACCTCCTTCTTCACCGACCGCGAAGCCCGCCCGTACCCGATGAGGCGCTCGGGGACGACCGTGCGGTACTCCGGCAGGTAGTTCTTGAGGTTGACCGCGATCGTGCGGTTCCAGTCGATGTCGTGATGACGGGGCCTGCTGACGCGCGCGCCGCGGTCCAGGGCGCCGGTGAGCGCGGAGCGCGTCCTGGTCGCGAGCCGCTTCTCCAGCTCCTCGACCACCTTGCGCACGACGGCGCGCGCCGTCTCCTTGGTGGTCTCCGGCATGGCCTTGTTGAGGGAGAGCAACGTGCCCACCAGGTGCACGTCCGCCTCGACGGCTTCCAGCATCTCCGGCTCCAGGAGCAGCGCGGAGAGCCCGAGCCGGTCGATGGCGTCACGCTGCATGACGTGGACGACGGACGAGGGGAAGTACGTCCGGATGTCACCGAGCCAGCGCGCCACGGACGGCGCGGAGCCACCGAGGCCCGCCGAACGGCCCCGGCCCCCGTCCTCCTGCCCGCCCCCCGCCCCGTACAGCGCGCCGAGCGCGCCGTCCATCGCCGCGTCCCTTCCGGCGAGGGCGCGCCCCGTCCCGTCCGCGCCGTCCCCGCCGAGCACGAGGCGCCACCGCCGCAGCCGCTCGTCCGTCCCGCCGGTCATCCCGCCACCCCCACCAGGTCGTCGCTCTGTGTCCGTGCCGTGCCGAGCAGCAGCCGCAGCGTCGGCAGGACGGCGTCCGCGCGCGCGGCGTCGATCTTCTCGGCGAACCCGGGCACCCCGCCCCCGGCGACCGCGCCACCGGCCCCGCCCGGCCCGCGCCGCACCAGCTCTCCCAAAGTGCGCCGCACCCCCGGCTCGTACGCCGAGAACGTGCGCCGCAGCAACGGCAGTACGTCGATGAAGGCGTCGTCCGAGACACCGCTCAGCCAGTCGTCCACCAGGCCCAGCAGCCGCTCGTCGTGCACGAGGAGCATCCCGCCCCCGGAGCCGCCCCCGACGAACCCCTCGATCCACGCGGCGCCCTCGGCCGGCTCGCTCCCCCGGGACAGCGCCAGGCCCATGAGCCGGCCCGCCTCCCCGTCCGCCAGCTCCCCGGCGTCCAGCAGCAGCCGCGCGCAGCGCCCCCGCACGACCCCCGCGACGGTCTCCCGCCGCGCCAGCACGCGCAGCACGGCGCTCCACCGGGCCCGGATCTCTGCGGGGCCCGTGCTCTGCGGCGCGGCGGCCTCGTCATCGGGACGCGGAAGAGGGGAGACATGCCGTGCCGCAGCCCCCGCATCCCCGGCGGACCCGCCGGCGCCCTCACTTGCGGCAGGTGCCGACCGGAGCTCCGCCAGCAGCCCCACCGCCCGGTGCACCGCGTCGACATGCCCCCGCATCTCCTGGGCCGCGTCCGCGTCGAGCCCGGCGCAGGCCGCCGGGAGGCCGACGAAGATCCGCTCCGCGAGGCCGTGGGCGACCTCGGCGAGCGCCGCCATGTCCGTCCCCCGCACGTCCCCGTACCGCAGGGACCGCACGAGTGCGGGCAGGGCCTGCGCCAGGTGTCCGACGTCCGCGTCCAGCGCCGCCCGGTCGGCGAGCACCCGCATCACCACGGGCAGCGCGTCCGGCAGCCGGGCCAGCAGGCACCGCTCGGCGAGCGCGGTGACCTCGGCGAGGCCCACCGCCGCGACGGCGTCGGAGGATGCCCGGCCCGTGGCCGCGCCCAGCACCGTGGTCCCCCAGACCCCCGCCTCGGCGACCCGCACGGACAGCTCCGGCTGCCACCGCAGGCGCCAGGTCTCCCGGAACGTCCCCGTGCTCCCCCGGGAGCCCGTCGGCTCGCCCCAGCCGATGCCGAGGAGCCGCAGGCGGTGCAGCAGTGTGCTGCGGGCCGCGTCCGTCTCCTTGCGCAGGTCCAGCTCCAGCTCCCGCTCCTGTGCCTCGGGCTTGATCCGCAGCTTGCGCTGGAGCATGGTGAGGTCGCGCTGGAGCGGCACCGCGGGCGCCGACTCCGGGACCTCGCCCAGCACGTCCCCCACGACGAGCCGGTCGTGCACCAGGGCGAGCGGCACGTCCGAGCCCTCGCACATCACCGCCCGCACGGCGTCGGTCGTCTCGGTGAGCCCCGCCAACGGCCGCCCGCGCATAGCGGCGAGCGTCTCAGCGAGCCGGACCGCCTCGATCACGTGCGCGGACGAGACGAGCCTGCCCTCGGCGCGCAGCAGCCCCGCTACCTTCGTCATCCAGCGCTCGACGGGCCGGTCGGGCGCGCCGAACAGATGGCCGTACCAGCCGGGGGACGCGATGCCCGCGCCGTACCCGCCGGCGCGGGAGAGCCGGCGGTGCGTCCAGGGCACCCACGTCATCTCGGCCTTCACCTTGGGCAGGCCCTTGAGCAGCGCCCGGTCGGCGGCCACGGAGACCTTGCGGCGCAGCGCGGGCACGTGCCAGGCGCCGCACACCACCGCCACCCGGTCGGGCCCGAACTCCTTCTGCGCGGCCCTTGTCCGGAGCCGCATGTGGGCCTCGCGCACCAGGTCGCGGTCGTGTCCGCCGTCGCCGTAGGCCTCGCGCAACGCGCCCATGGCGTCGCTCAGCGCCTCGAACGGCGCGAACGGGTCCCCGCCCGCCTCCCGGTGCTCCACGACGTCCTCCCACCAGCGCTCGGGGTCGTCGTATCCGGCGGTCCCGGCGAGGACGGCCAGCGGGTCGATCCGTACGGCATCACCCACGGCCTCCGTCTCCGGGGTGGCCCCGGGCCCGTCCCCGGCCCCCTCCTCGGCCCACGCCAGCGAATGCGCCGCCGGTAGGTCGATGAAGCGGACGGGCACGCCCCGTGCGACGGCCCACCGGATGGCCACCCACTCCGGGGAGAACTCGGCCAGCGGCCAGAACGCCGAGCGGCCCGGCTCGTCGGCCACGTGCGTGAGCAGCGCGACCGGCGGCCGCATCCCCTCGTCGGCCGCGAGGCCCACCAGGGGGTCGGCCTCCGGCGGTCCCTCGATCAGCACGGCCTCGGGCCGCGCCTCGTCCAGCGCCGCCCGCACCGCGCGGGCCGATCCGGGCCCGTGGTGCCGCACCCCGAGCAGCAGCGTCCCCCCGGCCCCGGCCGCCCCCCGCGCCGTGGCCCCGGTCATGCGCTCACCTCACGGCACGCGCGGTAGAAGTCCTTCCAGCCGTCACGCTCCCGCACGACCGTCTCCAGGTACTCCTGCCAGATCACGCGGTCCGCCGCCGGGTCGCGCACGACGGCGCCGAGGATGCCGGCGGCGACGTCGCCGGGGCGCAGGACGCCGTCGCCGAAGTGGGCCGCGAGAGCCAGGCCGTTCGTGACGACGGAGATCGCCTCGGCCGTCGACAGGGTGCCGCTGGGCGACTTCACCTTCGTGCGCCCGTCGGCCGTGACGCCGTCGCGCAGCTCGCGGAAGACGGTGACGACACGGCGTATCTCGTCGATGCCCTCGGGCCCGGCGGGCAGGTCGAGCGAGCGGCCGATCTGGTCGACGCGGCGCGAGACGATGTCGACCTCCGCGTCGGCGCTCTCCGGCAGGGGCAGGACGACGGTGTTGAAGCGGCGGCGCAGGGCGCTGGAGAGGTCGTTGACCCCGCGGTCGCGGTCGTTGGCGGTGGCGATGAGGTTGAAGCCCCGTACGGCCTGCACCTCCTGGCCCAACTCGGGGATGGGCAGGGTCTTCTCGGAGAGGATCGTGATGAGCGTGTCCTGCACGTCGGCCGGGATGCGGGTCAGCTCCTCGACGCGCGCCGTCATGCCCTCGGCCATGGCCCGCATGACAGGGCTGGGCACGAGCGCGTCGCGGCTCGGGCCGTGCGCGAGGAGCCGGGCGTAGTTCCACCCGTAGCGGATGGCCTCCTCCGGTGTGCCCGCCGTGCCCTGCACGAGCAGCGTCGAATCCCCGCTGACCGCGGCGGCGAGGTGCTCCGACACCCAGGTCTTCGCGGTGCCCGGCACGCCGAGCAGCAGCAGGGCGCGGTCGGTGGCGAGGGTGGTGACGGCGACCTCCACGATGCGGCGCGGCCCCACGTACTTGGGCGTGATCACCGTGCCGTCGGGCAGTGTGCCGCCGAGCAGATAGGTCGCGACGGCCCATGGCGAGAGCTTCCACCGCTGCGGCCTCGGCCGGTCGTCCTGGGCGGCGAGCGCGGCCAGTTCGGCGGCGAAGGCGTGCTCGGCGTGGGGCCGCAGCACGCCGGACGGACGCGCGGTCGCGGACGTCGTCGAGTCGACGGAAACGGTCATGAGCGATCCCCCTCCTGCTCGTCCGGGCACGTGTGGCCCGGATGTGTTCCCACCGTGCACCACGCCACTGACAATCGACCGGAGCCCGCCTGTGACCTGCGCGGATACCGGCGCCGGGGTCGATTGTCAGTGGCGGGGCCTACCTTCGGGACATGACTCAGCAGGGGGTGCGCTGGACGGCGGATCAGGTGCTGGCACTGGCGCCTGACGCCCCGTCGCGCAAGACGGGAAGCAGACTCGGCGTCGCCGGCCCATGGTCGGAGGCGGGCAGTTCCGGCGAGGGGGCGGTGTGGGGGCTGTGCAAGGGCAGCGGCAGCAAGCCGTATCAGACGATCGTGGATATCTCGGCCCCGGCGGGTCCGGCGTACAAGTGCAGTTGTCCGAGCCGGAAGTTCCCGTGCAAGCACGCGCTGGGGCTGCTGCTGGTCTGGGCCGCCGGCGACAGCACCGTGCCGGACGGCGCCCCGCCCGCGTGGGCCGAGGACTGGCTGGCCTCCCGCCGCAACACCACCGCGAGCGGCGGGAGTTCGGCCACCTCACCCGTCGCCGCCCCGGCGGATCCCGAGGCGGCCCGCAAGAGGGCGGAGAGACGGGCCGAGCGGATCACCGCGGGGGCGACGGAACTGGAACAGCGCCTGTGCGACCTGCTGCGCTCCGGCACCGCCTCCGCCGAACAGACGGGGTACGGCCTGTGGGAGGAGACGGCGGCCCGCATGGTCGACGCGCAGGCCCCCGGTCTTGCCGCACGAGTACGGGAGTTGGGGGCCATACCGTCCTCGGGACCCGGCTGGCCGGTGCGCCTGCTGGAGGAGTGCGCCCTGCTGCACCTGCTCGACCAGGGCTGGCTCCGCCGCGACGAGCTGCCGCCCGAACTGGCCGCCACCGTCCGCTCCCGCGTCGGCCTGCCCGGCCGGCCCGAGGCGCCGCCCCTGCGGGACCACTGGCTGGTCCTCGCGCAGTACGACACCGGGGACAGCAAGCTGACCACGCGCCGCGCCTGGCTGCACGGCACGCAATCAGGCCGCACGGCGCTGCTCCTCTCCTACGGTGCGGCGGGCCGCCCCCCGTCACTCGCCCTGCCGGTGGGCCTCGCCCTCGACGCGGAGCTGACCGCCTATCCGGGGGCGCGGCAGCTCCGGGCGGAGCTGGGCGAGCAGTTCACGGCCCCGGCGCCCACGACACGGCGCCCGCCGGGCGTACGGACGGAGGAGGCCGCCGCCCTGTACGGCGAGGCGCTGCGTGACGACCCCTGGCTGGACGCCTGGCCCGTGACGCTCCGCGACGTCATACCGACCCCCGTCGAGCAGGGGCGACAACCGGCCGGACAGCCATGGCAACTGGCCGACGCCGACGGGAAGCTGGCGCTGCCCATGACGTCCGCCACTCCCGCTCCGGGCCTCTGGCGGCTGGTCGCCCTGTCCGCGGGCGCACCGCTGACGGTCTTCGGCGAGTGCGGCCACCGGGGCTTCACCCCCTTGGCCGCGTGGGCCCGGGACACGGGAGAGACGGTGCCGCTGTGCTGACCCACGAACACCAGGAGGGCCGGCCCCGTCAGGAGGGTCGGGCCCACGCAAGGAGCAGCCGACCCGCGCAAGAAGCAGCAGGCCCGCTCAGGAGGAGCAGATGACCGCCTCACCCGCAGCGGCGCGGCGGCCCGCGCCCGCCACTCCCGCCGACGTTCCCACTGGTAGTGCCGCTGGAGCGGCTGCAGGGCCACCTCCTAGTCCCACCGGCACTCCTCCCGCCGCCGGACGCGCTTCCTGGGAGGAACTGATCACGGCGGCCCTGCTCGGCACCGACCGACGCGCACTGCCCGCCGACCGCACCGCGCCCGGCAAGACGGCGCCGGCCGCCCTCCTGGACGAGGCGGCGGTACAGACGGTCCGCCGCAGAGCGGGACTGCGCCCGGCGCCGGCCGCCACCCCGCCCGAACCCGCGGCCCGGGATCCGAGGCCTGCGGTGCCCCCCGCCGCCCGGCGCAGGCTCGCCACGCTGCTCACCGGCCGGCCCGGCACCGGCGGCGGTGGCAGGCGCGGTGTGACACCCGACCTGATGGAGCTGCTCCCCCAGTGGCTGGCCCTGGCCAACGCCCGGGGGTACGGCGCGCCGCCGGAGCTGCTGCCCGCCCTGCTCGACGCGGCGCGTGGCCGCACGGACCTGCGCCCCCAGGCGCTGACCTTCGGGGGCCCCAGGGCCCTGTGGCTCGCCCGGCTCAACCCCGACTGGAGGTTCGCGCTCCGTGCCACCCCGGGGGGCGGTGTGGCGCTGCCCTCGGCGGACGACACGGCCGACGTCCGCCGGCTGTGGGAAGAGGGCCTCTTCGCGGAGCGGGTCGCGCTGCTCGCCGCGCTCCGCGCGCACGACACCGCGGCCGCCCGGGAGTTGCTCGCCTCGACGTGGGCGACGGAGCGGGCGGAGGACCGCCTGATGTTCCTCGATTCCCTCCGCACCGGCCTGTCCGCCGCGGACGAACCGTTCCTGGAGCGGGCCCTCACCGACCGCAGCCGCAACGTCCGCTCCACCGCCGCCGAGCTGCTCTCCTCGCTTCCCGGCTCGGCGCTCGCCGGGAGGATGGCGGCCCGGGCGGCGTCCTGCGTGGCCGTGGACCACGTGTCGAGCCGGCCGACCCTCATGGTCGAGGCCCCGCACGAGTGCGACGCGGGCATGGAGCGGGACGGCGTCTCCCCCAAGCCGCCGACCGGCCGGGGCGAGCGCTCCTGGTGGCTCGGCCAGCTGGTGGAGGCGGCACCGCTCGCCATCTGGCGGACCCGGCTCGGCCGGCGTACCCCGGCGGAGATAGTGGCGCTTCCGGTCGCCGACGACTGGCGCGGCGAGCTGCACGCCGCGTGGTGCCGTGCGGCCGTACGCCAGAAGGACGCGACCTGGTCCAGGGCCCTGCTCGGCACCCCCACGTCCCCGGACGCGGCGGGCCCCGGAGCCGTGTCGCTCGCCGAACGCGCCAAGCTCCTCGCCTCGCTGCCCGCGGCGGAGCGGGCCGAGTGGGTCGCCGGCTTCATCGCCTCGCACGGCCTGTCCGAGGCGTTCCAGCTGCTCGGCGTGTGTGCCGTCCCCTGGGCCGAGCCGCTGGGCCGCGCGGTGGTCGACGCCCTGAACATCGCGCGGGACGCGGGCAGTTACCCCTGGAGCTTCAGCGGCGTCATGGGTCTGGCCGAACGCTGCCTCGACCCCGAGGAAGCGGTCCGCCTGGAGTCGCTCACCGCGGTCCCGGACGAACCGGACGACGCCTCACCCGGAGCGGGCGGCTACTGGTCGGAGGCGTTCCAGCGCCTGGTCACCACCCTGCGGCTGCGCGCGGCGATACGTGACGAACTGTCGCCACCGGTCACCGCTCCTCGGCCCCCGGGCACCGGAGTGGAGCCGCGGGCGCGCTGATGCCGGGGGTGGGGCCGGCCCTGAGCCAGGACCCGGGGCACCCGGAGGTCAGGCCCCGGCGGGCTGCCGCACGTTGGCCCGGACCCACTCGACGATCGAGGTCGTGGTGGCCCCGGGGGTGAAGATCTCCGCGACGCCCTTCTCCTTGAGCGGCGCGATGTCCGCCTCCGGGATGATGCCGCCGCCGAACACCAGGATGTCCTGCGCGTCCCGCTCCTTCAGGAGCTCGATCACCCGCGCGAAGAGCGTGTTGTGCGCCCCGGACAGGATGGACAGGCCGATCGCGTCGGCGTCCTCCTGGATCGCGGTGTCCACCACCTGCTCGGGCGTCTGGTGCAGCCCGGTGTAGATGACCTCCATACCGGCGTCACGCAACGCCCGCGCGATCACCTTGGCTCCACGGTCGTGCCCGTCCAGCCCCGGCTTGGCGACCACCACGCGGATCGGCCCGGCTGCCACACCCATCACTGCCTCCATGTACCGATATCCGTACCGACATCCATCTGTCCGAGCATGCCCGAGCACGGACACCCCGCGCCGCGACGACGGGGGAAGTGAACGAACGTTATCTCCAGCATCGCGCAAGCGGCAGTTTCGCGGCGGAGAGGGAGGGGGAAATCACACGTGGGACACATTCGCTGCGCGCCGTCCACCGAGCGGGGGTTCACGCCCCGCTCGCGGACCAGGCGCGAGGGGAGCCGCATCGAGATCGCCGGACCACCACGCCGACAGCCGCCCGGCGTGGTGGTGCGGTGCATCGGCGACGCGACGGGGGCAGGGTGCCGTTCGTACGCCGGCATCCGCGGCCCCGTCGCGCGACCGACTCTCCTTGCCCACGACTCCCCCTAGGGCACACGGGGGACGGCGCCGTCCTCCCGTGCTGCCGGTCGGGAGGTCGACGATGCCGGTCACCGGGGCCCGCCCCTTTCGCGCCCGCGGTTTTCCGCTGCCCAGACCGCCCGGGACCGGGCTCTCGGCACTGCTGCCGCTGCCCGCGCTGTCGACGCTGCGGACCCTGCCTTTCCTGCCCTTGGTACGGGGGAGGCCGCGACCCAGCTGGGCTTCGCTGCCCTCCCTACCGTCCCTGCCTTCGCCGCTTTCGGTTTCCGCCCTGCCCGGCCTGTCCGGACTGCCGATGCTCTCCGCCCTGCCCGGCCTGTCCGCACTGCCGATGCTGCCCGCGCTGCCCGCACTGCCCGTGCTGGGGGCCCTGCCCGCGTTGCCCGGCAGAATCGCGGGCCGGTTCTCGGGAGCGCTCCTGAAGGCCACCGCCCTGGAAGTGGCGATCCTCGCGGGCCACCTCGTCCTCTATCCCTCGGGCATCGCCCAGGAGCGCAGGGCGATGCCCGTCCAGCCGCCACCCGACGCGCCCCGCCTACCCCCTGACGGGCGCCCCCCGGTTCTCCTCCTGCACGGCTTCGCCGACAACCGCTCCGTGTTCGTCCTGCTCCGCCGCGCACTGACCCAGCACGGCGGGCGCCGGGTGGAGTCGCTCAACTACTCACCGCTGACCTGCGACATCCCCACGGCCGCCGAGCTACTCGGCCGGCGCGTCGAGGAGCTGTGCGAGCGCACCGGCCACGCCCGGGTGGACATCGTCGGCCACAGCCTCGGCGGCCTGATCGCCCGCTATTACGCCCAGCGCCTCGGCGGGGACGTACGCGTCCGCACGCTGGTCACGCTCGGCACCCCGCACACGGGCACCCGCGTCGCACCGCTCGCGGACGCTCACCCGATCGTGCGGCAGATGCGTCCGGGGTCCGCCGTGATCGAGGAGCTGAAGGAACCCGCGCCCGACTGCCGTACGCAGTTCGTGAGCTTCTGGAGCGATCTCGACCAGGTCATGGACCCGCCGGAGACCGCCTGTGTCGACCATCCCGACCTGCTCGCGCAGAACATCCAGGTGACCGGAATCGGCCATCTCGCGCTGCCGGTCCATCCGGCGGTCGCGAACGGCGTGCGCGAAGCGCTCGATCTGGCCGAACCGGGGGCGGATGCCAAGGGGGCACCGGGCGGACTCACGGTCGCCTGACCTCTTGGCCGATGACGGCTGCTCACGCATTCACAGCCGCACATCCCGTCCCGGCTCGAACAAGGGTCGAACGCAGTACCAAGCCGATGCCCATAGTCCCCCGAAAGAAGGCTGAATGCCCGTTTACTGCAACCATGAAACCTGCCGAAGATTGTCGCGCCCGCATACCGCCGGGTACAGTCGCCGCACTGCTCTGCCCCTGCTGCCGAGGCGAAAGAGAAGTTGGTGAACGACCGTCACCCGTCGGGGAGCTCGACTCCCCCGCCCTCGGCACCCGGCGCCGATTACCCCCACTACGCGACGTACGACCAGCAAAGCGCCCCGCACGGCGGCTACGGCTATGACGCCTACTCCACCGGCAGTTGCGACACCGGGGTCTTCGACACCGGCACCTTCGCGACCGACCCGCTCTTCGGCGAGATGAGCGGCGCCGAGTACGACACCGGCCAGTGGGCGACCGCCCCGGACACCCGTCAGCAGGCGGACGACGCCTCTCGGCAGCCGGCCGCCTACGACACGTACGCCGGGCAACAGCACGGCGCCCACGACACCGGCAGTCACGACACCTCCGGCTGGTCGACCGGCGCCTATCAGCACCTCGTCGGCATTCCCTCCCAGCAGGGCCCCGACAGCACGGGCCAGTGGGACACCACCGACTGGAGCCAGGCGCCCACGACCGGCCAGTGGGAGACCCAGGCCTTCGACACGGGCGCCTACGACGCCACCGCGTGGAACTCCGCCGGTGAGTCGCGGGAGTCGCACGAGACACATGCGACGCACTCGTCACACGGGACGCCCTCGACGCACGAGTCCGCGGAATCTGAGCCTCCGCAGCCGTACGAGGCCGGTGAGGCGTACGAGAGCATCGAGCGGTACGAACTGACCGAGCAGTACGAGATCTCCGCCGAGGCCGCATCCGCGGACGCGGACGCCTACGAAGGCGGGGACGAGGACCCGTACGAGGACGCGGAGCACGAGCCCGCCGCGCACGTCCCGGTCCCCGCGCCCCGCGCCGCCCGCGGCAAGAGCGGCGGATCTGGAGCGGGCCGGTCGAGGACCCGCCGCCGCACTCCCGCCAAGCGTTCCGCTCTGCTGACCGTCGCCGTGCCCTCGGCCTGCGTGATGGGCGTCGCCGGAGTGGCCGCCGCCTCCGTGGGCAGCTTCGGCGGGGACGACCACAAGGAGACGGCGGCCTCGGTCCCGGACGCCGCGTCCGTGCAGCCTTCCACCGCCAACAACAAGCTGGACACCCAGTTGGCGAACCTCTCCGCGGACGCGGGTGACTTCGCTGACCGGGCGAGCCGCACGCAGGAGCGCATCGACCTCAAGGCCCAGAAGGTGGCCGCGCAGAAGAAGGCGGCGGCGGAGGCGGCGCGCAAGGAACGCATGCGCCCCAAGTTCGTCCTGCCGGTCAAGCAGCACGGGCTGAGCGCGCAGTACGGACAGGCGGGCGTCAACTGGATGTCGGCGCACTCCGGCATCGACTTCCCGGTCTCGTACGGCACAGAGGTCTTCGCCGCGACCGACGGCACCGTGACCACGAAGTGGAACAGCGCCTACGGCAACATGGCGATCGTGACCGCCAAGGACGGCACGGAGACGTGGTACTGCCACCTCTCCCAGCACAAGATCTCCAGCGGTCCGGTGAAGGCGGGCGAGACCATCGCCTTCTCCGGGAACTCCGGCAACTCCACGGGCCCGCACCTGCACTTCGAGGTGCGCCCCAGCCACGGCTCGGCGATCGACCCGCTGCCGTGGCTGCGCAGCCACGGCCTCGACCCGACGTAGCCGAGGCCGCCCCGCCGGGCGCGGCTCGCCGATGGGCCGCCGCCGGCGAAGGCGCGGCCCATCGGGCTCCCGCCCTCGGCGTTACAGCTTCTCGACCGGCGCGTACCGCAGCAGGAGCCGCTTCGGCTTGGGCTCACCGAAGTCCACCGTCGCCTCGGCGTTCGCCCCCGTGCCCTTCACCCCGACCACGGTCCCCAGGCCGAATTGGTCGTGCGTCACCCGGTCCCCGACCGCCAGCGAGACCACCGGCTTCTCCGAGGCGCGGCGGGTCGCGAAGCCCTGCGCGCCACCGGTGCGCGAGCGCGAGGAGGACAGCGACGAGGCGATGCCACCGGCGGGACCGGAGGACGCGAGGGGGCCGACGGAGCCCTTCCGCTTCCAGTCCAGATGCGTATCCGGAATCTCTTCGAGGAAGCGGGACGGCGGGTTGTACGAGGGCTGGCCCCAGGCGCTGCGCATCGAGGACCGGGTCAGGTAGAGCCGCTCCCGCGCACGCGTGATGCCCACGTAGGCGAGGCGACGCTCTTCCTCCAACTCCTTGACCTGCCCGAGGGAGCGCATGTGCGGGAAGACGCCGTCCTCCATACCGGTCAGGAACACCACGGGGAATTCCAGGCCCTTGGCGGTGTGCAGCGTCATGAGCGTGATGACTCCGGAGCCGTCGTCCTCCTCATCCGGAATCTGGTCGGAGTCGGCCACGAGCGCGACGCGCTCCAGGAAGTCGGAGAGCGTGCCCGCCGGAGCGGCGGCCCCCTCCTCGCCTTCCGCCCGCTCGTTGCCCTGCGCGTTCTCCTGCTCGAATTCGAGTGCGACGGCGGCGAGTTCCTGGAGGTTCTCGATGCGGGTCTCGTCCTGCGGGTCGGTCGACGCCTGCAGTTCGGCGAGGTAGCCGGTCCGTTCGAGCACGGCCTCCAGGACGACGGCCGGGCCCGCGCCGGACTCGACGATGGTCCGCAGGTCCTCCATGAGCGCGTTGAACCGCTTGACGGCGTTGGTGGAGCGGGCCGCCATTCCGTACGCCTCGTCGACGCGACGCAGTGCCTGCGGGAAGGAGATCTTCTCGCGCTGCGAGAGGGCGTCGATCATCGCCTCGGCGCGGTCGCCAATGCCCCTCTTGGGGACGTTGAGGATGCGCCGCAGCGGGACCGCGTCCTCGGGGTTCGCGAGAACGCGCAGGTAGGCCAGCACATCGCGGACCTCCTTGCGCTCGTAGAAGCGGACGCCGCCGACGACCTTGTAGGGCAGGCCGACACGGATGAAGATCTCTTCGAAGACACGGGACTGGGCGTTCGTCCGGTAGAAGATCGCGACGTCGCCGGCCTTCGCGTCACCCGCGTCCGTGAGCCGGTCGATCTCGTCGGCGACGAACTGCGCCTCGTCGTGCTCGGTGTCGGCGACATAGCCGGTGATGCGGGCGCCCGCGCCCTGGTTGGTCCACAGGTTCTTCGGGCGCCGGCTCTCGTTCCGCTCGATGACGGCGTTGGCGGCGGTCAGGATCGTCTGCGTGGAGCGGTAGTTCTGCTCCAAGAGGATCGTCGTCGCGTCGGCGTAGTCCTCCTCGAACTGGAGGATGTTGCGGATGGTGGCACCGCGGAAGGCGTAGATCGACTGGTCCGCGTCACCCACCACGCACAGCTCCGCGGGGTCGTCGCCCTCGCCTCCGGAGGGGCCGACCAGCTCGCGCACCAGTGCGTACTGCGCGTGGTTCGTGTCCTGGTACTCGTCGACCATGACGTGCCGGAAGCGGCGGCGGTAGTGCTCGGCGACGTCCGGGAAGGCACGCAGGAGGTGGACCGTCGTCATGATCAGGTCGTCGAAGTCCAGCGCGTTCGCCTCGCGCAGGCGTGACTGGTACATGGCGTAGGCCTGGGCGAGGGTCTTCTCGAAGCCGTCGGCCGCCTGCGCCGCGAAGTCCTCCTCGTCGATCAGCTCGTTCTTCAGGTTCGAGATCTTGGCGCTGAAGGACTTCGGCGGGAACTTCTTGGGGTCCAGGTCGAGATCGCGGCAGACCAGGGCCATCAGGCGCTTGGAGTCCGCGGCGTCGTAGATCGAGAAGGAGGACGTGAAGCCCAGCTTCTTGTACTCGCGGCGCAGGATGCGGACGCAGGCGCTGTGGAAGGTCGACACCCACATCGCGTTGGCCCGGGGGCCCACGAGCTGCTCGACGCGCTCCTTCATCTCGCCCGCGGCCTTGTTCGTGAAGGTGATCGCGAGGATCTGGCCGGGGTGCACACCGCGCTCGGCGAGGAGGTACGCGATGCGGTGGGTCAGCACGCGGGTCTTGCCGGAGCCGGCGCCGGCGACGATGAGCAGCGGGGCGCCCGCGTGCACGACGGCCGCGCGCTGGTTCTCGTTCAGCCCCTCCAGGAGCGTCGCCGGGTCGATGACCGGGCGCGGGGCACCGTCGCGGTAGTGCGTGTCCCGGGTCATGGGCACGTCGAACTTCCCGCTGAACAAGTCGTCCGGAACGGGTTCCGGAGCGCTGTCCTCGGGCGGCGGCGGGGGCTCTTCGTCCGCGGCCCGGGAAGGCTGCAGGTCCGCCAGGAAGCTGTCATCAAAGAGGCTGCTCATCGCCTCCCGAGTCTAGGCGGCCCCACTGACAAACCGCCCCGGGTTCCGACCACCTCACATCCGCCGGTGACTCACATCCGGTGACCGGCTCACCTTCCTCTACGCCCCGCCCACGAACGCTCACGCTCCGCAGCGGCCCCCGGGCTTCCCGCGTCATGCTCACCTCACGCCCGCATCAAGGCCCTCGTAAAGTCACGGAAATGTATCGGGCATATCGAACATCAACCTTCACACCCGCCTCACGAGTTGGCTAGCGTGCTGCGCGGGCCGCTCGTCCCCCGCCGGCGAACCTCGCCGGGAGCGGGTGGCCTCCGCCGAGTCCGACGCGTTCGGAGCCGGGGACCCACCGAAAACCTGGGGTGAATCGGTCCCGTACGCAGTACGGGACCGTAGGGCAACCTTCCGGAGCACCCGCCCGAACCCGACAGCTAACCCGGTAGGCGGTCTACGGAAGGAGTCGCCTCCCTTGGCGTCGCACCGCAAGCCACGGACCCGGCCGACCGCACCCCGGACCCGCACCACCCCGGCCGTCGGCATCACGACGGCGGCCCTGACCTCCGTGGCCCTCCTGTCGCAGAGCGCGCAGGCAGCCCCCTCCGAGCCGACGAGGCCCCGCCTCGAAGAGCCCGGCCCCGAAGGACCCAGCCTCGAAGAGGTGCGGAAGAAGGTCGACGACCTCTACCACCAGGCGGGCGTGGCCACCCAGAAGTACAACTCGGCCAAGGAAAAGACCGACAAGCAGCGCAGGAGGACCGACCGCCTGCTCGACGACGTGGCCCAGCGCGCGGACAAGCTGAACGAGGCACGTCAAAAGCTCGGCTCCTACGCCGCCGCGCAGTACCGCACCGGCGCCGCCTCCCATACGGCCGCGATGATGCTGGCCGACGACCCTCAGGGTTACTTCGACCAGAACCACCTGGCGGGCCGGCTGACCGCGCGGCAGAAAAAGGCCGTGGACGACTACCAGGCGCAGCAGGCGTCGGCGACGAAACAGCGCGCGAGGGCGGCGCAGAGCCTCGAGACGCTGAGCGACTCCCGCGACGGCCTCAGGACGAGCAAGCGGACCGTCCAGAAGAAGCTGGGCGAGGCGCGTGAGCTGCTCTCGGAGCTGACCGCCGAGGAGAAGGCACGGCTCGCGGCGGCCGAACGGAAGCGGGAGCGGGAGGCCGAGCGCAAGGCCGAGGGACTGGCGCGCGAACAGGCCGCCGAGGCGGAGCGCAAGCACAAGGCCGAAGAGGCGGCGCGGAAGGAGACGGATCGGGGCCAGGGGCAGGGGCACGGGGGCGGGCAGGCCGAGGGTGCGGGAGAGGGCCAGGACGGCGGCTCAGGGACCGGAGCCGGGTCGGGTCCCGGGTCGATCCCCGGGTCGATTCCCGGGTCGGGGAGCACGGACAGCGGGTACTCCACCAAGGCCGCGAAGGTCGTCGATTTCGCACGGGCCCAGCTCGGCAAGCCGTACGTCTGGGGCGCCACCGGTCCGGATTCCTACGACTGCTCCGGGCTCACCCAGGACGCGTGGAAGGCCGTCGGGATCTCCCTGCCGCGCACCACATGGGATCAGGCGAAGGCGGGCACAACCGTGAGAACCGCCGATGCCGAGCCGGGTGACCTGGTGTTCTTCTACGACGACCTCAGTCATGTGGGGATCTACATCGGCGACGGCACGATGATCCACGCCCCGAGGCCGGGCGCGAACGTCCGTGTCGAGGCGATCTCCTACCTGCCCATCCACAGTGTGGTGCGCCCGGCATAACCCTGGTGAGCGCCCTCTACGCGCGCGTGGCCCGCACTCTTCGCGGAGTGCGGGCCACGCGCGCGTAGAGGGTCGCTAACGGAGGGCCGTTACCGGAGGGCCGTCATTGGGGGGATCAGGTCCACAGCACGGCGATGAAGATGTTGGCCGTCGTCAGCAGCCCCACCGCGCCGAACACGCCCTTGTCGATCTTCTCCTCGTCCCGCTTCACGTAGACCAGCGCGAGGATCACGATCAGCACGGCCATCTTGATGCCGATCTTGAGGTTGTTGACCGGGTTGTCGTCGGCCTGGTTCAGGCCCACCAGGACGGCACCGGTCACGAGCATGGTCAACGCGCCGTGCAGCATCGCGGGGCTGAAGCGGGCGGTGCCCTGGCCCATCTGCTTCATCTGGGTCAGGAAGCCGCCCAGGAGCGAGGCGATGCCGATGATGTGCAGGCCGACGAAGAGATGGATGAGTACGTCCATGAGGCCGGAGCCTAGCCCGGCCCCACGTCGCCCACCTCGGGCGGCCCCTTATCACCCCGCGACGGACAGCTGGGGCACAGCCACCACAATGGCCACACTCATGACAAGTAGGTCATCGAATCCGCATCCGGAACGGGCATACATGGTCGCCGTTCCGCCCACTTCCGTCAGTTGCACGCAAGCCCTCACCGGGCCGTTACGTCCGGGTTTAGCGTCCTTCACCAGGTGACCGGATCCCCACCGCCGCCCGTCCAGGGCGGCAGTCGGTCATCACCGCCGAGAAACCCGGCGGCGGCCCGCTCCCCCTGTGCGGGCCGTCGCCGGTCAGGTAAGGAGCCCCCTTCGTGGCAGCGCACCGCAAACCCCGACAGCGCTTGCTCACCGGCCGTGCGGCCCGCACCGCCGCCACCCTCGCCCTGGCGGGAGCCGCTTCGGTGACCGCCCTCGACGGCACCGGGCACGCGGACCCCCGGCTCAGCCCCGCCGAGGTGAAGTCCAAGGTCGACGCGCTCCACCGGGAGGCGGAGATCGCCACCGAGAAGTACAACGGGGTGAAGGAGAAGGCCGAGAAGGCCGAGACCTCCCTCGGCGAGCTGCGCGACGAGGCGGCCCGCAAGACGGCCGAACTCAACTCCGCCCGCGAAAGCCTCGGTTCATACGCGGCCGCCCAGTACCGCGCGGGCGGCATCGACCCCTCCGTGCAGCTCGCGCTCTCCTCCGACCCCGAACAGTTCCTGGACCGCGCCTCGTTCGCCGACCGGGCCGGCAACCGCCGGGCCGCCGCCATCAGGGACGTGCGCAAGAAGCTCCGTCAGATCGACCAGCTGCACGCCGAGGCCGACGGTCACCTCTCCACCCTCCGCTCGCGCCAGGCGGAACTGCGGAAACACAAGAACACGATCACCGGCAAACTCGGTGAGGCCAAGCGGCTGCTGTCCCGGCTCACCGCCGAACAGCGCACACAGCTCGCGGACGCCGAGCAGCGCACACAGCTCGCGGACGACAACACCGACCGGGTCACCCGTTCGCACACCCGGACCCCGCAGCCGCACGCACCGTCCAAGGCTCCCAACGCCCGCGCCGCGGCCGCCGTCTCCTACGCCTACAAGGCGATCGGCAGCCCCTACGTATGGGGCGCGACGGGCCCCAACGCCTTCGACTGCTCGGGGCTGGTCCAGGCCGCCTACCGGGCGGCGGGCGTCTCGCTGCCCCGCACCACCTACGCCCAGATCGCCGCCGGGGAGCGCGTCGCACGCTCCGCACTCCGCACCGGTGACCTGGTGTTCTTCTACTCGGGCATCAGCCACGTCGGCATCTACGTGGGCAACGGCCAGATGATCCACGCCCCGAACCCGAGCGCCCCGGTGCGGCTCGCACCGATCGACCACATGCCGTTCGCGGGCGCCACCCGGGTGGTGTGAACCGGCCCGACGGCCCCCAGTACTGTCGGGTCCATGCCCAGCCGTACGTTGCCGCCGCCTCCCCCTCCCGCGCAGCTGCGCACCTGGCCGGACCGTCGGGCGCTGCTCACCGACCGGGGCATGGCCCTCCACGAACTCCGCCGACGCCACCTCGGGGTGCACCGGCTCCTGTTCCTGTGGCTGTGCGGTCTCGGCGCCGTGATCGGCTGGGCACTGCTGATGCAGCCGATCAAACTCATCGAGGAGAAGGACGCCACGGGGCTCATCCTCGGCCCGGTCCTCGCGGTCCTCGGCCTCGCGGCGCTGGCGCCCTCGGTGGTCGGCGTCGTCCTCAGCCTCCGCCGCGACCGGCGGATACGAGAACTCACCGACGCCTGGATCGCCCTGGACCGAGACCCGGCGTCCGACGCCCGTCTGCGCTCCCCCGGCCTCAGCCTCTTGTGGCTCCTGTCCTCCCTCGCCGTGTGCGCGCTCGGCCTGTGGGCGTCCTTCGAGTCGGCCGCGTACGCCGAACCCGGCCACGAGACGTACGCCGACGTCGCCCTCGGCATGGGCACGGGCCTCCTCCTGTGGCTGACGGGCCTGCTGGGCGCCGCCAAGGCCCTCACCCACTACCGCTGGGCCCTGCGGGTACTGGCGCCGCTCCCGGCCCCCGGCGGCACGCACCCCTAGCGCGACTCCACCGAGCCCCCTTCCCGAAGTCCGTCTACGAATACTCAGCGCTGGTCACGCCGGCCCCGAGTACTCGCCCGTGTGCGGTGCGGAAGCCGCGCTCCTCCCGCGAGGTGCGGGTTCGATGGGCCGGCGACAGCCACTACCGACCCCCGCTGGACGGCACCCTCTGCCGACCAAGCTGACCGCGCACCGCGCGAGGGCGGCCCAGGCGGCGGCACTACCCGGGACGACCCTGGCGGCCCCGCTGCCCAGGTCGTCCCCCGAGGCGCCCACCACTCAGGGCGACCCGGCGCACCCGACGCCTAGGGACGGCACCCGACGCCAGAGGCAGAACCCGGCGCCAGGGGCGGCACCCGACGCTCGAGGCAGCACCCGGCACCCAGCCAACCTGGCCGCGCCCCGTGCCTCGCACCCCGAACCTCGCGCAGTCAGCCCCCGTACCGGCCGGCCGCTGCGCGACCGGCTCCGCAGCAGCCCCTCAGCACCTCAGACCAGCCGCCGCGCCGTCGCCCACCGCGTCAACTCATGGCGGTTGGAGAGCTGAAGCTTCCTCAGGACCGCCGAGACATGCGACTCGACCGTCTTCACGGAGATGTAGAGCTGCTTGGCGATCTCCTTGTACGCGTACCCCCGCGCGATCAACCTCAGGACCTCCCTCTCCCGCTGCGTCAATCGGTCCAGGTCCTCATCGATCGGGGGCGCGTCCGTGGAGGCGAAGGCGTCGAGGACGAAGCCGGCCAGGCGTGGCGAGAACACCGCGTCGCCGTCCTGCACCCGGAAAATGGAGTCCACCAGGTCCGTACCGGTGATGGTCTTGGTGACATAGCCCCGGGCACCGCCCCGGATGACGCCGATGACATCCTCGGCGGCATCGGAGACCGACAGCGCCAGGAAACGCACCGGACTCTCCGCGTCGGCCATCAACGGTGCGCAGCGGCGCAGCACTTCCACGCCTCCGCCACCCGGAAGGTGCACGTCCAGCAGGACGACCTCGGGGCGTGCGGCCCTGATGACCGTGACCGCCTGGTCGACGTCGGCGGCCTCGCCGACCACCTCGACGCCGGTGATGTCGGTCCGGCCGATCTCCGCCCGCACCCCGGTACGGAACATCCGGTGGTCGTCGACCAGGACGACCCGCACACGACGCCCACCCGCACCGCCCTCGTCCGAACCGGTCGGCTCCGCGGGTTCGCCCGCCTCGGTCGCGTCGCTCATGTCGTCGCCGTCCTCTCCATCTCCAGCTCGACTTCCGTGCCGCCGCCCGGCACCGCGCGCAATCGCGCCGTGCCGCCATTGCGCTGCATGCGGCCGATGATCGATTCTCGTACGCCCATGCGGTCGTCGGGAACGGAATCCAGGTCGAAGCCGGGTCCGCGGTCCCGGACGGACACGAACACCGTCTGCCCCTCGACTTCGGCGAAGACCTGCACCGCACCGCCCTCGCCACCGTACTTGGCGGCGTTCACCATGGCTTCCCTCGCGGCCTGCATCTGGGCGGTCAGCCGCTCGTCGAGCGGGCAGTCCCCGACCACGACGACCTCTATGGGCACCCCGTGCTTGTCCTCGATCTCCGCCGCACTGCGGCGGACCGCCTCGGCGAGGGTGTCGGGCTCCTCGTCCTCATCCTTGCCCGTCCCCTCGGGGTTGTAGAGCCAGGCCCGCAAGTCGCGCTCCTGCGCGCGGGCGAGGCGGCGCACCTCGCCCGCGCTCTCCGCGTTGCGCTGGATCAGGGTCAGGGTGTGCAGCACGGAGTCGTGCACATGAGCGGCGACCTCGGCTCTCTCCTGGGCGCGGATGCGCATCAGCCGCTCCTCGGAGAGGTCTTGCATCATGCGGACGAGGTAGGGGCCGGCGAGAAGGGCGACGCCGACGAGCACGGCCAGCGCGGCCTGCAGCACGGCCCCCAGGTGTGCGGCGGACCCTTGGAGCACGAAGATGCCGGTGACCCCGGCGCCGACCAGGAGCACTCCGGCCGCCGATCGGGCGAGCGTGATGGTGCGCCGGCGGCGGCCGACGGCCATCCAGCGGGCCCGGCGGGCATTGTCGGCCTGGCGCCAGACCAGGGCGACACCGGCGGCGACGAGCAGGGTCGGCACCACATACGCCTTGGTCGAGCCGTCCAGTTCCACATTGCCGACGAAGACCATGCAGACGACGACCATCGCGAGGAGCGCGACTATCTGGCCCTTGTCCGGCTTGCGCGCCACGAGTCTGCGGCGGCCGTCCGGCGATGTCTCGGTCGTGACGGCCGCGGGTGGCCGCTCGGCGTCCACGCCGCCGATGCCCAGCGGGACGAAGAACCAGAACGCCGCGTACAGCAGAGCACCGAGGCCGTCCGCCGTGAACAGACCGACGAAGACGAGCCGGACCCAGACCACGGGCAGTCCGAGATGCCCCGCGAGGCCGCGTGCGACACCGCCGAGCCAACGCCCGTCACCGCTGCGGTACAGCTTGCGCAGCGGTCGGGCGTCGTCGATGGGCGGTGCGGCGGCTTCCGGCATGCCTCGATATTCACACGCGGGCGCGCACGCGGGCATCAGGGTCGGTCCCCGAGACTTCCCTGATCTCGGCCCCCGCCCCGTCCCTGTCAGGGGTGTGGCCCGAGTCGTCTCAGGGGTGATATCAGGGTCGGGCCAGGGTCGTCCCGACTGCCGCGGCGGGCTCGCGGCAGTCACCATGGACACATGACAGATCAGCAGCCCGCCGAGACGGAGACCGAGGCCGCCATCCATGTCGCCCTGCGCGACGCGTACGGCGAGCCGGGTGGTCCCGCGGGCAGTCGCGAGGAAGCCGGCCTGCCCGTGGGGGAGCTGAAGTTCCGCCGCGACCGCCGGCACAAGAAGCTCGGCGGGGTGTGCGCCGGTCTCGGGCGGCACTGTGACATGGACCCGGTGATCTTCCGCATCGGTCTCGTGGTCCTGTCGATCACGAGCGGCCTCGGCCTGGTGTTCTACGGCTTCGCCTGGCTCTTCGTGCCGTACGAGGGCGAGGAGGAGAACGAGGCGCGCAGGCTGCTCTCCGGCCGGGTGGACGGCCAGGCGTTGACGGCCGTGCTCTTCGCACTTGTCGGTTGCGGAGTCTTCCTCACTCTGTTGAACAACGGCGGGGCGCTGACGTTCGCCGCTGTCCTCACCCTTCTCCTCGCGGGCGCGGGGTACTGGTCTCAGCAGCGCGGGGCCCTCGACCCCGACCCGGTCACCGCGCACGCCGCGGCTGACGCGCCACCGGAGGCCAAGGCGCCGCCCGTCGCCGGCGGGCCTTCCTGGTGGCGGGATCCCATGGCCAAGGACGGCGCGCACGAGCGGTCCCCCTCCTATTTCTGGGGCCCCGCCAGTCTCGACATCGCCTACCAGCCGACGGGCGGCCACCAGGGCGTGCCGCGCGCCAAGACAGCGGCCGCCCCGCCGCCCGCGCCTCCCCGACCACGCGGCCCGCGCAGGATCGGCGGCCGGGTTTTCCTGCTCGCCCTGCTCGCCGGGGGCCTCGGCACCGGCCTGACCTGGGAGAGCCACCCGCTCGGCACGACGTTGCAGACCGGCCTGGCATGCGCGCTCGCGGTCTTCGGTCTCGGCATCGCGGTCAGCGCCTTCCTGGGACGGACCGGGGCGGGTTCGATCGTGCTCGCGGTGCTCACGGCCGGCCTCCTGGCGGGCGCGGCGGCCCTGCCGGAGAACATCACCACCGACTACGTCCGCACGGACTGGATACCCCAGTCGGCAGCGGACGTCCGCCCCCAGTACGAGGTGGGCCTGGGCACCGGCAAGCTCGACCTGAGCCGGATCGACGTCGGCAAGGGACGGACGCTGGAGACCAGCGCCGAGGTCGGCATGGGTGACCTGCGGGTGATCGTGCCGAAGAACGCCACCGTGCGGCTGCACGCGGAAGTGGGCCTCGGCGCCATCGGATTGCCGAACGACAAGAACAAGGACCTGGACGTCGCTCCGGACCGCGAGAAAGACGTGACGCTGAAACCGCCCTCGGGCAGTAAGGACGGCGGCACGATCGATCTGCGGCTCGAAGTGGGCGTCGGACAAGCGAAGGTGACCCGTGCTGCGTCATGAATTCCACCCCGGCAAGCTGGTGGCGGGCCTCTCCCTGCTGGCAGTCGCCGTCGTCTACGCGGGCGACGTGGGCGGCGCCTGGAAAGCGCCGTGGTTCGTCGCCGCCCCGCTCGTGCTGGCCGGCCTGCTGCTCGCGGGCGTGACGGCGACGCTCCACGGAATAAGACCGCGCGGCACCGCCCAAGCGCACGGCCAATCCAGAGGCAGGGACCGGCAGGGCTGAGAGGCAGGGCTGAGAGGCCTGCGACAGGGTCAGCGAGGAGGCCGGCGGCGCGAGGTTCGAGGCTGGGCGTCAAGGGTCAGGGCCGGGGCATCGGCCGGGGGCACGTCTGCGAACGGGGCCCGTGGTGTCACCTTCCAGGGCGTGCCTGGCGGGTCGGTGCGGGACATCGTTCGACTTGCTATGACGTGCACACCCACCAGGTACGGCACGCGTCGTCGGAGGGGATCGACGGCACGGCTGTCGGGTGGCCAGGACGGTCAGTTCCGGGACAGCGGCCCGTGCCCGCCTGGTCCGCCGCGACCAGACCGCGATCTGCCAGTGCGCCGAGCACCGTCTGGGCCTGCGACCCCGGCTCCGCCACGAAGGTGACCAGGGCCTGGTCCGGCTCGTCGGGCAGGCGGAGTGTCTCGCGGAGCAGGGGCAGCTCGCCGGTCGCGGGGTGGCGTATGCGCTGGATGCCGTGGGAGTTCTCCCGTACATGGTGTTCGGCCCACAGGCGGTTGAAGTCGTCGCTGCGGACGGAGAGTTCGCCCAGGAGGCCACACAGCCGGTCGTCACAGGGATAGCGGCCCAGGTCCATGCGCAGCGCGGCCACGGTGTCGCGGGCCGTCTGCTCCCAGTCCGGGTACCGCTCTCGGGCCCCCGGGTCGAGGAAGTGCAGCCAGGCCACGTTGCGCCGCTCGGCGGGCAGGGCGTCGAAGTCGCCGAACAGCACCCGGGCCAGACGGTTGGAGGCCAGGATGTCGAGGCGCCGGCCGAGGACGTAGGCGGGCACCTCGTCGAGCGCCCCCAGCAGCACCTGGATGCCGGCGCGGACCGGCTGCGGAGCGATCTCCTGTGCGGGCGAGTCGCGCAGGGCACGTGTCAGGTGGCCCAGGTGCGCGCGCTCGGCGGCATCGAGCCTCAACACCTTGGCGACCGCGTCGAGGACGCTGTCGGAGACGTTCTGGGACCGGCCCTGCTCCAGCCGTACGTAGTAATCGACGCTGACTCCCGCCAGCTGCGCCAGCTCTTCCCGGCGCAGACCGGGCACGCGCCGCCGTCCGCCGAACGGACGTACACCGACGTCCTCCGGGCTCAGGCGGGCGCGCCGGGACCGGAGGAACGTGGCGAGTTCGGTGCGGAAGTCCATGGCTCAAGTGTCGGCCAAGCCTGGTTCTGCCAGACCCAGGGTCGAACAGAACCCTGGGCAGGCGTGCGCGCTCCGAGCAGAGTCGAGATCGCCAACCGGCACCGCACGCCTACACAGACGCACGCGCGCACACGCACACACGCACACACGCACACGTACACATACGCACACCCGGAGAACACCATGACCACGACGACCACGACCACGACGGCGCCGCAGACCACCTCGTCCGCCCGGCCCCTTGCCGGCAGGGTGGCGGTCGTGACCGGAGCCTCCAGCGGCATCGGCGAGGCCACCGCGGATCTGCTGGCCGTGCAGGGAGCCCACGTCGCCCTGCTGGCCCGGCGCGGTGATCGCCTGGCCGAGCACGTGGCACGCATCGAAGCGGCCGGTGGCACCGCGCTCGCCGTGCCGGCGGATGTGACCGATCCCGCCTCGATCGCGGACGCCGCCACTCGCGTCCGGGAGCGCTTCGGCCGTGTCGACCTCGTCGTCAACAACGCGGGCCTCGCGCTGCCCGACCTCCTCGGCCAGGCCGCCGGTACCAACTGGCGGCGCATGATCGAGGTGAACGTCACCGGTGCCTGGGCCGTCGTGGAGGCCTTCGTGCCGGACCTGCTCGCCGCGGCGGCCGACCGGGGCCACGCGGACCTGGTGACCATCTCGTCCGTGGCCGCGCAGACCGTCCTGCCCGGCTTCGGCGGCTACGCCGCGAGCAAGGCCGCCCTCAGTCACCTCTCCCGCAACCTGCGCGCCGAACTCGCCCCCGGCGACGTGCGGGTGACCAACATCGAGCCGGGCGCCGTCGACACCGAACTGCGCGACCACATCGGCGACCCCGCCATCAGCGCCGCCGTCCAGGAAGCCATGGACTCCATCGAGAAGATACCCAGCGGGGCCGAGGTCGCCGAGGTGATCGCCTTCGCCGTCAGCCGCCCTCGCCACGTCAATCTGGCGCAGATCTCCGTCCTGCCGTCACGCGAGGTCTGAGGGCTGGGCGACGCCGTAGGTACCGGCGGTTCCGGCGGGACGAGTACGGTTTGTCGCCGCCCGGGTGATCGGGGGCGTGTGCCCGCGCCGGCCGCCCCCTCACCGGCCCTATGCCTCACCCCGGTTCAGGGAGCGTCCCAGAAGTCCCGGCGGCGGGCGGTGCGCATGGCGTCGAGGGAGAAGACGGGCGCCCCGGCGAGCACCAGGGGCAGCCAGGCCATCAGGTACGCCAGGTCGTTGCCGTAGTAGTAGGGCTCGGTGGACCAGCTGACGGTCAGCCAGAGGCTGAGCGAGATCAGCGCGCCGCCGAGTGCGGCGGCCCGGGTGAACAGTCCGGCCAGGGTGCCGATACCGACGGCCAGTTCCCCGAGGGCGAGGGTGTAGCCGACTCCGACGGGGCTCTTGAGGGAGAGGTCGACGAGGGCGGGGATCGCGGATATGTCGCGGATGTCCCGCATCAGCGCCCCGATCGAGCCCAGCCCGTCCGCCCGCATGAAGGAGCTGTCCGTGAACTTGTCCAGACCGGCGTAGAGGAAGGTGATGCCGAGGAAGATCCGCAGGGGGAGCAGGGCGTACCGGGGGGCGGGCCCCCGCCAGTCGTCCCGCCCGGCGTGGTTGGTGTGCCGGTCTGTCCGCATGCCGTCAGCCATGGCTGTTCGCCGCCTCTCCCATCGACCCCGTCACCTGACCAGTCACCCGACCAGTCGCCTGTCCGTACGCATGACCCGACCAGTCGCCTGTCCGTACGTATGAGAAGAGGCCGCTGTTCACGGCGTGCGGCGGAATCTGGTGGCATCGACCAAAAGGCCCGGGGAGGCTCTGATGCGTCAGCCGAGACGTTCCCTTGGCGCGGCAAGGACCAGGGCGGTCGCCGGTTCAGTCCGTGACGTCGATCGTGACGCGGTTGGTCTCCAGGCCGGCGGCAGTGACCACTTGGACGTCGACCCGGCCGGGCTCCACGTCGACCGGGACGGGCACGGTGAGCGTCGTGTCGGCCGGATTGCTGAAGCCGCCCGGAACGGGCACGAGCGGCACGTGGACGTGCACGGCTCCGATGCGCACGACCATGCGGGCGAGCCGGTCCGCGCCACCCGCGCCGGGCGGGACGAAGCCCGTGCCGCGGATCTCGATGTCGTCGCCCGTGCGGATCGGCGCGTCCAGGTCGCCGACCTCCCGCGCGCGGACGACGGAGAGGATCACGGGGCGGCCGCCTTCGGAGTACTTCCCCGCGAGGTAGGTCGCGGCCGACACCAGGACCAGCACGGCCAGGCCCCACGGCAGATCGGGCAGCTGCTCGGGCCGCCGCGCGAGGCGTACGGCGGCGAAGAGCACGGCGACGGCGGTGACCAGGACGTACTGGATGTCGGTGAAGCTTCCGCGGCCCGCGTCGTCGGTGAGCGCGTCGGCGGCCCGCGGCCGGTCGGCGGGCACCTTCTGCAACCGCTGGCCCAGGACCCGCAGGCCGACGACCCTGCGCACGAGGACGGCGACCGCGCACACCACGGCGAGGACCGTCACCACACCGGCGGCGCGGCCGAGTTCGAGCCCGGCGATCAGCTCGTCCCGCTGCCCGTGCCGCGAGGCCACCGCCAGTCGGCCCGCGAGGACCAGCACCGAGAAGACGACGAGAAGCACCCAGCAGGCGGCCACGACCCGCGAGGTGGAGAGCCGGTTGTCCTCGCCGATCAG
Organism: Streptomyces sp. NPDC031466; assembly: GCF_055581265.1. Classification (NCBI taxonomy): domain Bacteria; kingdom Bacillati; phylum Actinomycetota; class Actinomycetes; order Kitasatosporales; family Streptomycetaceae; genus Streptomyces; species Streptomyces sp. NPDC031466. The sequence continues at coordinate 127,472 of NZ_JBVIJT010000010.1, forward strand.
GGGCGCGAGGACGCCGCCACGCTCCCGGTGGAGGTACGCCGCGCCGGTCAGCAGGCCGCCCACGACCAGGGCAGCGAGGAGTCCTGCCGTACGGGCGGCCGTCCAGCCGCCGCCGATCGCGGTGAGCGCCTGGGCCAGGAGCAGCATGCCGCAGGCGCCCCAGACGACGCCCAGGGTGCGCGTCCACAGGCGTCGCCGCCAGGCCTCCCCCTCGGACCTCCCGCGCTCGGCGACGTCCCGCGCGGACTGGGCCAGCTCGTCCGACACCCACTGGCGCGACGCGCCCGCCGAGTGCGCGACTGCTGCGGGCAGGCCGTGTCCGGCCGCCAGTTCGTCGCGCCGGGCGAGGAACGCGGCCACGGCGCGCCGGTGCCCTTCACGCGCTCCGTGCGGGCAGCCGCCGCACGTGCATCCGCCCCCGTGCGCGCCCTCTCTCGCCACCTGCACCGCCACCGCGTACGCCGCCTTCCCCACCCTCGAAGCCCCTGGGGGCCTGCCATGAACTTCCTTGCAGCGAAAGGGAATTGTGCCGCACTCACGGGCGAACGGACCCCCGTGGGTCAGGTCAGCGGGAGTGAACGGGCCCGTGGCGCGTTGACGAGTGGAGCGCGGGTGTCGGCCGACACCGCAAGTCAGCAGGTCCGAGCCGCTGCGGCTGATGTCCTGCCACCACGAGACAGCGGCATGGCGCTGTCACGGCACGGCATGGCGCGGCATGGCGCGGCACGGCATGGCACGGCACAGCCGACGGAGTGGTGAAAGGCGACAGAAGGTGTCTGGTATCCAGGGAAGACTTGGCGCATGTCGTTCAACTGGGAAGCCTTCGTGGCTGCGGAACCGGACTTCGCCGCCACCGTCGAGAAGCGCTTCGGCGCTTTCACTCACCACATCCTCGCCACTCTCCGCAAGGACGGTTCGCCGCGCACCACTGGGCTGGAAGTGCGTTTCCTGCACGGGGAGCTGTGGTTGGGGATGATGCCGGGCTCCCGCAAGGCGCTCGACCTGCGTCGCGATCCGCGTTTCGCGCTCCAGGCCAACCCTGGCCCGGGCGCGGAGATGGCGGGGGGCGACGTACGGATCGCGGGGCGTGCCGTCGAGGTGCGGGATGCGGCCGTCGTCGCGCGCTACGCGGACGCGGTGAACCCGCCGGACCCGGACGCGTTCCATCTCTTCCGCGCCGAGCTGACGGAGGTGGTCCGCACCTACGTCGAGGACGAGCGGTATCTGGCGGTGCAGATGTGGAAGCCGGGTGCTCCGGTGCGTACGACCCGGCGGACGTGAGAACGCCGGTGCCGCCCCTTCTTGTCCGTGAAGGGGCGGCACCGGCGCTCAGCAGGCCTCGGGGAAGGTCTTGGGCACGACGGGCAAGGCGTCGGGCACGGCCTCGGACCCGACCCGGGCAAGGCCTGACGGTCAGGTCACTCCCACTCGATGGTCCCCGGCGGCTTCGACGTCACGTCGAGCACCACGCGGTTCACATCGGCGACCTCGTTGGTGATGCGCGTCGAGATCTTCGCCAGGACGTCGTACGGCATGCGGGTCCAGTCGGCCGTCATGGCGTCCTCGGAGGAGACGGGGCGCAGCACGATCGGGTGACCGTAGGTGCGGCCGTCGCCCTGGACGCCGACACTGCGGACGTCCGCGAGCAGCACGACGGGGCACTGCCAGATGTCGCGGTCGAGGCCGGCCGCCGTCAGTTCCTCACGGGCGATGGCGTCGGCCTCGCGCAGCAGGTCGAGGCGGTCCTTGGTGACCTCGCCGACGATGCGGATACCGAGACCGGGGCCCGGGAACGGCTGGCGCTGGACGATCTCGTCCGGCAGGCCGAGCTCGGCGCCGACCATCCGGACCTCGTCCTTGAACAGCTTGCGCAGCGGCTCGATGAGCTTGAACTCGAGGTCCTCGGGGAGGCCGCCCACGTTGTGGTGGGACTTGATGTTCGCGGTGCCGGTGCCGCCGCCGGACTCGACGACGTCGGGGTAGAGCGTGCCCTGCACCAGGAACTCGACCGGCTGGTCGCCCGGGGCCTCGGCCACGATCTCCGCCTGGGCCTGCTCGAAGACCCGGATGAACTCGCGGCCGATGATCTTCCGCTTCTCCTCGGGGTCCGAGACCCCGGCGAGCGCGTTCAGGAAGCGCTCCTGGGCGTCGACGACCTTCAGCTGGACGCCGGTCGCGGCGACGAAGTCCTTCTCGACCTGCTCCGTCTCGCCCTTGCGCATCAGGCCGTGGTCGACGTACACGCAGGTCAGCTGCGAGCCGATGGCCTTCTGCACGAGAGCGGCGGCGACGGCGGAGTCCACGCCGCCGGACAGACCGCAGATGGCGCGCCGGGTGCCGACCTGCTCACGGATCGCGGCGACCTGCTCGTCGATGACGTTGCCGGTCGTCCAGTCCGGCTTGAGGCCGGCGCCGCGGTAGAGGAAGTGCTCCAGGACCTGCTGGCCGTGCGTGGAGTGCATCACCTCGGGGTGGTACTGCACGCCGTACAGCTTCTTCTCGTCGTCCTCGAAGGCGGCGACCGGTACGACGTCCGTGGACGCGGTGACGGTGAAGCCCTCGGGCGCCGCGCTGCACGCGTCGCCGTGCGACATCCACACCGACTGCTCGGTGGGGGTGCCCTCGAAGAGGGTGGAACCGGCCTTGGAGACGGCCAGCGGCGTACGCCCGTACTCGCGGGCACCGGTGTTGTCGACGGTGCCGCCGAGGGTCGTCGCCATCAGCTGGAAGCCGTAGCACATGCCGAAGACGGGGACGCCGGCCTCGAAGAGGCTGCGGTCGACGGTGGGCGCGTGGTCCGCGTACACCGAGGAGGGGCCACCGGAGAGGATGATCGCCGCGGGCTTCTTGGCGAGCATGTCCGAGACGGGCATCGTGCTCGGCACGATCTCGCTGTAGACCCGGGCCTCACGGACGCGACGGGCGATGAGCTGGGCGTACTGCGCTCCGAAATCGACGACCAGAACGGTGTCGGGAGCGGCGGCAGCGTGGGGCGCTGATGGCACGGCGGCGGCCTTCCGGCGTTGAGCGATGAGCGAGAGGCTCAGTGCGTGTGCAGGGGGTCTGTTTTGTCGATTCTACCGGGCTCGGCGGGACCCTCCTTCGTCACATCCGACGGACGTGACGACGCCGCCCGCGACGGGCCCCCACAGCCCCGCCCGCCCACCGGGCCGAGGCCTCTCCCGTCCACCGGGCCGTGGCCTCTCCCAGACACGAGGCGGGACCGGGCGACTGTCTCAGTATCCGGGCCGCCCGCCCGCCTCGATTGACCCGGCGGGCACGCGTGGGGGCATACTGAGGCCGTGACCAAGCACCTCGCCTTCCTCTTTACCTATGGCAACCGGCCCGCCGGCTGCCATGGTCGAGCTGCTTGATCCACTGACAAGCGACTTTCCAGGCGCCCCGGGCCGACAAGGCCCGGGGCGCTCTGTCATTCCGTGGCCTTGTGGCTCCGGGGCATCCGCACCTTCCCCACCCGAGCACCACAGGAATCAAGGAGCCCCTCATGCCCGCCACCGCCACCGCTGCCGCCACCACCACCGTCGCCGCCACCGCCGAGAAGACCGGCGCGCGCACGCCCGAGGCCGCCGGCCTGATCGAGAACGCGCGTGAGCGGATCGACGCGCTCGACGCCCACATCATCGGTCTCGTCCAGGAACGGATGGCCGTATCGGCCGTGATCCAGGAAGCCCGCATCGCGTCGGGCGGGCGCCGCGTGAACCTCTCCCGCGAGATGGAGGTCCTCGGCCACTACAGGGACGCGCTGGGCAAGCCCGGCACGGCGCTCGCGATGACGCTCCTGGAGCTGTGCCGGGGCCGCGTCTGACCCGCCCCTGGCCCCTGGAACCCTGCCGGTCGGAGATCGGATGGACCTGAGTTCGGATCCGTTCTCACCCGTACGGCGCGTGACCGGTGGACGGCGGGCTTCGTTGGTCCCGATGTCCGCGTCAGCCAGGTGCGGGCCCGCATGATCCACGCGTGGCTGCGCTGGAGCGATGAGGCGTACGGATGATGTCGTGCGCCGTGGGACCTCGCTCCGGCGATGTGACCGGACGGCAGGGGACAGCAGCCCGGTCACCCAAGAGAACGGTCGGCTCCGGGGACGCCCGGGGCCGACCGGCCTCCGTCCCGACCTCCGAGCCCCTTGCCCCCTCGCCCCTCCCCCGCTACTTGTGCGGCTTCTCCAGCTTGTTCTCCAGCTTGGCGACCTGCGCGTCGACGACCTTGGCCGGCACGCCGAACTCCTTCGGCTTGAGCAGGTTGATCGAGTAGAACGCCGCGAGCGTCGAGCCGCTGCGCACGACCGTGAAGCTCATCGGCGTCTTCTGGCCCTCGATGAGACCCACGACCTTGTACGAGACCGCCTCGTCGCCCTTTTTCGGAGCGCCCAGAGCCGCGACCTCGCGGTACTCGGAACCGGCGTGCTCGTATGCCTCGCACTTCCGCGTGGCCGTGCGCAGGCCGGCCATGACCTTCTCGGCGTCGGCCCGCTCGTGGGCGAGGAGGGCGAGCGTGATGACCGTGGCGTCGAGTTCGTCGGGGCCCGTCATGCTCCGGCCGGTACGCGCCTTCGACGCCGGGTCGGTGGCGAACATGAACATGTCCGCGAGCGGCTGGCACTCGGTCCGGTCGGCGGGCACGGTCTGCGCGGGCATGTCCGCGGGGGACAACTTCTTGATCTGGTAGCCCTTGAGATCGCCCTTGGCGAGCACCGCCTTCTCCAGGTCGGCGGAGGACAGCGCGGTCGACTTCCCGCCGCCCTCGGCAGCCGGTCCCGAGTCCGACTCCGCCTCCGCCGAGCCCTTCGCGTCCTCGGGGCCCTTCGAACCCCCGGGGTCCTTCGCGTTCCCGGTACTCTGCGCCGACTTGGCCGGCTCCGACGGCTTCTCGGCGTCGTCGTCGCTGCCACACGCCGCGGTCAGCCCCAGCGCGACCGCGACGGATGCCGCCACGAGGGCCCGGGACACAGATGACTTCACGTTTCCTGCCTTCAGTTCGTACGGCGAGGGCGACAGGCCCCCACCGAGACGAAATGAAAGCGGCAAACTCGCCGCCTTTGCCAGCGGTTCGCATAACGATCAGGAACCGTCGAGAAGGTTGTACGCGACGCGTGGGAAAGGCGCGGGACGTCAGAGCTTGCGGAGCTGCGCGTCCACGAGCACGGGCGCCACCTTCGGATCGTCGTCCGCCTTGGGCGTCCCGCTGCCCTGCATGCCCTCCCGTTCGGCTTCCCTGTCGTCCTGGACGCCTTGGGGGTCGTACATGTTCGACGCGTCGAAGACGATGAGCGTGCCGCCCTCGCGCACGACCGTGAGCTGTTCCCGCGCCATGTACTCGCTCTTGCGGTGGGCGAGTTCGTACGAGACCGCCTCGTCGCCCTTGTCCGGCGCGGGCAGGGACGTCACGCCGACGTAGCGGTGGTCGCCGACCCGGAAAGCGGCGCACTTCTTCGACTTCAGCGCCGCGTCCAGGTCGGCCATGACCTGTTCGGCCCGGGTGCCGGCACCGTCGTAGGCGTAGAGGTCGACGTCCGTCGTCGTCAGGTCTTTGCCGTCGGAGGCCGTCAGCACGCGACTGACCCGCTGCTCCGGTTCCGGCTTCAGCTTCGGCACGGCGCCGGGGCCCGCACCAGGGCCCGTGCCGAGCAGCGCGGCGAGCGGGGCGCACACCATCGGGGACGCCGTCCCGGCGGCCGAGGCCGCGGAGTCGGGGGCGCCCAGGTCCTTCGGGTCCTCGGCCCGGTAACCCTTGACGTCACCCGTGGTGAGCGCCGCCTTCTCCAGCCGGGCGGCCCCGCCGGAACCACCCTTCGCGGGGCCCGCGCCCGACGACTTGGCCGGTTTCTTGCCGTCGTCAGCGCTTCCGCCACACGCCGCGATCGCGCCGAGAGCCGCCACGATCGACACGGCCACCACGGCCCGCGACACCGCCGACTTCACGTTCCCTGCCCCCACTGTTCCCCGTTCCCGTTCCGCGGCGGTCCCGACCGACCACGGCTCCCGGTCCCGCTCACCTGTACGTCCCGTAGTGCGGAGTCACTCGCACCACTGCTACGACGGAAGAAGATCGCTCCCGGTTCCACCGCAGTGACCTCGGGGTTCTCTCAGGAACCGACCCCGGAGGCGCTCAGCCCCACAGGTAGAAGCGGAACGGACTGAGCACCGCGATCGCCAGCGCCATGCAGCCGACCACGATCACCACGCTCCGCGCCCGGCGACGGCGCTCGGAGCGTTCGTCACGGTGCGGACCCAGCGGCGCCGCGCGCCAGTCGTCCGGCCGCCAGCGCACCGACTCGGCATCGCGCCGTGCGCGCCTGCGGCGCAACCGCCCCGCCCGCCGCACCTGTTCGCGCGCCGCTTCCTCGTCGAGGCGCCGCAGCCTTTCGGCCACCATGCGGGCCCGCGCGGACGGCTCCTTCGGCGCGGACGAGCGGATGTTCCGCTCGCTGTCCTTCTCGAACTTCTCCCACACCTCATCGGGTATGGCCAACGCTCTCCCCTCCCGTGATCCCCGTGATCCCCCGGGCGCGCCTCGCGCCCCCTGCCGTATCGGCTCCATCGGCCTGCGGGCGGGGGCAGTTCTACGGCACCCCGTCGCGACGACACAAGCAATGTGACCCACACCACACAAGGATTCCGGTGGAGCGAGGACAACCATTCACCGGGATCGCAGGTCATGCATGCAGTAACACAGGTCACGCATGCGGTAACGACCGTCACACAAGCCGAGCTTGGGGTTCTTCATGAAGCTTCGCCGTGCCATGGCAGCAGCGGCCGCTACGGCTGCCCTGGCGCCGCTGGCGCTCCTCGCGGCCCCGAGCGCGTCCGCGGCCGGAGACACCGCTCCGTCGGCCGCGTCGACCAGCGGTCCGGCCACGCCGGCGGTGACCCCCGAGCCCACCGACTCGGCCACCGAGACGTCGGAGCCCGCCCCGAAGGCCCCGCGGACCCCGGCCGACCCGACGTACAAGCCGGGCCCCGCCCCCGCCGTCCCGAAGCCGCCGAAGCCGAAGGAGCCCGAGGCGCCGGCCGGTGACGCGGGGGACGCCGAGGACGCCGCCCGGGACGCGGACGGCGCGGACGGGGACGACGAGAAGAAGCCGGCCGACTGCCCGGTCGACGAGGACGGCGTGGACCGCGACTCCGAGCTGGAGCTGGAGCTCTCCGGCCTGCCCGGCAAGATCACCGCGGGCAGCGGATGGCACCCGTTCGAGCTGAGCGTCACGAACCCCACCGACGAGCCGCTCGGCGAGGTCAAGTGGATCACGTCCGTGGACAATGAGACGGACGGCGACTCCGAGAAGGACTGGCTGAGCGAGTACACCGACCTCCAGTTCTTCGACGCGGAGACCAAGACCTGGGACTCGATCGACGGCGACAAGAACGGCGGCCTCGCCTTCGACGTGGTCGAACTGGGCGCCGAGGAGACGGTCGACATCAAGCTGCGCGTCGACATCAGCGCCAAGGCCCCGGCCGGCAAGGCCTACACGATCGGTGTCGGCGAGTACGTCGACGCCGAACTCGACTGCACCCACACCTCGTTCTCGGAAGAGCCGCTGACGATCGGCAGGCCGGGCGGCGACCAGGGCAACAGGCCGGGCACCCCGGGGCCGAGCCTGACGCCGACCGTGACCCCGACCGTGAAGCCCACCTCCAGCATGGAGCTGCCGCAGGGTTCCGCGACCGACGCTCCGGTGGGCGGCAGCCTCGCCGAGACCGGTTCCAGCTCGGCGCTGCCGACCATCGCCCTCGTGGGCGGCGCGGCCGTGGTCGTCGGCGCGGGCGCGGTCTTCGTCGTACGCCGCCGGAAGTCCGACACCGCCGCGTGAGCCGTCGCGGCCGACACCGCCGCACACGGCACAGCGGCACCTGAACACGCGGAAGGACCTGCGCTCGGAGGGGGGCGCAGGTCCTTACGTGTATCACTCACCGCCGGCATGGAGGCGAGGCCGCCGCGTCCCGGCGGGACGGTCACTTCCTCGGCGGCACCGCCGGCATCCCCAGGAACGGCAGCCGCAGCGCGCCGAAGGCGTCCGCCGGGACCGCCGGGGTCTTCGGCTCCACCGGCGCGATCCGTACGTACGGCCGGCCCTGCGCCGGACGCGGGTCCGCGTCGCCCTTGTTGGGCCAGAACGACATGGCCCGCTCGGCCTGCGCGGTGATCGTCAGGGACGGGTTCACGCCGAGGTTCGCGGAGATCGCGGCGCCGTCGACCACGGAGATGCCCGGATGGCCGTAGAGCCGGTGGTAGGGGTCGATGACGCCGGTGTCGCGCGAGTCGCCGATGGGGCAGCCGCCGAGGAAGTGGGCGGTCAGCGGGGTGCCCATGAGTTCACCGATGTTCGAACCCGCGAAGCCGTTTATCTCCTTGGACAGGAGGGTCGCGGCGCGCGTCGCCTCGGGGATCTGGTCGGGGTTGGGGGCACCGTGGCCCTGCCGCGCGGTGAGCAGGCCCTTGCCGAGGCCCTTCTCCTTGCGGTAGGTGGTCAGGGAGTTGTCGAGCGACTGCATGACCAGGCCGATGATGGTCCGCTCCGACCAGCGCCGGTTGGAGAGCGAGCGGACCAGGAGCGAGGGATGGCGGGCGACGTTGCCGAGCCAGCCGGCGACCCGCGCCTTGCCGCCCCGCGCGCTGAACGGGACCTGGAGCACCGTCAGGGTGCCCATGGCGTTGGACTTCCTGCCGTACCGGACGGGCTCGATGTGCGTGTTCGCGTTCGGGTGGATGGACGAGGTGATCGCGACGCCCCGGGTGAAGTCCGCTTTCCGCGCGCCGTGCCGCTTGCGGTAGCGGCGGTCGGTGGTCTGGGCGCCCACCAGCGCCTCGGAGTTGGTGCGGGTCAGCGTGCCGAGGCGCGGCGAGAGGTGCGGGAGCAGCCGGTTGTCCCTCATGCGGTGGAGCAGGGTCTGCGTGCCGTACGTACCCGCCGCGATGACGACCTTGCGGGCCTTGAACACCCGCCCCTTGCCCTTGCGCCTGTCGTCCGTGGGCAGGGTGGCGACGGCGAAGCCGCCCCGCGAGTCCTCGGTGACGGCGACGACCGACGTCATGGGGTGGATGACCGCCCCGGCCTTCTCCGCCAGGTGGAGATAGTTCTCGTTGAGGGTGTTCTTCGCGCCGTGCCGGCAGCCGGTCATACATTCGCCGCACTCGACGCACGCCCGCCGGGAGGGGCCCGCGCCGCCGAAGTAGGGGTCGGGGACCTGGGCGCCGGGCCGCGCCGTCGACGTGCCGTCCGCGTCGTCCTTGTCGCCGAAGAAGACCCCGACGGGCGCCATGTGGAAACTGTCCCCGACGCCCATCTCCTGGGCGGTGGCCTTCAGATGGACGTCCGAGGGCGTCGTCGTCGGGTTGAGCCGTACGCCGAGCATGCGCTTGGCCTGCTCGTAGTAGGGGCTCAGTTCGTCCTGCCAGTCCGTGATGTCCTTCCACTGCGGGTCCTCGAAGAACGGCGCGGGCGGTACGTAGAGCGTGTTCGCGTAGTTCAGTGAGCCGCCGCCGACCCCGGCTCCGGCCAGGACCATCACGTTGCCGAGCAGATGGATGCGCTGGATGCCGAACAGGCCGAGGGCGGGGGCCCAGAGGTAGTTCTTCAGGTCCCAGGAGTTCTTGGGCAGCGTCGCCCGCGTGAAGCGGCGGCCGGCTTCGAGCACGCCGACGCGGTAGCCCTTCTCCGTCAGCCGCAGCGCGGACACTGCGCCGCCGAAGCCGCTGCCCACGACGATGACGTCATAGTCGTACTCGTAGTCACTGTGCTGGTCGTCACTGTGCTGGTCGCGGTCGTACGAAGTGTCGTCGCCCGCCTGGGTTCGGGCAGAGCTCTCCTGTGGCATTGACTCTCCTCGTTCAGAACTGGGCGCGGACCTAGCGCAGGCGGAGCGCCTTCATGACCTTCAGGCTCGTGCTCATGAACGCCGCGTACTTCTCGTCGTCCATGCCGAAGGACGGCGCCAGCGGAATGAGCCGCTGCTGGGCGACGGTCTGCGCCTCGGTGAACTTGAGGATGCCCTCGGAGCCGTGCCGGCGGCCGAGACCGGAGTCCTTCATGCCGCCCATCGGGGACTGGACGCTGCCGTAGGCGGGCGCGTAGCCCTCGTTGACGTTGACGGTGCCGGTGCGCAGGCGGGCGGCGATCTCGCGGCCGCGGCGGCCGTCCTTCGTCCAGACCGAGGAGTTCAGGCCGTACGGCGTGCCGTTGGCCAGCTCGATCGCCTCGTTCTCGTCCGTGAAGCGGTAGATCGAGACGACCGGGCCGAAGGTCTCCTCGGTGCAGACCGCCATCGGCGCCTCCACGCCGTCCAGGATGGTGGGCTCGAAGAAGTAGGGGCCGATGTCAGGGCGCGCGACACCGCCCGCGACCAGCGTGGCGCCCTTGGCGACGGCCTCCTCGACGTGCCGGGTCACGGTCTGCAACTGCCGCTCGCCGACGAGCGAGCCCATGTCGGCGCCGTACGCGAGGGACGTGCCGAGCCGCATCGCCCGCGTCCGCTCGGCGAAGCGCTCCACGAAGCGGTCGGCGATCGACTCGTGGACGTAGAGCCGCTCGATGGAGATGCACAGCTGGCCCGCGGAGGAGAAGCAGGCACGCACCGCGCCGGCGGCGGCCTTGTCGACGTCGGCGTCGTGCAGGACCAGCATCGCGTTCTTGCCGCCGAGTTCCAGCGAGACGCCGACGAGGCGGGCGGCGGCGCCCCGCGCGACCTCGCGGCCGGTGCGCGTGGAGCCGGTGAAGGAGACGTAGTCGGCGTGCTTGACGATCTCGGGGCCGACGACCGGGCCCTCGCCGAGGACGACCTGGAAGACCTCCGACGGCAGACCCGCCTCGATGATCAGGTCGCGGGCCCACAGGGCGGTGAGGCAGGTCTCCGTGTCGGGCTTCATCACGAGCGCGTTGCCCGCGACGAGGGCGGGCAGCGCGTCGCCGATGGACAGCTCGAAGGGGTAGTTCCAGGGGGCGATCTGTCCGACGACACCGCGCGGCTGGCGGTTCTCGGTGACCTTGGTGAGGGTCGGGACGACGCCGGTGTGCCGCTTGGGGCTCAGGTACGAGGGGGCCTTGCGGCCGTAGTGCCGGGCGGCGACCACGACGGCCTGGATCTCCTCGTGGGCGTGCAGGCGGGCCTTGCCGGTCTCCAGCTGGATCAGGTCGAGCACCTCGGCCTGGCGCTGGAGCACCAGGTCGTGGAAGCGCAGCAGGACGGCGGCGCGCTGCTTGACCGGCGTCCTGGCCCAGGCGATCTGGGCGGTGCGGGCCCGCTGGAAGGCGGTGGTCACGTCCTCGGGGGTGGACTCGGGCAGGTCGGCCAGCTTCTCGCCGGTGAGCGGCGTGTGGTTGACCGTGCGCCCACTGCCCATGACGTCGCGCGTGAGCTGGGCCACCAGCTCTGGCGTGACCACGTCGGCGGCGGTGCGCGCGCCTGCCGGGGCCGGGGCGGTCGGGTTGGTTCCGAGGGGCGCTGCGGTGGCCTGCGAGTCCGTCATGTCCGTGAGAGTAGGCCCACGTCAGGGATTTGGGTACCCATCGGTAATGGGCTTCACGGGTCACCCATACGCCGCCAGTGATTGCTGGCGACAAAGCCGCTGATCAGCGCGTCGACACGCGCCGCGCCCCTCAAGAGACCTTTCTCAGAGCTTGCCTCGGAGGTTGCATGGAAGCTCGCCTCAGAGCTTGTCGAGCTCCAGGTCGGCGAACGCGGTCTCGGCGACCTCGCGGCCGCGCGCGGTGAAGTCGCCCTTGCCCGGATAGCTCACGACCAGCTTGTACAGGTCGCCGCCCTTCGTCTTGTAGTACAAGGCCTTCAGTTCGCGCGGACGGGGGTGCTGGCTGTCCGTGGAGGAGTACACGACGGTGTTCCGCGCGGCCTTCTCGCCCCGGAACTCCGTCTCGTCCGGCGAGGTCCTGGGAGCGGGGTCGGAGGCCATGCCCTGGTCGTAGCTGCCGGACTCCTTGAACTGGGCGTCCTCGTCATACATCTGCGCGGCGGCGGTCCCGGCGATCGCGCTCTCGTCGTCGGCCTTCTTCAGGAGGCTCAGGGTGATCGATATGGCGCCGCTCGGGTCGGTGTAGTTGACCCAGTGCGCCTTCTCGTCCGAGTTGTCGTCCTCGAATTTCTCGTACCCCTGGGGCGCGGGAACGCTCGCCGCCAGTTCCTTCGACTCGTGCTTCTCCCACCCCCCGTCCGCGTCCGAACCCCCGAAGGGGTTCAGGGCCACCAGCACGCCCGCCGCCACCGCCGCGACGACCACACCGGCGACGACCGCGAGGGCCTTGCGGCTCAGGAAGACGCCCTTGCCCCGAGGGGCGTTGCCGTCGCCCGCGACCGTGACGACCTGCGTCGGGGCCGGCAGCGGGGGCTTCGCCGCCTCGTCCAGGAGGGCGCGCACCCGCGCGGCGTTCGGGCGCTGCGCCGGGTCCTTGGCCAGCAGTCCGTTGATCGCCTCGGCGAGCGGGCCGGAGGCCGAGGCCGGCGCGGCGGGCGTCGCGTTGAGGACGGACTGGAGCGTCGCCGGGGTGTTGCTGCGGCGGAACGGCGAGACGCCCTCCGTCGCCGCGTACAGCACGACGCCCAGCGACCACAGGTCGGACGCCGGTCCCGGCCGCTGCCCCAACACCCGCTCGGGGGCGATGAACTCGGGCGAGCCGACAAAGCCGCCGGTGTCGGTCAGGTTGGTCTCGCCCTCGATCTGGGCGATGCCGAAGTCGGTGAGGACGACGCGGTCGTGGCGGCCGAGCATGACGTTGTCCGGCTTCACGTCACGGTGCAGGATGCCCGCCTGATGCGCGGCGTCCAAAGCGTTCAGGACCTCCAGGCCGATCTGTGCGGCGTCCCGGGCGCCCAGCGTGCCCTCCTGGAGCGCGGCGCCCAGCGAGCGGCCCTGGACCAGCTCCATGACGATCCACGGCTGCCCGTCCTCGACCGCCACGTCATGGACGTTGACCACCGCGGGGTGGTCGAGGCGGGCCGCGGCGCGCGCTTCACGGCGCATCCGCTCGAAGGCGTTGGCGCGTTCGCGCTCGGGCAGGTGGTCGGGCAGACGCGGCTCCTTGACCGCGACCTCGCGGTCCACCGTCTCGTCCTTGGCGCGCCACACCGTGCCCATGCCACCGTGGCCGAGCTTGGCCAGCAGCCGGTAGCGGCCCGCGACCAGCCGGCCCGCGCCGGGCTCGGGCGCCGCCGACCGGTCCGGTACGGCCTGGTGCGGCGCGGGCTGGTGGGGCACGGCCGGGGCGGACCGCGCGGGCTGGGCGTACGGATTGCCGGGGTGCGCGGCGCCACCGTTCGGACCGGGCCGCTGCGGCGGCTGGAGGCCGAAACTGGTGGGCTCGTAAGGGCCGTAGGAGGGTCCCCCGTCGTTACTCATGCCCCCATGAGTACCTTGCCGGACACCCCGGTTTCCAGCCAGGGCGCCCAGTTGTGACCGGGGCGATGCACGCCGTGCGCCGGGGGTCCCGGCACACCGTCGCGCGGTCGGCCGCGCGGGACCTCACCCGCGTACGAACGTGTCGACGGCCGTGTCGAAGTACTTCCGCGTCTGCGCCGCCTCCTCGGCCGGCCCCGACACCTGTACGTCGTACCTCCTGCCGCCCTCATCCCAGCAGAGGTCGTACGTGTGCCGCTCGCCCCGCAGCCTGTCGGTGCCGTCCCAGGTGAACTCCCACAGGGCGGCCGGGCGGCCGTTGCGGGTGGTCTCGGTGACCCCGCCGTTGCGGTAGCCGGGGTTGCGCCGCGGCCCCTCGGCGGCGGCGCGGCGCTGCGCGGCGAGCGGGCCGCCCGGCCGCGGGACGTCCTCCTCGATGCCGATGCGGTAGGTGGCGCCCGGGGAGACGTAGGAGATCCGCGGCCCGTCGACCTGGCGGGCGAAGCCCTTCGGCACGGCGATCGTGAAGCCCTCGGGGTCCTTCGCCAGGCGGTATCCCTCGGGCGGTTGGGGCGTGGACGGCCGGGGCGCGGACGGCGCCGGTGTCCGCGTGCCCCGAGTGACCGTCACGGTGGGCGTGGGGCCGCCGACGGTGGTGGTGGGGGACGCGGAGTTGCCCGGCGTCCCGCCGTCCGCGTCCCGGCCCCACAGCAGCGCGGCGGCCGAGACCCCGGCCCCGGCCACGGCCGCCGCCAGCGCCGCCGCGATCAGCATCACCCTGCCGTGGCGCTCGCGCGGCTCGACGGCGCCATGGCTCGTCCTGCCGTGCTCCGGCCGCCAGAGGGGCATGCGCCCCGTGTCGACGTACGCCTGGAGCAGCCGCTGCGCCGCCACCCCGTCGAGGCGCAGCCGCGGGTCGCGCTCCAGGAGGCCGAGGACGGCCGGCAGGAGCGGCGCCGCGCTCTCCGGCGGGCGGATCTCCTCGTAGACGACGGCGTGCAGGACACCGCCGATGGAATCCCTGCGGAAGGGTGACTCGCCGGCCAGCGCGGTGACGAGCAGCGCGCCGAGCGACCACAGGTCGGACTCGGGGCCGGTGTGTTCCCCCGCGATGCGTTCGGGCGCGGTGTACTCGGGCGAGCCGACGAACGACCCCACTTCGGTGAGCGTCGTCGCCCCGGTGACCTGCGCGATCCCGAAGTCGGTGAGGACGGCGCGGCCGGTGGCGGCCTCCAGGAGCACGTTGGCGGGCTTCAGGTCGCGGTGCAGGATGCCCGCCTCGTGGGCGGTGCTCAGCGCGCCGAGCAGGTCGATGCCCATGCGGGCGACGGTGTCCGCGTCGATCGGGCCGTGCCGCGCCAGGTGCCCCGCGAGCGAGCCGCCCTCGATCAGCTCCATGACGATGTACGGCTGCTCGTTCTCCACGACGACGTCGTGGACGACGACGATGTGCGGATGCCGCAGCTGCGCCACGGCCCGCGCCTCGCGCAGGGTCCGCTCGCGCGCCTGCGAGGCCTCGGTGTCGGAGAGCGTCTCGTCCCGCTCCAGCTCCTTGACGGCGACCCCGCGCCCCAGGAGCAGATCGGTGGCGCGCCACACGACACCCATGCCGCCCCGGCCGAGCCGCGCCTCCAAACGGTAACGCCCCGCGATCACACGGGCGTTGCCGCCCCCTGGGTGGTCTCCCGGGCTCCCCATGCGGCCATCATGCCCCACACGTGTGCGAACGGAATGGCTCTCACCGCGCGGCGGGCTGGTTCCGGCCGTCGCCGCCGGGCGCGCTCAGCCCTCCCGCCATCCCCTCAGCATCGCGTCGAACCGCTCCCGGGTGACGTCCCAGCCGGCGGCGGGCGCCGACATGTAGAGGACGTACTCGGTGCCGTCACGGCCGATATACGTCTGTGAGATCGCGCGGCGCGGGCCCGCCGTGGTGTCGTTCGAGCCCGCCGTCCAGCTGAACTCCCACAGGGCGCCCGGCCGGTCGCGGAACGTGTTGGAGTTCAGGTGCAGCCGCCGGTACCGGGGCAGCTTCGTCCGCAGGGGCTTCTCCAGGGCGAGCTGATGCAGGTACGGGGTCTCGTACTGCGGATTCCCGTCGACGGCGATGCGCAGGAAGCGGCGTCCGCCGTCGGGCGTGTAGTCGGTCTGGTTGCCGTCCACCTTGCGCTTCCAGCCCTTGGGCAGCCGCAGGCTGAAGCCGTTCGGGTCGTGCACGCGCGGCCAGTCCTGCGGGATGCCGCCCACGGTCCGGCCGACGCCGTCGTCGATCCCGGCGGCCTGCGCCCGGTCGTCGCCGCCCCCGCCCTCGCCCGTCAGCCGCAGGAAGCCGAACACGCCACCGCCGCCGAGCAGCGCTGCCACGACGGTGAGAGCGGCGACGGCGGCCAGGCGCCGGCCCCGCCCGGGGGCGGACCGGTCCGACGCCGACGGGGCGCCGCCGGGCACCTGCCCGCCGTGGGCCACCGTGGGGGAACTGCCGCCGACGGCCCCGCCGACGCCCTCCACGACGGTGCGCGAATCGGAGCCCTGCGCGGGCTGCCGCCTCTTGGGGTGCGTCTGCGTGGACACGTACGCCTGCGCGGCGCTCGGTCTGCGTCCCTCCGCCGCCTCGGCGAGCATGTGCTCGGCCTCCTCGGCGCTGGGCCTGGCCGCCGGGTCCTTGCGCAGGAGGGCGC
This sequence comes from Streptomyces sp. NPDC031466, assembly GCF_055581265.1. Lineage (NCBI taxonomy): Bacteria > Bacillati > Actinomycetota > Actinomycetes > Kitasatosporales > Streptomycetaceae > Streptomyces > Streptomyces sp. NPDC031466. The sequence goes on from NZ_JBVIJT010000010.1 coordinate 143,506, forward strand.
TGATGACGGGCGCGAGGGCCCCGGCGTGCTCGGGCGGGGCGGGCTCCTCGGTGACCACGGCCTGCATGGTGCCGATCGGCGAGGTGCGCCGGAACGGGGAGTTGCCCTCGACCGCCGTGTACAGCGTCGCGCCGAGCGCCCACAGGTCGGAGGCCGGGCCGGGGTTGGAGCCGCTGACCCGCTCGGGCGCCAGATAGTCGACGGACCCGACCACTTCCCCGGTCCGGGTGATCGTGGCGTCCCCCTCGATCGCCGCGATGCCGAAGTCGGTGAGCAGGATCCGCCGGTCCCGCGCCAGCAGGACGTTGCCCGGCTTGACGTCGCGGTGCAGTACGCCGGCGGTGTGCGCGGCGCGCAGGGCCTTGAGGGTCCACAGGCCGATGCGGGCGGCCTCGACCGACTCGACGCGGCCCTGCTCCTTGACGGCGTCCGCGAGCGAGCGGCCCTCGACCAGCTCCATCACGATCCAGGGCCGGTCGTCGTACTCCAGTACGTCATGGACGGTGACGACGGCGGGATGGTTGATCCGGGCGGCGGCCCGCGCCTCCGTCTGCGTCCGCGTGAAGAGGACCCCGCGATCGGCCTCCTGCACGAACTGCACGGCCGTCAGTTCCTTGACGGCGACGGCACGGTGCAGCACCTCGTCCTGGGCGCGCCACACCCGCCCCATGCCACCGCGGCCGATGGACTCCCCGAGTCGGTAGCGGCCCGCGAGGAGCAGGCCCTGGCTCTGTTTCACGTTCCCCCGCAATGGTCTTGACATGAGCCAGGTTAGGGAGGGGAGGGCGCGCAGGGAACCACAGGGGTCCAAGGAGACCCCTATGTGACACCGATCGGCGCTCCTGTGACACCGATCGGCACTCTTGTGCCGCCGGCCTGCGTGCCGCCCGTGATGCTAGCCGGTGCCGCGGCCGGTGCTCTGATAGGTCCTCGCGGCCTGCTCGTACAGCCGCGTGACCTCGTCCCTCTCCGCCTCGGGGCCCCGCACCTGCACCACGTGGTACTTCCCGCCCACGACCAGCACGAGGTTGCGCACGTAGACCTCGCGACCCTGCGCGTCCTGCCAGGTGAACTGGCCCTCGGCCATGGCCCGTCCGCCGACGTCGATGCGCCGCATGCCGCTGGAGGTCGCCCAGGAGGAGTCCCGGAACGGCTGGAGCTCGCGCTCGTGCTCGCGCTGGTACTTCATGGGGTCGCTGCCGTAGCCGTCGGTGGTGTCGCGGCCCGGGACCACCAGCAGCTCGAAGCCGCCGTGGGTGTAACGGACCTGGCCCCGGCCGTTCTTGCCCTGCCGGTCCCAGCCGCTCGCCACGGCCACCCGGAACCCCTCGGTGTCCTTGCGCAGGGTGAAGCCGCGCGGCAGCTCGGGGCCCCCGGTCTGCGCCTCCTGCGAACTGGGGCTGTTGCCGGACTTGCCCTTGCCCGTGCCGTCCTCGCCCGAACCGTCCCGTCCGGGGTCGCCCTTGCCGGGCTCGTCGTCCGCGTCGCCGGGGTTCTCGTCGTGGCTGGGGCCCGGGCTCACCTCGCCCGCGCTCCTCGCGCGCTCGCCCCGCGCCCTGTCGTCGCCCTTCGGCAGGAACAGCATGGCGTACGCGATCGCCGCGACGAGGCCGACGAGGATCGCCAGGAGCAGCAGCCGCCCGAGCGAACGGGGCCGTGCCGGGCCCTGCCCCTGCGGCCCTCGACTCGACCGGGTCTCGCGGAGCGGTCCCTCCTCACGGAGCGGGCGGGCCTCGTGTGCCGTGGGGGTCTCGCGGAGTCCGCGCGGCTCATGTGGGGCGTGTGGCTCGCGGGGGGCGCGCGCCGGCCTCGCGGACCGTACGTCCTTGCCCCGTCCCCGCTTGTGCCTGCCGTGCCCCTGGCCGCCCGGGGTGGCGGGCGCGGCCGCGCGGCGCCTGCGCACGATCTCGCCCCTGCGGCGTACGACGGGCAGCCGTCCGGCGTCGTACGGCGGCACCGGCACGACGTGCGCCCCGGCCTCCGGCTCCGGCGCGGAACGCACCAGGGAGCGCAGCCAGCCGCCGGCCTCCTCGAAGTCCAGGCGCTCGGTGGGGTCCTGACGCAGCAGGGACTCCACCACGGGCCGCAGCGGTCCGCACTCCTCGGCGAACGCCGGCGGTTCGGCGCACACCAGTTGTACGAGTTCGGCGGTGCTGTCCTCGGGGTAGGGCGCGTGGCCCTGCACCGCGCGGAAGAGCAGGGCGCCCAGGGCCCACAGGTCGGTGGCGGGGCCGATCGGTGCGGCGAGCTGCCAGTTCTCGTGCACGGGCCCGGCCTGTTCGGGCGCCCACCGCTCGGTGACGGCCCCGACGACCACCATGCGCGCGTGCCGGGCCCGCTCGGCGTCCAGCGCGGTGGCGGGCCCCCGCCGCCCTCCCGGCTCCCCATCGGGCGCGCCCCAGTCACCGTGCGCCCCGTACGGGTCGGATGCGGATTCGGCTGCTGGGCCCGCCTGGCCCGTAGGGGTGGCCGAGCCGCTCTGGGCAGGGGGGCTCATCTCGGCGTCGGGGCCCGTGTCGCCGGCCGGGCCGTCACCGCTGGGCCGAGGCCCGTACGGACCCGCGCCCCCGCCCCGCGGCACCGCCCCGTGCCAGGGCTTCGTCTCGCCGACGCCGTAGGGATCCGAGATCCGCCCGGCCGCCCCCGACCCCCCGGCCCCACTCGCGCCAAAGCCACGGTCCAGCCCTACGCCGGTACCGACCCCGCCGTCACTTTCCCCGCCCCGCCGGGGCCTTGACCCCCCGGCCCCACTCGCGCCAAAGCCACGGTCCAGCCCTACGCCGGTACCCGCCCCGCCGTCACTTTCCTCGCCCGACCGGGGCCCCGGCACCCCGGAGGTGTCCTCGTCCACCCGGGCGGCCGCCCGCGCGGCCCCCGCGCGGTAGGCCGCGATGGACGCCCCTCGCGCGGCCCGCGCCGCGTTGCGGGCCGAACCCGCGGTCTCGGCCGCCTCCGTCGCCCACACGGCCCGCCGCACCACGGCAGCCGGGTCCGGGCCGGACGGCTCCGGAGTGGGCCGGACCGCCACATCCCCCGCGTCACGCCCGGCGTCGCGCCCGGCCTCGTACGCGTCCCCGTACCCGGCGTCGTACGCGTCCTCGCCCCAGGACGGCCCCCCGTAGGCCGCCACATTTCCGACCGATCCCGCCGAACCGGCCGCCTCCCCCGCCTCCACGGGCCGGGGGTCGTACCCGCACAGCGCCTCCTCGGCCGCCCCGGCCGCGAGCCCCGTCAGCATCACGCGGCCGTCGTCGCAGATCAGCACCGTGCGCGCGGTGATGTTCCGGTGCACCCAGCCATGGGCGTGCAGGACGCGCAGCGCCGCGAGGACGTCCGCCGCGACCTCGGCCGCGCGGTAGGGGCTGAGCGGCCCGTCCGCGAGGAGCGCCGCCAGCGGCCGCGCCGCCACCAACTCACTGACGATCCACAGCGAGCCGCCCTCCGCGAACACGTCGAAGACCTGGTCGAGCCGGGGATGGTCCGGTATCTGCGCGGCGGTCTGCGCCGCCTCCATCGCGCGCCGCACCGCCGGGTCGGTGGGACTGCGCGTGGTCCGCGCCGCGGCCCGCGGCACCCCGGCGCCGCCCGCGCCCGCCCGGGGCACGAACCCCTCGGGCAGGTCGTCCTCCTCCAGGACCTCCGCCTCGACGATCTCGGGCAACGGGACCTGCCGGACCAGGACTTCCTGCCCGCTGTAGGTGTCGAAGGCGCGCGATTCGGCGAGTTCGTACTCGTCCGAGGGCGGCAGTGGCAGGCGGTAGCGGTCGGCGAGCACTCGTCCCGCGTAGTCGTCCACGATGCCTCCCCCGTCCGCCCGGTGGTCAATTCCGTTCGTCTTGTGGCTCGTTGCGGCCGCTCACGGTGCGCCGACATTCACGATACGTGCCGTGGGCGAGCCACAATGAGGGGATACGAGATCTCACGACCCGAAATCCCGGCTCACGACTTCGGCTGGAACGTCCTCGTGAACGTCCGCCACGTGTCCCGCCGCTGATCGCTCTTCCAGTCATCCGCCCTGGCCGTGTACATCATTCCGTAGCCGAGGCCGCCGTTGACGACGAAGCCGCGGTCGACGGACCGGTACGTGGTCCCGGCCTCCACGTAGGTGAATTCCCAGTCGGCGGTGTTCCACCCACGGAAGTCCACCTTTTCTATCCTTATCCGGTCGTACTGCGACCGGATCATGTGGACTTCCTGGCTCTTCCAGTCCGCCACCGGGTTGTCCTTGGGCGTGGTCGTCCAGCCGATCAGCAGCTTCTGGCCGTCGGGCCCGGTGAACCGCGCGCCCGCCCTGCCGGTGGTCTGGAACTTCCACCCCTTCGGCAGCCCGATCTTGAAGCCCTGGGCATGCTCGTACGTCGACGCGGCGCCGTCCTGCGGCTTCTTGCCGTCGTCCTGGCTCGGGTCGTGCCCCTCGCCCTCGTCCGAGTCGGAGCCCGAACCCTTGCCCGGGTCCGTGCCCTGCCCCTGGCCCTGCTCCTTGTCGTCCCCGGAGCCCGACCCCTTGCCCGTGTCCTTGCCGGCGTCCTTACCGGTGTCCTTGCCGTCCTTGTCCTGGCCGCCACCGGTGCTCGCACCACTGGACGCGGCCTTGTCACCGCCCTTGCTGTCCCCGCCGGAGCCGCTGTCGTCCCCGCCCGTGAGCGCGAAGGCCAGCACCGTGCCGAGCACCGCGAGCACGGCCACCACGCTCACTATCACCAGCGTCCGGCGCGGCACCACATCGGTGAGCGACGCCTTGGGCGGCACCCGCGGCGAGACACCGGGCGGCGCGCTCGGCGCCGGCGGCACGGCCGCGCCGCTTCCGGAGGCAGTGGCAGATCCCGAGGACCCCGAGGACCCCATGGCGCCCGTGGCCGCCTCGCGGACCGACCGCAGCGCGCCCTTCAGCCGGTCGGCGGTGTCCTCGCCCTTGCGCCCGGCGGCCGCGGCGGACGCGGTGGAGGCACCGGCGGCGCCGAGCCCGGCGGCCGCGGCGGACTTCTTCGTCAGCCGGGCGGGCATGCCCGCCCCGACACCCTTGGCCTGTTTCGGCGCCGGCGGCACCGGCGGCAGGGGCACGACCTTCGTCGCCTCGACCGGCTCCACCTCCGGCGCGTGGATCACGTCCATCAGCAGCGCCCGCGCCCCGGCGTCGTCGAGCCGCTGCTGGGGGTCCTTGGCGAGCAGGCCGTAGATGACCTTCTCCAACGGCCCGGCGTTCACGGGCTTGTCGACGTCCTCGGTCATCACCGCCGTCAGGGTCGCGATGGCCGACCCCTTGTCGTACGGAGGCACGCCCTCGACGGCCGCGTACAGCAGTCCGCCCAGCGACCACAGGTCCGCCGCGGGGCCCGGCTTGTGCCCGCGGGCCCGCTCCGGCGAGATGTACGAGGGCGCGCCGACGAGCATGCCCGTCGAGGTGATCGACGGGTCGCCCTCGACCTGCGCGATGCCGAAGTCCGTGAGCACGACCCGGCCGTCCTCGGCGATCAGCACGTTCGACGGCTTCACGTCGCGGTGCAGGATTCCCTCGCGGTGCGCCGAGCGCAGCACGTCGAGGATGGCGAGGCCGACCTCGGCCGCCCGCCTCGGGGTGAGCACCCCGTCCTCACGGATCGCCTCCGCGAGGGACTTGCCCTCGACCAGCTCCATCACGATCCAGGGCCGGTCGTCCTCGTCGACGACGTCGTAGACCGTCACCGCGCTGGTGTTGCGGATGCGCGCGATCGCCTTGGCCTCGCGCAGCGTCCGCGTGATGAGCCGCCGCTTCTCCTCCTCGTCGATGCTCGAGGGGAACCGCAGCTCCTTCACCGCGACCGTACGGCCCAGCGTCTCGTCCTTGGCGCGCCACACGGTGCCCATGCCGCCGCGGCCGAGCACCTCTCCCAGCCGGTACCGGCCGGCGAGGAGACGTTCGCTCTTGTCCCGACGGGCCTCACCCGTCTGCTCCGCGTCCGACATGCGTCCCCTCTGCTGTACCGCTGCTACCCGCGCAACCCGCCCTGACAGAGCCTTCATTGTCCCTTACCCGGGGACCGGCCGGCGCCCAGGGTCCACCGTCCCGCATGCTGGACCGCGCGCAGCGAGGGCCCGTCGTGCCGACACCCCGCTCCCTGGCGGCCGTTGCCCTCCCGGTCGCCCCTTTCTCGCGCCGCCCGAGGGACCGCCGCGACCCATGACGTCGGCCACGGACGCCACTCTTCCCCTGCTCAGCGGCCGAGGCAAGGCCCCGGCCGCGCCCCTCCTGCCCCGCGTGCGGTCCGCGGCCCTCCCGCGCACCTTGCGTCAACTTCCGTCACTGGCCCCCAAATCGGCACAACAGCCTCATCCGGCAGGGCCCGCGCGCCCGGCCCCGATCAGCCGAGCGGAACGATGTCCGGCGCCCCCAGCCGCGCCGCGTCCGCCGTCAGGTCGTCCGGCTGGCGCTGCGACTCCCGCTCGGCCTCCACCCGCTTCTCGTAGTGCTGCACCTCCCGCTCGATCTGGTCCTTGTCCCAGCCGAGGACCGGAGCCATCAGCTCGGCACACTGCCGGGCGCTGCGCGTCCCCCGGTCGAACGTCTCGATGGAGATGCGCGTACGCCGCGTCAGCACGTCGTCCAGGTGGCGGGCGCCCTCGTGGGAGGCGGCGTAGACGATCTCGGCCCGCAGGTAGTCGTCGGCCGCCTGGAGCGGCTCGCCGAGTGTTGGATCGGCGGTGATGAGTTCGAGCACTTCCTCGGCCAGCGAGCCGTACCGGTTCAACAGGTGTTCCACGCGCACGACATGAAGACCCGTCCGGGCGGCGATCCTCGCGCGGGCGTTCCACAGCGCCTTGTAGCCCTCGGCGCCGACCAGCGGGATGTCCTCGGTGACGCAGTCGGCGACGCGCTGGTCGAGGGCGTGGACGGCCTCGTCGACGGCGTCCTTGGCCATCACGCGGTACGTCGTGTACTTGCCGCCCGCGATGACGACCAGGCCGGGTGCCGGGTGCGCGACCGTGTGCTCCCTGGAGAGCTTGCTCGTGGCGTCCGACTCGCCGGCGAGCAGTGGTCGCAGGCCCGCGTAGACCCCTTGGACGTCATCGCGTGAAAGGGGCACCGCGAGCACCGAGTTCACGTGCTCCAGCAGGTAGTCGATGTCGGCGCTGGAGGCCGCCGGGTGCGCCTTGTCGAGGTCCCAGTCCGTGTCGGTGGTGCCCACGATCCAGTGCCGCCCCCAGGGGATGACGAACAGGACGCTCTTCTCGGTCCGCAGGATCAGCCCCGTCGAGGAGTTGATCCGGTCCTTGGGCACCACCAGGTGGATGCCCTTGGACGCCCTGACGTGGAACTGCCCGCGCTCGCCGACCATCGCCTGGGTGTCGTCCGTCCACACGCCCGTGGCGTTCACCACCTGTTTGGCGCGGACCTCGTACTCCCCGCCGCCCTCGACGTCCTGCACACGGGCGCCGACCACGCGCTCGCCCTCGCGCAGGAAGCCGGTGACCCGCGCGCGGTTGGCGACCTTCGCGCCGTACGCCGCCGCGGTGCGCACCAAGGTGGCCACATAGCGGGCGTCGTCCATCTGCGCGTCGTAGTACTGCATCGCGCCGACCAGCGCGTCCTTCTTCAGGCACGGGGCGACGCGCAGGGCGTGCCGGCGGGTCAGGTGGCGGTGCATGGGCAGGCCCCGGCCGTGCCCGCGCGACATCGACATGGCGTCGTAGAGCGCGACGCCCGATCCGGCGTACAGCCGCTCCCACCCCTTGTGCTGCAAGGGGTACAGGAACGGCACCGGCTTCACGAGGTGCGGGGCGAGCCGCTCCAGGAGCAGGCCGCGCTCCTTGAGCGCCTCCCGCACGAGCGCGAAGTCGAGCATCTCCAGATAGCGCAGTCCGCCGTGGATCAGCTTGCTCGACCGGCTAGAGGTGCCCGAGGCCCAGTCCCGCGCCTCGACCAGGCCGGTGGACAGGCCCCGGGTGACCGCGTCGAGGGCCGTCCCGGCGCCGACCACCCCCGCGCCGACGACCAGGATGTCCAGCTCCCGGTCGGCCATTCCCGCAAGTGACTCGGCACGCTCGGCCGGCCCCAGTGTCGCTGCCCTCACCGCTGCCTCCCGCTGTGATCGGGTGTGGTCGGACTCACATCATGCCCAGATTTCCCTCGCGCTCGCCGATCTCGTCCGCAGCCTGTGGACAACACTCCGAACCGGCACGGCAGTGCAATGCCACAAAACGGTCATATTTACTCCTAGTCTGACATTGCGCTGGTCCGCATTGTCCACAGGGCTTGCGCGCACGTCCCGCTCCGGCTATTGGGAGGACGGCCCACCGCCATGCCCGCAGATCTCGCAGTCATCGGTCTCGGCCACCTCGGCCTGCCCCTCGCGCAGGCCGCCGTCGCCCGCGGCATCGCCACCACCGGATACGATCCCGCCCGCGCCACCGACCTGGCGGGCGGCCGCCTGCCCTGCGACGGCGCCGAGGGGACCCTCACCGCGGCCGACGTCCGCCGGATGCTCTCGGGGGGCTTCCGGCCGACCACCGACCCGGCCGAACTGGGCCGCGTGCGCACCGCCGTCATCTGCGCCCCCACACCGCCCGCCGCCGACCGCTCGCTGGACCTGAGCCAGGTGGCGGAGGCCGCCCGCGCCCTGGCCGCCCGGCTGCGGCCGCACACCACCGTGATCCTGGAGTCCCCCGCGTACCCGGGGAGCACCGAGGACTTCCTGCGCCCGATCCTCGAATCGGGCTCGGGGCTGCGCGCGGGCCGCGACTTCCACCTCGCCTACTCCCCGGGCCGCCTGGACCCGGGCAACCGCTCGCACGGCTACGCCGGCACCCCCAAGGTCATCGGCGGCCTCACCCCCGCCTGCACCGAGTCGGCGGCCACCTTCTACGGCCGGCTCACCGACAAGGTCGTCCGCGCCCGGGGCCCCCGCGAGGCCGAGACCGTGCACCTCTTGGAGACCAACTACCGGCACGTCAACATGGCCCTGGTCAACGAGATGGCGGTGCTCTGCCACGACCTCGGCATCGACCTGTGGGACGTCATCCGCTGCGCCGAGACCAAGCCCTTCGGCTTCCAGGCCTTCCGCCCCGGGCCCGGCGTCGGCGGCCACGGCGTCCCCCTGGACATCCCGAACCCCTCGCGCGGCGCCCGCCCCCTGCGCATGGTGGAGCTGGCCGCGCAGGTCAACGACCGCATGCCCCAGTACGTCATCCAGCGCTCGGCGACCCTGCTCAACGAACACGGCAAGTCCGCGCGCGGCGCCCGCGTCCTGCTCCTCGGCGTCACCTACAAGCCCGACCTCGCCGACCAGCAGGGCGCCCCCGCCCAGGAGGTGGCGACCCGCCTGATGGAGCTGGGCGCCTCCGTCAGTTACCACGACCCCTACGTGCCCAACTGGAGCATCCTCGGCCGCCCGGTCCCGCGCGCGGACTCGCTCTACGAGGCGGCCGCCGAGGCCGACCTCACGATCCTGCTCCAGCACCACCGCACGTACGACCTGCAAGGGCTGGCCGTGAAGGCGCAGCTGCTCCTCGACACGCGCGGCGCGACCCCGGCGGGCGCCGCCCACCGCCTGTAGGCACGCGCGCGTGAAAGGGCCCGGACGCATCCGCGTCCGGGCCCTTTCACGACGTCACACGACCGGCGCGAGCGTCACCGCTTGTGCTGCGCGTCCGCGACCGTCACCTCGACGCGCTGGAACTCCTTGAGCTCGCTGTAGCCCGTCGTCGCCATGGCACGGCGCAGGGCACCGAAGAAGTTCATCGAGCCGTCGGGGATGTGCGAGGGACCCGTGAGGATCTCCTCGGTCGTACCGACCGTGCCCAGGTGGACCTTCTTGCCGCGCGGCACGTCCTCGTGGACGGCCTCCATGCCCCAGTGGTGGCCCTTGCCGGGCGCGTCCGTGGCGCGGGCCAGCGGGGATCCCACCATGACGGCGTCGGCGCCGCAGGCGATGGCCTTGGGCAGGTCGCCGGACCAGCCCACGGCGCCGTCGGCGATGACGTGCACGTACCGGCCGCCGGACTCGTCCATGTAGTCGCGGCGGGCGGCCGCGACGTCGGCGACGGCGGTGGCCATCGGCACCTGGATGCCGAGGACGTTGCGCGTGGTGTGCGCGGCGCCGCCGCCGAAGCCGACCAGGACGCCCGCGGCGCCGGTGCGCATCAGGTGCAGGGCGGCGGTGTAGGTGGCGCAGCCGCCCACGATGACCGGCACGTCGAGTTCGTAGATGAACTGCTTCAGGTTCAGCGGCTCGGCGGCGCCGGAGACGTGCTCGGCGGAGACGGTGGTGCCGCGGATCACGAAGATGTCCACGCCGGCGTCCACGACGGCCTTGGAGAACTCGGCGGTGCGCTGCGGCGAGAGCGCGGCGGCGGTGACCACACCGGAGTCGCGCACCTCCTTGATGCGCTGTCCGATGAGGTCGGCCTGGATCGGGGCGGCGTAGATCTCCTGGAGGCGCCGCGTGGCGGTCTCCGGGTCCAGCTCGGCGATCTCGTCCAGCAGCGGCTGCGGGTCCTCGTACCGCGTCCAGAGGCCTTCGAGGTTCAGGACGCCCAGGCCGCCCATCTCACCGATGCGGATGGCGGTCCGCGGCGAGACCACGGAGTCCATGGGGGCCGCCAGGAAGGGCAGCTCGAAGCGGTAGGCGTCGATCTGCCACGCGATCGAGACCTCCTTCGGGTCGCGGGTGCGCCGGCTCGGTACGACGGCGATGTCGTCGAAGGCGTACGCGCGGCGGCCGCGCTTGCCGCGCCCGATCTCGATCTCAGTCACGTTGTGGGGCCTTTCCCTCTTGGTCTGCCTGTCCAGTATCCCCGACACACACGCAAGGGGCGGCCCCGGTGAGCCGGGACCGCCCCTTCACGCGCGCGTGGAGCCGGAAGACTACTTGTGACGGCTGTAGTTCGGCGCCTCGACCGTCATCTGGATGTCGTGCGGGTGGCTCTCCTTGAGGCCCGCGGACGTGATGCGCACGAAGCGGCCGTTGGCCTGGAGCTCGGGGACGGTCCGTCCGCCGACGTAGAACATCGACTGGCGCAGGCCGCCGACCAACTGGTGGACGACCGCGGAGAGCGGGCCGCGGTAGGGCACCTGGCCCTCGATGCCCTCGGGCACCAGCTTCTCGTCGGAGGCGACGCCCTCCTGGAAGTAGCGGTCCTTGGAGAAGGAGCGCTGGTCACCGCGCGACTGCATGGCGCCGAGCGAGCCCATGCCGCGGTAGGACTTGAACTGCTTGCCGTTGATGAACATCAGCTCACCCGGCGACTCCTCGCAGCCGGCGAGCAGCGAGCCCAGCATGACCGTGTCCGCGCCGGCGACGAGCGCCTTGGCGATGTCTCCGGAGTACTGCAGGCCGCCGTCGCCGATGACCGGGACACCGGCCTCCTTGGCGGCGAGCGAGGCTTCGTAGATGGCCGTCACCTGGGGGACGCCGATACCGGCGACGACACGCGTCGTACAGATGGAGCCGGGGCCGACGCCGACCTTGATGCCGTCGACACCGGCGTCGATGAGCGCCTGGGCGCCCTCGCGGGTGGCGATGTTGCCGCCGATGACGTCGACGCCCGGGGCGTCGGACTTGATCTTGGCGACCATGTCACCGACGAGGCGGGAGTGGCCGTGCGCCGTGTCGACGACGATGAAGTCGACGCCCGCGGCGACCAGCGCCTGGGCACGCTCGAAGGCGTCGCCCGCGACGCCGACGGCGGCGCCGACCAGGAGTCGGCCCTCGCCGTCCTTGGCGGCGTTCGGGTACTTCTCGGCCTTCACGAAGTCCTTGACCGTGATGAGGCCCTTGAGCACGCCCGCGTCGTCGACCAGCGGAAGCTTCTCGATCTTGTGGCGGCGCAGCAGCTCCATGGCGTCCACACCGGAGATGCCGACCTTGCCGGTGACCAGCGGCATCGGCGTCATGACCTCGCGCACCTGACGGCTGCGGTCGTTCTCGAAGGCCATGTCGCGGTTGGTGACGATGCCCAGCAGCCGGTCGGCCGCGTCGGTCACCGGGACGCCGCTGATGCGGAACTTGGCGCAGATCGCGTCGGCCTCGGCGAGCGTCGCGTCCGGGTGCACCGTGATCGGGTCGGTGACCATGCCGGACTCGGAGCGCTTGACCAGGTCGACCTGGTTGGCCTGGTCGGCGATGGAGAGGTTGCGGTGCAGCACGCCGACGCCGCCCTGGCGCGCCATGGCGATCGCCATCCGGGCTTCGGTGACCTTGTCCATCGCGGCCGACAGCAGCGGGACGTTCACCCGCACGTTCTTCGAGATGTACGAGGAGGTGTCGATCTGGTCGGGCGCCATGTCCGACGCGCCCGGCAGCAGCAGCACGTCGTCATAGGTCAGCCCTAGTGTCGCGAATTTCTCGGGCACCCCAGTCGAAGAACCGCCGTTTGCAGTCATGACACCTTCCCCAAATGGCCTTGATCGGTGCGGATGTCCATGCTAACGGGAACGAGGGGTGTCTCATTCCACGATCAAGATCATCGGCATTCTTTGGACGTTCGTACGGCACTGGCCCGTACGACGACTCACTGCTCGGCCAGGGCCCGCAGCCGGCTCAGCGCCCGGTGCTGGGCCACGCGCACCGCTCCCGGGGACATGCCCAGCATCTGGCCGGTCTCCTCGGCCGTGAGGCCGACGGCGATCCTGAGCAGCAGCAGCTCGCGCTGGTTCTCCGGGAGGTTGGCGAGGAGCTTCTTGGCCCACTCCGCGTCACTGCTGAGCAGGGCGCGCTCCTCGGGGCCGAGCGAGTCGTCCGGCCGCTCGGGCATCTCGTCGGAGGGCACGGCGGTCGAGCCGGGACGGCGCATGGCCGCCCGCTGGAGGTCGGCCACCTTGTGCGCGGCGATCGCGAAGACGAACGCCTCGAAGGGGCGTCCCGTGTCCTTGTAGCGCGGCAGGGCGAGGAGTACGGCGACACAGACCTCCTGCGCCAGATCCTCCACGAAGTGCCGCGCGTCACCCGGCAGCCGGGACAGCCGGGCGCGGCAGTAGCGCAGCGCGAGCGGGTGCACGTGTGCGAGAAGGTCGTGCGTGGCCTGCTCGTCGCCCTCGACGGCGCGAAGGACGAGGGCACCGATCACCGTCGTCTTGTCATCGCGCATCGGTCCATGGTGCCTTGACGGCGGCTGATCCGCGGCACCGCGTCCGTAGTTGTGCACTGAAGCGTTATGAGCAGGTGCGCCGGAACTCATCTCCTGCGCCCTCCCCTCCCGCTCGATCGACTCGTCCCCGAGGAACTCCACACCTCAAGGATGCGGCATCGGCCGCGAAGCGACACCAACCGCTCCCGAGGAGGGGTGCGGCGGGCGTCCGCCGCCCCGCCCACCGTGTGGCGGGCGGGAGGCGTCGCGCCCCCGCTGCGGCACACTCAGCGGACCAGGCCCCAGCGGAAGCCGAGCGCCACCGCGTGCGCCCGGTCCGAGGCGCCGAGCTTCTTGAAGAGCCGCCTGGCGTGCGTCTTCACCGTGTCCTCGGAGAGGAACAGCTCACGCCCGATCTCCGCGTTCGACCGGCCGTGGCTCATGCCCTCCAGGACCTGGATCTCCCGCGCGGTGAGCGTGGGCGCGGCGCCCATCTCGGCCGAGCGCAGTCTGCGCGGGGCGAGCCGCCACGTGGGGTCGGCGAGCGCCTGCGTGACCGTCGCGCGCAGTTCGGCGCGCGAGGCGTCCTTGTGCAGATAGCCGCGGGCGCCGGCGGCCACCGCGAGCGCGACCCCGTCGAGGTCCTCGGCGACGGTGAGCATGATGATGCGCGCACCGGGGTCGGCGGACAGCAGCCGCCGGACGGTCTCCACGCCGCCCAGACCGGGCATGCGTACGTCCATCAGAATCAGGTCCGAGCGGTCGGCGCCCCAGCGGCGGAGGACTTCCTCGCCGTTGGCCGCCGTCGTCACACGCTCGACGCCGGGCACGGTCGCGACCGCTCGACGGAGCGCCTCTCGGGCAAGCGGGGAGTCGTCGCAGACGAGGACGGATGTCATGACTGTCCTCCGCGGCTCTCACAGCTGCTGCGCGTCACCTTGAGCCTCCAGGCTGGTACATATTCGTCACCTGTGCGGTTGACGCTCTCGGACACCTGCCCGAGCGCTTCTTCTTTCAACCGCCTCGCACTCTCAACGACGGTCACCCGAAAGAGTTACGGGGCAGTCAGCCATCTTCGGCACTCTACGTGAGGGCGCGGACACAGAGCAGAGCGTGCGGCACACCCTCAAGGTTTCATCACAACCTATGCCCCATTTAGCTCTTTTTCTTCCCTTTTATCGGTGTCTGTGGCTAGATTCGCAATGAGTCATATTTTCATCTCCTTAGACAGTAGATGTACGGTCATGGGCACCGTACCCGCGTCAGAACGGCTTCAAGGGGAACAGCAATGGCAGATTTCTCCCGCCTTCCCGGACCGAACGCAGATCTCTGGGACTGGCAGCTCCTCGCCGCCTGCCGCGGGGTCGACAGCTCGCTCTTCTTCCACCCGGAAGGCGAGCGGGGTGCCGCGCGCAGCGCACGAGAGAACTCCGCCAAGGAGGTCTGCATGCGGTGCCCGGTGCGTGCGGAGTGCGCCGCTCACGCGCTCGCGGTGCGCGAGCCGTACGGCGTGTGGGGTGGGCTGACCGAGGACGAGCGCGAGGAGCTGATGGGGCGGGCGCGCCATCGCCTCGTCACGGCGTCCGCGCCCGGCGGAGCGGTCTCACCGCACTGAGCGAGACCGTCTCACCGCTCTGAAGGAACGTTTCTGCACAGGGGCCGTGGGCCCGTTCCGCACAGCACCCGTGGCCGTTCCGCACAGCGCCCGTGCCGGTCGCGCGGGTCAGCGGGCCGCCGCGCGCGCCAGGTGGTCCAGCGTGGCGGCGACGGCCGGCACCTGCGCCAGGTCCGACAGCGTGAGCGCGACGATCTCCCGCCGCACGGCCGGCTCGACCGTCACCGTCCGGGCGCCCATGGGGCGCACCGACTCGATCGCCAGCTCGGGCAGCACCGCCACCCCGAGGCCGGCGCCGACCAGGCCGATCACCGCCGGGTAGTCGTCGGTGGCGAAGTCGATCCGGGGCACGAAGCCGGCCCCCTCACAGACCTCCACCAGCTGCCGGCGGCAGCGCGGGCAGCCCGCGATCCACGGCTCGTCGGCGAACTCCCCGATGGTGACGGCGTCCGCCCCGGCGAGCCGGTGCCCCTCGGGCACGAGGCCGACGAGCCGGTCCGCGAGCAGCGGGCGCACGACGAGGTCGTCCCAGTCCTCGGCGGCGGACGCGCCGTCCGCCTTGCCCTGAGGGGTCTCGCGCCGCGCCGCGTACCGGAAGGCCAGCGCCACGTCGCAGTCGCCCTCGCGCAGCATCTCCACCGAGCGCGGCGGTTCGGCCTCCACCAGGGAGACGCGTGTCCCGGGATGCGCCGCGCGCAGCGCCGCGAGGGCGCCGGGCACCAGCGTCGAACTGCCGCTCGGGAAGGAGACGAGCCGGACCCGGCCGGCGCGCAGGCCCGCGATGGCGGCCACCTCCTCCTCCGCGGCGGTGAGGCCCGCGAGGATGCCCGCGGCATGCCGGACCAGGGCCTCGCCCGCCTGCGTCAGGCGCATCTCGCGGCCGGTGCGGATCAGCAGCGGCGTACCGGTGGACGCTTCGAGGGCCTTCATCTGCTGGCTCACGGCGGGCTGGGTGCAGCCGAGCTCGCGGGCCGCGGCGGAGAAGGAGCCGGTGGCGGCCACGGCGCGCAGGACACGGAGGTGACGGGCCTCGATCATGCTTCGAGCATAAGCGTCGCTTGGGCCTGGCGTGAAATATCGCCTCGCACCTTTGGGTGGTGCTCGCCTAATCTGCCCGGTCATGAAGATTCTCTCTGTCAACGTGGGCCGCTTCCGTGCCGTCGACTACACCGACGCCCCCTCCGGTGGCACCGCCATCGACAAGCGCCCCGTGCCCGGACCGGTCAGGGTGGCGGCGCCGGGCGCCAAGGGTGTCGGCGGCAGCGGACTCGCCGGCGACGAGGTCTGCGACACGCGGCACCACGGCGGGAACGACCAGGCGGTGTACGCCTTCGCCCGCGAGGACCTCGACGCCTGGGAACGCAGGCTCGGGCGGGCCCTGCCGGACGGCTCGTTCGGCGAGAACCTCACGACGTCCGGGCTCGACGTGAACGGCGCGAAGATAGGCGAGCGCTGGCGGATCGGCCCCGACCTGGTGCTGGAGGTGACCAGCGGGCGCATCCCCTGCCGTACGTTCCAGGGTCACCTCGGCGAGAAGGGCTGGGTGAAGGCGTTCACGCGGGAGGCGGCCCCGGGCGCCTATCTGCGGGTGGTCGAGCCCGGCGAGATCCGGACCGGGGACGCCGTCGAGATCGTGCACCGGCCCGGGCACGAGATCACCGTCGGCCTCCAGTTCCGGGCCGTCACCACCGAGCAGGAGCTGTTGCCCCGGCTGCTCGACGCCGGGGACGCGCTGCATCCCGAAGCGGCGGAGCGGGCGCGCAGGTACGTGGCGCGGTACGGCGCGCGGGTCTCGTGACCCGGGGTCGTGGCGTGCGCCCGGCCCGGCCGTGGCCGAATCTCACTAGCCTTGGTCCATGACTACGGCTCTGATTACGGGATCGACCGCCGGCATCGGCGCCGCCTTCGCGCGCCGCCTCGCCGGTGACGGCCACAACCTCGTCCTGGTGGCGCGTGACACCAAGCGGCTGCGCGAACAGGCGACCGAGCTGCACGACCGGCACGGCATCGAGGCGGAGGTGCTCACCGCGGACCTGTCGACGGACAGCGGCATCGAAGCCGTCGAGAAGCGGCTCTCCCACCGCAGGGACGCCGTCGACCTGCTGATCAACAACGCCGGGTTCGGCAACAAGGGCCGGTACCTGGAGGTCGCGATGGCCGACGAGCTGACCATGCTCAAGGTGCACTGCGAGGCGGTGCTCCGGCTGACGTCGGCGGCCGCGGAGTCGATGCGGGAGCGGGGCCGGGGCGGGGTGGTGAACGTCGCCTCGGTGGCGGCGTTCGTGCCGCGCGGGACGTACGGCGCCTCGAAGGCGTGGGTCGTGCAGTTCACCCAGGGCGCGGCGAAGGACCTCGCGGGCAGCGGGGTGCGGCTGATGGCGCTGTGCCCCGGCTTCGTCCGTACGGAGTTCCACGAGCGGGCCGGGATGGGGACGTCCAACATCCCCGAATGGATGTGGCTCGACGCGGACAAGCTGGTGGCGGCGGGGCTCGCCGACTTGGCGCGGGGCCGGACCGTCTCCGTCCCCGATCCGCGCTACAAGGCCCTGATGGGCCTGGTGAAGGTGGTGCCGAGGTCCCTTCTGGGCGGCGTCACGTCCCGCACGGGCCGCAAGTACGGGCCTCAATAGGGTCTTGTTCCTGGGACCCTCGCGTCTGCCGGGCTGGTGTGTTCACCGGCCGCGGGCCGTGGTCCGTCCTCGCGCAGTTCCCCGCGCCCCTTCCAGGGGCGCTACGCCAGACGCCGTTCAGGGGCGCGGGGAACTGCGCGACCGGCCAGGAACAGGCCCGCACCCGGCGAAGACAGCGCAACCCGGCGGACGCGGCCCCGAAAAGGCTGAGGCCCGGCTTCCCCCACAAGCGAGGGAAGCCGGGCCTCAGCGCTCAGCGAGAGCGCACGTCAGTGCGAGTGACCGTGGCCGTGGCCGTGGCCCGCGTCGCCCTCGTCCTCGGCCGGCTTCTCGACGACGAGCGTCTCGGTCGTCAGCAGCAGCGAGGCGATGGACGCGGCGTTCTCCAGCGCGGAGCGCGTGACCTTGACCGGGTCGATGACGCCGGCCTTGACCAGGTCGCCGTACTCGCCGGTCGCGGCGTTGAAGCCGAAGCCCTTGTCCAGCTCGGCGACCTTGGAGGTGATGACGTAACCCTCCAGGCCGGCGTTCTCGGCGATCCAGCGCAGCGGCTCGACGGCGGCGCGGCGGACGACGGCGACACCGGTGGCCTCGTCGCCCTCCTTGCCGAGGTTGCCCTCGAGGACCTTCACGGCGTGGACGAGCGCGGAGCCACCACCGGAGACGATGCCCTCCTCGACCGCGGCGCGGGTCGCGGAGATGGCGTCCTCCAGACGGTGCTTCTTCTCCTTCAGCTCCACCTCGGTGGCGGCGCCGACCTTGATGACGCACACGCCGCCGGCCAGCTTCGCGAGGCGCTCCTGGAGCTTCTCGCGGTCCCAGTCGGAGTCCGTGGCCTCGATCTCGGCCTTGATCTGGTTGACGCGGCCCTCGACGTCGGCCTTGTTGCCGCCGCCGTCGACGATCGTGGTGTCGTCCTTGGTGATGGTGACGCGGCGGGCGGTGCCGAGCACGTCCAGGCCGACCTGGTCGAGCTTGAGGCCGACCTCTTCGGCGATGACGGTGGCACCGGTGAGGGTGGCCATGTCGCCGAGCATCGCCTTGCGGCGGTCGCCGAAGCCGGGGGCCTTCACCGCGACGGCGTTGAAGGTGCCGCGGATCTTGTTCACGACCAGGGTCGACAGGGCCTCGCCCTCGACGTCCTCGGCGATGATCAGGAGCGGCTTCGAGGAGTTGGCCTGGATGACCTTCTCCAGCAGCGGCAGCATGTCCTGGATGGAGGAGATCTTGCCCTGGTGGATCAGGATGTACGGGTCGTCGAGGACGGCCTCCATACGCTCCTGGTCGGACACCATGTACGGGGACAGGTAGCCCTTGTCGAAGGCCATGCCCTCGGTGAAGTCGAGCTCCAGGCCGAAGGTGTTGGACTCCTCGACGGTGATGACACCGTCCTTGCCGACCTTGTCCATCGCCTCGGCGATCAGCTCGCCGACCTGCGGGTCCTGGGCGGACAGACCGGCGACGGCCGCGATGTCGGCCTTGTCGTCGATCGGACGGGCGGTGGCGAGGAGCTCCTCGGAGACGGCCTTGACGGCGGCGTCGATGCCCTTCTTCAGGGCGGCCGGGGAGGCGCCGGCGGCGACGTTGCGCAGGCCTTCCTTGACCAGGGCCTGGGCGAGCACGGTGGCGGTGGTGGTGCCGTCACCAGCGATGTCGTTGGTCTTGGTCGCCACCTCCTTCACCAGCTGGGCGCCGAGGTTCTCGTACGGGTCCTCGACCTCGACCTCACGGGCGATGGTGACGCCGTCGTTGGTGATGGTCGGGGCGCCGAACTTCTTGTCGATGACGACGTTGCGGCCGCGGGGGCCGATCGTCACCTTGACCGTGTCGGCAAGCTTGTTGACGCCGCGCTCAAGGGCGCGACGGGCGTCCTCGTCGAACTTCAGGATCTTCGCCATGGGAGCGATTCAGCCCTCTCGAAAACTCGGGTTAACGAACCGCGCCCCTCGCCGCCCGGCAATCAGCGGGGTGACCAGGGGCGCAGCTCAAAAGCAAATCTGCTGGTGAAGCAGGTGAAGCGGTGAACTACTTCTCGACGATCGCGAGCACGTCGCGGGCCGAGAGGACGAGGTACTCCTCGCCGTTGTACTTCACCTCGGTGCCGCCGTACTTGCTGTACAGCACGATGTCGCCGGTCTTCACGTCGAGCGGCAGGCGCTCGCCGTTCTCGAAGCGGCCCGGGCCCACGGCCAGGACGACGCCCTCCTGGGGCTTCTCCTTGGCGGTGTCCGGAATGACCAGGCCGGAGGCCGTGGTCTGCTCGGCGTCGAGCGGCTGGACCACAATGCGGTCCTCGAGCGGCTTGATGGCAACCTTGGAGCTGGTGGTCGTCACGTTCCGGTCTCCCCCTTCGGAGATCTCACGGGGTTAACAGTCTGAGGTGTGGCGACCAGGTGGATCCGTCGTCGCGGGTGCCGGACCTGCCCGTCGCTGTTGGCACTCTCCAACGGGGAGTGCCAGAAGCGAGACTAGGACGGCGATTAGCACTCGGTCAAGCGGAGTGCCAATCCACTGCGCGGCGCTTTACGGGGACGGGGCGCCTCCCGGTCCCGAGGGCAGGGGTGTGGCCCTGTCCGGACAACGAGATGTGCGGCCCCGAAGTTCCTCCGACGGCTCGGCACGTCGATGGGGCAGGTCCGTGCGCCCGGCGCGGGGCGGCTCCGGATCGCTGGGGCGGGGCGGCTCCGGATCGCCGGGCCGAGGCGTCCCCGTGCGCCCGGCGGGGGGCGGCACCCGATCGCCGGCCCGGGGTGGCACCGGACCGCCGGGGCGGGGTGGCACCGGATCGCCGGGGCGGGGTGGCACCGGACCGCCGGGGCGGGGCCGCCCGCAGCGGTCGGCGCCCGGGTCGCCCGTGCTCCCCCGTCCCCGCGGAGGCATCTTCTCCGCGGCTTTCCTGCCCAGGCGCTCGATCGGGTCCACCGATTCCGCGCAGGACACCAGCGTCGCGGGCGCGAGTACTCCGCACAGCAGGGCCCCCACGAGGAGGCGGCGGCACACCCGCGCCCGCCGGATCACAGGTAGTCCTCCAGCCTGGCCACCGCGTAGCCCTTGGCGGTGACCGTCCGCATGGCCCGGCGGACCATGTCGGGCATGGTGCCCTTCCAGTCCTCGTGGCCCCTGAAGTGGGTGAGGATGATGTCGCCGGGGTGCAGGTCGCGGTCCCACTCGCGGTAGTCCATGCGGTCGGCGAAGACCTCCGCGTTCCACAGCGGCACCGCCTTGATGCCGCAGGACTTGGCGGCGCGCAGCGTGTCCCGGTTGTAGTTGCCGTACGGCGGCCGGAAGAGCTCCGGCCGCTTGCCGTAGCGCTTCTCGATGACGTCCTGCATGCCGCAGATCTCGCGGCGCTGGCGTCGGTAGGACAGTCCTGGCATGTAGCGGTGGTTGAGGGTGTGGTTGTTCAGGGAGACGCCGCGGTCGCGCATCTTCGTGAAGTAGCCGTAGTCCTCCTTGACCAGGTAGTCGCTGAGGAAGGCGGTGTACGGGATCCGCAGGTCGCTCATCATCCGCAGGAACGCCGGGTCCTTCTCGGCGCCGTCGTCGATGGTCAGGAAGACGACCCTCTTCTTGGTCGGGATCGTCGTGAAGACCGGCGGCAGCTTCGACTGGCCCTTGACCTCGAAGCCCCGGCGGGTCTTGAGCCGCGGTTTGGTCATGGGCGGGGCGGGCGCGGTCAGCGGGGTCCTCGCGAGGCCCCAGCGCTTGGCCGCCGTGACCCGGGCGGCATGGGCGGCGCCGAGTTGCTGGGCGTAGGAGTGCAAGGCGCGGGCGGGCGGCGCCTGGAGCGGCTGCTGGCCGTGGGCGGGCCGTACGGCGTCGGATCCGCCCCCGGAGGCGCAGCCGGAGGCGATCGCCGTGACGGTCAGCGCCGCGACAGCGACACGCGAACGATTCTTCCGCCTTACGGCGCATTCTTCGTTTTGTCGTACGAGTTGCATGGCGCCGGATCCTCGCAGCCCGGGGCCCTGTTCCCGGCCCGACACCGCCGCCCGCCGCGCACCATCCACCGACTGGCCCACAATGGGGCGGGTGAACGACCCGAACACGCCGCCCGGACCTGACGCCGCCGCTGCCCCCGCCACTGGCGACACCGCCCCCGGCGACCCGATCGCCGCCTTCGCCGCCCTGCGCACCGAGGCGGGCCGGGCCCTGCTCGCCGAGGTACGGGACGTCGAGCCCGCGCAGGAGCTGGCCGCCGCCACCCGGCTGCGCCGCGAGTACCCGGCGCCGCTGGTCTCCGCCGCCCTCGCCCAGGCCCGCCTGCGCCACCGGGCGGCGGCGAAGTTCGGCGCCGAGGACGCGGCCCGGATGTTCTTCACGCCGAACGGCGTCGAGCAGTCCACCCGCGCCTCCGTCGCCGCGCACCGCGCCGCGCGCTTCAAGGCGCTGGGCGTGCGCTCCCTGGCCGACCTCTGCTGCGGCATCGGCGGTGACGCCATCGCCCTGGCGCGGGCCGGCATCTCCGTCCTCGCCGTCGACCGTGACCCGCTGACCTGCGCCGTCGCCCGCGCCAACGCGGAGGCGCTGGGGCTCGCCGACCTCATCGAGGTGCGCGAGGCCGATGTCACGAACGTGGACACATCGGCGTACGACGCGGTGTTCGTGGACCCGGCACGCCGCTCCTCCAAGCGCGGCCGCATCTTCGACCCGGAGTCCTACTCCCCGCCGCTGTCCTGGGCCGTCCGGACGGCGCTCGGGGCCCCGCGCGCCGCCCTGAAGATCGCTCCCGGCATCCCGCACGAGGCGATTCCCGCCGAGGCGGCGGCCGAATGGATCTCGGACGGCGGTGACGTCAAGGAGGCGGTGCTGTGGTTCGGCACGGACGCGCCCGCCTCGCACCGCGCGACGCTCCTGCCACGGAACGTCTCCCTGGGGAGCCCGCTGGCCACGATGCTGCCCGACCCCGAGGTTCGGCCCGTGGGGCGGTACCTGTACGAGCCGGACGGCGCCGTCATCCGCGCGCACCTCGTCGCCGAGGTCGCGGCCCGGGTCGAGGGCGGACTGATCGACGCGACCATCGCGTACGTCACGTCCGACGCGCTGCACGCGACCCCCTACGCGGCGGCGTACGAGATCACCGATCAGCTCCCGTTCGGCGTGAAGAAGCTGAAGGCCCTGCTGCGGGAGCGGGAGGTCGGCGTCCTGACGGTGAAGAAGCGGGGCTCGGCGGTGGAGCCGGAGGAACTGCGCCGCAAGGTGAAGCCGCAGGGCAAGAACGCGGCGACGGTCTTCCTCACGAGGGTGGCGGGCGCCCCGGCCATGCTGATCGGCCACCCGGTGCCCACGGGCTGAACGGCGCCGGCCGAGGGCCGACCGCGGCGCGCGCGGTCCCCCGCGCCTCTTCGGCCCCCTCTGGCAGGCTCACGCCATGCCCTTCGACCACAACGACCACTACCACCGGATGCTCCTGCGCGAGCTGCCGCCGGCCGGCCGCACCGCCCTCGACGTCGGCTGCGGCACCGGCCGCTTCGCCCGGCGCCTCGCCGCACGCGGCTACACGGTCGACGCGCTCGATCCGTCCGCCGAGGTCATCGCCGAGGCCCGGGCGCTTGGCGGCGGGCCCCGGTTCCAGCGGGCGGACGTGACCGAACGGGACCTGCCCGAGGGGCACTACGACGTCGTCACCTGCCTGGCGAGCCTGCACCACATGCCGTTCGCCACCGTCACCCGGCTGCGCGACGCCCTCGCGCCGGGCGGCACCCTGCTCGTCCTCGGCTGCTACGCCGGGAGGACGTGGTGGGACCTCGCGGCGTCGCCCGCCAACGCCGTGGCACGGCTGGCGGTCTACACGGGCGAACGCCTGCGCGGCACGTACTCGCCCCCGCTCAGGGCCCCGGTACGGCAGCCCGACATGACGCCCCCCGAGATCCGGGCCGAGGCGGCCCGCCTCCTGCCCGGCGCCGGCGTGCGGCAGCTGCTGTTCTGGCGGTACCTGCTGACGTACCGCAAGGCGTGAGCGTCAGGCGTCGGGCATCAGTCTGTGTCCGCCGGCTCGAACCGCCAGCGGTGCACCGCGCGGGCCACCAGCTCCGGCGCCGGGTCCGGCAGCTCCGGGAGGTCGGCGTCGTACGCGGCGTCCCACCAGGTGATGACGAGGACCCGGTCCTGCGGGGCGCGGAAGTGCTCCCGCCGCAGCGGCACGGCCTCGAACCGCTGTGCCCGCGCCCACGTCAGCAGCTCCGCACCCCGCCCCTCGGCGGCCCGGGCCTCCCACATCAGCGCGACGGTCACGAGTAGAGGTTCTCCTTGCTGACCTCGTGCACGTGGTCGTGGGAGTGCGTGTGCCCCGGCACGTGCGGCTCCGTCACCGGCAGCGAGGAGTCGGCCGACAGGTCCCACGAGGAGGCCGCGCGGTTGCGGGCCACCATCTCGGCGCCGAGGGCCGCGACCATCGCGCCGTTGTCCGTGCACAGCTTGGGGCGCGGCACGCGCAGCCGGATCCCGGCCTTCTCGCACCGCTCCTGGGCGAGCGCCCGCAGCCGCGAGTTGGCGGCCACGCCACCGCCGATCATGAGGTGGTCGACGCCCTCGTCCTTGCAGGCCCGCACGGCCTTGCGGGTCAGCACGTCGACGACGGCCTCCTGGAAGGACGCCGACACATCCCGCACCGGCACGTCCTCGCCCGCGGCCCGCTTGGCCTCGATCCAGCGGGCGACGGACGTCTTGAGCCCGGAGAAGGAGAAGTCGTACGCGGGGTCGCGCGGCCCGGTGAGCCCGCGCGGGAAGGCGATGGCGTTCGGGTCGCCCTCGCGCGCGTACCGGTCGATGACGGGACCGCCGGGGAAGCCGAGGTTCAGCACCCGCGCGATCTTGTCGAAGGCCTCGCCCGCCGCGTCGTCGATGGTCGAGCCGAGCGGCCGCACGTCGGAGGTGATGTCGGCGGAGAGCAGCAGCGAGGAGTGGCCGCCGGAGACCAGGAGCGCCATGGTCGGCTCGGGCAGCGGCCCGTGCTCCAGCTGGTCCACACAGATGTGCGAGGCGAGGTGGTTGACGCCGTACAGCGGCTTGCCGAGAGCGTACGCGTACGCCTTGGCCGCCGAGACGCCGACGAGCAGCGCGCCCGCGAGCCCGGGACCGGCGGTCACCGCGATGCCGTCGAGGTCCTTCGCGCTCACCCCCGCTTCCTTCAGGGCGCGCTCGATGGTCGGCACCATCGCCTCCAGATGCGCGCGGGAGGCGACCTCGGGCACGACACCGCCGAAGCGGGCGTGCTCGTCGACGCTGGAGGCGACGGCGTCGGCGAGCAGGGTGGTGCCGCGGACGATGCCGACACCGGTCTCGTCGCAGGAGGTCTCGATGCCGAGGACGAGGGGTTCGTCGCGCGAGTCAGCCATGAATCTCGGTTCCTTGTACGCCGGATACGGGGGTGGAGGGATCGGTGCGGCGCATGACCAGGGCGTCCACGTTGCCGGGCTGGTAGTAGCCGCGCCGGAAGCCGATGGGCTCGAAGCCGAAGCGCTCGTAGAGCTTCTGCGCCCGGGTGTTGTCGACCCGCACCTCCAGCATGACCTCGGCGCACTCGAAGGCGGTCGCGGCCTGGAGCAGGTCGGTGAGCAGCCGGGCGCCGAGCCCGGTGCCCCAGTGGTCGCGGGCGACGGCGATGGTCTGGACGTCGGCGAGGTCCCCTTGGGCGGCGAGCCCCGCGTACCCGACGAGGCGCTCGCCGGCCATGGCGACCACGTAGCGGCGGGTGGCCCGCGGCCCGCGCGCGTGGGCCAGCTCGGACCAGAACATGCCGCGCGACCAGGCGTCGTCCGGGAACAGCTCCTTCTCCAGGGCGAACACCGCGTCGATGTCCCACCAGCGCATCTCGCGCAGCGCGACGGCCGCGTTGACGTCGCTCACTTGGGGGTGACCACCTTGTAGTTCTTCGGCACCTGCGCGTCGGGCCGGCGCAGGTACAGCGGCCGGGGCTCCAGGAGCGCCTCGCCGGCGGCGAGCTTCTCGGCGGCCAGGGACGCGAGCGCCGCGGCCGAGACGTGCTCGGGGGCGCGGGCGTCCGGGAAGACGTCGGGGTAGAGCAGCGCGCCCGCGCCGACGGCGGGCAGGCCCTCGACGTCGGCGGCGAGCTGCGCGGGCCGGTCGACGGCGGGCTCGCCCACCCTGGTGCGCGCGTTGTCGTAACGCGCCCAGTAGACCTCCTTGCGCCGGGCGTCGGTGGCCACCACGAAGGGGCCGTCCTCGATGCCGGAGGCGTACGCGAGGCCGTCCAGCGTGCACACGCCGTACACGGGGACGCCGAGGGCGAGGCCGAAGGTGTCGGCGGTCATGAGGCCGACGCGCAGTCCGGTGTAGGGGCCGGGGCCCACGCCCACGACGATGCCGGTGACGGCGTCGAGTCTCAGCCCGGCGTCGGCGAGCACGCGGTCGACGGCCGGGAGCAGCAGCTCCCCGTGCCGGCGGGCGTCCACCTGGCTCGACTGGGCCACGACGGAGGAGCCGTCGTGCAAGGCGACGGTGACGGCGGGCGTTGCGGTATCAAGAGCGAGCAAGAGCACGCGAACAGCCTACGGCTCCGGCGCCTGCCGCACGGCCGCCCCGGGTTGGGCTACGCCTGCTGCTACCGTCACTGCGTAGCCGTATGCCGTACGACGAGGTGGGTGGCGAAAGGTGTCAAGGAGCAGCTCGGGGTTCGTGGCCGCGCTCACCGCCGCCGCGGTCGCCGCGGTCGGCTTCCTCGCCTATCAGGCGTCGGCCCATGTGCCGGACAGCCTGGCCAAGCGGCCCCAGAAGTCCGCTTCCGCCACCCCGCGCTCCCCCAAGGACAAGGCGAACCCGGCGGCCGTGCCCGCGGAGTCCGGCAAGGGCGAGCGGGTCGTGTACTCCGTGGGCGAGGACCGGGTGTGGCTGGTGGAGGCCTCCGGGAAGCTGCGCGTCACGTTCCCGGTGACGCCCGGCTCGGTCGACCCGCCGCCGGGCACCTACGCCGTCACCTCGCGCTCGGGGACCGTCACCGGAACGGATGGCGTGCCGATCGAGCACGTCGTGCGGTTCACGAGCGTCGAGGGCATCACGATCGGCTTCAGCGCGGCCGTCGACGGCTCGACGCCGAAGCCGGACCCGGCGAAGAGGACGGGCGGCATCCGCGAGTCGCGCGCGCACGGCGACGCGATGTGGGAGTTCGCGACGATCAGCAAGAAGGTCGTCGTCATTCCGTAGGCGCGCCGGGCACGCCCGCGGCGGCCCCGGCGGGCGCCGGGTCGCGGGGCGGCGTGGAGACCGCGCTCGCGGCGGCGCACGACGCGAGCAGGTCCCTCATCGACAGCTGCGCGGGACCCGGGGCGGCCGCGGGTCCCGGCAGCCCGGGCGCGTGCGGCCGCGGCGGTGCGTCACGTTCTGAAGCCGACATGGATGCCTCCTGGGCTCCCGGGGGCAGACGTGGTTAGGTAGACCTAACCAGGACCGGTACCCATGTGACCACGCCCGGCGCACGCGACGCAACATTTTGCCGACGACATGTCGGAACCTTCGGGTGAACGTACCGACGACCCTTGCGGAGCCCGGCCGATCGCCCCCGCGGGGGTCAGGCGGCCAGAGCGGCCAGGTCCTCGTCCGCCCACCGCGCGCCGAGGCCGGTCAGCGTCACCTCGCGCACCTCGTCCGTCGTGTCGCCGACGGCCCGGTCGATGACGACGTGCAGCCGGTCGTCCGACAGCTCCTCGACCTTGCCGTCGCCCCACTCCACGACGATCACCGAATCGGGCAGCGAGACGTCGAGGTCCAGGTCCTCCATCTCGTCGAGCCCGCCGCCCAGCCGGTACGCGTCGACGTGCACGAGCGCGGGCCCCTGGCCGAGCGGCGGGTGGACGCGGGCGATGACGAAGGTCGGGGAGGTGACGGCGCCGCGCACGCCGAGGCCCTCGCCGAGGCCGCGGGTCAGTGTGGTCTTGCCGGCGCCCAGCTCGCCGGTGAGCATGACGAGGTCGCCGGGGCGCAGGACCTTGGCCAGGCGGCGGCCCAACTCGCCCATCCGTTCGGGGGAGTTCACGGTGGTCGTGAGTACGTTCGCGGGGACCTGGTGGTGCGGTGCTTCCATGCCGTCCACGTTAGCCGCTGGAGGAGCCCGCGTCGGCTGCCGCCCGCCCGGCGCCCGTCCGCGCGAGCAGCTCCGCGAGGTGCTCCGTGACCACCTCGGGGTGCTCCAGCATGACCAGGTGTCCGGCGTCGGGGACCAGGACCAGGCGGGCGTCCGGCAGCAGGGACGCGATCGCCTCGCTGTGCTCGCTCGGCGTGACCAGGTCCTGCTCCCCGGCCAGCACCAGCACCGGCAGCCCCACGAAGCGTTCGAGCGCCGCCGCCTTGTCGTGCTCGGCGAACGCCGGGTAGAACTCCGCGACCACGTCGATGGGCGTCGCCTCGATCATCCGCTCCGCGAACCGCGCGATCGCCGGGTCGACGTCCTTGCGCGAGAACGAGTAGCGCTTGATGACCCCGGCGAAGAGGTCCGCGGTGGCCCGCCGCCCCCGCTCCACCAGTTCGGCCTGCGAGCCGAGCGTGCGCAGCACTCCGGGCAGCACCCGGCGCACCGCGTTCATCCCCGCCACCGGCAGCCCGAAATTCACCTGACCGAGCTGCCCCGACGACGTACCGACCAGGGCGACGCCCACGACGCGCTCGCGGATCAGCTCCGGGAACTGGTCGGCGAGGGCCATGGTCGTCATGCCGCCCATGGAGTGCCCGACGAGGACGAGCGGCCCCTTCGGCGCGGCCGTGTCGATGACCGCCTTCAGATCGCGGCCCAACTGGTCGATGGAGACCGGCACACCGCGCTCGGCCTGGTCGACGCCCCGCCCCGAGCGGGCATGGCTGCGCTGGTCCCAGTAGACCGCGCGGACCGCACCGCGCAGGGCGGCCCGCTGGAAGTGCCAGGAGTCCTGGCTCAGGCAGTAGCCGTGGCTGAAGACGACGGTGAGCGCGTCGCCCGCGGCGCCCCCGCCCTCCTTGCTCCCCTCGACCTCTTCGACCTCGTAGGACAGTTCCGTGCCGTCGTCCGCGTACGCCGTGCCGGGCATGCCGCGCAGCGAGCCGTACGGGCCCGCCGCGTCCAGCGCGAGCCGTGCCTTCTTGCGGATGCCGCGGCCGACGGTGAGCCGCTCGATGGCGACGCCCGCGGCCGCGCCGGCGGCGATCACGCCGAGCGCGGCGCCCGCCACGGTGGCCCTGCGCCAGCTCCCGGCCGCGGCGGCGGCGACCTCCGTCACCTCCGTCACGACGTCCGCCACGACGTCCGTCACCGCTTCCGCCGCGGCAGCCCCCGTGCTGCTCTCGCTCACGTGCCGCTCCTAGTCAGTGGTCGGGCCGGTCGTTCCCGTCTCTCCCGCGCCGGGCCGCTCATTCACATGGACGCGCGGCACCCGCGATCCGATGCGCGTGACGATCTCGTACGCGATGGTGTCCGCGGCCCGCGCCCAGTCCTCGGCGGTCGGCTCCCCCCGGTCGCCGGGGCCGAACAGGAGGGCCTCGGTGCCCACTTCGGGTTCGTCCCCGCCGAGGTCGACCACGAACTGGTCCATCGCCACGCGTCCCGCGGCCGTCCGCCACTTGCCGCCGACCAGGACCGGGGCCGTGCCCGAGGCGTGGCGCGGGATGCCGTCGCCGTACCCGGCGGGGATGAGGCCGAGGGTCGTGGCGCCCGAGGTGACGTAGTGGTGTCCGTAGCTCACGCCGTGGCCGGCCGGGGCGTGCTTCACATGGGCGAGCGAGGCGCTGAGCGTCATGACGGGCCGCAGCCCGAGGTCGCCGGACGTGCCCACCTCGGGGCTCGGCGAGATGCCGTACATCGCGATGCCGGGCCGTACGAGGTCGAAGTGCGCCTCCGGGAGGGTGAGCGTGCCCGGGGAGTTGGCGATGTGCCGGACCTCGGGGCGTACGCCCTGGCCCTCGGCGTACGCCACCATCTCGCGGAAGACCGTGAGCTGGGCGGCGATCGAGGGGTGCCCCGGCTCATCGGCGCACGCGAAGTGCGACCAGAGGCCGGTGACCGTGACCAGGCCCTCGGCCTCGGCGCGCAGGGCCTCGGCGATCAGTTCCGGCCAGTCGGCCGGCATGCAGCCGTTGCGCCCCAGTCCCGTGTCGGCCTTGAGCTGGACGCGGGCGGTGCGCCCCGCCGCTCGGGCGGCCGCCGTCACCTCGCGCAGCGCCCACAGCGCGCTCACCGACATGTCCAGGTCGGCCTCGACGCCCTCGCACCAGGGGCCGCCCGGTGTCCACAGCCAGCACATGATCCGCCCCGGCAGGCCCGCGGCGCGCAGGGCCAGCGCCTCCTCCGGCGTCGCGGCACCGATCCAGGTGGCGCCCGCCTGGACGGCGGCCCTGGCGCAGGGCACCATTCCGTGGCCGTACGCGTCGGCCTTGACCACGGCCATGAACGCGGCGTGCGGCGCGCGGGCGCGCAGCGTGCGCACGTTGGCGCGGAGGGCGGCGAGGTCGATCTCGGCGCGGACGCGGAAGGCGGCTGTCTCGTTCATCGCGCACAAGTGTCTCAGAGGGCCCCGCCGCGCCTGCCTCCGTGCCCAGCGACCCCCACCGCCCGCCCACCTCCGTGCCCAGCGACCCCCACCGCCCGACCGCTCCCCCACCGCCCGAGCCCACCCCACCTGCCGCGTCCCGAGCCGATCACCCGCCCGTCACCGCTCCCCCCGGTCAGCCGCCTGCCGCCACTGGTCCGGTCGCCGCACCCCACCACGGTCCGGCCCGGTCACCCACCCGCCACCGCTCGCCCCGGTCACCCGACAGCCAGCGCTCAGCCAGTCACGCGCCTGCCGCCCCGGGGCCGGTCGCCGCACCCACCACAGCCCGGCCCGGCACCCACCCGTCGCCACTCCACCCAGTCGCCCCGCCCGCCACCGCTCGCCCAAGTCACCCGGCAGCTGCCGCCCGAGCCGGCGGCCCGAAAACTGCGGCCCGCCCGTCACCACCCGCCACCGCCCAAGCCAGTTGCCCCACCCGCCGCCGCCCGGCCCAGTCACCCCACCCGCCGCCGCCCGGCCCAGTCACCCCGCAGCCGCCGCCCGGCCCAGTCACCCCGCAGCCGCCGCCCGGCCCAGTCACCCCGCAGCCGCCGCCCGGCCCAGTCACCCCGCAGCCGCCGCCCGAGCCAGCGGCCCGAAAGCTGCGGCCCGCCCGTCACCACCCGCCACCGCCCAAGCCAGTTGCCCCACCCGCCGCCGCCCGGCCCAGTCACCCCGCAGCCGCCGCCCGAGCCAGCGGCCCGAAAGCTGCGGCCCGCCCGTCACCACCCGCCACGTCGCCGCCCCGTATCAGTCCCCCCGGCACACGTCCCGCCAGGCCGTCGGGATCGCGTCGGCCACGTCCTGGGCGGCCACGGGTGCGCCGTCCGCGACGTGGCGGGCCGCGAGGCCGTGCAGGTACGCGCCCACCGAACCCGCGTCCCGGGCGTCGAGCCCCGCCGCGAGCAGGGAGCCGGCGAGCCCGGACAGCACGTCGCCGCTGCCCGCCGTGGCGAGCCACGGGGTGCCCGTGGGATTGACGCGTACGGCGCCCTCGGCCGAGGCGACCAACGTGGTGGACCCCTTCAGCAGCACGGTCGCCCCGAAGCGCCCCGCCAGTTCCCGCACGGCGTCGAGCCGCGCCGCCTCCACCTCCTCGCGGCGGACGCCGAGCAGGGCGGCGGCCTCCCCGGCGTGCGGCGTGAGCAGCGTGGGCGCGCGCCGGGCCCGGACCTCCCGCTCCTCGGCCAGCCGCAGGCCATCGGCGTCGATCAGGAGGGGCACGTCCGCGCCGATCACGTCCCGCAGCCGTTCCCCGTCGTCCCCGAGCCCGGGTCCCACGGCCCAGGCCTGCACCCGCCCGGCCTTCGACGGCGGCCCCGCGGACACCAGCGTCTCGGGGTAGCGGGCGAGCACGGCGTCCGCGGCGGGCCCCACGTACCGCACGGCGCCCGCGCCGCCGCGCAGCGCACCGGCCACGCAGAGCACGGCGGCGCCCGGGTACCGCCCGGAACCGGCCACGACGCCGACGACACCGCGCCGGTACTTGTCGCTCTCCCCGCCCGGCCTCGGCAGCAGCCCCGCCACGTCGACGTACTGCAGGGCCTCCGCCGCCCGCTCCTCCGCCGGCAGCTCCAGACCGATGTCGACGAGCCGCACCGCACCGGCGTACTCACGCCCCGGGTCGATCAGCAGCCCCGGCTTGTGCGTACCGAACGTCACCGTCACATCGGAGCGCACCGCCTCTCCGCGCACCTCGCCCGTGTCGGCGTCGACGCCGCTCGGCAGGTCCACGGCGACGACCACGGCGTCCCGCGCGACGGCTCCCGCGAGGCGGGCGGCACGCTCCCGGAGCCCGCCGCGCCCGCCGATCCCGACGATGCCGTCCACCACGAGCCGGGCCCCCGCGACGACGCCCTCGGCCCTGTCCTCGTCCGCGCCCACGACCGCCCCGCCGGCCGCGCGCAGGGCGGCGAGCCCACCGGAGTGGGTCCGCTCCGGGGCGAGCAGCACCGCGCTGACCCCCGCGCCGCGCCGGGCCAGCCGGGCCCCCGCGTAGAGGGCGTCACCGCCGTTGTCCCCACTGCCCACGAGCAGCGTCACCCGGGCCCCGTACACCTTGCCGAGGAGCCGGGCGCACTCGGCGGCCAGCCCGGCCGCCGCCCGCTGCATCAGCGCCCCTTCGGGCCCCCGCCCCATGGCCGCACGCTCGGCAGCCCGGACACTCTCCACGCCATAAGCACTACGCATCCCCCCAGTCTGCCCCTGCCCCGCCGGGCCATCGCGGCGAGAGGGAGGGGCGGGAGAAACACCTCCGCCGAAACGTCAAGCGGCGGTGCGCCCCGAGGTCATCCCTCCGCCACCACCACCGCCGAGGCCACCCCCGCGTCGTGGCTCAACGACACGTGCCAGGACCGCACCCCCAGCTCGGCGGCGCGCGCCGCGACCGTCCCCCGCACCCGCACCCGCGGCTGCCCGCTCCCCTCGACGTACACCTCGGCGTCGGTCCACCGAAGCCCCCCCGGCGCCCCCAGCGCCTTGGCCAGCGCCTCCTTCGCCGCGAAACGGGCCGCGAGCGAGGCCACCCCGCGCCGCTCCCCGCTCGGCAGCAGCAACTCGCTGTCCAGGAACAGCCGTTCGGCCATGCCCGGCGTCCGGGCCATCGCCGCCCCGAACCGCTCGATCTCGGCCACGTCGATGCCGACCCCGATAATCACAGGCTCACTCACCCCAGAAATCGCCCGGAAAACAACGGCTCAGCGTGACACACCCCACCACTCGGCCACCCCACGGCCGTTCAAACAGCCGTAACAATGGACTGTGATCTCTTCGGTCTCCGCGCCAGACAAGGCGCAGCGGAGCGCCCACCGGCACAAGCCGGAGGCGACTCCCTACCTCGACCTGACCCGCGCCGAGTGGAGCGCTCTGCGGGAGAAGACGCCCCTGCCCCTGACGGCGGAGGAGGTGGAGAAGCTGCGCGGCCTCGGAGACGTCATCGACCTGGACGAGGTACGCGACATCTACCTCCCGCTCTCCCGCCTGCTGAACCTCTACGTCGGCGCGACGGACGGCCTGCGCGGGGCCCTCAACACCTTCCTCGGCGAGAAGCGCTCCCAGTCCGGCACCCCCTTCGTGATAGGGGTCGCCGGCTCCGTGGCCGTCGGCAAGTCGACCGTCGCCCGCCTCCTGCAGGCCCTGCTCTCGCGCTGGCCGGAACACCCCCGCGTCGAACTCGTCACGACCGACGGCTTCCTGCTGCCCACCAAGGAGCTTCAGGCCCGCGGCCTGATGTCCCGCAAGGGCTTCCCCGAGTCGTACGACCGCCGCGCCCTCACCCGCTTCGTGGCGGACATCAAGGCGGGCAAGGAGGAAGTCACCGCCCCCGTCTACTCCCACCTGATCTACGACATCGTCCCGGGCAGGCGCCTCGCGGTCCACCGCCCCGACATCCTCATCGTGGAGGGCCTGAACGTCCTGCAGCCCGCCCTGCCCGGCAAGGACGGCCGCACCCGCGTGGGTCTCGCGGACTACTTCGACTTCAGCGTGTACGTCGACGCCCGCACCGAGGACATCGAGCGCTGGTATCTGAACCGCTTCAAGAAGCTGCGCGACACGGCCTTCCAGGACCCCTCCTCCTACTTCCGCAAGTACACGCAGGTGTCGGAGGAGGAGGCCCTGGACTACGCCCGCACCACCTGGCGCACGATCAACAAGCCGAACCTCCTGG
Source organism: Streptomyces sp. NPDC031466 (assembly GCF_055581265.1). Lineage (NCBI taxonomy): Bacteria > Bacillati > Actinomycetota > Actinomycetes > Kitasatosporales > Streptomycetaceae > Streptomyces > Streptomyces sp. NPDC031466. Next base: position 176,971 of record NZ_JBVIJT010000010.1, read on the forward strand.
AGAACGTGGCGCCCACCCGCGGCCGGGCCGCCCTGGTGCTCCGCAAGGGCCCCGACCACAAGGTCCAGCGCCTGAGCCTGCGCAAACTCTGAAGGACCCGGCCGCTCGAACGGCCGACTACCCTGCTCGGATGCTGCACCTGCGCCTGATCTCCCCCGAGGACAAGACCGACGACGTGCTGCGCCTGATCGAGGCGACGACCGGCACCACGCACCTCGCCGTGGTCCCGGGGGCGGCCCGCGACCCGAAGGGCGACGTCATCATGTGCGACGTCGCCCGGGAGGCGGGCGACGAGCTGATCGCCGGCCTGCGCGCGCTGGACCTCGACAAGTGCGGCTCGATCGCGGTCGAGACCATCGACCTCTCGCTCTCCGAGCGCGCCACCAGGGCCGAGGACGACGCGCCGGGCGAGGGGGCGGACGCGGTGCTGTGGGAGCAGCTGTCCGACGCGACCCACGAGGAGTCCACGCTCTCGGTCACCTACGTCGCGTTCATCACGCTCGCCACGATGATCGCGGCCTGCGGTGTCGTGCTGGACAACGCGATCCTGATCGTGGGCGCGATGGCCGTCGGCCCGGAGTTCGGACCCCTCGCCGGTTTCTGCACGGCGCTGGTGCGGCGGGCCCCGAAGCTGGCGCTGCGCTCACTGATCGCGCTGCTCGTGGGCTTCCTGGTGGCGATGCTGGTGACGGTCGGGTTCAGCTACTTCATGGACGCCGTGAACCTGTTCAGCGACGAGGCCCTGAAGTCGGAGCGCCCGAACACGAACTTCATCTACCGCCCGGACTGGTTCTCGTTCGTCGTGGCGGTCCTCGCGGGCGCGGCGGGCACGCTCTCGCTCACCTCGGCCAAGTCGGGCGCCCTGGTGGGAGTGGCGATCTCCGTGACGACGGTCCCCGCGGGGGCGAACGCCGCGGTCGCCTTCAGCTACAGCGAGTACAAGCAGGCGTGGGGCTCCACCGAGCAGCTCCTGCTCAACCTCGTCGGCATCGTCCTCGCCGGTACGCTCACGCTGCTGGCCCAGAAGGCCCTCTGGGCCGGCCAGCGCGAACGTACCGCGAAGACACGGCGCCTCTAGCCCAGCGCCGACTTCACCGCGTCGGCGAGCCGCTCGGCCACGGACCGGGCCTGCTCGATGTCGGCGGCCTCGACCATGACCCGCACCAGCGGCTCGGTCCCCGAGGGGCGCAGCAGCACCCGTCCCGTGGAGCCCAGCTCCCGCTCGGCGTCGGTGACGGCGCCGGCCAGTTCCGCCGAGGTCTTCACGCGGGACCTGTCGACGTCCGGCACATTGATGAGGACCTGCGGCAGGCGCTCCATGACACCGGCGAGGTCGGCCAGCGTACGGCCGGTCTCGGCGACCCGCGCCGCGAGCAGCAGGCCGGTCAGGGTGCCGTCGCCGGTGGTGGCGTGGTCCAGGACGATCACGTGCCCGGACTGCTCGCCGCCGAGGGCGAAGCCGTGCTCCTTCATCGCCTCCAGGACGTACCGGTCGCCGACGCCGGTCTGCACCAGGGACAGGCCCTGGGCCTCCATGGCCAGCTTGAAGCCGAGGTTCGACATCACGGTGGCGACAACGGTGTCGTGACGCAGCGTGCCGTGCTCGCGCATGGCGAGGGCCAGCACGGCGAGGATCTGGTCGCCGTCGACCTCCGCGCCGGTGTGGTCCACGGCGAGGCAGCGGTCCGCGTCCCCGTCGTGCGCGATGCCGAAGTCGGCCTTGTGCTCGACGACGGCGGCCTTCAGCAGGCCCAGGTGGGTCGAGCCGCAGCCGTCGTTGATGTTCAGGCCGTCGGGCTGCGCGCCGATGGTGATGATCTCGGCACCGGCGCGCGTGAACGCCTCCGGGGAGACCCGGGCGGCGGCGCCGTGCGCCTCGTCCAGGACGATCTTCAGTCCGTCGAGGCGGTTGGGCAGGACACCGAGCAGGTGCGCGATGTACTGGTCGAGGCCCTGGTCGTAGGAGGTCACGCGGCCGACACCGGAGCCGGTCGGGCGCTGCCAGGGCGCGCCGGTGCGGTGCTCCTCATACACGGACTCGATGCGGTCCTCCAGCTCGTCGGCGAGCTTGTGGCCGCCGCGGGCGAAGAACTTGATGCCGTTGTCCGGCATGGCGTTGTGGCTGGCGGAGAGCATCACGCCGAGGTCGGCGCCCAGCGCACCGGTGAGATGCGCCACCGCCGGGGTGGGCAGCACACCGACGCGCAGGACGTCCACGCCCGCGCTCGCGAGGCCCGCGACCACCGCGGCCTCCAGGAACTCCCCGGACGCGCGCGGATCCCGCCCGACCACCGCGACCGGGCGATGGCCTTCAAAGGTGCCCGCCTCGGCCAGTACGTGTGCCGCCGCCACGGAGAGTCCGAGCGCGAGCTCGGCCGTCAGATCCGCGTTGGCGACACCACGCACGCCGTCCGTGCCGAAGAGTCGTCCCACTGCTGTCCTCCGAACGTTCGTTCCTGATAGACGAACGCCCCGGCAGCACGGTGAGTGCCGCCGGGGCGAACGAGAAGTACGAGCAGGCAGCGATTAGCGCTTGCTGTACTGCGGGGCCTTACGGGCCTTCTTGAGACCGGCCTTCTTGCGCTCGACCGCACGGTCGTCACGCTTGAGGTAACCGGCCTTCTTGAGGGCGGCGCGGTTGTTGTCGACGTCGGCCTCGTTCAGCGCGCGGGCGACACCGAGACGGAGCGCACCGGCCTGACCGGAGACGCCGCCACCCGAGATGCGGGCGATGACGTCGTAGCGGTTGTCGAGCTCGAGCACCTTGAAGGGCTCGTTGACTTCCTGCTGGTGGACCTTGTTCGGGAAGTAGTCCTCGAGCGTGCGCCCGTTGACCTTCCACTTGCCGGTGCCCGGGACGATCCGGACGCGGGCGATGGCGTTCTTGCGACGGCCCAGGCCGGCGGCCGGCTGCGGGTCGCCGAAGCGCGCCGGGTTCGACTCCGAGGTGTACTCGCCCTCAAGCGGCGCCTCGGACTCGGTGGTGTACTGCTCGACGTCAGCGATCTCGGTCTCTTCGACCGGCTGCTCAACGGTGGTCTCGGCCACGATGCTCCTCAGATTCTTTTTCGTCTTTGGGGGTGGCCGGAACTACTGCGCGACCTGGGTGATCTCGAACGGGACCGGCTGCTGAGCGCCGTGCGGGTGCTGGTCGCCCGCGTAGACCTTCAGCTTCGAGAGCATCTGACGGCCCAGGGTGTTCTTGGGGAGCATGCCCTTGACGGCCTTTTCGACGGCCTTCTCGGGGCTCTTCGCAAGCAGCTCGTCGTAGCGGACGGAACGCAGACCACCCGGGTAACCGGAGTGGCGGTACGCCATCTTCTGGGTCTTCTTGTTGCCGGACAGGTGCACCTTGTCCGCGTTGACGATGATGACGAAGTCACCGGTGTCGACGTGGGGGGCATAGATCGGCTTGTGCTTGCCACGCAGGAGGGTGGCAGCGGTGGTCGCCAGACGACCGAGGACGATGTCCCGGGCGTCGATGACGTGCCACTGGCGGGTGACATCGCCGGGCTTAGGGCTGTACGTACGCACTTAGTAGCCTTCGCTTCTTCAGTGGATGGGGTCCAGACACACGGCACCCAGGAAGCGATCATGCAGCTGGGGCCCACAATGCCGGGGACGCTGCCCGTATGCGAGCCACTGGTAACTGCTCCAGGGAACCTACGCAAGGGCCCTTTCGCGTGAGATCGAGGACACCAATACGTATCAATCCCCGAGAGTACCCGCGCCGCCCCGTACCGGTCAAAACGCGGCCCTGAAGACCGGAACCGACGACTCACACACCACGGACAGGTCTGCACTCATCAGAGTAACGGCCCGCCCGCTCCACCCCGCACCGACCGCTCAACGCCCCCGCCGCACCCGCCCACCCGACCGTGACCGCGAGCAGACAGAGCGTCGCCGCGTCCTTGAAGGCGCGCCGCGTCATGGGTTCGAGCCACGGCCAGGCGAACCCCGGCACCTGCGGCACCAGCGCCACCCAGAACCACGGACTGCGCGCCGCCGCCCCCGCCCGCAACGCGCCCGCGAGCAGCAGCGGCACCACGACGAGCAGGTAGTGGTCGTAGGAGGGCCGGGAGACGAGAAAGGCGGAAAGCATCAGCATCGTGGCGCACTCCACCACCCGCGAAGGCCCCGCGTCGCCCCTCCCCCAGCGCCGCCACGCACACCACACCCCGGCCGCGGCCGCACACCCCGCGAGCAGCGTCGCCGCCGCCTGCGGTACTCCGACCCGCGCGAGCACCGCCGAGGGCGATGCCTCGTAGAGCCGTACGAAGGCGTCGTCACCGCGCAGCAGGAAGGGCAGGGTCCGGGTGAAGAACCCGGCGGGGTCCGGCAGCACGAGCGCGGCCGCGAGCGACACCCCCGCGGGCACGCCGAGCGCGACCCCGAGCGCCCGCCGGCGCCCGGCGAAGACGAAGAGGAGCACGACGGGCACCAGCAGCGGCTTCACCGCGACGGCGGCGCCGATGACGAGCCCGGCCGCCGTCCACCGCCCCCGGCACACGCACAGCAGGGCGAGCGGCAGCGCGGCCGCGGATGCCACCGTCCAGTTCCCGAGCTGGACGAGGTGCCCGAACGGCGCGAAGCCGAGGGCGAGCCCCAGCAGGCCGTACACCGCGAACCGGCTGCGCCAGGACACCCCGTACACCCGCAGGGCGCACGCCCAGCCGGTGACGAGCCCGGCGGTGACGCCGGCAGGCACCAGGAAGCGGACCACGGCGGTGGGCAGCAGGGCCTGGGGCACGGCGGCGAGCACGGCGCCCGGCAGATAGAGGAAGTGCCGGTCGGCGTAGGGCGAACGGCCGTGGATCCACGCCTCGGCGGCCCGCACCACGATGGCGTTGTCCATCCCGCCGTCCGGCGCCCGCAGCCCCACCCGGACGACCCCGGCGAGCAGCACGAGGCCGAGCACGGCCCGGGCATGCCGCCCGGCGGGCCGCGACAACCATCCGACAACAGCCGTTTCGCCCGTATTCATACGCCTCAGGCTAGGGCGGGAACCCCGCGCGACCCCCGCTCAACATCCCGGGCCGCCCGTCTAAGATGCGCCCCATGAGCTTTGGGCAAGGGGGGCCTCAGTGGGGCCAGGGCGGCACGGGCGGCTTCGGCGGGGGACCCACGCCCGACTGGGCGGCACTCGCCGAGGCCTCCGAGGCACGCGCCCGGCGCCGCAGATGGCTGATGATCGGCGGTGGCGCGCTCGCCACGATCGCGGTCGCGGCCGCCGTGGCGATCACCGTCGTCTCGGCGAACAGCGACGACGCCACCGCCTCGAACAAGCCCGCGAGTGAGCTGCCGGCAACGGCGGAGATCCCCGGCGCGAGCGACGACCCCGGTCCGACGTTCAAAGAGACCACGCCGCCGCCCCCGCCGGACCCCAAGGACTTCATCGCCAGCGCGAAGAAGGACAAGGCGCCGCTCACCCCCGAGGGCCTCTTCCCCGGCAGGACGTACACCTCGGGCGAGAACGTCTACAAGAAGGGCCGGACCGACAGCACGAACAAGTGCGCGTCCGTCACGCAGCCCGCCCTCGGCGCCATTCTCACCGCCAACGACTGCACCCGGCTGATCCGCGTCAGCTACGTCAAGGGCGGCATCGCCGTCACCATCGGCGTCGCCGTCTTCGACACCTCCGCCGAGGCCACGAAGGTGATGAAGCAGGTGAAGAACGGCCTGGTCACGGCGCTGCCCGGCAAGGGTGTGCCGAGCTTCTGCCAGACGGGCGTGTGCCGCGGGACGTACCACTCCTACGGCCGCTACGCCTACTTCACCACCACGGGCTACCCCAGCGGCAAGAGCGTCACGACCGCCGACCGCAAGGCGTACGCCGTCGGCGACACCATGGCCCGTTTCGCCTTCCGCCAGATCGACCAGCGAGGCCGGGCCCAGGCGTCCGCCGCGGCGGCGGCCCCCGAGTAGCGCGGCCGCTGCCGGCTCAGCAGCAGCCGGCGCCGGGCAGCGTCCGCTTGTTGCGGGCCTCCTTGTTGCGCGCGGCCAGCAGCTCGTCGGCCGGGTAGCCGACCTCTTCGAGGGTCAGCCCGTGCGGCCGCACCACGTGCACGGCGGAGTCCCGCACCCCCGCTTCGAGCACCTTGCCGGGCCACTCCACGGGCCGGTGCCCGTCCCCCACGAACAGCATGGCGCCGACCAGCGAGCGCACCATGTTGTGGCAGAACGCGTCGGCCCGCACGGTGGCCTCCAGGATGCCGTCGGGCCGCCGCTCCCAGCGCAGCTCCTGAAGCGTGCGGATGGTCGTGGCGCCCTCGCGGCGCTTGCAGTACGCGGCGAAGTCGTGCTCGCCGATCAGCCGTTCGGCGGCGGCGTTCATGGCATCCAGGTCCAGCTCCCAGTCGTGCCACAGCACATGGCCACGCAACAGCGGGTCGACGCCGCCGGGGTGGTCGGTCACGCGGTAGGCGTACCGCCGCCAGACGGCGGAGAACCGCGCGTTGAACCCCGCGGGCGCCTCGGCCACCTTCCACACCCGCACGTCGTGCGGCAGCCGTCCCGCGAGCCGCCGCAGCAGCTTGTCGCGGTGCTCGTCCCACACGGCCTCGGGCAGGTCGACGTGGGCGACCTGGCCCCGCGCGTGCACCCCGCTGTCGGTCCGCCCGGCCACGGTCAGCTCGTACGTCTGCTCGGAGCGCGTCACGGTCCGCAGCGCGGCCTCGATCTCCCCCTGCACGGTCCGCTGCCCCTGGCGCTGCTTGGCCCAGCCGGAGAAGTCCCGGCCGTCGTAGGACAGGTCCAACCGCACCCGTACGAACCCGGGCTCTGCTTCGTCACTCACTCGTGGATCCTCTCAGGCAACAAAAAAGCGGGCCCGCCCCGGCAGGGGGCGGGCCCGCGACGCCCTGAAGGGCAGAACGCTTACGCGTCCTTCGACTCCTCGGCCGGAGCCTCGGCAGCCTCGTCGGCCTTCGCCGTGTCGGCCTTGGCGTCGGCGGCCTCGGCGTCCTTGGCGGAGCGCTTCGTGGCGGCCTCGGCCTCACCGGTGGCCTGCTGGGCCACGGTCAGGGCCTCCACCAGCTCGATGATCGCCATGGGCGCGTTGTCGCCACGACGGTTACCGATCTTGGTGATACGGGTGTAGCCACCCGGGCGGTTCTCGTAGCGCGGGCCGATCTCCGTGAAGAGCGTGTGCACGAGGCTCTTGTCGGTGATGACGGACAGCACCTGGCGGCGGTTGTGAAGGTCACCCTTCTTCGCCTTGGTGACCAGACGCTCCGCGTACGGACGCAGGCGGCGGGCCTTCGCCTCGGTGGTGGTGATGCGGCCGTACTCGAAGAGCTGCTTGGCGAGGTTCGCCAGCAGAAGCTTCTCGTGCGCGGCGCTGCCGCCCAGACGGGCACCCTTGGCAGGCTTCGGCATGGTGTTTCTCCTAGTGATCTGCCCCGGCCGTATCAGGTACCGGGGTCAGGGCCCCGCGGGCGGACGCCCGCGGGCAGTCATCAGTACTGCTCGGTCTCCACGAAACCGGCGTCCGCGTCGTCGTCGGCGCCGAAGGCGTCGGCGGCAGCGGTCGGGTCGAACCCGGGAGGCGAGTCCTTGAGGGCCAGGCCCATACCGTTCAGCTTCATCTTGACCTCGTCGATCGACTTCGCACCGAAGTTGCGAATGTCGAGCAGGTCCGCCTCGGAGCGGGCCACCAGCTCGCCCACCGAGTGGATGCCCTCACGCTTGAGGCAGTTGTACGACCGAACGGTGAGCTCCAGCTCCTCGATCGGCAGCGCCAGATCGGCGGCCAGGGCGGCGTCCGTCGGGGACGGGCCCATGTCGATGCCCTCGGCGTCGATGTTGAGCTCGCGCGCCAGACCGAACAGCTCGACCAGGGTCTTGCCGGCGGAAGCCATGGCGTCGCGCGGGCGCATGGCCTGCTTGGTCTCGACGTCGACGATCAGCTTGTCGAAGTCGGTGCGCTGCTCGACACGGGTCGCCTCGACCTTGTACGTGACCTTGAGGACCGGCGAGTAGATCGAGTCGACCGGGATGCGCCCGATCTCCTGACCGACCTGCTTGTTCTGCACGGCGGAGACGTAGCCGCGACCGCGCTCGACGGTCAGCTCCATCTCCAGCTTGCCCTTGCCGTTGAGCGTGGCGAGGACGAGGTCGGGGTTGTGCACCTCGACACCGGCCGGGGGCGCGATGTCGGCGGCGGTGACCAGACCCGGGCCCTGCTTGCGCAGGTACATCACGACCGGCTCGTCGTGCTCCGAGGAGACGACCAGCTGCTTGATGTTCAGGATGAGGTCGGTGACGTCCTCCTTGACGCCCGGCACGGTGGTGAACTCGTGCAGGACACCGTCGATGCGGATGGACGTGACGGCCGCACCCGGGATCGAGGAGAGGAGCGTACGGCGCAGGGAGTTGCCGAGGGTGTAGCCGAAGCCCGGCTCCAGCGGCTCGATCACGAACCGGGAGCGGAATTCGTCGACGACCTCTTCGGTCAACGAGGGGCGCTGAGCAATCAGCATGTTGCGTTCCTTCAGTCAGGGGCACCCACTATTTGATGCCCTGAATTCACTACAAGGGTACGGGCGGCACGGCTCCGAAGAGCCGTACCGCCCGGAACCTCAAGAACTGCCGTGCGTCAGACGCGGCGGCGCTTGGGCGGACGGCAGCCGTTGTGCGGCGTGGGCGTCACGTCCTGGATCGAGCCGACCTCAAGACCGGTCGCCTGGAGCGAACGGATGGCGGTCTCGCGACCGGAACCCGGGCCCTTGACGAAGACGTCGACCTTGCGCATGCCGTGCTCCTGCGCGCGACGGGCAGCCGACTCGGCGGCCATCTGCGCGGCGAACGGCGTGGACTTGCGCGAGCCCTTGAAGCCGACGTGGCCGGCGGAGGCCCACGAGATCACGTTGCCGCTCGGGTCCGTGATGGACACGATCGTGTTGTTGAACGTGCTCTTGATGTGAGCGTGCCCGTGGGCAACGTTCTTCTTTTCCTTGCGGCGCACCTTCTTGGCAGCGCCCTGACGACCCTTGGGGGGCATCTATAACTCCTACGGGAGGTGGTCGGTCCTGCAGCGACAGCTGTCGATAGACCGCTGAGCGAGGACTACTTCTTGCCCGGCTTCTTCTTACCGGCGATGGCGCGACGCGGGCCCTTGCGGGTGCGGGCGTTCGTGCTGGTGCGCTGACCGCGGACGGGCAGGCCACGACGGTGGCGCAGACCCTGGTAGCAGCCGATCTCGACCTTGCGACGGATGTCGGCCTGGATCTCGCGACGGAGGTCACCCTCGGTCTTGATGTTGGCGTCCACGTACTCGCGGATCTTGACGAGGTCTTCCTCGGTCAGGTCGCGGACGCGGGTGTTGCGGTCCACCTCGGTGGCGTCCAGCGTCTGCTGGGCCAGCGTGCGGCCGATGCCGAACACGTAGGTGAGGGCGACCTCGATGCGCTTGTCGCGCGGGAGGTCAACGCCTTCAACGCGTGCCATTCATGGCTCCTGTTGATTCTTCGGAGGTCTTCAGCAGAACCACTCCCAACGGCCGTCCCCTTTTCGCTGGAAAAGGGTTGGTACCTGCTGGGTCCCCGGCCTCCGACCGGGGGTGTCGCCCTCCATTACCAAAGGAACTGAAGAGGGACGGGTCCTGCATATGTGCTTACTTGCGTCGCGCGAAAATCTGCGAACTGCAGTCGTGCGTCAGCCCTGGCGCTGCTTGTGGCGCGGGTTGTCGCAGATGACCATGACCCGGCCGTGACGGCGGATCACCCTGCACTTGTCGCAGATCTTCTTGACGCTCGGCTTGACCTTCATTGGGTGAGGTTCTCCGGGTCAGTGCCACCACCCCGCGCGAGCGGGATGCGGGCAAGATCTACTTGTACCGGTAGACGATCCGGCCACGCGTCAGGTCGTACGGAGACAGCTCCACCACGACCCGGTCGTCAGGGAGGATGCGGATGTAGTGCATACGCATCTTGCCGCTGATGTGTGCCAGGACCTGGTGGCCGTTCTGGAGCTCCACCTTGAACATGGCGTTCGGAAGAGACTCGACGACAGTGCCTTCGATCTCGATGGCACCTTGCTTCTTGGCCACGCTTCGCCCTTCGAATCGACTACCTTGATCGACTACGCGCTCCGTATGCAGACACACGGATGCACGAGAGCCGACGCGTCAGTCTACGTCAGGGCTCTCGGAAAGACGAATCGAGAGAGTCTGCCCCATCGCGTAGATCGTTAAGCAGCGGGGTCAGGACGCCAGCGGGTCCGGCGCCACGGTGACCCCGTACTCCGCCAGCTTCGCCTTGCCGCAGTCGGGGGCCGTCAGCACCAGCGGGCCCTCCTCCGTCAGCGCGACGGAGTGCTCCCAGTGCGAGGACCAGGTGCCGTCCGTGGTGATGACGGTCCAGTCGTCCTCCAGGACCTCCGTGCGCGGGGTGCCGAGGGAGACCATCGGCTCGATCGCGAGGCAGAGGCCGGGCACCAGCTTGGGGCCCTTGCCGCGGCGGCGCTCGACGTAGTTCAGGAGGTGCGGGTCCATGTGCATCTCGGTGCCGATGCCGTGGCCGCCGTAGTCCTCGACGATGCCGTACTTGCCGCCGCCCGGCTTGGGCTGGCGGCGGATGTACGTCTCGATGGCCCGGGAGATGTCCACCAGGCGGTTGCCCTGCTTCATGGCCGCGATCCCGGCCCACATCGACTCCTCGGTCACCCGGGAGAGCTCGACCAGCTCCGGGGCGTGACCGGTGCCGACGAAGGCGGTGTAGGCCGCGTCGCCGTGCCAGCCGTCGATGATCGCGCCGGCGTCGATGGAGATGATGTCGCCGTCCTTGAGGACGGTCTTGTCGTCCGGGATGCCGTGCACGACGACCTCGTTCACAGAGGTGCAGATCGTCGCGGGGAAGCCGCCGTAACCGAGGAAGTTGGACTTCGCGCCGTGCTCGGCGATCACCTTGCGGGCGACCTCGTCCAGGTCCTTCGTGGTGGCCCCGGGCACCGCGGCCTCGCGGGTCGCCGCGTGCACGGCGGCGACGACAAGGCCCGCCTCACGCATCTTCGCGATCTGCTCGGGGGTCTTGATCTGCACCATGGGGCTTCCGCTCTCCGTCATCCGTCGACAAACCGGCTACGCACACACGAACCGGGTACGTAGACAACAGTACGGCCGCGGTCCCCAGACAGGGCACCGCGGCCGAAACAGCGTACTGAACTACTTGTCGCCCTTGAGGGCGTCCATCGCGCGCTTGGTGACCTCGTCCACCTTGCCGAGCGCCGAGATCGTCACGACCAGGCCCTGGCCCTTGTAGTGGTCGATGATCGGCTCGGTCTCGCGGTGGTACACGTCGAGACGCTTGCGCACGGTCTCTTCCTTGTCGTCGCCGCGCTGGTACAGCTCGCCGCCGCAGACGTCGCAGACGCCTTCTCGCTCCGGCTTGCTGTACGTCACGTGGAAGACATGGCTGGAGTCGTTGCGGCAGATGCGACGGCCCGCGATGCGCTTGACGACCTCGTCCTCGGGGACCTCCAGGTCCAGGACGGCGTCGAGCTTCTGGCCGTCGGCCTTCAGCGCCTCGTCGAGCGCCTCGGCCTGCGACACGTTCCGCGGGAAGCCGTCGAGCAGGAAGCCGCCGGCGGCGTCCGACTGCGCCATGCGGTCCTTCGCCATGCCGATCGTCACCTCGTCGGGCACGAGGTTGCCGGCGTCCATGTACGCCTTCGCCTGCTTGCCCAGCTCCGTGCCCTGGCTGATGTTGGCACGGAAGAGGTCGCCCGTGGAGATGTGCGGGATCGACAGGTTCTTGGCGAGGAACGCGGCCTGCGTTCCCTTGCCCGCACCGGGCGGCCCGACGAGGACGATTCGCATCAGCGGAGGAACCCTTCGTAATTGCGCTGCTGGAGCTGGCTCTCGATCTGCTTCACGGTTTCCAGACCCACACCCACGATGATCAGGATGCTCGTCCCGCCGAACGGGAAGTTCTGGTTTGCCTGGAAGCCAACCAACGCCATCGTCGGCACGAGAGCGATCAGTCCCAGATACAGCGAACCCGGCCAGGTGATCCGGTTGAGTACGTAACTCAGGTACTCAGCGGTCGGACGGCCAGCCCGGATGCCCGGGATGAAGCCACCATACTTCTTCATGTTGTCGGCGACTTCCTCGGGGTTGAAGGAGATCGCGACGTAGAAGAAGGCGAAGAAGACGATCAGGATGAAGTACGTGGCGATGTAGATCGGGTGGTCACCCTTGGTCAGGTTTGCCTCGATCCACGTCTTCCATCCCGAGGTGCCGCCCGCGAACTGGGCGACCAGCGCCGGAATGTAGAGCAACGACGAGGCGAAGATCACAGGGATGATGCCCGCCTGATTGACCTTCAGCGGAATGTACGTCGACGTACCGCCGTAGGACCTGCGGCCGATCATGCGCTTCGCGTACTGGACGGGAATGCGCCGCTGCGCCTGCTCGACGAAGACCACCAGACCGACCATGACGAGACCGACCGCGATGACCGTGCCGAACTCGATCCAGCCGTCGGCCAGGTCGCCCTGCTCCTTGATGGCCCACAGGGCGCTCGGGAAGGTCGCGGCGATCGAGATGAACATCAGGATCGACATGCCGTTGCCGATGCCGCGGTCGGTGATCAGCTCACCGAGCCACATCACGCAGGCGGTGCCGGCGGTCATGGTGATGACCATCGTGATGGTGACGAAGATCGACTGGTCCGGGACGATCTCGCTGGCGACGGGGCAGCCCTGGAAGAGGGAGCCGGTGCGGGCGGTGGCCACCAGACCCGTGCCCTGCAGGATCGCGAGCGCGATGGTCAGATAGCGCGTGTACTGCGTGATCTTCGCCGTGCCGGCCTGGCCCTCCTTCTTGAGGGCCTCCAGTCGCGGGATCACCACGGTCAGCAGCTGCAAAATGATGCTCGCCGTGATGTACGGCATGATGCCGAGCGCGAAGATCGTGATCTGCAGCAGCGCGCCGCCGCTCATCATGTTGACGAGACCGAACAGGCCCTGGTTCTGACCGGCGTTGTCGACACAGGCCTGGACGTTCTTGTAGTCGACCCCGGGGATGGGCATGTGCGTGCCCAGCCGGTAGATCACGATGATGCCGAGCGTGAAGAGCAGCTTCTTGCGCAGGTCGGGCGTCTTGAACGCCCGGGCGAACGCGGTGAGCACGGTGCCTCCTGCGACCCCCGCGCGCGTGCGTCAGAGGTGGTGGTCTTGAGGTTCGACGAATACGTATCAGTCAACAAAACCGTGCGGGCAGACCGCACGGAGCTTAGACAGTGCACGCCACCTTACCGGCGACCGTGCCCCCCTTGGAACGACCAACCGGGGATGCCCCTTTTGTGGGGCATCCCCGGCTGGGAATCGCTCATGTCATCGACACGTCTGAGGGAAGATCAGACGAGCTCGGTGACGGTACCGCCCGCGGCGGTGATCTTCTCCTTGGCGGAGCCGGAGACGGCGTCGACCGTCACCTGCAGCGCCACGGTGAGCTCACCCTGGCCGAGCACCTTGACGAGGCTGTTCTTGCGAACGGCACCCTTGGCGACGAGACCCTCGACGGTGACCTCGCCACCCTCGGGGTACAGCGCGCTCAGCTTGTCGAGGTTCACGACCTGGAACTCGGTCTTGAACGGGTTCTTGAAGCCCTTGAGCTTCGGAAGACGCATGTGGAGGGGCATCTGGCCACCCTCGAAGCGCTCCGGAACCTGGTAACGGGCCTTGGTGCCCTTGGTACCACGACCAGCGGTCTTACCCTTGGACGCCTCACCACGACCCACACGGGTCTTGGCGGTCTTGGCGCCCGGGGCGGGGCGGAGGTTGTGGATCTTCAGCGGGTTCTGCTCCGCCATGTCAGTCGACCTCCTCGACCGTCACGAGGTGGCGGACGGTGTGCACCATTCCGCGGAACTCGGGGCGGTCCTCCTTGACGACCTGCGTGTTGATGCCCTTGAGACCAAGGGAACGCAGGGTGTCGCGGTGGTTCTGCTTGCTGCCGATGTACGACTTCGTCTGCGTGATCTTGAGCTGTGCCATTACGCAGCACCAGCCCCGGCACGCGCCCGCAGCAGAGCCGCGGGAGCGACGTCCTCGAGGGGCAGACCACGGCGAGCCGCGATCTCCTCGGGACGCTGCAGACCCTTGAGGGCCGCCACGGTCGCGTGCACGATGTTGATCGCGTTCGACGAACCGAGCGACTTGGACAGGATGTCGTGAACGCCGGCGCACTCGAGCACGGCGCGCACCGGGCCACCGGCGATAACACCGGTACCGGGGGAAGCAGGCTTCAGCAGGACGACGCCCGCAGCCTTCTCGCCCGTGATCGGGTGCGGGATGGTGCCCTGGATACGGGGGACCTTGAAGAAGTGCTTCTTGGCCTCCTCAACACCCTTGGCGATGGCGGCCGGCACCTCCTTGGCCTTGCCGTAACCGACACCCACGGTGCCGTCACCATCGCCCACCACGACCAGCGCGGTGAAGCTGAAGCGACGACCACCCTTCACAACCTTGGCGACGCGGTTGATCGCGACAACGCGCTCAACGTACGCGGTCTTCTCGGCGGCAGCAGCGCCACCGTCGCGACCCTTCCGGTCCCGCCGCTCGCCGCCACCGGCACCGCCACCGCGGCGCTGGGGTCCAGCCATTGGAATTACCTCTCTCTGTTTCCGCTAGCTACGGAACCGACTCAGAACTTGAGTCCGGCTTCGCGGGCGGCGTCCGCCAGGGCGGCGATGCGCCCGGCGTACTGGTTACCACCACGGTCGAACACGACAGTCTCGACACCGGCGGCCTTGGCGCGCTCGGCGACCAGGGCGCCGACCGACTTGGCGGCCGCGGACTTGTCGCCCTCGGCGCCGCGGATCGTGCTGTCCAGGGTCGACGCCGACGCAAGGGTGTGACCCTTGATGTCGTCGATGACCTGGGCCACGATGTGGCGGTTGGAGCGCGTCACGACCAGGCGCGGACGCTCAGCCGTACCCGAGATGTGCTTACGGATGCGGATGTGACGACGCTTGATGGCAGCACGCTTGTAAGCGTCGCCCTTAGCAATCTTGACACCGTATGCCATGGCTTACTTACCCGCCTTTCCGACCTTGCGGCGGATGACTTCGCCTTCGTACTTGACGCCCTTGGCCTTGTACGGGTCGGGCTTGCGCAGCTTGCGGATGTTGGCCGCAACCTCGCCGACCTTCTGCTTGTCGATGCCCTCGACCGAGAACTTGGTCGCCGATTCGACCTTGAAGGAGATGCCCTCGGGCGCCTCGATCAGGATCGGGTGGCTGTAGCCGAGCGAGAACTCCAGGTTGGAGCCCTTCGCCAGGACGCGGTAACCGACACCGCTGATTTCGAGCTTCTTCACGTAACCCTGGGTCACGCCGGTGATCATGTTCGCCACCAGCGTGCGGGACAGGCCGTGCAGGGCCTTGTTCTGACGCTCGTCGTTCGGGCGGGTGACGTTCAGAACGCCGTCCTCACCCTTAGCGATCTCGATAGGCGCGACGATGGTGTGGCTCAGGGTCCCCTTGGGGCCCTTGACCGCGACCGTCTGGCCGTCGATGGTGACGTCCACGCCGGCGGGAACCGTGATGGGGAGCTTGCCAATACGCGACATTAGCTATTCCTCCGTTCCCGACTACCAGACGTAGGCGAGGACTTCCCCACCTACGCCCTTCTTGCCTGCCTGCTGTCCGGTCAGGAGACCGTGCGACGTGGAGATGATCGCCACGCCCAGGCCGCCGAGGACCTTCGGCAGGTTGGTGGACTTCGCGTAAACCCGGAGACCGGGCTTGGAGATCCGCTTGATGCCCGCGATGGAGCGCTCACGGTTCGGGCCGAACTTCAGCTCGAGAACGAGGTTCTTGCCAACCTCGGCGTCCTCGACCTTCCAGCCCGTGATGAAGCCCTCCTGCTGGAGGATCTCCGCGATGTGAGACTTGATCTTGCTGTGCGGCATCGCCACGGTGTCGTGGTACGCCGAGTTCGCGTTACGCAGACGAGTCAGCATGTCCGCGATCGGATCAGTCATGGTCATGAATTGGCCTTCGGCCTCTCTCGCCGGGGTTTCCTATCTGCGCCATCCCTCTCCCCACTCAGAGGCGGGACGGGTGCGGCGCGGGGACCTACGGCGTAGTAAGTCGGTCAGGGCGGCAGACGCCCAACCCTCCTAGCCTAAGCCATGGAGGGGTGGGCCTCTGCCGACCCTTTACTTACCGAGAGATCCAGGAGTCCCTAAAACCCTTGAAAAGGGGGGACTACCAGGAGCTCTTGGTCACGCCCGGCAGCTCGCCACGGTGAGCCATCTCACGAAGGCACACGCGGCACAGGCCGAACTTGCGGTAGACGGAGTGCGGACGGCCGCAGCGCTGGCAGCGGGTGTACGCACGCACACCGAACTTGGGCTTACGAGCAGCCTTGGCAATCAGAGCCTTCTTCGCCATCTCGCTTACGCCTCCTTGAACGGGAAGCCGAGGTGACGAAGGAGGGCGCGGCCCTCGTCGTCGTTGGTCGCCGTGGTGACCACGGTGATGTCCATACCCCGGACGCGGTCGATCTTGTCCTGGTCGATCTCGTGGAACATGACCTGCTCCGTGAGACCGAAGGTGTAGTTGCCACGGCCGTCGAACTGCTTGGGGGACAGACCGCGGAAGTCGCGGATGCGCGGCAGCGCGAGCGACAGGGTGCGGTCCAGGAACTCCCACATGCGGTCGCCACGGAGCGTGACGTGGCAGCCGATCGGCTGACCCTCGCGCAGCTTGAACTGCGCGATGGACTTCCGGGCCTTCGTCACGGCCGGCTTCTGGCCGGTGATCGTGGTGAGGTCGCGGATGGCGCCGTCGATCAGCTTCGAGTCACGGGCGGCGTCGCCGACACCCATGTTGACCACGATCTTGACGAGACCGGGGATCTGCATGACGTTCTCGTAGGAGAACTCCTCACGCAGCTTGCCCGCGATCTCCTCGCGGTACTTCGTCTTGAGACGCGGAGTGGTGGTGGTCGTCATCAGATGTCCTCACCCGTCCGCTTGGCAACGCGGATCTTGTTGCCCTCGTCGTCGAAGCGGTAACCGACGCGCGTGACGACCTTGTTGCCGTCCTTCTCCACGACCAGCTGGACGTTGGAGACGTGGACGGGGGCCTCGGTGGTCACGATGCCGCCGGCCTGCGAGCCGCTGGCCGTCGGGGCGGCCTTCGTGTGCTTCTTGACCCGGTTGACACCCTCGACCAGGACGCGCTCCTCGCGCGGGTAAGCGGCAATGACCTTGCCCTGCTTGCCCTTGTCCTTACCGGTGATGACCTGAACCAGGTCGCCCTTCTTGATCTTCATGCTTACAGCACCTCCGGCGCGAGCGAGATGATCTTCATGAACTTCTTCTCGCGCAGCTCACGGCCGACGGGGCCGAAGATACGGGTGCCGCGAGGGTCGCCGTCGTTCTTCAGAATGACGGCGGCGTTCTCGTCGAAGCGGATGTACGAGCCGTCCGGACGGCGGCGCTCCTTGACGGTGCGAACGATGACCGCCTTGACGACGTCACCCTTCTTCACGTTGCCACCGGGGATCGCGTCCTTGACGGTGGCGACGATGACGTCACCGATGCCCGCGTAGCGGCGACCCGAGCCACCGAGAACACGGATGGTGAGAATTTCCTTCGCACCCGTGTTGTCGGCGACGCGCAGTCGCGACTCCTGCTGGATCACGTCTATCTCCTGTTTGTCTGCCGGTTCCCGGCAGGGGCTCGACTCTTACGAGCGGGCCCCTGCCGAGCCTGGCGGAACGAACTCTGAGGGATGCCTCAGAGAATTACTTGGCCTTCTCGAGGATCTCGACGATGCGCCAGCGCTTGGTCGCCGACAGCGGACGCGTCTCCATCAGGAGGACGCGGTCGCCGACGCCGGCAGCGTTCTGCTCGTCGTGCGCCTTGAGCTTGTTCGTACGGCGGATGACCTTGCCGTACAGGGCGTGCTTGACGCGGTCCTCGACGGCGACGACGACGGTCTTGTCCATCTTGTCGCTGACGACCAGACCCTCGCGGGTCTTGCGGAATCCGCGGGTCTCGGTGTTCTCAGTCACGTTGCTCTCGCTCATCAGGCGCTCTCCACCGTCTCGATGCCCAGCTCGCGCTCACGCATCAGGGTGTAGATCCGCGCGATGTCCTTACGGACGGCCTTGAGCCGACCGTGGTTCTCGAGCTGACCCGTCGCCGCCTGGAAGCGGAGGTTGAACAGCTCTTCCTTGGCTTCGCGGAGCTTGTTGAGAAGCTCCTCGTCGCCCAGCTCGCGCAGCTCGGAAGCCTTGGTACCGGCCGACATCACGACTCACCTGCCTCGCGCCGGACGATGCGGCACTTCATCGGAAGCTTGTGAGCAGCGCGGGTGAGCGCCTCACGAGCAATCTTCTCGTTCGGGTAGGACAGCTCGAACATCACCCGGCCCGGGTGAACGTTCGCGACCCACCACTCGGGCGAACCCTTACCGGAACCCATGCGGGTCTCGGCAGGCTTCTTGGTCAGCGGGCGGTCCGGGTAGATGTTGATCCAGACCTTGCCGCCACGCTTGATGTGGCGGGTCATCGCGATACGAGCCGCCTCGAT
The DNA here is from genome assembly GCF_055581265.1 of Streptomyces sp. NPDC031466. Classification (NCBI taxonomy): domain Bacteria; kingdom Bacillati; phylum Actinomycetota; class Actinomycetes; order Kitasatosporales; family Streptomycetaceae; genus Streptomyces; species Streptomyces sp. NPDC031466. The sequence continues at coordinate 195,518 of NZ_JBVIJT010000010.1, forward strand.
CTGGCGGTTGGTCACGTACGCCGGCGTGAGGGCCTGAATGCCGTACTCGCCGAACGCAACCGTCGTACCGCCCTTGGCCTGACCACGGCGCTTCGGGTGGTGCTGCTTGCGGTGCTTGACCCTACGGGGGATCAGCATTTCGGTCAGGCCTCCGTTCCGGTGCTCTCAGCAGCCGGAGCAGCGGCGGCGGGAGCGTCGGCCTTGGGGGCCTCGGCAGCCGGCGCGGACTGCTGCGGCTTGCGGCCGCGGCCGCCACGCTCGCCACCACGGCCACCACGGGCCGGGCGGTCGTTGCCGCCGCCACGGGCCGGGCGGTTACCCGCACGGGCAGCGGCGTTCTCGGCGCGGACCTCGGCGATGTTCTTGACGTCGCCCTTGTAGATCCAGACCTTCACGCCGATACGGCCGAAGGTCGTCTTGGCCTCGAAGAAGCCGTAGTCCACGTTCGCGCGCAGCGTGTGCAGCGGCACACGGCCCTCGCGGTAGAACTCGGACCGGGACATCTCGGCGCCGCCGAGACGGCCACCACACTGGATCTTGATGCCCTTGGCGCCGGCCTTCATCGCCGACTGCATGCTCTTGCGCATGGCACGGCGGAAGGAGACGCGGGAGGACAGCTGCTCCGCCACGGCCTGGGCCACGAGCTGAGCGTCGACCTCGGGGTTCTTGACCTCGAGGATGTTCAGCTGGACCTGCTTGCCCGTGAGCTTCTCGAGGTCACCGCGGATGCGGTCGGCCTCGGCGCCACGGCGGCCGATGACGATGCCGGGACGAGCGGTGTGGATGTCCACACGCACACGGTCACGGGTGCGCTCGATCTCCACCTTCGAGATGCCGGCGCGCTCCATGCCGGACGTCATCATCCGACGGATGGCGACGTCTTCCTTGACGTAGTCCTTGTACAGCTTGTCGGCGTACCAACGCGACTTGAAGTCGGTCGTGACACCGAGCCGGAACCCGTGCGGGTTTACCTTCTGGCCCATTACCGGGTTCCTTCCTTGCTGCTGACGACCACGGTGATGTGGCTGGTCCGCTTACGGATCCGGTAGGCACGGCCCTGAGCACGCGGACGGAACCGCTTCAGGGTCGGGCCCTCATCCACGTACGCCTCGCTGATGACCAGCGAAGAGGCGTCGGTGTGGTCGTAGTTGTGCGCGGCGTTGGCAATGGCGCTGTCCAGCACCTTGCCGACCGGCACGCTCGCGGCCTGCGGGGCGAAACGCAGGACCGCCTGAGCCTCCGTGGCATCCATGCCACGGATGAGGTCCACCACGCGGCGGGCCTTCATGGGCGTGACGCGGATGTACCGCGCCTGGGCCCTGGCTTCCATGGTTGTCCCTTCGGTGTTAGTCATAGTCGATTCCACCCCGCCTTAGCGGCGCTTCGACTTCCGGTCGTCCTTGACGTGACCCCGGAAGGTGCGCGTCGGCGAGAACTCGCCGAGCTTGTGGCCGACCATCGACTCGGTGACGAACACCGGGATGTGGGTCTTGCCGTTGTGCACCGCGATCGTGTGACCCAGCATGCTGGGGATGATCATCGAGCGACGGGACCAGGTCTTGATGACGTTCTTGGTGCCGGCTTCGTTCTGGACGTCCACCTTCTTTACGAGGTGGTCGTCGACGAAGGGCCCCTTCTTGAGACTGCGCGGCATCTAAACCCGCTCCTAGCGCTTCTTGTTCGACTTGCGGCGGCGGACGATGTACTTGTTGCTCGCCTTGTTGCGATCACGAGTACGACCCTCCTTCTTGCCCCACGGCGAGACCGGGTGACGACCACCGGAGGTCTTGCCTTCACCACCACCGTGCGGGTGGTCGACCGGGTTCATCACGACACCACGCACGGTCGGGCGGACGCCCTTCCAGCGCATACGGCCGGCCTTGCCCCAGTTGATGTTCGACTGCTCGGCGTTGCCGACCTCGCCGATGGTGGCGCGGCAGCGGACGTCGACCAGGCGGATCTCACCGGACGGCATGCGAAGGTGCGCCATGGCGCCTTCCTTCGCGAGCAGCTGCACGGAGGCACCCGCGGAGCGGGCGAACTTCGCGCCGCCGCCGGGCCGCAGCTCGATGGCGTGGATGGTCGTACCGACCGGGATGTTGCGCAGCGCCATGTTGTTGCCGGGCTTGATGTCGGCGCCAGGGCCGCTCTCAATCCGGTCACCCTGCTGCGTGCCGCGCGGGGCGAGGATGTAGCGCTTCTCGCCGTCCGCGTAGTGCAGCAGCGCGATGCGCGCGGTGCGGTTGGGGTCGTACTCGATGTGCGCGACCTTGGCCGGCACGCCGTCCTTGTCGTGACGACGGAAGTCGATCACACGGTAGGCGCGCTTGTGTCCGCCACCCTGGTGACGAACGGTGATCCGACCGGCGTTGTTACGGCCGCCCTTGCTGTGCAGCGGGCGAACCAGCGACTTCTCCGGCGTGGACCGCGTTACCTCGACGAAGTCGGCGACGCTGGAGCCACGACGGCCCGGCGTAGTCGGCTTGTACTTGCGGATTCCCATTTCTCAGTCCTCGTCCGATATTCGGACCAGGGCGCTCCGTTAGGAGGCCTGGCCGAAGATGTCGATACGGTCGCCCTCAGCAAGGGTCACAATCGCGCGCTTGGTGTCGGCACGCTTGCCGAAACCAGACTTGGTGCGCTTGCGCTTGCCCTGACGGTTGATCGTGTTGACTCCGGTGACCTTGACCGAGAAGACCGTCTCGACGGCCTGCTTGATCTGGGTCTTGTTGGAGCCGGGGGCCACGATGAACGTGTACTTGCCCTCGTCGAGCAGCGCGTACGACTTCTCGGAGACGACCGGCTTGACGAGGACGTCGCGCGGGTCCGAGAAGGACTTGCTCAGCGGGGTGGGCTCAACAGCGATCTTGCCCTCGGTCGCGATGCGCTTCGCCTTGGCGACACGCGCGGCCTTCGCCGCCTTCGCAGCCTTGGACGCGATGCTCTGGTGACGGATGGCCATCAGGCTTCGCTCCCTTCGGTCTCGTCGTTCCGGCCGGACGGGGCGCCGGACACGAAGGACTCGAAGGCGGCCTTGGTGAAGACCACGTCGTCCGAGACGAGCACGTCGTACGTGTTCAGCTGGCCCGGCTCCAGGATGTGCACCTGGGGCAGGTTGCGGGCGGAGAGCAGCGAAAGCTCGTCCGAGCGCTCGATGACCAGGAGCACGTTCTTGCGCTCACTGACCTTGCCGAGCAGGCTCTTCGCGGCCTTCGTCGAGATCTCGCCCTCGACCACGCCGGAGACGACGTGGATGCGGGAGTTGCGCGCCCGGTCGGTGAGGGCGTGACGCAGAGCGGCAGCCTTCATCTTCTTGGGAGTGCGCTGGGAGTAGTCACGCGGCACGGGGCCGTGGACGACGCCACCGCCGGCGAACTGCGGCGCACGGGTCGAACCCTGGCGCGCGCGGCCGGTGCCCTTCTGGCGGTAAGGCTTCTTGCCACCACCACGGACTTCACCGCGGGTCTTGGTCTTGTGCGTGCCCTGACGGGCCGCGGCCAGCTGCGCGACGACGACCTGGTGGATCAGCGGGATGCTGATCTTCTCGACGTCGAAGATCTCCGCGGGGAGCTCGACCGTCCCGGTCTTGTCGCCTGCCGGCGAAAGGATGTCAATGGTGCTCATGGGTTACCTCAGGCCCCCTTGGCCGCGGTACGGACCAGGACGAGGCCGCCGTTCGGACCGGGGACCGCGCCCTTGATGAGCAGCAGACCCTTCTCCGCGTCAACGGCGTGGACGGTCAGGTTCTGGGTGGTGACCCGCTCGTTGCCCATGCGACCCGCCATGCGCATGCCCTTGAAGACACGGCCGGGGGTGGCACAGCCACCGATGGAACCGGGCTTGCGGTGCACGCGGTGGGCACCGTGGGAGGCCTTGCCGCCGTGGAAGTTGTGACGCTTCATCACACCGGCGAAGCCCTTGCCCTTGCTCTTGCCGGTGACGTCGACCTTGATACCGGCCTCGAACGTCTCGGCGGTCAGCTCCTGGCCGAGGGTGTACTCGCTGGCACCAGCGGTACGGATCTCGACGAGGTGGCGACGGGGGGTCACGTCGGCCTTGGCGAAGTGGCCCTTGAGGGGCTTGTTCACCTTGCGCGGGTCGATCTCGCCGAAGGCGATCTGGACCGACTCGTAGCCGTCGCTGTCATTCGTACGGACCTGGGTAACGACGCAGGGTCCGGCCTTGACCACGGTCACCGGGACGACACGGTTGTTCTCGTCCCAGACCTGGGTCATGCCGAGCTTCTCGCCCAGGATGCCCTTGATCTGCTTGGTCATCTGTCGCTCGCCCTTCAGAGCTTGATCTCGATGTCAACGCCGGCCGGAAGGTCCAGGCGCATCAGCGAGTCAACGGTCTTGGGGGTGGGGTCGAGGATGTCGATCAGGCGCTTGTGCGTGCGCATCTCGAAGTGCTCGCGCGAGTCCTTGTACTTGTGCGGCGACTTGATGACGCAGTACACGTTCTTCTCAGTGGGCAGCGGCACCGGGCCCGCGACCGACGCACCAGTGCGCGTCACCGTCTCGACGATCTTCTTCGCCGAGGAGTCGATGACCTCGTGGTCGTAGGCCTTGAGCCGGATGCGGATCTTCTGTCCCGCCATGGCTACTGTGTAGTCCTTTGTCTCGAAGGCTCTGGCTCCCGGGAGGCCCTTTTTTCTACTTCCTCCGACCCACGCGGTCGGGCGTGTCGCAGTCCCGTCCACGAGGATCTCCCGAAGGATTTCCCTGCTAGGGGCTGCGGCCCTGACGACCGCGGGTCCGGGGGAAGAAACCCACCGGGTGCCTGGTTCAGCCACCGCGCTGCACTTCCCGAAAGATTCCCGTACTTCCGCCACAGCGCTGCCTGCGGGCCCTTTGCGGGGCCCCTCGGCAGTTGGGGCGACGAGTACTGTGGGACTCGCTTCCGGTCCTCCCGGCGGGAGGCGCACAGCATCGGCACTCAACCGAGCAACCCCGACAGTCTGCCATACGAGGCATGCCGGGGGCCAATCGAGCGCAAAAGCGTACCCGGCGGGTGACGGAGGTCAAACCCGGGGTCACGCGGAGCCGCTGTCGGCGAGGCCCTCGCGCCCTACGTCCTGCGCCCACCGGGACCCGGCCCCGCGCGCTCCGGTACGGCGCGTTCCTGTGCGGAGTGTTCCTGCACGGTGGGTTCCGGTGCGTCGGGTGATCCCCCCAAGGAACGTGAGGGAGAAAGAACCCCCACCGAGCCCCACCCCACCGCCCCGTCGCGACCTCACGTCAGCCCGGCACCCCCACTCACTCACGCGGGTGAACATCCCGGGCTCAGCTGGATTTCCGGCCCCCCAGCTCCCCTACTCTCGGCCCCAGCAGGCAAAACAACCGCAGACATGCGACGGCCCCCGCCGGGACGGCAATCCCAATGGCGAGGGCCTGACCACCGAGGAAGAAGGACGCTTCCCGATGGACACCCAAAACCCTAGCGTGCCCCCGCACGCCCGGTCCGCCTCCGGGCGCAGTCAATCCCACGCACGAGCGACCTCGCGCCCCCGCAGCCGCCCGGACACGCACCGCCCGGACCCGCGTCGGAGCCCCTCGGCGGCCCACCCCTCCGGCGTCCGGCACGAGAACACCCGCCACACCACCCGCTTCACGGTGATCGGCAACCACCTCACCCAGCACCCGGAGCTCTCCCTCCTGGCGATCGGGCTCGCCTGCCACATCCAGTCGCTGCCCGCAGGGGCCCGCGCCGACATCAAGACGCTCGCCGCCCGCTTCCCGGAGGGCGCGACCCGTATCGCCGCCGCCCTGCGCGAGCTGGAGGCCCACGGCTACCTGCGCCGGGAGCGCGAACGCACCCCCGCCGGCCGCATCGTCACCCGCACGATCTCCTGCAACCAGCCGGGCACCGCCCGACAGCACCCGCGCTCCCCCGCCCCCGTGCGAAGCCGTCCGCCCGAGAGCAGCGAGCACCCGGCACCGCCCACACCGCCGCGCAAGCACCCCCACCCCCTCGCCGCCGTTCCGCACCCCGCGTACCCGGCCCCCGCGCTCCTCCAGCAGGCCACCGACCTCCTCGCGGACCTGCGCCTGCACGACCCCCGCCTCCTGCTCTCCACCCGCGACACCGCCCACCTCGCCCCCGGTGTCGCCGCCTGGCTGGAACGCGACGTCGCCCCCGAGGCCGTACGCCACGCCCTGACCGGCGACCTACCGCCCGGGGGCCCCCGCCGACCGGCCGCCCTCCTGGCCCACCGCCTCACCGCCCTGCTGCCACCCCCACCCCCCTTGGGCACCCCCACCGCGCCCCCCGTACGCCACCCCCTGCACAACTGCGACTCCTGCGACCGCGCCTTCCGCGCTCCAGCCCCGGGCCACTGCCGCGACTGCCGATCCGATCTGCAGGGGGCCACCTAGCATGAACGTGACGACCCCTGCCCCTGGGCACAGACGAGGAGCGCACGCCATGACCCTCACCCCGCACAGTGCACGACAGGGCAGCTCCCATTACCACGCGATGCGCGACGCCGTCGTGCAGATGGCGGACACCCTTCCCGGCAAGTTCGAGATCACCCAGGAAGGGATCGTCCACGACATGATGTCGCCCATCGGACCCCACGAATTGACCGCGCTGCGCGTCCGGAAGCGCCTGGAGAAGGTGATGCCGGAAGAGCTCGTGGCTCATACGGGAACGCCCGACGTCGAGGATGAGCCCGGTGGGATCATGCGGCACCCGGACATCATGGTGATCGCCGAGGCGGACATGGAGGTCCAGGATTCCTTCGACCCCCGCACCCTCATCGCCGCGATCGAGATCGTCTCGCGCTCCAACCCGGACAACGACTGGGTGAGCAAGATGCGGGACTACCCTCAGCTCGGCATCCCGGTCTACGCGATCTTCGATCCCCGGACCGGTACGGGCGCCGTCCTCACCGACATCCACGCCACCCCCGAGGGCCCCCGCTATGCCACGCGCAAGGACTTCGTCTACGGCGAGGACGTCACGATCGCCAAGTGGACGATCTCGACCGCGGACCTGCCCCGCTACCAGTGAGCGCGCCGCGCACGCGAAAGGGCCCGTACGACCGAAGTCGTACGGGCCCTTCCGTTACCGCGTGTACTGCGATGCGCTCAGTTCAGAGCGACCGGGTCTCCCCGATCTTCAAGCAAGCGGGAAGCTTACTTGTTGATCTTGGTGACCTGGCCGGCGCCGACGGTCCGGCCACCCTCACGGATGGCGAACTTCAGGCCCTCTTCCATCGCGACGGGCTGGATGAGCTCAACGGTCATCTCAGTGTTGTCGCCCGGCATGACCATCTCGGTGCCCTCGGGGAGGGTCACGACGCCGGTCACGTCCGTGGTGCGGAAGTAGAACTGCGGACGGTAGTTGTTGAAGAAGGGGGTGTGACGGCCACCCTCGTCCTTCGACAGGATGTAGGCCTGGGCCTCGAACTCGGTGTGCGGCGTGACCGAACCGGGCTTGATGATGACCTGGCCGCGCTCGACGTCCTCGCGCTTGATGCCACGGAGGAGCAGACCGACGTTCTCACCGGCCTGGCCCTCGTCGAGCAGCTTGCGGAACATCTCGATGCCGGTGACCGTGGTGGTGGTCTTCTCGGTCTTGATGCCGATGATGTCGACGGTCTCGTTGACCTTGAGGACACCACGCTCGATACGACCGGTGACGACGGTGCCACGACCGGTGATCGTGAAGACGTCCTCGATCGGCATCAGGAACGGCTTGTCGACGTCGCGCTCGGGCTCCGGGATCGACTCGTCGACAGCCTTCATCAGGTTGAGGACGGACTCACCCCACTCCTTGTCGCCCTCGAGCGCCTTGAGCGCCGAGACACGCACGACCGGGAGGTCGTCGCCCGGGAACTCGTACTCGGAGAGGAGCTCACGGACCTCGAGCTCGACGAGCTCCATGATCTCCTCGTCGTCCACCATGTCGGCCTTGTTCAGGGCGACGACGATGTACGGAACGCCGACCTGGCGGGCCAGGAGCACGTGCTCCTTGGTCTGCGGCATCGGGCCGTCGGTGGCGGCGACCACGAGGATGGCGCCGTCCATCTGCGCCGCACCCGTGATCATGTTCTTGATGTAGTCCGCGTGACCGGGGCAGTCGACGTGGGCGTAGTGACGGGTCTCCGTCTGGTACTCGACGTGCGCGATCGAGATCGTGATACCGCGCTGGCGCTCCTCGGGAGCCTTGTCGATCTGGTCGAAGGCCGAGGCCTCGTTCAGGTCGGGGTACGCGTCGTGCAGCACCTTGGTAATGGCGGCCGTGAGGGTCGTCTTACCGTGGTCAATGTGACCGATGGTGCCGATGTTGACGTGCGGCTTAGTCCGCTCGAACTTCGCCTTCGCCACTGGGTCCTCCTGGGAGTGGTTCTGTACGCCTTGCTTCATCGGCGCCAGGTGATCTTTGCTGGGAAGCCAGCCGCCGGGGTTCTTGCCCTGCGGGGTCGAACCCCGGCGGATGGTGTCAAGCCTAAAGCGTTAACTGGGGTGAGTTACTCGCCCTTGGCCTTCGCGATGATCTCCTCGGCGACGTTCCGCGGAACCTCGGCGTAGGAGTCGAACTGCATTGAGTAGCTTGCGCGACCCGACGTCTTGCTGCGGAGGTCTCCGACGTAGCCGAACATCTCCGAGAGGGGCACGAGGCCCTTCACGACGCGAGCGCCGCTGCGCTCCTCCATGGCCTGGATCTGGCCACGGCGGGAGTTGATGTCACCGATGACATCGCCCATGTAGTCCTCGGGCGTGGTGACCTCGACGGCCATCATCGGCTCGAGCAGCACGGGGCTGGCCTTGCGCGCGGCCTCCTTGAAGGCCTGCGAACCGGCGATCTTGAAGGCGAGCTCGGAGGAGTCGACCTCGTGGTAGGCGCCGTCGATGAGCGTGACGCGGACGCCCGTCATCTCGTAGCCCGCCAGGATGCCGAACTGCATGGCCTCCTGAGCACCCGCGTCCACCGAAGGGATGTACTCCTTGGGGATGCGGCCACCGGTGACCTTGTTCACGAACTCGTACGACGCGTCGCCGCCCTCGATGGGCTCGATCGCGATCTGCACCTTCGCGAACTGACCGGTACCACCGGTCTGCTTCTTGTGGGTGAAGTCGACACGCTCGACGGCCTTGCGGATCGTCTCGCGGTACGCCACCTGCGGCTTGCCGACGTTCGCCTCGACGCGGAACTCGCGCTTCATGCGGTCGACGAGCACCTCGAGGTGAAGCTCGCCCATACCACCGATGATGGTCTGGCCGGTCTCCTCGTCCGAGTGCACGCGGAAGGAGGGGTCCTCCTCCGAGAGACGCTGGATGGCGACACCCAGCTTCTCCTGGTCGCCCTTGGACTTGGGCTCGATGGCGACCTCGATGACCGGCGCCGGGAAGTCCATGGACTCCAGGATCACCGGGTTCTTGTCGTCGCTCAGCGTCTCACCGGTGGTGGTCTGCTTCAGACCCATGACGGCGACGATGTCGCCGGCGCCCACCGAGTCGATCTCCTCACGCTTGTTCGCGTGCATGCGGTAGATCTTGCCGATGCGCTCCTTCTTGCCCTTGACGGAGTTCAGCACCGCGGTGCCGGCGTCCAGGCGACCGGAGTAGATCCGGACGAAGGTGAGCTTGCCCAGGTGCGGGTCGCTCGCGATCTTGAAGGCGAGGGCCGACAGCGGCTCGTCGTCCGACGGCTTGCGCTTGACGACCAGCTCCGGGTCCTTGACGTCGTGGCCCTCGATGGCCTCGACGTCCAGGGGGGAGGGCAGGTAGCGCACGACCGCGTCGAGCAGGGGCTGGACGCCCTTGTTCTTGAACGCGGTACCGCAGAAGACGGGGGTGACGGTGGTGTCGCCGCCCTTGCCGGAGGCGATGGTGATGCGACGGATCGCCGCGTACAGCTGGTCCACCGAGGGCTCCTGGCCCTCGAGGTACAGCTCCATCATCTCTTCGTCGTTCTCCGCGACGGCCTCGAGCAGCTTGCCGCGGTACTCCTCGGCAGCCTCGGTGTGCGTGTCGGGGATGTCGACGATGTCGTAGGCCTCGCCCATCTTGGTCTCGGCGGACCAGACGAAGGCCTTCATGGTGACGAGGTCGACGACGCCCTTGAAGTCAGCCTCTGCGCCGATGGGCAGCTGCATGACGAGGGGGGTCGCACCGAGGCGGTCGACGATCATGTCGACGCAGCGGTGGAACTCGGCACCCGTGCGGTCGAGCTTGTTGACGAAGCAGATGCGCGGGACGCCGTAGCGGTCCGCCTGACGCCACACGGTCTCGGACTGGGGCTCAACGCCGGCGACACCGTCGAACACCGTCACGGCACCGTCGAGCACGCGGAGCGAACGCTCCACCTCGACGGTGAAGTCGACGTGGCCAGGGGTGTCGATGATGTTGATGGTGTGGTCGACGTCGTTCAGCGGCCAGTGACAGGTGGTGGCAGCAGAGGTGATCGTGATGCCACGCTCCTGCTCCTGCTCCATCCAGTCCATCGTGGCGGCGCCGTCGTGGACCTCACCGATCTTGTACGAGACACCGGTGTAGAACAGGATCCGCTCGGTGGTCGTCGTCTTGCCCGCGTCGATGTGAGCCATGATGCCGATGTTGCGCACCTTGGCCAGGTCAAGTGAAGTGGTAGCCATGTCGGCTCAGTCTTCTCTCGGTCTCGATGTGGGGAGCGACTACCAGCGGTAGTGCGCGAAGGCCTTGTTGGACTCGGCCATCTTGTGGGTGTCCTCGCGCTTCTTCACAGCGGCACCGAGGCCGTTGGAGGCGTCGAGGAGCTCGTTGAGCAGACGCTCGGTCATGGTCTTCTCGCGACGGGCGCGGGAGTAACCGACCAGCCAGCGCAGGGCGAGCGTGTTCGCACGGCCCGGCTTGACCTCGATCGGGACCTGGTAGGTCGCGCCACCGACACGGCGGGACTTGACCTCGAGGGTCGGCTTGATGTTCTCGAGCGCGCGCTTCAGCGTGATGACCGGGTCGTTGCCGGTCTTCTCGCGCAGGCCCTCCATGGCGCCGTACACGATGCGCTCGGCGGTGGAGCGCTTGCCGTTCAGCAGCACCTTGTTGATGAGGGAGGTCACCAGAGGAGAACCGTAGACCGGGTCGATGATGACCGGGCGCTTCGGGGCGGGGCCCTTACGAGGCATTCTTACTTCTCCTTCTTGGCGCCGTAGCGGCTGCGGGCCTGCTTGCGGTTCTTGACACCCTGGGTGTCGAGGGAACCGCGGATGATCTTGTAACGAACACCAGGCAGGTCCTTCACACGGCCACCACGCACGAGCACGATGGAGTGCTCCTGCAGGTTGTGTCCCTCACCCGGAATGTAGGCCGTGACCTCGATCCCGGAGGTCAGACGCACACGCGCGACCTTACGGAGGGCCGAGTTCGGCTTCTTCGGGGTGGTCGTGAACACACGCGTGCAGACGCCACGGCGCTGGGGCGAACCCTCGAGTGCGGGCGTCTTGTTCTTCTCGACCTTGTCCTGCCGGCCCTTACGGACCAGCTGCTGGATCGTAGGCACTACTTCTCCGGTTTCTGTGTGCCGAATAGTAAAGCTAACCTGGAACGTCCCCGACCCACGCGGTCGGGTGTGTCGAATGCTGCGGACTCCCGCCGCCAAGCGGAGAGGGGCGCAGATTGCGGTGGCCTTGTTGACGGACTCGCGATGCGGTTGAAGACACGCGCACGAGCCCAGGCACACCCCAGGCACAAGGTCTGAGCGTACCTACCTCATCGAGTCTGGTCAAAACAAATGCGATGGAGCCCGACACGCCGGGCATCCGACGGATCAGGAGCGGCGCAGAAAGCCCTTGATCAATTCCGCAGCCTTCCGCCGGGCGCTTCCACAGGACGAGGCCCAGGGACAGCAGAGCGGCCACGCGGAGCGCGATACGCGGCCTGCCCTCGCCGCGGGTGCGGGGCAAGCGCGTAGGCCCCGTGGAGGGCCGTGAAGAGAACCATCTGCCAGGGTCGCGGCCGGGCCGGCAACGCCAAAGGGCGCCCGCCCCGCGAAACGCGGGGCGGGCGCCCTTCAACAGACTCTGTTCCTACTGGTTGTACGGACCGTAGTCGTAGTCCTCCAGCGGGACGGCCTGGCCGGAGCCCGTGCCGAACGGGGAGTAGTCGATGTCGTCGTAGCCGACGGCCGAGTACATCGCCGCCTTGGCCTCCTCGGTCGGCTCCACCCGGATGTTGCGGTAACGGGACAGACCCGTACCGGCCGGGATGAGCTTACCGATGATGACGTTCTCCTTGAGGCCGATGAGGCTGTCGGACTTGGCGTTGATCGCCGCGTCCGTCAGAACTCGGGTCGTCTCCTGGAAGGAGGCGGCCGACAGCCAGGATTCCGTCGCCAGCGAGGCCTTGGTGATACCCATCAGCTGCGGACGGCCGGAGGCGGGGTGACCGCCCTCGGTGACCACACGACGGTTCTCGGTCTCGAACTTCGAACGCTCGACCAGCTCGCCCGGCAGCAGCTCCGCGTCGCCGGACTCGATGATCGTCACGCGGCGCAGCATCTGCCGGATGATGATCTCGATGTGCTTGTCGTGGATCGACACACCCTGGCTGTTGTAGACCTTCTGGACTTCGCCGACCAGGTGGACCTGGACCGCGCGCTGACCGAGGATCCGCAGCACGTCGTGCGGGTTGGTGGCACCGAAGGTGAGCTTCTGGCCCACCTCGACGTGGTCACCCTCACGCACCAGGACCTTGGCACGCTTCGAGATCGGGAACGCCGTCTCGTCGCTGCCGTCGTCCGGGGTGACGACGATCTTCTTGGTCTTCTCGGTCTCCTCGATGCGGATACGGCCCGCGGCCTCGGAGATCGGGGCGACACCCTTCGGCGTACGGGCCTCGAAGAGCTCGACGACACGGGGCAGACCCTGGGTGATGTCGTCACCGGCCACACCACCGGTGTGGAAGGTACGCATCGTCAGCTGGGTACCGGGCTCACCGATGGACTGGGCGGCGATGATGCCGACCGCCTCACCGATGTCGACCAGCTTGCCGGTGGCGAGCGAGCGGCCGTAGCAGAAGGCACAGGTGCCGACCGCGGACTCACAGGTCAGGACCGAGCGGGTCTTGACCTCCTCGACGCCGTTGGCGACCAGGGCGTCGATGAGCACGTCACCGAGGTCGACGTTGGCCGGCGCGATGACCTTGCCGTCGATGACGACGTCCTCGGCCAGCATGCGGGCGTAGACCGAGGTCTCGACGTTCTCCGTCTTGCGGAGCACACCGTCCTCGCCCTTGACCGCGATCTTCAGCTTCAGGCCGCGCTCGGTGCCGCAGTCCTCCTCGCGAATGATGACGTCCTGGGAGACGTCGACCAGACGACGGGTGAGGTAACCGGAGTCGGCGGTACGCAGGGCCGTGTCCGCCAGACCCTTACGGGCACCGTGGGTGGAGATGAAGTACTCGAGAACGGTCAGGCCCTCACGGAACGAGGCCTTGATCGGACGCGGGATGGTCTCGTTCTTCGCGTTCGACACCAGACCACGCATACCGGCGATCTGCCGCATCTGCATCATGTTTCCTCGGGCACCCGAGTCAACCATCATGAAGATGGGGTTCGTCTTGGGGAAGTTCGCGTTCATCGCCTCGGCGACCTCGTTGGTCGCCTTGGTCCAGATCGCGATGAGCTCCTGCGTGCGCTCGTCCTTGGTGATCAGACCGCGCTCGTACTGCTTCTGGACCTTCTCGTCCTGCTCCTCGTAGCCCTTGACGATGGCCTTCTTGGCCTCGGGCACGACGACGTCGGAGATGGCCACGGTGACACCGGAACGGGTCGCCCAGTAGAAGCCCGCCGCCTTCAGGTTGTCGAGCGTCGCCGCCACGATGACCTTGGGGTAGCGCTCGGCGAGGTCGTTGACGATCTCGGAGAGCTGCTTCTTGCCGACCGAGTAGTCGACGAAGGGGTAGTCCTCGGGCAGCAGCTCGTTGAAGAGCGCGCGGCCCAGCGACGTACGCAGCCGGAAGCTGTCGCCCGGCTGGTAGGCGCGCTCGTCACCGAAGTCCTCGCCCTCGGCGCTGACCGGCGGGGTCCAGCCACGCGGCGGGATGGTGCCCACCGGGAAGCGGATGTCGACGGTCGACTGGAGCGCGAGCTCGCCGGCGTCGAACGCCATCATCGCCTCGGCGGTGGAACCGAACGCGCGGCCCTCGCCCTTGGTGTCCCGCAGCTCGCCGTCGGTGGTGAGGAAGAACAGACCGAGGACCATGTCCTGGGTCGGCATCGTCACCGGACGGCCGTCGGCGGGCTTCAGGATGTTGTTCGAGGACAGCATCAGGATGCGGGCCTCGGCCTGCGCCTCCGCGGAGAGCGGCAGGTGGACGGCCATCTGGTCACCGTCGAAGTCCGCGTTGAACGCGGTGCAGACGAGCGGGTGGATCTGGATGGCCTTGCCCTCGACCAGCTGCGGCTCGAAGGCCTGGATGCCGAGGCGGTGCAGCGTGGGCGCACGGTTCAGCAGCACCGGGTGCTCGGCGATGACCTCTTCGAGGACGTCATAGACGACCGTGCGGCCGCGCTCGACCATCCGCTTGGCGCTCTTGATGTTCTGCGCGTGGTTCAGGTCGACCAGGCGCTTCATCACGAACGGCTTGAAGAGCTCCAGCGCCATGGCCTTCGGCAGACCGCACTGGTGCAGCTTCAGCTGCGGACCGACGACGATCACGGAACGGGCGGAGTAGTCCACACGCTTGCCGAGAAGGTTCTGACGGAATCGACCCTGCTTGCCCTTGAGCATGTCGCTCAGGGACTTCAACGGACGGTTGCCGGGGCCCGTGACCGGGCGACCGCGACGGCCGTTGTCGAAGAGGGCGTCGACCGCCTCCTGGAGCATGCGCTTCTCGTTGTTCACGATGATCTCGGGCGCACCGAGGTCGAGAAGGCGCTTCAGGCGGTTGTTGCGGTTGATCACGCGGCGGTACAGGTCGTTCAGGTCGGAGGTCGCGAAGCGGCCACCGTCCAGCTGCACCATCGGACGCAGGTCCGGCGGGATGACCGGCACGCAGTCGAGCACCATGCCCTTGGGGCTGTTGGACGTCTGCAGGAACGCGGAGACGACCTTGAGGCGCTTGAGCGCACGGGTCTTCTTCTGACCCTTGCCGGTGCGGATGATCTCGCGGAGGCGCTCGGCCTCCTCGTCGAGGTCGAAGGACTCCAGGCGCTTCTGCAGAGCAGCGGCACCCATGGAGCCGTCGAAGTACGTGCCGAAGCGGTCACGCAGCTCGCGGTAGAGCAGCTCGTCGCCCTCCAGGTCCTGGACCTTGAGGTTCTTGAAGCGGTTCCACACCTCGTCGAGACGGTCGATCTCGCGCTGCGCACGGTCGCGCAGCTGCTTCATCTCACGCTCGGCGCCCTCGCGCACCTTGCGGCGCACGTCGGCCTTGGCGCCCTCGGCCTCGAGCTCGGCCAGGTCGGTCTCGAGCTTCTTGGCGCGGGCCTCCAGGTCGGAGTCGCGACGGTTCTCGATCTGCTGACGCTCTACGGAGACGTGCGCCTCCAGGGACGGCAGGTCGCGGGTACGACGCTCCTCGTCCACGAACGTGATCATGTACGCCGCGAAGTAGATGACCTTCTCGAGGTCCTTCGGGGCGAGGTCGAGGAGGTAACCGAGGCGCGACGGGACGCCCTTGAAGTACCAGATGTGGGTGACCGGGGCGGCCAGTTCGATGTGGCCCATCCGCTCACGGCGCACCTTGGCGCGCGTGACCTCTACGCCACAGCGCTCACAGATGATGCCCTTGAAGCGGACACGCTTGTACTTGCCGCAGTAGCACTCCCAGTCCCGGGTCGGACCGAAGATCTTCTCGCAGAAGAGTCCGTCCTTTTCGGGCTTGAGCGTGCGGTAGTTGATGGTCTCGGGCTTCTTGACCTCGCCGTGGCTCCACTGACGGATGTCGTCAGCGGTCGCCAGACCGATCCGGAGCTCATCGAAGAAGTTGACGTCGAGCACTATGCGTCAATCCCTCTCAGGGTTGTAAGTCATGGGGTCTGATACGGGGGTCCTGGGGCCGGCCGGGCTCATGACGAGCCCGGCCGGACTCCCGTCAGACCTCTTCGACGCTGCTCGGCTCGCGCCGGGACAGGTCGATACCGAGCTCCTCCGCCGCGCGGAAGACGTCCTCGTCGGTGTCGCGCATCTCGATGGACATGCCGTCCGAGGACAGCACCTCCACGTTGAGGCAGAGCGACTGCATTTCCTTGATGAGCACCTTGAAGGACTCGGGGATGCCGGGCTCGGGGATGTTCTCGCCCTTGACGATGGCCTCGTAGACCTTCACGCGGCCGGTCACGTCGTCGGACTTGATCGTCAGGAGCTCCTGAAGGGCGTACGCGGCGCCATAAGCCTCAAGCGCCCACACCTCCATCTCGCCGAAGCGCTGACCACCGAACTGCGCCTTACCACCCAGCGGCTGCTGGGTGATCATCGAGTACGGACCGGTCGAACGGGCGTGCAGCTTGTCGTCGACCAGGTGGTGCAGCTTGAGGATGTACATGTACCCGACCGAGATCGGGTCCGGGAACGGCTCGCCGGAGCGGCCGTCGAACAGGCGCGCCTTGCCGGTCGGGAGCACCATGCGCTCGCCGTCGCGGTTCGGGATGGTGTGCTGGAGCAGACCGGCCAGCTCGTCCTCACGCGCACCGTCGAAGACGGGGGTGGCGACGTTCGTGCCCGGGTCGACCTTGTCGGCGCCGATGGCCTGCAGGCGCTGCGCCCACTCGTCCGCGAGGCCGGAGACGTCCCAGCCGCGGCTGGCGAGCCAGCCGAGGTGGATCTCCAGGACCTGTCCCGGGTTCATTCGGGACGGGACACCCAGCGGGTTGAGGATGATGTCGACCGGGGTGCCGTCCTCCAGGAACGGCATGTCCTCGATCGGCAGGATCTTGGAGATGACGCCCTTGTTGCCGTGCCGGCCGGCGAGCTTGTCACCGTCGGTGATCTTGCGCTTCTGCGCCACGTAGACACGGACCAGCTGGTTCACGCCCGGCGGCAGCTCGTCGCCCTCTTCGCGGTCGAAGACGCGGACGCCGATGACCTTGCCGATCTCGCCGTGCGGCACCTTCAGCGAGGTGTCGCGCACCTCGCGCGCCTTCTCGCCGAAAATCGCGCGGAGCAGGCGCTCCTCGGGCGTCAGCTCGGTCTCACCCTTGGGCGTGACCTTGCCGACGAGGATGTCGCCGGCGACGACCTCGGCACCGATGCGGATGATGCCGCGCTCGTCGAGGTCGGCGAGGACCTCCTCGGAGACGTTCGGGATGTCCCGGGTGATCTCCTCCGGGCCGAGCTTGGTGTCACGGGCGTCGACCTCGTGCTCCTCGATGTGGATCGAGGAGAGGACGTCGTCCTGCACGAGGCGCTGCGACAGGATGATCGCGTCCTCGTAGTTGTGACCCTCCCACGGCATGAACGCCACGAGCAGGTTCTTGCCGAGGGCCATCTCGCCCTCTTCGGTCGCGGGACCGTCGGCCAGGACCTGGCCCTCGACCACGCGGGCGCCCTCGTCGACGACAACCTTCTGGTTGACGGAGGTGCCCTGGTTCGACCGGGAGAACTTGGCGATGCGGTACGTGGTGTACGTGCCGTCGTCGTTGGTGACGGTGACGTAGTCCGCGGAGACCTCCTGGACCACACCCGCCTTCTCGGCCTTGATCACGTCACCGGCGTCGACCGCGCAGCGGTACTCCATGCCGGTGCCGACGAGGGGGGCCTCGGCGGTGATCAGCGGCACGGCCTGACGCATCATGTTCGCGCCCATGAGGGCACGGTTGGCGTCGTCGTGCTCCAGGAAGGGGATCATCGCGGTCGCGACGGACACCATCTGGCGCGGCGAGACGTCCATGTAGTCGACGTCCGTGCCGGGCACGTAGTCGATCTCTCCGCCACGGCGGCGGATCAGGACGCGGGCCTCGGCGAAGTGGAGGTCGTCCGTCAGCGGCGCGTTGGCCTGCGCGATGACGAAGCGGTCCTCCTCGTCGGCCGTCAGGTAGTCGACGTCGTCGGTGACCTGGCCCTCGACGACCTTGCGGTACGGCGTCTCGACGAAGCCGAACGCGTTGACGCGGCCGTAGGAGGCGAGCGAACCGATCAGACCGATGTTCGGGCCTTCGGGCGTCTCGATCGGGCACATGCGGCCGTAGTGGGACGGGTGCACGTCACGGACCTCGAAGCCGGCCCGCTCACGGGAGAGACCACCCGGGCCGAGCGCCGACAGACGGCGCTTGTGGGTGAGACCCGAGAGCGGGTTGTTCTGGTCCATGAACTGCGACAGCTGGCTGGTGCCGAAGAACTCCTTGATGGAGGCGACGACCGGCCGGATGTTGATCAGGGTCTGCGGCGTGATGGCCTCGACGTCCTGGGTCGTCATGCGCTCGCGGACGACGCGCTCCATACGAGCCAGACCCGTGCGGACCTGGTTCTGGATGAGCTCGCCGACGTTGCGCAGACGGCGGTTGCCGAAGTGGTCGATGTCGTCGGTCTCGACGACGATCGACGTGCCGCTGTCGCCAACGGTCTCGGTCTCACCGGCGTGCAGCTTCACCAGGTACTTGATCGAGGCGATGATGTCCTCGACCGTGAGGATGCCCGCGTCGAGCGGAGCGTCCGCACCCAGCTTCTTGTTGACCTTGTAGCGGCCGACCTTCGCGAGGTCGTAGCGCTTGGGGTTGAAGTAGAGGTTCTCGAGCAGCGTCTGAGCGGCCTCACGGGTCGGCGGCTCGCCCGGACGGAGCTTGCGGTAGATGTCGAGCAGCGCGTCGTCCTGGCCCTGGGTGTGGTCCTTCTCCAGGGTGGCGCGCATGGACTCGTACTCGCCGAACTCCTCCAGGATCTGCTCGGTCGTCCAACCGAGAGCCTTGAGCAGAACGGTGACCGACTGCTTGCGCTTGCGGTCGATGCGGACACCGACCATGTCGCGCTTGTCGATCTCCATCTCCAGCCAGGCACCCCGGGACGGGATGATCTTGGCGGAGAAGATGTCCTTGTCGGACGTCTTGTCGATCGAGGAATCGAAGTAGACACCCGGCGAGCGGACCAGCTGCGACACGACGACACGCTCGGTGCCGTTGATGACGAAGGTGCCCTTGTTGGTCATGAGCGGGAAGTCGCCCATGAAGACCGTCTGGGACTTGATCTCGCCGGTCTCGTTGTTGGTGAACTCGGCGGTGACGAAGAGCGGGGCGGCGAACGTGAAGTCGCGCTCCTTGCACTCGTCGATCGAGTTCTTCGGAGGCTCGAAACGGTGGTCGCGGAACGTCAGGGACATCGACCCGGAGAAGTCCTCGATCGGGGAGATCTCCTCGAAGATCTCCTCCAGACCGGACTTGGTGGGGACGTCCTGTCCGCTTTCAAGAGCCGCCTCGACACGAGCCTTCCACGCGTCGTTGCCGAGCAGCCAGTCAAAGCTCTCGGTCTGCAGCGCAAGAAGGTTCGGAACCTCGAGGGGCTCCTTGATCTTTGCAAAGGAAATGCGCAGCGGGGCGGTGCTGGCGCCGTTGTTCGTATTCGCGGTCGAGGCAGTGCGCGAGGCGGCCAAGAGGGGGTCCTTCCGAGGGCTCGGACTCACTACGCGCGTACCGGTCCCAGGCGGGACACAGGGACAGACATCCCAGGTCAGGGAAGTTTCGATCCACTGTGCTCAAGCATGGTCATGCCCCTGGTGACGGGCAGGAGGCAGCTAACAGGCAGCGCAAAGGGTCAGTGTAGCCAGTTGGCCCACTGATGTCCAGTGCGGGTTCTGGGAGACCCTCGTTGTTCTCAACCCCTGCTGCAAGCCACGCCCTCGATGCACATCGATACTGCCCTCTTCGCCGCCGATCCATGCCTCGGATGCGGATCGTTGTGACGACGCGTCCTGAGAATTGCGCGCTGCGTGCGGTTCGTCAAGGCCCCCCTGCCGAGACGTCGCCCTGGGACACTCACCGTCACGGGCTGTCCCGAGGCACAACGAAGATCACCATACTCGCCGGGACCGACATCGCAAGGCAGGCCTCGCGCACGTCCCGGGAACGCCGAAAGGCGACCACCCACATGGGTGATCGCCCTTGGCGTCCCGCGCGTTACAGCGTTTCCGCCGTACGTGCGGTGAAGAGAGTCAGACGACTCGTGAGGTCACTTGACCTCGACGGAGGCGCCGGCAGCCTTGAGGGACTCGGCAGCCTTCTCCGCGGCGTCCTTGGCGACCTTCTCGAGGACCGGCTTCGGGGTGCCGTCGACGAGGTCCTTGGCCTCCTTCAGGCCCAGCGAGGTCAGCTCACGCACGACCTTGATGACCTGGATCTTCTTCTCGCCGGCGCCCGTGAGGATGACGTCGAACTCGTCCTGCTCGGCCTCGGCCTCGGCCGGGGCGGCAGCGGCGCCACCGGCGGCAACGGCGACCGGGGCGGCGGCGGTGACGTCGAACTTCTCCTCGAAGGCCTTCACGAACTCGGAGAGCTCGATGAGGGTCATCTCTTCGAACTGCGCGAGCAGGTCGTCCTGGGACAGCTTCGCCATGATGGCGTCCTTCCACTAATTCGGCGGGTGCCGGGTGTATATGGAGGCGGGCGTACGTTTGGCCCGCGGTGACCGTCGCCTCAGGCGGCGGTCAGTGTGCGAGCCGAATTACTCGGCACCGCCCTGCTCGGCCTTCTTGGCACGAAGCGCCTCCGCGGTGCGGACGAACTTCGAGGGAAGCGCCTGGAAGAGCGCGGCAGCCTGGGACTGCTTGCCCTTCATGGCGCCCGCCAGCTTGGCGAGCAGAACCTCGCGGGACTCGAGGTCCGCAAGCTTCTTGATCTCGTCGGCGGACAGCGCCTTGCCGTCAAGGACACCGCCCTTGATGACGAGGTTCGGGTTCTCCTTGGCGAAGTCACGAAGACCCTTCGCCGACTCCACCGGGTCACCGGTGACGAAGGCGACCGCCGTCGGACCCGTGAACAGGTCGTCCAGCGTGTTGATCCCGGCCTCGTTGGCCGCGATCTTGGTCAGCGTGTTCTTCACCACGGCGTACTCGGAGTTCGCACCGAGGGAACGGCGCAGCTGCTTGAGCTGGGCCACGGTGAGACCCCGGTACTCGGTCAGCACGGCGGCGTTCGAGCTGCGGAACTTGTCCGTGAGCTCGGCTACCGCGGCAGCCTTGTCGGGCGTCGGCATGAGCGTCGGCCTCCTTCCGGGTGATGAGGACCGCTCAGAAGGGGCTGGGAAAAACGAGACGCCCCGGCGCAGGCGCACGGGGCGTGAGCTCCACCGAACGAGAATCCCGTCCGGGAGCACTTCCACGGTCACCTACGCGGGTCGTCCGCAGTTTCAGCGGATCCTTCGGCCACTGCACACTCGGGAGAGAACACAGCAACGACCAGCGGTCTTTGGCTTCTTCGGAAGCGTACGCGAACGGGTCCTCGTCAAGCAAATCCGGTCAGAAGCCGCTCTCGGCCGCGGTCCCGGCCTCGGCGCCGCCGCCACCGCCGACGCCACTCTTGCCGAGCTCCTTGAACATCTCCATCAGGTCGAACGTCTGCCCGGCCGGCGGCGGCGTGACCTTCGCGGCCGCCCCGTAGTCGGAGTAGGTCTGCGAGGTCTTGACCGTGCCCTCGGGGGTCTTGATGTCGATGTCCATGCGGACCGGGTAGTCGTCCTCGTTGACCCAGACCTCGGTGTCGTAGCCCTTGATGCCCGACTTCTCGACGTTCTTGAAGAGCTGCTCGCGCTCCTTCTCGCCGAGGACCTTCTTGAGTTCCTTGTTGGTCTCCATCATCTCCTTGACGGTGAGCCGGCCCTTGTAGCGCTGGGTCTGCACGCCGTCGACCTTCGCGGGGCCCAGGTGCTTGAGGTTCGGCGAGTCCAGGAGCATCGCGAGCTGCTGCGCGGGGTCCTGGCTCATGCTGTCCAGGCCGCCGGTCATCTGCTGGGCGAGCTTCTCGTCGCCGGCCTGCTCGGCGATGGAGTTGAGGTCCATCTTCATCCAGCGCTTGCCGTCCATGTCCTTGGCCGCGGCGGCGCCCATGTCCATGTACATCACGTTGTCGCGCCAGAGCATCCGGACCTGCTTGGGGGCGTCCGGGTCACCCTCCGTGAGTGCGGAGCCCTTCATCGTCACGTCCATGACGGTCGGGTCCCAGCCCATGACACCGGACATCTTCATCTCGCCGGCGCCGCCCATCGCCTTGGCCGTCTTGCCGGGCGGGGTGGACATCGTCATCTCGACCTTGGCCGACTTGGCGGCGGCGGTCTTCTTGTACGCGGCCGTGATGACGTCGGTCACCTGCGAGCGGGTCTGCGTCTCGCCCGGGCCCGCCTTGTCCGACTTCCCGTCCCCGCCCGAACAGGCCACCGCCCCGGTACAGAGCAGCACGGTGGCGAAGACGCCGCCCACCACGCGCCGTCCCCGGCCTCCACCCATCACACCAGCAGTCATGACCCCACCCCTAGGAACATATGATCGATATCTTTTTCCGGTAGCTGAGAGTACCGGAGAGGCCGGACCCGGGGCCCGTGGGTTATCCGGCGGGCTGCTTGTTCATCAGGTCCTTGAAGCTCACGGTGTCGGAGGCCGGCGGCTTCTCCACGGACAGGGGCGTGCCGTAGTCGCTGTAGTAGGCGGTCTGGGAGAAGGCCCCGGTCTTCATGTCCGCCTTCTCGACCTTCTTCACGAGCAGGTTGTCGCCGTCGACCCAGAGGTCGATCGTCTCGGTGTTCATCCCGGCCTGCCGGAACTGCTGCTTCAGCTCCGTCATCCGCCGCTCGTCCAGGTCGGCGTTCTTGCCGGTGAAGTCGGCGATGTCG
Source organism: Streptomyces sp. NPDC031466 (assembly GCF_055581265.1). Classification (NCBI taxonomy): domain Bacteria; kingdom Bacillati; phylum Actinomycetota; class Actinomycetes; order Kitasatosporales; family Streptomycetaceae; genus Streptomyces; species Streptomyces sp. NPDC031466. The sequence continues at coordinate 218,253 of NZ_JBVIJT010000010.1, forward strand.
ACGGTCCCCCGGTAGTGGGTCGTCTCGGTCCCCCTGACCTTCTCCTTGCCGACGCGCCGCACGTCGCCGGAGGCCAGCAGCATCTTCACCGACTGGTTCGGCGTGGTCTTCTGCGCCTGGTCCTTCAGGGCCGTCCCCGCGGCGCCGGACATCTCCTCCAGCGTCTCGTAGTCGTACTCGATCCAGTGCTTGCCCCCGCCCGCCTGGGCCGCGAACTTGTCGCCCATGTTCGCGTAGAAGCCGTTCTTCAGGTAGCGGTAGTCGATCCTGGTCTGCCCGAGCTGCTTCATCTGCGCGGCCTGCGTACCGCCGGTGATGGTCGCCCGGACATCGCCGGTGAGGCCGTCGGACCAGCCCATGACGCCCTTCATGTCGGTCGATATCTGCGAGCCCATGACGGTGCTCACCTCGACCCGAGCGGTGTCCGCCTCGTCCGTGCTGGAGTCGACGCTGCGCAGCGCGGCGATCGGACTGACCTTGATGCCGCCCTTGTCCTTCGTCCCCCCGGCCTTGTCGGCGGAGCTTCCGTCATCGCCCGATCCGCAGGCCGCGAGGCCCGTCAGCGCGGCCGCCACCGCGATCGACAGGCCCGTACGCCGCATGGTCCCACTGTCCATCTCGTCCCACCCCTTGGTCTCATGGAAGGCCCGCGCACCGACGCGGGCCCGTTGACAGACGTATCCGAAACGCTTGTACACAAACAGGACGGGCCCCGCACCTCGAAAGGTTGCGGGGCCCGTCCACAGAACGCGTGCGCGACGCGGCTGCCGTCAGTTTCAGACGGCGGCCGGGTCCTCCTCGACGAGGAGGTTGCGGGTGCGGTTCGAGTCCAGCGGGATGCCGGGGCCCATCGTGGTGGCGATGGCGGCCTTCTTGATGTAGCGACCCTTGGCGGCCGACGGCTTCAGACGGAGGATCTCCTCCAGGGCCGCGGCGTAGTTCTCCACCAGCTTGGTGTCGTCGAAGGACACCTTGCCGATGATGAAGTGCAGGTTCGAGTGCTTGTCGACGCGGAACTCGATCTTGCCGCCCTTGATGTCGTTGACAGCCTTCACGACGTCGGGGGTCACGGTGCCGGTCTTCGGGTTCGGCATCAGACCACGCGGACCGAGCACGCGGCCGAGGCGGCCGACCTTGCCCATGAGGTCCGGGGTGGCGACGACGGCGTCGAAGTCCAGGCGGCCCTTCGCGACCTCGTCGATCAGCTCGTCGGCGCCGACGATGTCGGCTCCAGCGGCTTCCGCGGCCGCAGCACGGTCACCGGTCGCGAAGACCAGGACCCGGGCGGTCTTGCCGGTGCCGTGCGGGAGGTTCACGGTGCCACGGACCATCTGGTCGGCCTTGCGCGGGTCGACGCCCAGACGCATGGCGACCTCGACGGTGCCGTCGAACTTGGTCGCGGAGGTCTCCTTGGCGAGACGGACGGCCTCGAGCGGGGCGTACAGCTTCTCCCGGTCGATCTTGGCGTCCGCAGCGCGGAGAGTCTTGCTGCGCTTCACTTCTGCTCCTGGTGTGTTCAGGTACGGAGTTGTGGTGCGGGCCAGCGCTTGGCCCTACCACGGAGAAAGGTCAGACGGGGGAGGAAGCTCAGCCCTCGACCGTGATGCCCATGGAACGGGCGGTGCCGGCGATGATCTTCGACGCGGCGTCCAGGTCGTTGGCGTTGAGGTCTTCCATCTTGGTCTGCGCGATCTCGCGGATCTGCGCCTCGGTGACCTTGGCGACCTTGGTCTTGTGGGGCTCGCCGGAGCCCTTGTCGACACCAGCGGCCTTGAGGATCATCTTGGCGGCCGGCGGCGTCTTGGTGATGAAGGTGAAGGAACGGTCTTCGTAGACCGTGATCTCCACCGGGATCACCCAGCCACGCTGCGACTCGGTCGCGGCGTTGTAGGCCTTGCAGAACTCCATGATGTTGACGCCGTGCTGGCCCAGCGCGGGGCCGACCGGCGGGGCCGGGTTGGCGGCACCAGCCTGGATCTGGAGCTTGATCAGCCCCGTGACCTTCTTCTTCTTGGGAGGCATAGCTCTCTCCGGGTCCTAGTGAGAGTTTCAGCCAACCATCCGGTCATCCGGATGGAGGCATACCGCACAACGATAACGGGTATAGTCGTGCGGCTAAAAACCGAGCAGGTCAGACCGGCTTTGGCAGCCCGTCTGACCTGTTCGGAGGCATGTGTTCCAGAGGAGACCGGGGCGGCCGCGAGGGCCGCCGGCTAGTTCTTCTGGATCTGGTCGAAGCTGAGCTCGACCGGGGTCTCGCGGCCGAAGATCTCGACGAGGCCCTTGACCTTCTTCGAGTCGGCGTTGATCTCGTTGATCGTCGCCTGCAGCGTCGCGAACGGGCCGTCGGTGACGGTGACCGAGTCGCCCACCTCGAAGTCCAGGACCTGGACCTCGACCTTGCGGGCCGGAGCCGGCTTGCCCTCGGCCTCGGCGGCCTCGCGGGCGGCCTTCTCCTCGGCCTCGGGGGCGAGCATCTTGACGATCTCGTCCAGGGTCAGCGGGTACGGGTCGTAGGCGTTGCCCACGAAGCCGGTGACGCCCGGGGTGTTGCGGACGACGCCCCACGACTCGTTCGTCAGGTCCATGCGCACCAGCACGTAGCCGGGGAGCTTGTTCTGCCGGATGGTCTTGCGCTCGCCGTTCTTGATCTGGGCGACCTCTTCCTGCGGCACCTCGGCCTGGAAGATGAAGTCCTCGACGTTCAGCGAGACGGCGCGCTGCTCCAGGTTGGTCTTCACGCGGTTCTCGTAACCGGCGTAGGTGTGGATGACGTACCACTCGCCGGGCAGGGTGCGGAGCTCCTCGCGCAGGGCGACGATCGGGTCGACCGGCTCGGACTCCTCCTCGACGGGCTCCTCCTCGGCGGCTTCGGCGTCGTCGGACGCCTCGTCCTCGGCGGGCTCCTCGTCGGCGTCGGCCTCGGCGGCGTCGATCTCGGCGGCCTCGTCCTCTTCGGACTCGGCGACGGCCTCGGCGTCACCCTCCAGGTGGACGGCAGCCTCCTCGGCGGGCACGCCCGCGGCGGCGTCGGCGGCCTCGGCCTGATCCGGCTCCTCGGCGTCCGCCGCCTCGACGATGTCGAGCTGGTCCTCCACGGACTCCGCGTCCTCTCCGCGAGGCTCGACGGCGTCGTTCAGGTTCGGGTCAGACACGGTGGCTGCTTCTTCCTGGATACAGAGGGGTGGAACGCGCGAAAGGGGCGCCAGGAACGGCGCCCTTCGCTCTCGGCTCAGCCGAAGATGTACTTGACAGCGTGGCTGAAGCCATAGTCAATCACGGTCACAAGACCGATCATGATGACGACAAAGACGATCACCACGGAGGTGTAGGTCGCGAGCTGACTGCGAGTCGGCCAGACGACCTTGCGGAGCTCCGCGATGATCTGGCGGTAGAAGAGCGCGAGACGGCCGAAGGGGCCCTTCTTGCCGCGCTTGCCGCCCTTGCGGGCCTTCTTGGACTCCGGCGCCTCGTCCTGGGCATCAGGCTTGTCGATGGAGCCCACGGCGTCCGTCACTCGTCCTCACCTGATTCCGGGTCGTGGCCGTGCCGCGCCCGGTTGAGCCGCACGGCGGTGCAATGCAGTACGTACATGCGCACACATCCTGGCGAAGGAGTGTGTAGCAGGGCCGGAGGGACTTGAACCCCCAACCGCTGGTTTTGGAGACCAGTGCTCTACCAATTGAGCTACGACCCTTTGATTTCCCCAACCTACCGCATCCGCCCAAGTGCACGGAGTGCGTCGAGAGGGAGCGGCCGGTGAGGGCCAACGAGCAGTGAGTGTACGTGGTCCACGGCCCTCCGTCGAACAGATAGGGCCGTGACGCTCTTGGAAACCACCGCACCGGGCGCCTGTCAGGTCTGGAACGATGGGGCCATGAGCGCTGCAACTTCTCCGACCGAGCGCCGGGTGTCCGCGCGCATCGGCGCGATCTCCGAGTCCGCGACCCTCGCCGTCGACGCCAAGGCCAAGGCCCTCAAGGCCGCCGGGCGGCCGGTGATCGGCTTCGGCGCGGGTGAGCCCGACTTCCCCACTCCGGACTACATCGTCGAGGCGGCCGTCGAGGCCTGCAAGAACCCGAAGTTCCACCGCTACACCCCGGCCGGCGGCCTCCCCGAGCTCAAGGCGGCCATCGCCACGAAGACGTTGCGCGACTCCGGGTACGAGGTGGACGCCTCGCAGATCCTGGTGACCAACGGCGGCAAGCAGGCCATCTACCAGGCGTTCGCCGCGATCCTCGACCCGGGCGACGAGGTCATCGTCCCCGCCCCCTACTGGACGACGTACCCGGAGTCGATCCGTCTCGCCGGCGGTGTCCCGGTCCCGGTCGTCGCCGACGAGACCACCGGCTACCGCGTCTCCGTCGAGCAGCTGGAGGCCGCCCGCACGGAGCGCACGAAGGTCGTGCTCTTCGTCTCGCCCTCCAACCCCACGGGGGCCGTCTACAGCGAGGCCGACGCCGAGGCGATCGGCCGCTGGGCCGTCGAGCACGGCCTGTGGGTCATGACGGACGAGATCTACGAACACCTCGTCTACGGAGACGCGCGGTTCACCTCGCTCCCCGCGATCCTTCCCGAGCTGCGCGACAAGTGCATCGTGGTCAACGGCGTCGCCAAGACGTACGCGATGACCGGCTGGCGGGTCGGCTGGATCATCGGCCCGCGGGACGTCGTGAAGGCCGCGACGAACCTCCAGTCGCACGCCACGTCGAACGTCTCCAACGTCGCGCAGGCCGCCGCGCTCGCGGCCGTCTCCGGCGACCTGGTCGCCGTGGAGGAGATGCGGGAGGCCTTCGACCGGCGCCGCAAGACCGTCGTGCGGATGCTCAACGACATCCAGGGCGTCGTCTGCCCCGAGCCCGAGGGCGCCTTCTACGCCTACCCCTCGGTGAAGGGCCTGCTCGGCAAGGAGATCCGCGGCAAGCGCCCGCAGGACTCCGTGGAGCTGGCCGCGCTGATCCTGGAGGAGGCCGAGGTCGCGGTGGTCCCGGGTGAGGCCTTCGGGACGCCCGGTTATCTGCGGCTCTCCTACGCGCTCGGTGACGCGGACCTCGTCGAGGGCGTCTCGCGGCTGCAGAAGCTGCTGGCGGAGGCCCGCGACTGACCTCGTCCGGCAGCGCTCCACGCGCGCGTGCGGGCCGTCTCTCTTTTGAAGAGGCGGCCCGTTTCTTCGTTCGGAGGAGGCCACGAAGGGGGGATGGCGCTACCGGCACACCTGGTGCGTACGGCAAGATCCTCCAATGGAGCGCGTACGAGACATACGAGAGCTGCCCAAGGCCCATCTGCACCTGCACTTCACCGGGTCCATGCGGCCCGCCACGCTGCTCGAACTCGCCGACAAGTACGGGGTACGGCTCCCGGACGCGCTGACCGGCGCCGAGCCGCCGAAGCTGCGCGCCACCGACGAGCGCGGGTGGTTCCGCTTCCAGCGGCTCTACGACGCCGCGCGCTCCTGTCTGCGGGAGCCCGAGGACATCCGGCGCCTGGTGCGGGAGGCCGCGGAGGAGGACGTGCGGGACGGCTCGGGCTGGCTGGAGATCCAGGTCGACCCGACCTCGTACGCACCGCGGCTCGGCGGTCTGATCCCCGCCCTGGAGATCATCCTGGACGCGGTCGAGGTCGCCTCGCGGGAGACCGGCCTCGGGATGCGTGTGCTGGTCGCCGCGAACCGCATGAAGCACCCGTTGGACGCCCGCACGCTGGCCCGCCTCGCGGTGCGCTACGCGGACCGGGGCATCGTCGGCTTCGGGCTCTCCAACGACGAGCGGCGCGGCATGGCCAGGGACTTCGACCGCGCCTTCGCGATCGCGCGGGACGGCGGGCTCCTCGCGGCGCCGCACGGCGGCGAGCTGACCGGGCCCGCGTCGGTGCGGGACTGCCTGGACGACCTGCACGCGGCCCGGATCGGGCACGGGGTGCGGGCCGCCGAGGACCCGCGGCTGCTGAAGCGGCTAGCGGACCGCGGGGTGACGTGCGAGGTGTGCCCGGCCTCCAACGTCGCCCTCGGGGTCTACGAGAAACCCGAGGACGTGCCGTTGCGCACGCTCTTCGACGCGGGGGTGCCGATGGCGCTCGGCGCCGACGACCCGCTGCTCTTCGGCTCGCGCCTCGCGGCCCAGTACGAGATCGCGCGCGAGCACCACGCCTTCGACGACACCGAACTGGCCGAGCTGGCGCGGCAGTCGATCCGCGGCTCGGCCGCCCCCGTGGACGTACGGGAAAAGCTGCTGTCCGGGGTGGACGCCTGGCTCAGCGGCTGATGCCGGCGAGGAGCGTGCGGGCGAGGGCGGCCGCGAACTCCTCGACGGGCTGCGGTTTGTCGGCCACGGCGTCGTAGGCGAAGGCCCGCTGCGCGCAGGCGCCCAGGAGCAGCGAGGCGGCCGCGAAGGTGTCGGCGTCCGCGGCGATGCGCCCGGCGGCGCGTTCGGCGCGGAGGTAGGCGTCCAGGGCCTCGATGGGCATGTGGGGGCCGGTGCCCATCTCCCGGAGCGCGTCCTCGTGGCGCCGCTTGAGCTTGGGCTCGGCGTACAGGGATGCGGCGATCGGGAAACTCTCGGCGTAGAAGCCGCTGGCGAGCCGGGCGATCTCGGTGAGGTTCTCCTCCACGCCCCGCTCCCCCGGGTCCTCGGCGAGGCGGTGCAGCAGCGGGCCGAGCTTGGGCAGCCTCTCCTGGAGGACGCTCACGAACAGCTCCTCCTTGCCGGCGAAATGCTTGTAGAGCGCCGCTTCGGAGCAGCCGGCCGACTTGGCGATCTCCTTGGTGGTGGCGCGGGCGAGGCCGATGGTGAGCATGAGTTCGTGCGCCGCGTCGAGGATGCGGGCCCGGGTGGGCTTCTGCTGCATGTGCCGTCCAAAGAGGCTTGACGTGAGGTGAGCGTGTACTCACTCTAGAGGTGAGTGAATACTTACCCACCTGGAGGGCGCGTGGTGAACACTTTGAGGCTGACGGTCTTCGGGGCGACCGGGGGCATCGGTAGCGAGATCGTCCGGCAGGCCCTCGCGGCGGGCCACGAGGTCACGGCCGTGGTGCGTGACCCCGCGCGGCTGAGCGCCTCGGGAGAAGGCCTGGAGGTGTTCCGGGCCGATCTGGGGGACGTCGCGTCACTGCGGGCTGCGGTGGCCGGCCGGGACGCGGTCCTTTCCGGGCTCGGGGCGCGCAAGCGGGCGGACGCGGGGATCGCGGCCCGCCTCACGCGGTCCGTGGTGGGCGCGATGGAGGCCGAGGGGACGCGCAGGCTCCTGGTGGTGAGCGCGGCCCCGGTCGGTCCCCCGGCCGAGCGGCAGCCGTTGCCCGACCGGGCCCTGGGCGCGGTGGTCAGCGCGGTCCTGAAGGAGGTGTACGACGATCTGCGGGCCATGGAGGCCGACTTGGCGCGCAGCGCCACGGACTGGACGTCCGTACGCCCGCCGAAGCTGCGGGACAAGCCGGTGACGGGCGTCTACCGCAGGGTCGTGGGCGGTACTCCGCGCAGCGGGCGGTCCATCGGGCGCGCCGATGTGGCACACGCGATGCTGGCGATGGTCGGCGATCCCTCGACGGTGAGGCAGGGGGTGGGGGTGGCGTACTAGCCACCCTCGTGGCGGGCCACCCCGGTGGCGGGTTCGCGTCCGGCTCGGTTCGGCGGGCCTGGGGCCTGGCCTGGTGGGCGGCCTCGGGCCCGATCGCCGGCTACAGGCTGACGCCCACCATCACCGGTTCGTTGACCAGCGTGACCCCGAAGGCGTCCCGCACGCCGGCGACCACCTCGCGGGCGAGGGCCAGGAGGTCCTCGGTGCTGGCTGAGCCGCGGTTGGTGAGGGCCAGGGTGTGCTTGGTGGAGATGCGGGCCGGGCCCTCTCCGTAGCCCTTCGTGAAGCCCGCCTTGTCGATGAGCCATGCCGCGGACGTTTTCACGCGGCCGTCCCCGGCCGGGAAGGCGGGCGGGGCGATGTCCGGGCCGAGCCGGTCCGCCACGCGCGCGTGGAAGGCCGCGAACTCCGCCTCGCCGAGGATCGGGTTGGTGAAGAAGGACCCGGCCGACCAGCTGTCGTGGTCCTCGGGGTCGAGCACCATCCCCTTCCCCGCGCGCAGCTTCAGGACGGTCTCCCGGGCGACGGCGGCCGGTACCCGGTCGCCCGCCTCGACGCCGAGCGTGCGCGCCGTCTCCGGGTACTTGATGGGGGCGCTCATCCCTTGGGCGTCCTCCAGCTCGAAGCGGACCCGCAGGACCACGAAGCGCTCCGGTTCGGCCTTGAAGCGGCTGTGGCGGTAGGAGAACGCGCACTCGGCGTTCACGATCACCACCGTCTCGCGCGTCTTCCGGTCGTACGCGATCACTTCGGTGATCGTCGACGAGACCTCCTGGCCGTACGCCCCCACGTTCTGGATCGGCGTCGCGCCCGCGGAGCCCGGGATCCCGGCGAGGCACTCGATGCCCGCGAGGCCCGCCTCGACGGTGCGGGCGACCGCGTCCGTCCAGACCTCGCCGGCCGCCAGCTCCAGCTTCGTGCCGTCGAGTGCGAAGCCCCGGGTGGCGATGCGCAGGGCGGTGCCGTCGAACCCCTTGTCGCCGATGACCAGGTTCGAACCGCCGCCGATGAGCAGCAGTGGGGTCCCGGAGTCGTCGGCCTCACGGACGGCGACGATCACCTCGGCGTCGGTCGTCGCGGTGATCAGGCGGGTCGCGGGGCCACCGAGACGGAAGGTGGTCAGCGGGGCGAGGGGGGCGTCGTGGAGTTCCTGCACGTGCTCAAGAGTACGAGAACGGCCCCGCCGGTCCTGGCGGGGCCGTTTCCACGGGCGCGGAGCCCGATCCGGTGGCCGTCAGGCCAGTCGCACGACCGCTCGCGACATGCCGAGGACCTTCTGGCCCCCGCTCTTGGCGAGGAGGTCGACGCGGACGCGGTTGCCGTCCAGCTTGGCGGCGACCTTGGCGCTGACCTCGATGGTGGCGCCCTTGTCGTCGTTGGGGACGACGACGGGCCTGGTGAAGCGCACGCCGTACTCGACGACCGCCGCCGGGTCGGCCACCCAGTCGGTCACCACTCGGATCGCCTCGGCCATGGTGAACATGCCGTGCGCGATGACGTCGGGGAGGCCGACCTCCACCGCGAACTTCTCGTTCCAGTGAATGGGGTTGAAGTCCCCGGAGGCGCCCGCGTACTGGACGAGTGTGGCGCGTGTCACCGGAAACGTCTGGGCCGGCAGTTCGGTGCCGACCTCGACGTCGTCGTAGGAAATCTTCGCCGTCATCGTGTCAGGCCCCCTCTGTCGCGGTCTCCGCCGCGCGCGCGACGAGCTTGGTCCAGGCGGTCACGACGTGCTCGCCGGCCTCGTCGTGGACCTCGCCGCGGACGTCCAGGACGTCGTTGCCCGCGAGCGACTTGATGTCGTCGATGGTCGAGGTGACCGTGAGGCGGTCACCCGCGCGCACCGGACGCGTGTAGGCGAACTTCTGGTCGCCGTGCACGACGCGGCTGTAGTCCAGCCCCAGCTGCGGGTCCTGAATCACCTGGCCCGCGGCCTTGAAAGTGATCGCGAACACAAAAGTCGGCGGAGCGATCACGTCGGGGTGACCGAGGGCCTTGGCGGCTTCCGCGTCGGTGTACGCGGGATTGGTGTCCCCTACCGCCTCGGCGAACTCGCGGATCTTCTCCCGGCCGACCTCATAAGGATCAGTGGGCGGATAGGACCGCCCCACGAAGGACTGGTCGAGCGCCATGGACTCGGTACCTCCTGTGGTTGGTTTTCGTAAAAACGACACGAGGCCGCCCCCAGCAATCGGGGACGGCCTCGTGTACGAGCCTGAGTATCAGCGCGTTTCGCGGTGCGCAGTGTGCGCGTTGCAGCGCGGACAGTGCTTCTTCATCTCAAGACGGTCCGGGTCGTTACGCCGGTTCTTCTTGGTGATGTAGTTCCGCTCCTTGCACTCCACGCAGGCCAGCGTGATCTTCGGGCGGACGTCGGTGGCAGCCACGTGAGTGCTCCTTGGACGGACGATGGACGGATGAACGCATAAAAGAGTAGCCGATCGAAGGACCGACCCCACAATCGGCTACCAGGAGTAGCGGTGACCGGACTTGAACCGGTGACACAGCGATTATGAGCCGCTTGCTCTACCGACTGAGCTACACCGCTGCGATGCCGGATCCCCCCGCCCGAAGGCGAGGATCACTCGACATCAGAGCCCCAATGCGGAATCGAACCGCAGACCTTCTCCTTACCATGGAGACGCTCTACCGACTGAGCTATTGGGGCGAGCGATGAAGACATTACACGGTTGGTCGCCGATCGCCCAAATCCGTTTCGCCAGGGCCGTGCGGGGGGATCTGGACGACCGCCTCAGGCGTCCGCGGAGGCCCCATCCGAACCGTCGGCAACCGGTGGCACCGCTCCGGTACGACTAACCCGTGGCACCACACCGGTACGACTATTGCGCTCCTCCTCGAAGGGCGCCTGTCGCCGTCCTAGGCTCGGCACACGCTGCGTGATCTTGACGCCCCTCCTCGACGACAGCAGCCGCCCCCGAACCCCAGGAACGCGATGCCCGACAGCCAGCCGCAGCAGCCCCACTCCTCCGGCTCCTCCGGTCCCGATCCGGCGGCCGAGTCCGGGTCGCTGCTGCTCTGCGGAGCCCGGCTCACCGACGGCAGGACGGTGGACGTCCGGCTCGGCGGCGGGCGCATCGAGGCGGTCGGGACGGCCGGCAGCCTGGCCGCGCACGGGTCGCGCGTGGACCTCGGCGGCTATCTGCTGCTGCCGGCGGCCGCGGAGCCGCACACGCACGGTGACACGGCCCTGACGGCAGACGTGGCGGGCCCTGTCTCGTACGAGGTGCCCGACGTACAGCGCAGGGCCACCGAGGCGGCTTTGCTCCAGCTCGGGCACGGCGCCACCGCGCTGCGGGCGCACGTGCGGATCGGTGACGTCCAGGGGCTCGGCCCGATGGAGGCGGTGCTCCAGGCGCGGCGTTCGCTGCGCGGCCTGGTCGACCTGGCGGCGGTCGCGGTACCGCGGCTGCTGACCGGCGTCGCGGGCGCCGACGGGCTCGCGATGCTGCGGGACGCGGTGAAAATGGGCGCCTCCGTAGTGGGCGGGTGCCCTGATCTCGACCCCGACCCGACGGGGTACACGGAGGCGGTCCTGGAACTCGCCGCCGAGCACGGCTGCCCCGTCGACCTGCATACGGACGGTGACGATCCGGCGCGCCTCGGGCGGCTCGCGGCGATGGCCGCCGGGCTGCGGGCCGGGGTGACGGTGGGCCCGTGCGGCGGCCTCGGACGCCTGCCGGGGGAGGTGGCCTCGCGCGCCGCCGAGCAGTTGGCGGCGTCCGGGGTGACGGTGGTCTGCCTTCCGCAGGGCGGGTGCGGGAGCGCGGAGCGGCGCGGGGTGGCGCCGGTGCGGCTGCTGCGGTCGGCCGGGGTGCGGGTGGCGGCGGGCAGCGGCGCCCTGCGGGACGTCTCGAACCCTGTGGGGCGTGGGGATCCGCTGGAGGCCGCGTACCTGCTGGCCTCGCGGTGCGGGCTGCGGCCCGAGGACGCCTACGACACGGTGAGCGGGGCGGCGCGGGCGGCCATGGGGCTGCCCGAGGTGCGGGTGGAGGCCGGTTTCCCGGCCGAGTTGCTCGCGGTGCGCGGCGACCGGCTCGCGGGGGCACTGTCGCTCGCGTACAGCCGGATCGTGGTGCACCGGGGGCGCGTGGTGGCGCGGACCAGCGCGGTGCGCGAGTACTGCGACTCGGCGGCCGCGGTGGCCCTGGATCTGCCCCGGCAGGGTCGGGCCAAGGGGAACGACCCGGGGTGGCCGAGGGGCGGCGAGACGTCCTCGTAGCATGAGTTGAGACGCCGTCATGGAGCGTGCTGGGGTGCCGCCTTCAAGGGTGTTGCTCGGCACGGCCCTGAAGGGGCTGCGGCGCCGCCAGGAAGGGGATGGGGCACCGTCAGGAAGGGTGTTGGGCGCCATCGCGATCGGGTGCCGAGGGCGCTGAGGGTGCTCCCTGGGCAGCCCGTGGCGCCGTTGCCGAGCGGGGCGCATCCCGGGCAGCAGCCGGGGCGCCACGCGCGCGTGGGGCACGAGATGGCCGTCCGCGCCGCTGCCGCGCGCGTCGGCGGCTGTCAACGCCCGCATAAGCGTGATCCCCGGGAGCCGCGTGCTCCGCGTGCGGCGGACGGGTCCGCACTGTCGTACGGTCGAAGACATGCGCATTGTCATCGCTGGAGGTCATGGTCAGATCGCGTTGCGGCTGGAGCGTTTGCTCGCCGCGCGCGGTGACGAGGTCGCAGGGCTGATCCGCAACGCCGGACAGGAAGCCGATCTGCGAGAGGCCGGCGCCGAACCGGTGCTGTGCGACCTGGAGTCGGCGTCGGTCGACCAGGTCGCCGAGCATCTGCGCGGCGCCGACGCCGTCGTGTTCGCGGCGGGCGCGGGACCGGGCAGCGACGCCGCCCGCAAGAACACCGTCGACCGGGGGGCCGCCGTGCTCTTCGCGGACGCGGCGGAGCGGGCCGGGGTGCGGCGCTACGTCGTGGTGTCGTCGATGGGCGCGGACCCCTCGCACGAGGGCGACGAGGTCTTCGACGCGTACCTGCGGGCCAAGGGCGAGGCGGACGCGGAGGTACGCGCGCGTGCCGCCCTGGACTGGACGATCCTGCGCCCCGGGATGCTGACGGACGACGCCGGCACCGGGCTGGTACGCCTGGAGGCGTCGACGGGTCGCGGGCCGGTGCCGCGTGACGACGTCGCCGCGGTGCTCGCGGAACTCGTGGAGACCCCGGCGACGGCCGGGCTGACGCTGGAGCTGATCAGCGGTTCCGTGCCGGTGTCGGTGGCGGTCAAGTCGGTCGCCGGGAACTGAGCTTCCCCGCCGGCTTCTGAGGAACGGGGCAGGCCCGCGCCTACGAGCGGGGGCGGCCCGGTCAGAAGAGCGGGAGCTGCCCCGGCAGGTCCGGGACCGCGTAGCCGTCCAGGGCGGGCTGTGCGGCGCCCAGCGGGGCCTGCCGGCGGGATCCCGGGCAGGAGACCAGCTCGCCGCTGGTGCGCGCGCCGGGCGGGTCGTGGCGGGCGAACCGTCCGCCGACGACGGCGATCTCGCGGCGGCACTCCGGGCAGTTTCTACGGCGGGACGACATCCCCCCATTTTGCGCCCCGCCCCGCGCGCGGAGTGCATGAAAACTCCTCGTGCAGGCGAGGACCGCACGCACGAAAAGACCCTCCCCGTCCTGCGTTTCCGCAAGTCGGGGAGGGTCTCCTTCGTGTGGCGGCGCCAGGATTCGAACCTGGGAAGGCTGAGCCGGCAGATTTACAGTCTGCTCCCTTTGGCCGCTCGGGCACACCGCCTGGGTTGCTGCCTCGCCCCGCTTTCGCGGCGCTCCGTGGCAACGACGTAAACGATACCTGATGCACAGGGGTGCTTCGCCACCCGATTGATCGCCACCCGGCGTGGCGGCGGTGGCTAGGCTTTGCGGATGCGGCCAGCGTCAGGCGGCCGTGTATCCGCTGAGTACGCACACCCCGATACAAGGAGCCACAGGACATGGCCGACTCCAGTTTCGACATCGTCTCGAAGGTCGAGCGGCAAGAGGTCGACAACGCCCTCAACCAGGCCGCCAAGGAGATCTCGCAGCGCTACGACTTCAAGGGCACCGGTGCCTCGATCTCGTGGTCCGGCGAGAAGATCCTGATGGAGGCGAGCGGCGAGGAGCGGGTCAAGGCGATCCTCGATGTCTTCCAGTCCAAGCTGGTCAAGCGCGGCATCTCGCTGAAGTCGCTGGACGCGGGCGAGCCGCAGCTGTCCGGCAAGGAGTACAAGATCTTCGCCTCGATCGAGGAGGGCATCTCCCAGGAGAACGCGAAGAAGGTCGCCAAGATCATCCGTGATGAGGGTCCGAAGGGCGTCAAGGCGCAGGTCCAGGGCGACGAGCTGCGGGTCAGCTCGAAGAGCCGCGACGACCTCCAGGCCGTGCAGGCACTTTTGAAGGGCCAGGACTTCGACTTCGCGCTGCAGTTCGTGAACTACCGGTAGCCAACCGGCCCGACCTGCGCGGACGTTGCCAGGCAGAGTCCACAGGACGCGATGGGGGCGCACCGCCGAGGACAGCTCGGCGATGCGCCCCCATCGCGTCTCTTGGCGCCCGGCCAGTGCCCCGACCTGGCTTCCTCGCGCCCCGAGTGGGAGCAGCGGCCACTCAGCGCCGCGAGTGGCCGAAGAGGATGCGGTAGGCGACGAGCAGCACGAGCGAGCCGCCGATGGCCGCCGCCCAGGTGGCGCCGTCGTAGAAGTGGTTGTCGATCGGCCGGTCGAGATAGCGGGCGGATATCCAGCCGCCGGTGAAGGCGCCCGCGATGCCGATGACGGTCGTGCCGATGAAGCCGCCCGGGTCACGGCCGGGCAGCAGCAGTTTGGCGGCGGCCCCGGCGAGCAGCCCCAGAACGATCCAGCTGATGACGCCCATGTGAGGACCTGGCCTTTCTCGCGCGGAGAGCTTTTGTGTGCTGTTGTCCGGGAGGACGTCTCTACGGAGTGGCACGGTTGCGGTGATCCGTAAGGTGCGGCGCATGACACAGCAGCCAGAGCTCCGGCGCACCCTCGGGGTTTTCGACGCGGTGATGATCGGCCTCGGGTCGATGGTGGGGGCGGGGATCTTCGCGGCGCTCGGGCCCGCGTCGGACGCGGCGGGGTCGGGACTGCTGGTCGGGCTCGCGCTCGCCGCCGTGGTCGCGTACTGCAACGCGACGGCGTCCGCGCGCCTCGCCGCCCGCTACCCCGCGTCCGGCGGCACCTACGTCTATGGACGGGAGCGGCTCGGGGAGTTCTGGGGGTATCTGGCGGGCTGGGCGTTCGTCGTCGGGAAGACGGCTTCCTGTGCGGCGATGGCGCTGACGGTGGGGACGTACGTGTGGCCGGGACAGGCGCACGCGGTGGCGGTCGCGGCCGTGGTGCTGCTCACCGCCGTGAATTACCTGGGTGTCCAGAAGTCGGCCTGGCTGACGCGCGGGATCGTGGCGGTGGTGCTCGCCGTGCTGGCGGCGGTCGTCGTCGCCTGTCTCGGCTCGGGGGCGTCCGGGGCCGGCCGGCTCGACGTGGGGCTCTCGGGCGGGATCGGCGGCGTGCTCCAGGCCGCCGGGCTGCTGTTCTTCGCCTTCGCGGGCTACGCGCGGATCGCGACGCTCGGCGAGGAGGTGCGCGACCCGGCGCGCACCATTCCGCGGGCGATCCCGCTGGCGTTGGGCATCACCCTGTGCGTGTACGCGGCCGTGGCGGTCGCCGTGCTCTCCGTCCTCGGGTCCGCGGGGCTCGCCGACGCGACCGCGCCGCTGGCCGACGCCGTACGGGCGGCGGGTGCGGCGGGGTTGGTCCCCGTCGTGCGGGTGGGCGCCGCCGTGGCGGCGCTCGGCTCGCTGCTCGCGCTGATCCTGGGCGTCTCGCGGACGACGCTGGCCATGGCGCGTGACAGCCATCTGCCGGGGGCGCTCGCGGCCGTGCATCCCCGCTTCCGGGTGCCGCACCGTGCGGAGTCGGCCGTCGGGGCGGTGGTCGCGGTGGCCGCGGCGACGGTGGACGTGCGCGGGGCGATCGGCTTCTCCTCCTTCGGGGTGCTCGTGTACTACGCGATCGCCAACGCCTCGGCGTGGACGCTCTCTTCGTCGCCCGCCGCGCGTGCCGTGCCCGCGGTGGGCGGCCTCGGCTGCGTGGTGCTGGCGTGCGCGCTGCCGGTGTCCTCCGTGCTGACCGGTGGGGCGGTGCTGGCGGTGGGGGTCGTGGCCTACGGAGTACGACGGTGGCGCTGACGGCGGTGAGGGCGGGCGGCACGCTTCCGGGGCGGGTGGTGCCTGGAGCGGAGGCCCCGTGCCGCGGCACGCGCGCGTAGGCCTCACGTCTGTGTTCGGGCCACGCACCCAGCGGCGTCTCGCCACGCCGGCAGTTCGACGCCGTCGTTGGCGTCCTCGTACCAGCCGGTGCCGTCGAGCCAGGCGGTGAGCCAGGACGCGAGGCTCGGGGAGTCGATAAACCAGGCGTGCTCGGGGTCGCCGCCGTTGGGCTCGAAGAGGAGCACCTGGCACTCGTCCGTACGGCAGTCCACGCACGCGTACATCGCGCAGCCCCAGTGGGATATCGGCAGCACGCCCTCGGGCCAGTGCCAGTCGTCGCGGTGGCGCATCCCGAGGTACTTCTCGACGGCGGGCGGCTCTCCCCCGGACGACTTCTCTTCGAGCAGGGGCAACAGGCCGTACTCCGGGCCGAATCCGCCGTCGCCTACGCGGGTGTACAGCGAGGCGAGCAGCGGCGGCAGGCGAAAGCCCAGGGCGGCCTCCGCCCGGGCCAGAGTGTCCGCGTCCACGGGCGCGGGCAGGGTGTCCCAGCCCCAGGGGCGGGTGGCGTGCGCCGCGGCGGCGGCACGGGCCAGCAACTGCTCGGTGTCCGTCATGAGTTCATGGTGGACCACGCCACTGACAATGCGGCCCGCCGGCGTCAGTAGCGCCCGGCGAACGGCTGGTCCGTGCGGACGATCTCACGGCCGAGCGGCAGGAGCGAGACCGGGATCAGCTTGAAGTTGGCGATGCCCAGGGGGATGCCGATGATCGTGACGCACAGGAGGAAGCCGGTCACGAGGTGGCCGATGGCGAGCCACCAGCCGGCGAGGACCAGCCACAGGACGTTGCCCACGCACGAGGGCGCTCCCGCCGCACGGCGCTCGACCGTGGTGTAGCCGAAGGGCCACAGGGCATAGCGGCCGATGCGGAAGCTGGCCAGGCCGAACGGGATGCCGATGATCGTGACGCAGAGCAGTACGCCCGCCAGCAGGTATCCGAGGAACATCCAGAAGCCGCAGAGGAGGAGCCATATGACGTTGAGGATTGCCTTCACTGGTGGCGACCTGCCATCTGCTCGAGCCGGGCGATGCGCTCCGCCATCGGCGGATGCGTGGAGAACATCTTGGACATGCCCTGCCCCGGGCGGAAGGGGTTGGCGATCATCATGTGACTCGCCGTCTCCAGGCGGGGTTCGGGCGGTAGCGGCAACTGCTTGGTGCCCACTTCCAGTTTGCGCAGGGCGCTCGCGAGGGCGAGCGGGTCGCCGGTCAGCTGGGCGCCGGAGGCGTCGGCCTCGTACTCCCTGGAACGGCTGATGGCCAGCTGGATGACGGAGGCCGCCAGCGGGCCGAGCAGTCCGATCAGGAGTGCTCCGAAGAGGCCCGGGCCCTCGTTGTCGTTCGACCGGCCGACGGGGATGAGCCAGGCGAAGTGGGCCAGGAACATGATCACGGAGGCCAGGGCGCCCGCGACGGAGGAGATCAGGATGTCGCGGTTGTAGACGTGGCTCAGCTCGTGGCCGATGACGCCGCGCAGCTCACGCTCGTCCAGAAGGCGCAGGATGCCGTCGGTGCAGCACACCGCCGCGTTGCGCGGGTTGCGGCCCGTCGCGAAGGCGTTCGGGGCCTCTGTGGGCGAGATGTACAGGCGGGGCATGGGCTGGCGGGCCTGCGTGGAGAGCTCGCGGACCATGCGGTACAGCGCGGGGGCCTCGAATTCGCTCACCGGGCGGGCCCGCATGGCGCGCAGGGCCAGCTTGTCGCTGTTCCAGTACGCGTACGCGTTGGTGCCGAGCGCCACCAGGAGCCCGACGCCCAGCCCCGTGCGCCCGAAGAAACTGCCGACGACAAGGATGAGCGCGGACAGCCCCCCGAGGAGTACGGCGGTCTTCAACCCGTTGTGCCGGCGGTGCACGGTACGCCCTCCTGGTGGTGCGTGGGGGAACCCTCTGTCGACTGGTGCTTCCACTGTTCAGTGGACCCTCCCGTACTGGTCAACGCCAGGCGGGGAGCACTAGTTCCCTTGTGCGCTCAGGAGCGGGTGTAGGCCGCGCGGGTGACGCCCCGGGGGCGCCCGGGGGCGGTGTCAGAAGAGGCCGGTGTCGGAGAACCTCAGGACGAGCTGGGGCGCTCCGGAGAGCGCGATGCCGAGGACGGCGGTCAGCGCGATAGCCGCCGTGAGCGGCACCGGTGCCCGGTGCTCGACCGGCTCGCCCTCAGGGGCGCGGAACAGGAGCGCGGTCCACTGGAGGTAGTAGTAGAGCGCGATCACGACGTTCGCGGCCATCACCACGGCGAGCCAGCCGAGGCCCGCGTCGACCGCGGCCGAGAAGACCGTGACCTTGGCGAAGAGGCCGATGATGCCGGGCGGCAGACCCGCGAGGCAGAGCAGGAAGAAGGCCAGTACGAGGGCGGCCAGGGGGCTGCGCGCGTACAGG
This sequence comes from Streptomyces sp. NPDC031466, assembly GCF_055581265.1. NCBI lineage: Bacteria > Bacillati > Actinomycetota > Actinomycetes > Kitasatosporales > Streptomycetaceae > Streptomyces > Streptomyces sp. NPDC031466. The sequence continues at coordinate 236,480 of NZ_JBVIJT010000010.1, forward strand.
CCGCGGTAGTCGCTGACGCGGTTCAGGCGCTGGGTGCGGCCGACGAGCGCGGCCACGGCGAAGGCCCCCAGGTTCACGGCGGCGTACATCAGGGCGTACGCGACGGTGGAGCCGACGGCCTTCTCGGCGCCCGCCTCGTTGTCGGCGTATCCGGCGGCGGCGATCGGCACCAGGAGGTAGCCGGCCTGGCCCACCGAGGACCAGGCGAGGAGGCGGACCGCGCTGTACGCGCGCGTGGACTGCTGCCGCAGCGCGGCGACGTTGCCCGCCGTCATGGTGAGCGCCGCGAGGACGGCGAGCACCGGGCCCCACACGTCCGCGTACGAGGGGAAGGCGACGACCGTCACGAGGATGAGCCCCGTGAAGCCGACGGCCTTTCCGACGACCGACAGGTACGCGGCGACGGGCAGGGGCGCGCCTACGTAGGTGTCCGGTACCCAGAAGTGGAAGGGGACGGCCGCCACCTTGAAGGCGAAGCCGACGAGGGTCAGGGCGACGCCGGTCTGGGCGAGCGTGTGCAGCTGCCCGCCGGTGACCTCGGGGTCCTGGAGCTTCGTCGCGATCTCGGTGAGGTGCATGGTGCCCGTCGCCGCGTACACGAAGCTGACGCCCAGGAGGGTCACGGCGGTCGCGGTGACCGAGGAGAGGAAGAACTTCAGGGCGGCTTCGGAGGAGCGCTTGTCGCCGTACTTGAGGCCCACCAAGGCGAAGGCGGGCAGGGAGGCCACCTCCAGGGCGACGACGAGCGTCGCAAGGTCGCGTGAGGCGGGCAGCAGGGCGGCGCCCGCGGCCGAGGACAGCAGCAGGAACCAGTACTCCCCCGCCGGGAGTTCGCCCTCGGCGTTCCCGGCGTCCTTCAGGGTGCTCATCGAGAGCAGAGCGGCCAACAGGGCGCCGCCGAGGACGAGGAGCTGGATGACCAGGGTGAAGCGGTCCGCGGTGTAGCTGCACGCGTGCGTGCCGCCGCCGGTCAGGCAGAAGGTCGAGCGGTCGTCGTCCAGGAGGGGCAGCAGGGCGAGGGCCGCCGCGGCAAGGCCCGCCACGGAGATCCAGCCGAGGAGCGTCTTCTTGCCGTCACCCACGAAGAGGTCGGCCACGAGCACGACGAGGCCGACGACCGCCGCGATGGTCGGCGGCGCGATCGCGAGCCAGTCGACGGACTGGACGAGGCTTGCGGCGCTTTCGGCGGCCACGGTCACGACTTGCCTCCAGTGAGGAGCTTCTGCACGGCCGGGTCGGTCAGGCCGAGGAGAGCCGCGGGCCAGAGTCCGGCGAGGACGGTGAGGGCGACGAGCGGCGTCCAGGCGGCGAACTCATGGCCGTGGACGTCGGCGATCGCCGTGGGTGCGGGCTCGGCGGTGGTGTGCGGCATCGGGCCCATGCAGACACGGCGTACGACGATGAGCATGTACGCGGCGGTGAGCAGGGTGCCGAAGGCGGCGATCGCCATGAAGGTGAGGAAGGCGGGGCGGCTCAGGTCGTCGGCGGGCTCGAACGCGCCGAACAGCGCGAGCATCTCGCCCCAGAACCCGGCCAGGCCCGGCAGTCCGAGGGAGGCGACGGCGCCGAAGGCGAGCAGGCCGCCGAGCCGGGGGGCCTTGCCGTAGAGCGCGGCGCCGGACTCCTGGGCGAGGGAGTCGAGGTCGGTGGTGCCGGTGCGGTCCTTGAGGGCGCCGACGAGGAAGAAGAGCAGGCCCGTGATGAGGCCGTGCGCGACGTTGGCGAACAGGGCGCCGTTCACACCGGTCGGGCTCATCGTCGCGATGCCGAGCAGGACGAAGCCCATGTGACCGACGGACGAGTACGCGATGAGGCGCTTGAGGTCGCCCTTCGCGCCGCGCTTGGCGAGGGCGAGGCAGGCCAGCGATCCATAGATGATCCCGACGACCGCGAAGGCGGCGAGGTACGGCGCGAACTCCCGCATCCCGTCGGGGGCGATGGGCAGCAGAATGCGGACGAACCCGTACGTACCCATCTTCAGCAGCACACCGGCCAGCAGCACGGAGCCGACGGTCGGCGCGGCGGTGTGGGCGTCCGGCAGCCAGCTGTGCAACGGCCACATCGGCGTCTTGACCGCGAGCCCGATCCCGATCGCCAAAACGGCCGTGACCTGCACCGATGTGGTCAGCCCAAGCCGATTGTCAGTGGCGAGTGCCACCATGTCGAAGGTGCCGGACTTGAGCCCGATCAGGAGCAGGCCCAGCAGCATCACGACGGAGCCGAGCAGCGTGTAGAGGATGAACTTCCAGGCGGCCCGGGTCCGTTGCTCGCCGCCCCAGCGGGCGATGAGGAAGTACATCGGGATGAGCACCATCTCGAACGCCAGGAAGAACAGCAGCAGATCGAGCACGGCGAAGGTCGCGAGGGTGCCGGACTCGAGGACGAGGACCAGTGCGACGAATGCCTTGGGGGACGGGCCCGCGGGCATCTTGAAGTAGCTGTGGAGCGCGCAGAGGAAGGTCAGCAGCGCGGTCAGGACCAGAAGGGGGAGCGAGATGCCGTCGATGCCGAGATGGATGCGCACGTCGAGTGCGGGGATCCAGCTGATATCGGTCGTGGCCTGCATCTTCGACGGCTGGTCGTGGTCGAAGCCGAGCGCGAGGGTGAGCGCCGCGATCAGGACGACGCCGGTCACCAGTACACCGTGGCGGAGCACGGCCTGGTCGGGTGACTTTCCCTTCAGCCCGGGCGGCGCCGGCAGAAGGGCGGCCACGGCGCCGATGAGCGGCCCGACGACGATCAACGCCAGAAGAAACTGCATCACGGACTCACTGATACCGATCACGGCTGCTCACGCTCCGGCGGTGGCGACAAGGACGGCGGCGACGGCCAGGACGACCGTGCCTGCGAGCAGCGCGCTCAGATAGGTCTGGATGTTGCCGGTCTGCGCGCGCCGGACGGCCGCGCCGAGCCAGCGGGGCACGGTGCCCGCGCCGCGCACGTACGTCTCGACGACCTCGCGGTCGAGGAAGCGGACGAGGCGTGCGGCGGCCTGGACCGGGCGGACGAACAGGGCGGCGTAGGCGGCGTCGAGGCGGAAACCGGCGGCCGCGTGGCGGTGCACGGGCCCGAGCAGCAGGCGGCCCGGGTCCGCCGGGTCGTCGGCCGAGGCGACGTCTCCGTACGCGGGGGCGTGCGAGGCGATGGCCTCTGCCTCGACCTGCCCGCCGTCACCTTCCGGGCTCGCCGCGACGGCGCCCAGCGGGACGCGCGCGGCGCGCGCGGTGGTGTGCCGCCACGCGCCGTACATGACGAGGGCGCCGGCGAGCGCCAGACCCGTGCCGAGGACGGAGGTCGTGAGCGTCGGGGAGAGCGAGTGGCCGTCGAACCAGTCCGGCAGGACACCGACGGCGGTACCGAAGGCGAGGGAGGGCACCGCGAGCACCCACAGCACGGCCGTCATGGCGAGCGGCTGCTTCCCGTGGTCAGGGACCTCGGCGCCCCTGCCGTGGAAGGCGAGCAGCCACAGGCGCGTCGCGTACGCGGCGGTGAGGAGGGCGGTGAGCAGACCGGCGACGAGGACGATCCAGCCGGCGGCGGCGGGCACGGGGCCGGCATGGCCGGTGGCCGTGTGCTCGGCGGCGCCGAGGACGGCCTCCTTGGAGAAGAAGCCGCTGAACGGCGGGATCGCGGCGAGCGCGAGGAGCGCCACGGTCATCGTCCAGTAGGCGTCCGGGACGCGGTCGCGCAGGCCCGTCATGCGGGACATGGCGGCCAGCGAGTTGGTGCCGGCGGCGTGGATCAGCACGCCCGCGGTGAGGAACAGCAGCGCCTTGAAGGCGCCGTGGGACAGGAGGTGGAAGACGGCGGCACCGCGGTCGCCGACGGCGAGGGCGCCGGTCATGTAGCCGAGCTGGCCGATCGTCGAGTACGCGAGGACGCGCTTGATGTCGTCCTGGGCGAGCGCGGCGAGGGCCGAACCGGCCATCGTGACGGCGGCCATGACGGCGAGGACGACCAGGGCCGCCCCGGAGGCGGCGAAGACGGGGAGGAGCCGGGCCACGAAGTAGACACCGGCGGCGACCATCGTCGCGGCGTGGATCAGCGCGGAGACGGGCGTGGGGCCCGCCATCGCGTCGGGCAGCCAGGTGTGCAGCGGGAACTGCGCGGACTTGCCCGCGACGCCCGCGAGGAGCAGCAGGGCGATGAGGGTGGGGTGGTCCAGACCGCCGTCCGCGACGCGCGCGGTGATCGTCGTGATGCGGAACGAGCCCGTGTCCGCGGCGAGGGCGAACAGGCCGATCAGGAAGGGGACGTCGCCGAGCTTGGTGACCAGGAAGGCCTTCAGGGAGGCCGCGCGCGCCTCGGGCGTCTCCCAGTAGTGGCCCACGAGGAAGTACGAGCAGATGCCCATGACCTCCCAGCCGACCAGGAGCACCATCAGGTCGCCGGAGTAGACGACGAGCAGCATCGCGGAGGTGAAGAGGGAGACGAGAGCGGCGTAGGAGGGGTAGCGCGGGTCCTCGCGGAGGTAGCCCGTCGAGTAGATCTGCACGCAGGAGGCGACGACGCCGACCAGGACGGCGACGAGGGCGGCGAAGCCGTCGATGTGCAGGGCGAGTTCGACGGGGACCGAACCGGTCGGGGTCAGCTCGGTCGCCGCGTCGACCGAGCGGCCGCCGCCCTGGCGGACGGCCACGAGCACGGCGAGCAGCAGCGCCGTCAGGGTGGGCAGGACCGCGAGGGGGCGTACGAGCCCGGGAGCCCGGCGGCCCAGGAGCAGGCCGGCGGCCGCGCCCAGGAACGGCAGAAGGGGGACGAGGACGGCGAGGGTGGTCGTGGTCACGCGGTGGCCTCGGCCTTCTGCGACTGCGGTGACTGCTGTGACTGCTGGGGGTCCTGCGACTCGTCCGGCTCCTGCGATTCCTCGGCCGCGTCGGGTGCGGAGGGCTCGGCGGTGTCGCGGAGGGCGTCGACGGCGGAGGTGCCGCGGTTGCGGTAGACCGCGAGGACGATGGCGAGGCCGATGCCGATCTCGGCGGCGGCGATGGCGATGGTGAACAGGGTCAGCGCCTGACCGGCGTGGAGGGAGTCGCGGAGCCAGACGTCGAAGGCGACGAGGTTGAGGTTGACGGCGTTGAGCATCAGCTCGACGGACATCAGGACCAGGATCGCGTTGCGCCGGGCGAGTACGCCGTAGAGGCCGACGCAGAAGAGGAGGACGGCGAGGACGGCCGGATAGGCGAGGTGGAGGTGCATCAGCGGTTCTCCTCGCGGTCCGTGGCCCGGGCATCCGCCGCGGCGTTCCTGCGGGACAGGGCGATCGCGCCGATCAGGGCGGCGAGCAGCAGGACGGAGAGCGCCTCGAAGGGGAGCACCCAGTGCCGGAAGAGGATCGATCCGCTCACGCGGGTGGAGCCTTGGGCGGCGCCGTCCAGGTCGATCACCGTGGTGCGGAAGGCGTCCACGACGACCCAGACCAGGGCGGACGCGGCGACGAGGGCCACCGCGAGCGCGACCGGGCGGTTGCCCGAATCGGCGTCCGGGGAACGGCCGATGGGTGCCCTCGTGAGCATCAGACCGAAGAGGAGCAGGACCACGACGGAGCCGACGTAGATGAGGACCTGCACCCAGGCGATGAACTCCGCGGTCAGCAGGAGGTACTCGACGGCGAGGCCGCCCAATGCCACGACCAGCCACAGGGCGGCGTGCACGAGCTGCCTGGTCGTGACGGTGATGACCGCCGCGCCGAGTGTGAGGAGACCGACGAGGAGGAAGGCGATCTCGACGCCGGTCGGGGAGAGGAAGCCGTGCGTTTCGGCGGCGATGTTCACGACTCCCCGCCCTTCGTCTCGGGGCCGGTGGCCGGCGGCTCGGGCGTGGCGGCCGTCGGCTCGGAGGGGGTGCCCGGCGACTGGGAGGCAGCGGCTTCGGCGGCTTCGGCGGCTTCGGCGGCTTCGGCGGCTGCCAGCTTTTCGGCGGTCTTGCGGGCGGCAGCGAGTTCCTTCGGGTCCTCGGCGCCGGGGTCCAGGGCGGGCGGGGCCGGGACCGTCCACATCCACTCGCGGAGCTTGTCGCGCTCGTGGGTGAGTTCGTGGATGTCGGTCTCGGCGTACTCGAACTCCGGTGACCAGAACAGGGCGTCGAAGGGGCAGACCTCGATGCAGATGCCGCAGTACATGCAGAGGGAGAAGTCGATGGCGAAGCGGTCGAGGACGTTGCGGCTGCGCTCACGGCCGCCGGGGGCGGCGGGCGGGACGGTCTCCTTGTGGGAGTCGATGTAGATGCACCAGTCGGGGCACTCACGGGCGCAGAGCATGCAGACCGTGCAGTTCTCCTCGAACAGGCCGATGACGCCCCGGGTGCGGGGCGGCAGTTCGGGCTGGTGCTCCGGGTACTGCTCGGTGACGGTCTTCTTCGTCATCGTGCGGAGGGTGACGGCGAGGCCCTTGGCGAGGCCGGATCCGGGGACGGGGGACATGGTTAGGAGATCGCCACCTTCACGATTCCGGTGAGCGCGATCTGCGCGAGGGCGAGGGGCACGAGCGTGGTCCAGGCGAGCTTTTGCAGCTGGTCCTCACGCAGACGGGGGTAGGAGACGCGCAGCCAGATCACGACGAAGGCGAGGACGGCCGTCTTCAGCAGGGTCCAGACCCAGCCGAGCCCGTCGGCGCCCCCCGGGCCGTGCCAGCCGCCCAGGAAGAGGACGGTGGTCAGGCCGCACAGGACGACGATCCCGGCGTACTCGGCGAGGAGGAACAGGGCGAAGCGCAGACCGGTGTACTCGGTGTAGGCGCCGAAGATGATCTCGGAGTCGGCGACGGGCATGTCGAAGGGCGGCCGCTGGAGTTCGGCGAGGCCCGCGACGAAGAAGACCAGGGCGCCGACGATCTGCCAGGGCAGCCACCACCACTCGAACGCGTCCACGATGGCGGGCAGCGAGACGGTGCCCGCCGCCATCGCGACCGAGGCGGCGGCGAGCAGCATCGGCAGCTCGTAGGCGAGGAGCTGGGCGGCGGTGCGCAGGCCGCCGAGGAGGGAGAACTTGTTGGCGCTGGCCCAGCCCGCCATGAGGGAACCGAGGACACCGATGCCCATGACCGCGAGGACGAAGAAGATGCCGGCGTCGACGACCTCGCCGACCGCGCCTTCGCCGGGGCCGATCGGGATCGCGACCAGGACGAGGAGGTAGGGGAGGAGGGCGATCGCGGGGGCCAGCTGGAAGACCCGGCGGTCGGCGTCGGCCGGGACGATGTCCTCCTTCTGGGCGAACTTGACGCCGTCGGCGACGAGTTGTGCCCAGCCGTGGAAACCGCCGGCGTACATAGGGCCGAGGCGGCCCTGCATGTGGGCCATCACCTTGTGCTCGGTCTGGCCGACCACGAGGGGCAGGACCAGGAACGCCGCGAAGACGATGACGAGGCGCAGGGCGACGTCGAGGGCGTCGTTCACTCGGTGCCTCCTCGGCGTTCGCCGGTCTCCGGGTTCTGGTCGGGGCCGGGTTCCGTGGACTCTGCGTCCTCGGTGGCCTCCGTTGCCTCGGTGGACCCGGTGGACCCCGTGGACTCGGCGGACTCGGTGGGGGTGGGCTGCTCGGGCCCTGAGGGCTCGGCGTCGCCGAACGTCGGGCGGGCGTGGTGCCACGGGGCGTCGGAGCTGCGCGGGGCTGGGCGCCGCTTGGGCTCGGGCTCCGCGGTGGGTGCGGGGGCAGGCGTTGCCTCGGTCGCCGGGGACGCCTCGGAGGCGGGACTTGCCTCGGAAGCGGGGCTCGCCCCGGTCGCCGGGGCCGCCTTGGACGCGGGAGCCGGTTCCGGCATCGGCGGTGTCGCTGACGCCGCGTCTGTGGGCGGGGTTTCCGTCTCCGTGGGCGGGGTTCCCGCGTCCGTGGGCGGGGTCCCCGTCTCCGACGAAGGGGAAGCTTCCGCCCGCTGGGACGCCGAACCCTGGCTGACGCTGCGCGAGCGCCTCGGGGGGCGGGGCGGGGTCGCCGCCGACCGGGCCTCGGCGGGCTCAGCGGCTGCCTGGTCCGCAGGCGAGGTTCCTCCGGTACCGGAAGCGCCGACCGCCGGCGGAGTCGTCGCCTGGCTTGCCGAGCCCTCGCTCACCGAGCGGGCCCGCCGCACCGGGCGCTCACCGGCCGCCGCACGGCCGGGCGCGCCCGCCGCACGAGCGGTTCGGGCCGGGGCCGGGGGGAGTTGGCCCTTCAGGGGGCCCCATTCGTTGGGGTCGGGAACACCGGGCGGCAGCATCTGGCGCCGCTTGGGGCCGCCGTGCTCGGACTCGCCCGGCTCCTTGGCGCCCGGCCAGGCCTTCGCGACGCGCGCCGCGAGGACGAAGTCCTTGCGCAAAGGGTGGCCCTCAAAGGTCTCGGGCAGCAGCAGCGGGGTCAGCCCGGGGTGGCCCTCGAACGTCACGCCGAACATCTCGTGCGTCTCGCGCTCGTGCCAGGCGGCGCCCGCGTAGACGTCCACGGCCGAGGCGAGCACCGGCGCGTCGTGCGCGACCGTCGTCCGCAGGAGGAGGCGTCGTACCGGGGAGAGCGCGACGACGTGGGCGGCGACGCGAAAGCCCGTGCCGGGCTCGTCGACGGCGCTCAGCCAGTCGAAGTAGGTGCAGCCCAGCGTGGCGCGGGCGGTTTCCAGGGCGGTGGTCCACTGGGCCGAGGGGACGTCGACGGTCAGTACGTCGTACGACTCCTCGGCCGTCGCCTCCGCGCCGAAGAGCTCCTCGACGGGGCTCGGCAGCCAGCCGGTCACCGGTCACCTTCCTGGGCCTCGGCGGTCGACTGCGTCTCTGGGCTCGTCTGCGTCTCTGGGGTCGTCTGCGTCTCGGGCGCGGCAGCCGGCCCCTGCACGAGACCGCTGCGCAGCGCCGCCGCGGAGGGCCGCGTGCCCTTGCCGTCCGTGTCCTTGCCGTCCGTGCCGTTGCCGTACCGCTCCCCCAGCGACTCGGCGGCGATCTTCTCCTGGAGCTTGAGGATGCCCTGGAGCAGTGCTTCTGGCCGCGGCGGGCAGCCGGGCACGTACACGTCGACCGGGATGATCTGGTCGACGCCCTTGGTGACGGAGTACGAGTCCCAGTAGGGGCCGCCGCAGTTGGAGCAGGCGCCGAAGGAGATGACGTACTTCGGTTCGGGCATCTGCTCGTACAGGCGCTTGACGGCGGGGGCCATCTTGTCGGTGACCGTGCCGGAGACGACCATCAGGTCGGCCTGGCGCGGCCCCGGCGCGAACGGGATGACGCCGAGCCGGATGAAGTCGTGGCGTGCCATGGAGGCGGCGATGAACTCGATGGCGCAGCAGGCGAGGCCGAAGTTGAAGACCCACAGGGAGTACCGGCGGCCCCAGTTGAGGACCACCTTCATCGGCTCGGGGGCCAGGCGGGAGAGCACGCCAAGCCGCTTCGGCTCCGGAAGATCCACGGGAGCGGGGGTCTCCACGGGAGCGGGGGTCACGGCACTCACGTCCATGCGAGGACGCCCTTCTTGTATGCGTACAGCAGGCCCACGGCGAGGAAGCCGAGGAAGATGAACATCTCCACGAGCGTCGCCGCGCCGTAGCCGGGCGCGGCGAAGACCGTCGCCCAGGGGAAGAGGAAGATCGAGTCGACGGCGAAGATCACGTAGAGGAAGGCGTAGACGTAGTAGCGGACCTGGGTGTGGGCCCAGCCCTCGCCGACGGGGTCGACACCGCATTCGTACGTCAGGAGCTTCTCGGGGGTGGGCACCACCGGGCGCAACAGGCGCCCCGCGCCGAACGCGACGGCGACGAACAGCACGCCCACGACGGCGAGCAGCCCGACGACGGAGTACGACTGGTAGTAGCTCGCCGCGACGTTCGTCACGTGCACGTCAGCCCCTCACTCACGTCAGTCCTCACTCCCTGAGCGCCCTTGATCCCTGGCCGGCCGCCCGTGATCCCGAGCCTGTTCGACGATCTGTACGCACGGGAGTCTAGGGCCTGCTAAAGACGGAGTAAGCAGAGTGTCACGCTTCGGGCAGGGCGGGGTGGGGTTATCCCCCCGGTGACCCGGGAGAGGACCTCATGGCGTTACGGCGGCGCGCCGGGCACTCTGGCGCATATGACCGCACGCGCCATGCCCCTGCCCGACGACCCGATGTCGCCCGGGCCCTCGTACGACGACCGACCGCCGCCCGCGCGATTCGCGTACGACCGGCACACCTGGAAGGAGATCGCTCACCTCCTGGTGAACCTGCCGCTCGGCATCGCCGGCTTCGTCTACGCGGTGGTCGTGCTGGCCGTGGGTGTCCCGCTGACGGTCACGGCCGTCGGGTTGCCGCTGCTCGCGGCGGGGTTGTCGGGGGCCCGTTGGCTGGGCAGGGCCGAGCGGGCGCGGGCCAGGAAGCTGCTCGGGGTGCGGGTCGAGGAGCCGAGTCCGATGTTGGTGCTCGGCGGTGGCGGCATCTTCGGCTGGCTCTGGTCGAGCCTGAAGGACCCGGTGGGGTGGCGCACCATGCTGTACGCGTTCATCCGGCTGCCGTGGGGGGTGCTCACCTTCGCCGTGACGATCACGGGGCTGTTCGTGCTCTGGCCGGTGCTGCCCTTCATCGTCCGGGGCCTCACCAACGCCGACCGGGCGATGGTGCGCGGGCTGCTCTGTCCCTCGGACGAGCTGGAGCGGCGCATCGCCGAGCTGGAGTCCGACCGGGGGGTGGTCGTGGACACCGCCGCCGCCGATCTGCGCCGCATCGAGCGCGATCTGCACGACGGCGCGCAGGCCCGCCTGGTCGCCCTCGCCATGGGTCTCGGCCTCGCCAAGGAGAAGCTCCTGGAGGACCCCGAGGTCGCGGCCTCGATGGTCGACGAGGCCCACGGCGAGGTGAAACTGGCCCTTCAGGAGCTGCGTGACCTGGCTCGCGGCATCCATCCGGCGGTCCTCACCGACCGCGGGCTGAACGCGGCGCTGTCCTCCGTGGCGTCGCGCTGCACGGTGCCCGTGAAGGTGACCGCCGACCTGCCGGAGCGGCCGGCGGCGGCCATCGAGGGCATCGCCTACTTCACGGTCTCCGAGCTGCTCCAGAACATCAGCAAGCACAGCGGGGCGAGGAGCGCGAGCGTAGAGGTGTGGCGGGCGGACGACCGGTTGCTCATACAGGTGTGGGACGACGGTCGGGGCGGGGCCGGGCTCGACGGCGGCAGCGGCCTGGCGGGGCTCTCGGACCGGCTCGGGTCGGTCGACGGCCTCTTGGCGATCGTCTCGCCGCAGGGCGGACCGACGACGATCACCGCGGAGCTGCCGTGGCGCGACCGGGCGCAGGACCACGTGTCCGGCGCGCGCGGAAGGTAGGGAAAACCCCCGCCCGAAGACGCCGACCTGCTCCATGGTCCCCGGCCCCCGCGGCGGCGAGGCTGGAAGCAGGAGAACACGGGAACCAGGCAGCTTCAGCAGAAACGGACGGCAGCGATGGCCACAGAGTACGGACAGGGGTACGCGCACAGGGACCGGCCGGACCTGCGCGGAACGGGTGGAGCGGACAGGCGCCGCCGTCTCCCGGCGGGGCTGCGCGCCCCGATCGAGGCGCGGACCTGGAAGGAGTTCGGCTACACCCTGCTGAGCCTGCCCATAGGCGTCATGTCCTTCGTCTTCGCCGTCACGATGCTCTCCCTCGGCATGGGCCTGCTGATCACCTTCATCGGCATACCGGTACTGGCCGGGGCCCTCGCCGGCTGTCGCGGCATCGGCGCCCTGGAGCGGACGCGCGCCCGGGGCCTGCTCGACCTGGACGTGGCAGCCCCGGAGCCGCTGCGGCCCAAGGGCGGCGGCGCCATGGCGGTCATCGGGGCCGTCCTCAAGTCCGGCGCGTCCTGGCGGCACCTGCTCTATTCGGTGCTGAAGCTGCCCTGGTCGCTGTTCTCGTTCGTCGTGACGGTGGTCTTCTGGTCGTACGGCTGGATGATGCTCACGTACCCGCTGTGGTTCTGGCTCTTCCCGGTCTACGGCGGCCAGGGCGGCATCCAGCTCTACGGCGACGACGGCCACCGCATCTACCTCGACAACCCCTTCGAGATCGGCGTCACGGCGGCGACCGGCCTGCTGATAACGCTGGCCACGCCGTGGATCCTGCGGGCCCTGACGACGGTGGACCGCGTGATGGTGCAGGGGCTGCTGGGCCCCTCGCGGCTCGCGACCCGCGTCGTCGAGCTGGAGTCGGACCGGGGCGTGGTCGTGGACACCGCCGCCGCCGATCTGCGCCGCATCGAGCGCGATCTGCACGACGGCGCGCAGGCCCGCCTGGTCGCCCTCGCCATGGATCTGGGGCTGGCCAAGGAGAAGCTGGCCGAGGACCCCGCGGCCGCGGCCCGCATGGTGGACGAGGCGCACGGCGAGGTGAAGGTCGCCCTTCAGGAGCTACGTGACCTGGCCCGCGGCATCCATCCGGCCGTCCTCACCGACCGCGGTCTCGACGCGGCGCTCTCCGCGCTGGCCGCGCGCTGCACCGTGCCGGTCCAGGTGGAGGTGGACCTGCCGAGCCGGCCGGCGGCCGCCATCGAGGGCATCGCCTACTTCACGGTCTCCGAGCTGCTCCAGAACATCAGCAAGCACAGCCGGGCGACCCAGGGCGCGGTCGACGTATGGCGTTCCGAGGACCGTCTGATGCTCCAGGTCACGGACAACGGCACGGGCGGCGCCGACGTCATGGCGGGCTCGGGTCTCACCGGCCTCGCGGAGCGGCTGGACGCGGTCGACGGAATCCTGGTGGTCGACTCGCCGCGGGGCGGCCCGACGACGATAACGGCGGAACTTCCGTGGCGGCACGCCTGACCCGGCCCGTCTGACCCCGGCCGTCTAACCCCGACCGTCCGACCCCGACCGTCTGACCCCGACCGTCCGACCCCGACCGTCCGACCCCGCGCGGCGGGCGGGGCAGTTATCCACAGGCCCAAGTGGCCGGCCGTGGATCGCGCGATACTGAGGTGCCGGACGGTCGGCCGACGCGACGGACGTCGGACCCGGGCCGCCGGACGAGCGCGGGGGGACAAGAACAGTGGAGGACAAAGTGCGGGTGGCCATCGCCGAGGATTCGGTGCTGCTCAGGGAGGGCCTGACCCGGTTGCTGACCGACCGCGGGCATGACGTGGTCGCGGGGGTGGGGGACGCCGACGCGCTGATCGAGACGATCACGGATCTCGCGGCCCGGGACGCCCTGCCGGACGTGGTCGTCGCCGATGTGCGGATGCCGCCGACACACACCGACGAGGGGGTACGGGCGGCGGTGCTGCTGCGCCACCGCCACCCGGGGCTCGGGGTGCTGGTCCTTTCGCAGTACGTCGAGGAGCAGTACGCCACCGAACTGCTCGCCGCATCCAGCCGGGGCGTGGGCTATCTGCTGAAGGACCGGGTCGCCGATGTGCGCGATTTCGTGGACGCGGTGGTGCGGGTGGCCGAGGGCGGCACGGCGCTCGACCCGGAGGTCGTCGCGCAGCTGCTGGGCCGCAGCCGCAAGCAGGACGTCCTCGCGGGGCTCACTCCGCGGGAGCGGGAGGTGCTCGGGCTGATGGCGGAGGGCCGGACGAACTCCGCGATCGCCCGCCAGCTCGTGGTGAGCGACGGCGCCGTCGAGAAGCACGTGAGCAACATCTTCCTGAAGCTCGGCCTGTCCCCGAGCGACGGGGACCACCGCCGGGTGCTCGCGGTCTTGACCTACCTCAACTCCTGACCGACCGGGGACACGCGAACGGGGGACGTCAGGTCCGGGTCAGGCAGCGGTCAGGGGCAGGCCGTAGAGAGTCCTACAACCAAAGGATGAGCGGGAGCGTCAGCTACGAGGGGCCGGGGGGTCGGGCACATCATGGCAAAACGGGACAGAAAACCGTCTCAAAAGGACATTCAAAATACGAGCCACCCGGGGCAGGCACCCCTTACAGACGTAGGGTGGGCCTTGGGAACGCCGGGCGTCCCGGCGTTTACCCTCAGCCGCCTTGAGGGAGGTCCAGTTCAGTGACCAGCCAGGTCAGTAGCGAAGCCGAGCAGGCCGACGAGGCAATCGTCGGAGAGCAACGCAGGCCCGCGGGTGGAAAAGACGTACAGCGCCTCGACCGGGTGATCATCCGCTTCGCGGGTGACTCGGGTGATGGCATGCAGCTGACGGGTGACCGTTTCACGTCGGAGACCGCGTCGTTCGGCAACGACCTGTCGACGTTGCCGAACTTCCCGGCGGAGATCCGGGCGCCGGCGGGGACGTTGCCGGGTGTGTCCTCTTTCCAGGTGCATTTCGCCGATCACGACATCCTTACTCCAGGGGATGCGCCGAATGTGCTGGTGGCGATGAATCCGGCGGCGCTGAAGGCGAACATCGGGGACGTGCCGCGGGGCGCGGAGATCATCGTGAACACGGATGAGTTCTCCACGAGGGCGATGCAGAAGGTCGGGTACGACACCTCGCCGCTGGAGGACGGTTCGCTGGACGCCTACCGGGTGCACCAGGTGCCGTTGACGGCGTTGACGGTGGAGGCGTTGAAGGACTTCGACCTCTCGCGCAAGGACGCGGGGCGTTGCAAGAACATGTTCGCGCTGGGCTTGTTGTCGTGGATGTATCACCGGCCGACGGAGGGCACGGAGCGGTTCCTGCGGTCGAAGTTCGCGAAGAAGCCCGAGATCGCGGAGGCGAATGTCGCGGCGTTCCGCGCGGGGTGGAACTTCGGGGAGACGACCGAGGACTTCGCGGTCTCGTACGAGGTGGCGCCGGCGGCGGCCGCGTTCCCCGCGGGCACCTACCGCAATATCTCCGGCAACCTGGCGCTGTCGTACGGATTGATCGCGGCGGCGCGTCAGGCGGATCTGCCGCTGTACTTGGGTTCGTATCCGATCACGCCGGCCTCGGACATCCTGCATGAGCTGTCCCGGCACAAGAACTTCGGGGTGCGCACGTTCCAGGCGGAGGACGAGATCGCCGGGATCGGGGCGGCGCTGGGGGCGGCGTTCGGCGGGTCGCTGGCGGTGACGACGACCTCCGGGCCCGGCGTGGCGCTGAAGTCGGAGACGATCGGTCTGGCGGTCTCCCTGGAACTGCCGCTGCTGATCGTGGACATCCAGCGCGGCGGCCCTTCCACTGGGCTGCCGACCAAGACCGAGCAGGCGGACCTGCTGCAGGCGATGTACGGGCGCAACGGCGAGGCGCCGGTGCCGGTGGTGGCCCCCAGGACCGCGGCGGACTGCTTCGACGCTGCGCTGGAGGCGGCGCGGATCGCGCTGACCTACCGCACCCCCGTCTTCCTGCTCAGCGACGGCTATCTGGCCAACGGCAGCGAGCCGTGGCGTATCCCGCAACCGGAGGAACTGCCCGATCTGCGCGTGCAGTTCGCCACCGGCCCCAATCACACCCAGGCCGACGGCAGCGAGGTGTTCTGGCCCTACAAACGGGATCCGCGCACGCTGGCACGGCCGTGGGCGATTCCGGGAACGCCGGGGCTGGAACACCGGATCGGCGGCATCGAGAAACAGGACGGCACGGGCAACATCTCCTACGACCCGGCCAACCACGACTTCATGGTCCGCACCCGGCAGGCCAAGATCGATGGCATCGAGGTGCCCGACCTCGACGTCGAGGACCCCAGCGGGGAAGCGGACACGCTGGTCCTGGGCTGGGGCTCCACCTACGGACCCATCACCGCGGCCGTGCGCCGGCTGCGCGCGGCCGGCGTCCCCATCGCCCAGGCCCATCTGCGCCACCTCAACCCCTTCCCCCGCAACCTGGGCGACATCCTGGGCCGCTACTCCAAGGTGGTGATCCCGGAGATGAACCTCGGCCAGCTCGCCACCCTCGTCCGGGCGAAGTACCTGGTGGACGCGGTCTCGTACAACCAGGTCAACGGCATGCCGTTCAAGGCCGAGCAGCTGGCCACGGCTCTCAAGGAGGCCATCGATGACTGACTCCGGCAACGCACTGCTGCACCTGGTCCCCAAGACCGAGGCCAAACAGTCCATGAAGGACTTCAAGACCGACCAGGAAGTGCGCTGGTGCCCGGGCTGCGGCGACTACGCCGTCCTGGCCGCCGTCCAGGGCTTCATGCCCGAGTTGGGCCTGGCCAAAGAGAACATCGTCTTCGTCTCCGGCATCGGCTGCTCCTCCCGCTTCCCGTACTACATGAACACCTACGGGATGCACTCCATCCACGGCCGCGCCCCCGCCATCGCCACCGGCCTGGCCTCTTCCCGCCGCGACCTGAGCGTGTGGGTGGTCACCGGCGACGGCGACGCCCTGTCCATCGGCGGCAACCACCTGATCCACGCCCTGCGCCGCAACGTCAACCTGAAGATCCTGCTCTTCAACAACCGCATCTACGGCCTGACCAAGGGCCAGTACAGCCCCACCTCGGAGCTCGGCAAGATCACCAAATCCACGCCGATGGGCTCCCTGGATGCCCCGTTCAACCCCGTCTCCCTGGCCATCGGCGCGGAGGCCTCCTTCGTGGCACGGACGGTGGACTCCGACCGCAAACACCTCACGTCGGTGCTGCGCGCGGCCGCCGAGCACCCGGGCACGGCGCTGGTGGAGATCTACCAGAACTGCAACATCTTCAACGACGGCGCCTTCGAGGTCCTCAAGGACAAACAGCAGGCCGAGGAAGCCGTCATCCGCCTGGAACACGGACAGCCGATCCGCTTCGGCACCGACCAGTCGAAGGGCGTCGTGCGCGACCCGGCCACCGGCGACCTCGAAGTCGTCGCCGTCACCCCGGCCAACGAGGCCGACATCCTCACCCACGACGCCCACGCCACCTCCCCCACCACAGCGTTCGCGCTCTCCCGCCTCGCGGACCCCGACACGCTGCACCACACCCCGATCGGCGTCTTCCGCGACATCCGACGCCCGGTCTACGACACCCTCATGGCCGACCAGCTCGACACCGCCATCGAACAGAACGGCAAGGGCGACCTCGCCGCACTGCTCACCGGCACCGACACCTGGACCGTCACCGGCTGACCGGGAACCGCCCCGGCCGAGGACCGCCCTCGCCGGCGGACGCCTTCGCACCGAGCCCGGCTCTGCGCCTTCAAGGTCTCAGGGCCGGGCTTCGTCGTACGCCTGGCGCGCCTTCTGGTCGTACTCCTGGCGCGCCTTCTGCACGTCGGCCATGCGCCGTTCCGTCCAGGCCGCGAGGGTTCTGACCTGCTCGGCGGCCTCGCGGCCGAGGTCCGTCAGGGAGTAGTCCACGCGGGGCGGGATGACCGGCTTGGCGTCGCGGTGCACCAGGCCGTCGCGCTCCAGGGTCTGCAGGGTCTGGGTCAGCATCTTCTCGCTGACGCGACCGATCTCGCGGCGCAGCTCGCTGAAGCGGTACGAGCGTTCTTCGAGCGCGATCAGGATCAGGACACCCCAGCGGCTGGTGACGTGCTCCAGGACCAGGCGGTAGGGGCACATCTCTTCGTTGACGCCACGGGTTCCAGGGCTTACGGACATACCAGTACCTTACTTCAAAGTGGGTACTTACGCATAGTTAGTGCCGGGCTTAGAGTGAGTGGCAGACCGCATCGGAAGTGGAGATTTCAGACATGAGCATCGTTGTCACCGGAGCCACCGGGAACCTGGGCCGTCTCGTCATCGAGGGACTGCTCGCCGCCGAGGTCCCCGCGGGGGAGATCGCAGCCGTCGTGCGCGACAAGGGCAAGGCCGCCGAGCTCGCGGAGCGCGGCGTCGAGCTGCGCACGGCCGACTACAACGACCCCGCGACCCTGCGCGGCGTCTTCCACGCGGGTGACCGCGTGCTGTTGATCTCCGGCAGCGAGGTCGGGCGGCGCGTGGAGCAGCACCGCGCGGTGATCGACGCCGCGCGCGAGGCGGGCGTGGCGCTGCTCGCCTACACGGGCATCCTCGGCGGCCCGGAGGCCGACTTCGACCTGGCGGCCGAGCACAAGGCCACCGAGCGGCTGATCCTCGACTCCGGCCTGCCGTTCACCTTCCTGCGCAACGGCTGGTACCACGAGAACTACACCGAGCACCTCGCCCCGGTGCTGGAGCACGGCGTGGTCATCGGCTCCGCGGGCGAGGGCCGTATCGCCTCGGCCTCGCGCGCCGACTACGCCGCGGCCGCCGTCGCCGTACTCACCGGCGAGGGCCACGAGGGCAAGACCTACGAGCTGAGCGGCGACGTCGCGTGGAGCCTGGCCGAGTATGCCGCCGAGGTCGCCCGGCAGAGCGGCAAGGACATCAGCCATGCGAACGTGCCGGCCGAGGAGCACCTCGCCGTGCTGACCGGCGCGGGAGTGCCCGAGCCGATGGCGGCGATCCTCGTCGACGTGGACGCGGCCATCGGGCGGGGGCGCCTTGCGGGCACCAGCGGGGACCTGGCCCGTCTGATCGGCCGCCCGACCACGCCGCTCGCCGACGCGGTGGCCGCGGGGCTCCGCCGCTGAGGCAGCCCTTGGCCGGGCCGCGCCCGGCTCCTCGGCGTCATGAGTGTCCGGGCCATACGGACATGACAGGTGCGGCCTCTCGACGCTACCTTCGAGAAGGCAGCGTCGGACTGCCGTGCGCCGAGGAGGGGCCGTGGACAGCGGAGCAGCCGGACAGTCGAAGGGCGAGCAGCGCATAGGGCTGCTGAACGGCTTCGCCGCGTACGGGATGTGGGGCCTCGTGCCTCTCTTCTGGCCGCTGCTCAAGCCCTCCGGGGCCGGCGAGATCCTCGCGCACCGCATGGCGTGGTCCCTCGTGGTGGTGGGCCTCGCGATGCTCTTCGTACGGCGTTGGGGATGGGCCCGCGAGCTCGTCCGCCGACCGCGCAGGCTGGGACTGGTGGTGAGCGCCGCGGCGGTCATCACGCTCAACTGGGGCGTCTACATCTGGGCGGTGAACGCCGGCCACGTCGTCGAGGCCTCGCTCGGCTACTTCATCAACCCGCTGGTCACCATCGCGATGGGTGTCCTGCTGCTCGGCGAGCGGCTGCGGCCCGTGCAGTGGGCCGCTGTCGCCGTCGGGCTCGCGGCGGTTCTCGTACTGGCCTTCGGCTACGGGCAGCCGCCCTGGATCTCGCTCTGCCTCGCCTTCTCCTTCGCGACGTACGGCCTGGTGAAAAAGAAGGTCAACCTGAGCGGCCTGGAGTCGCTCGCCGCCGAGACCGCCGTGCAGTTCCTGCCCGCCGTCGGCTACCTGGTGTGGCTCGGCTCGCGGGGCGACATGACGTTCGGCACGGCGGGCGCGGGGCACGCGGCGCTGCTGGCGGCGACCGGGGTGGTGACCGCCGTTCCCCTGGTCTGCTTCGGGGCGGCGGCGATCCGCGTGCCGCTGTCCACGCTGGGGCTGCTCCAGTACCTCGCGCCCGTCTTCCAGTTCCTGATCGGCATCCTGTACTTCCACGAGGCGATGCCGCCCGAGCGGTGGGCGGGCTTCGCTCTGGTGTGGCTGGCGCTCTCGCTGCTGACGTGGGACGCGCTGCGGACGGCCCGCCGGAACGCGGTCCGTCTGGGCGCCGCCCGGCGGGCCACGCCGGCCACCGAGACGCCCGCGGCCATCACCGCGGAGGCCGACGCCGCGGAGGCCATCACCGCCGGGACCGTCGCTGCGGACATGGAGCGGAAGCCCGCCGTCCGGGACGAGCCGGAGCCGGTGGCCTGACCGTCCGGGTCCCGTTGCCCCCAGGCCTCAGCCCGCCCGGTAACCCGGTTCCCGCCGCCCGTCCACGCCCTGCTCGCGCCCGTCGCCACGCTCGGCCTGCCCCACCCTCACCTGGTGGGGGCGGGCGGCCATGCCGCGGTCGACCGGGGCGGTGTGGCAATGCTCGCGCTCGTGCTCGGGGGGAATCTCGCCGTCCAGGTACTCACTCCTCGTCACGCCAACACGATCCTCCAGGCGGGCGCCCATGGTGACGGACACCGGATCGCCGCGGCGCCCACACCGCCGACTGCGCCCCCGGCAGCGGCCCGCGCGCTCCGCGTCGACCCACCGCCCTCGTCCCGCGTCGGGCGGCACCTGCGCCTCCGGGTGGGTCATCCACGTACGCCCCGACCACGGCGAGGTCCGGCAGTCGACGAGTACGAGCCGAGTTCCACCCCTGGACGCCCTTACTTGCGCATGCATATAGTGCACACGCAAGTAAGTCGCCGCTCGGCCGCTCCCCGGCCACTTCCAGGAGGATTCCCATGACCCGCTCGTTCCTCTTCGTCCTCGGCAGCGGCCGCACCGGCGGCAACACCGAGATCCTGGCCCGCAAGGCCGCCGAGCAGCTGCCCTCGGACGTCGAGCAGCGCTGGATACATCTCTCCGATCACCCGCTGCCCGACTTCGAGGACCTGCGGCACGACGACTCGTTGCCCCGCGCCCGGCCGCGCCCCGAGGGCACGGAGGCCCTGCTCCTGGACGCCACGCTGCACGCCACGGACATCGTGATCGCGTCGCCGCTGTACTGGTACTCGCTCTCGGCCACCGCCAAGCGCTACCTCGACTACTGGGACGCCTGGCTGGAGACGCCGGAGCTCGACTTCAAGGAGTCGCTGCGGGGCCGCACCCTGTGGGGCGTGACGGCGCTCGCGCACTCCCAGGAGGAGGTGGCCGGGCCGCTGATCGACACGCTGAACCACACCGCCGCCTTCTTCCCCATGCGCTTCGGCGGCGTCCTGCTCGGCAACGGCAGCCGACCCGGCAACGTCCTGGCGGACGAGCAGGCACTGCTGCGCGCCAAGACGTTCTTCGCGCGGGAGGCGCCCGTGGCCCGCTACCCGTACGAGGAGACGGCCGGCGGGACAGCCAGCGAGACGGCGGGCGACACGGACAAGGCGGGCGACGCGGTCCTCACGCCATGATGTCCTTCGCGCCGAACCTCGCCCACGCCGCCGAGCCGAAAACAGCCGCGTAGAGCCCCTGGACGCGGAGGTTCTTGATGAGGTCGTCCCAGTAGACGGGCTCCCGCATCAGGTCGGCGAAGGACAGCCAGTAGTGCGAGAAGAAGTACGGGTGCAGGGCGTCCAGCTGCGGGATCTGGTCGAGGATCTGCACCGTGATCAGCAGGCCGACGGTCGTCGCCATCGCGGCGACGCCACTGCTGGTGAGCGTCGAGACGAACAGGCCGAGCGCCGCGAGACCGGTCAGTGACGCGGCGACGACGAGCGCGACGAGCAGGGCCCGCCAGAGCCCCTCGCCGAAGCCCAGCCGGGTGCCGGAGATGGTGGTGACCTCGCCCAGCGGGAAGAGCAGCGCGCCCGTCGCGAGCGCGGACGCGGCCACGACCAGGGTCGCGACCAGGCAGAACGTCAGCGTGGTCGCGTACTTGACGAGCAGCAGGCGGGTGCGGCCCGCGGGCGCGACCAGCAGATAGCGCAGCGTGCCCGCGTTCGCCTCGCCCGCCACGGCGTCGCCCGCGACCACGCCGATCGCCATCGGCAGGAAGAACGGCAGTGTCGCCGCGAGCGCGGTGAAGACCAGGAACAGGCCGTTGTTGGTGATCTGCGCGATGAACGCGGGGCCGCCGCCCTCGCCGCCCCCGCCGACGGTCGAACCGTCGCTCGTCTCGATCTTGACGGCGATGCCGACGACGATCGGCACGGCGGCGAGCACGCCGAGCAGCGCGAGGGTCCGCCAGCGGCGGAAGGTGATCGTCAGCTCGCTGCGGAACAGCCCGAGCGTCCAGCTCGGCCGGGGCTCCGGCACGGGCCCCGTTCCGCCTGCATCTGGAGCGCCCGCCTCCCTTCCGCCTGCCCCGGGGGCGCCCGCCCCCGACCCGCCCGGCTCCGGTACGGCCCCCGTCTCAGCCCGCGACATCGAAGCCCTCCCCCGTCAGCGCCACGAACGCGTCCTCCAGCGAGGCCCGTTCGAGGCCGAAGCCCCGGACGCGGACGCCCGCCGCCACCAGCGCGGCATTCACCTCGGCCAGTTCCACGTCCCGGCCGGCCGCGTCCTGCACCGGCGGCTCGCCCGTCACGCGGTTCTGCGTCACGACGAGATCCGCCACGCCCCGCTCCTTCAGGACCCGGGCCGCCTCGCCCGGGTCCGGTGTCGTCACGACCAGCCTGCCGCGCGCGCCCGCCGCCAGCTCGGCGACCGGGCCCTGGGTGAGCAGGCGGCCCCGGTTCATCACGGCAGCGTGCGTGCAGATCTGCTCGATCTCGTCCAGCAGGTGCGAGGACAGGAAGACGGTCGTGCCCTCCGCCGCCAGTTCCCGCACCAGGGCGCGGATCTCCCGCATGCCCTGCGGGTCGAGGCCGTTCGTCGGCTCGTCCAGGACGAGGAGTCCGCGCGGCCGGAGCAGCGCGGCGGCGAGACCGAGGCGCTGCTTCATGCCCAGCGAGTACGCCTTCGCCTTCTTGCCGGCGGCCGCGGCCAGGCCCACCCGGTCGAGGGCGGCCTCGGCGCGCACCCGGCGGGTGCGGGGGTCGGCCGTCGGGTCGGCGGAGTCGTAGCGCAGGAGGTTGTCGCGGCCCGACAGGAAGCCGTAGAGGGCGGGGCCCTCGATCAGCGCGCCGACGTGCGGGAGCACGGCGCGGGCGGCGCGCGGCATGGGCCTGCCGAGGACCCGGGCGGTGCCCGAGGTCGGCTCGATGAGGCCCATCAGCATGCGGATGGTGGTCGTCTTGCCCGAGCCGTTCGGCCCCAGGAACCCGAAGACGCTGCCCTGCGGGACGGCGAGGTCCAGCCGGTCGACGGCGAGGTGTCCGCCGTACCGCTTGGTGAGCCCCCGCGTCTCGATGACGTGGGGCGATGGTCCGCCGACGAGAGACGGCGTCCCCCCGATCGTGCCCGACACCGCTTCCTCCCGTCGGCCGGCTGTCCCGTCCGGCACGCTTCCGGTCCTGTCCTGGCTGCCCCGTCGGGCACGCTCCTGGCTGTCCCGTCCGGCACGCTTCCGGTCCTGTCCTGGCTGTGCCATCGGGCACGCTTCTGGCAACCCCGTCCGGCACGCTCCCGGCTGCCCCGTCGGCACGTTCCCGGCTGCCCCGTCGGGCACGCGCCTGGCTGTCCCGTCCGGCACACGCCTGGCTGTCCCGTCCGGCACGCGCCTGGCTGTCCCGTCCGGCACGCGCGCGGCAGCGCCCTCGGGCTCGCACGCGGCACGCGGGCCGGGCCGTGCCGGACGTTCCCGCTCGTGCTCATGCTCATGCGGCCCGCTCGTCCGCGTCGCGGTGGTGCGCGGTGCCGGCCCGCGGCGCCGCCGTGCACCACCGCGCCCCACCTCCCGTGGGCCCTGCGCGCTAGTGCGCCGCGTTCGCCGCCTTCACCAGCGCGTCCTTCGTGACCGCGCCCGCGTAGACCGTGCCGTCGTCGGTGACGAGGGCGTTGACCAGGCGGGTCGAGAAGACCGTGCCGGAGCCGAACTCGCCGCTGACCTTGTCGCCCAGCGAGTCCAGCAGCTTCTGCGCGTCCGGCGGGACATCGTCCGAACCGGCCGTCGGCAGCCCCTGGCCGCCGGGCAGCTTCAGCTCGGCGATGAAGCCCCAGCCCTCGCCGATGACCCGCAGATCGTTCAGGTCCTCTTCCTTGAATTCCTTGCCCTTGCCCTTGCCCTCGCCCTTGCCCTTGCCCTCGCCCTTGCCCTCGCCCTTGCCCTTGCCCTTGAAGTCACCGTCCTTGGGCGTGAAGTCACCGCCGCGCGCCCCGCGTTCGTCGGCCTCGGTGACCTTCGCGCCCTTGGGCGGCGTGAAGTCGAACGTGGCCGCGGACGGCTTGCCGAAGTCGACCTTCGTGAAGCCCGCGTCGATCACGGCCGCGCCCCCGGAGGCCGGGGTCAGCGTGAACTTCAGCGGCGTACCCGTCTCCGCGTCCACGGCGACCGTGATCTGCCCGACCGTCGAATCGGACTGCTTCGGCTTGACGACCAGGCGGTACGCGTCGCGGCCCGCGACCTGCGCGGTCCCGTCGACCGTGACGGACGTCGTGCCGTCCACGGCCTTCAGGGCCTGTTCGGCGAGGTCCTTGGGCGTGGCGGGCAACCCCTTCGCCGCGCCCTTCCCGAACTCGGCGCCCTTCCCGGGGCCCTTCCCGGAGCCCGTCTCGCCGCCCTTGGCGTGGTACGCCTCGTTCGAGGCGCTGTCGTAGCCCCACACCTCGTCGCCGTTGTGGATCAGGCTGTACTCGGAGGCGTTCCCGAGGACGGACACCTTCTGCTTGTCGGGGCCATCGGCCGCGACCCGCAGGGTGTGCGTGCCGGACGCCAGCTCCATCAGCTTGCTCCCGGGCTCCGCGGCGGAACCCTCGCCGCCCTCACCGCGGCCCGCGCCGCCGCCTCCGCCCGCGACGCCACCCGCCAGGCCGCCCACCGAGGGCAGCCCCAGATCCGTGCTGATCTTGACGTGGCCGGAAAGCCGCTGGGTGTCCGACGCGGCGATCTTCTCGATGAGTTCCTGAGCGGTGATCTTCGGCAGATCCGGGTCGCCCGAGGTGGCGAGCGCCGGGACGAGCCCGATGGTTGCCGCCGCCACCCCCGCCACCGCGACCGGGACCGCGTAACGGCTCGCCTTGCGGCGCCTCGCGCGCGGTTCCCCGGCTTCTGTGGTGTCCTGTTCCGGTCCGTACGGTGCCATTGTGTGCCCTACCTCCGTGGTCGGCGGCGGCCCTGCCTGTACGTGCGGTACGTGCCGCATGTGCCGGTACGTCCATACATGCGTACGTGCCCTTGTCCACCCCGCGCCGCCATTCTCACCCGAATTGGTCAGGAGTGGTGGTTCTTGCCGAGGTCCATCCGACCAAATCGGCCGCGCAGAAGCGTCAGCCCCCGGGCGCAACTCGTCGTACTGCCACGGGATGACACAGAGCGGCGGCGCCTCCCCCGTCCCGTAGGGGGTGACGCCGCCGGCCGTCGGCAGTGGACCCTCAGCCCGCCCGGTGCACCACGAGGTCGCAGAGCTCGACCAGGGAGATCTTCGCGTCGCACTCCGGCAACGGCGCCAGCGCGGCCCGCGCCTCTTCCGCGTACCGCACGGTGTCCCGGCGGGCCTGTTCCAGGGCCGGGTGGGCGCGCAGCCCCGCGAGCGCCTCGGCGTGCCGGGCGTCGTCGGTGAGGTCGGAGGCGAGCAGTTCGCTCAGGGCGATGTCCTCGGGCAGGCCGAGCCGCGCCACGCGCTCGCGCAGCCGCAGGACCGGCAGCGTGGGGATGCCCTCGCGCAGGTCCGTGCCCGGCGTCTTGCCGGACTCGTGGGAGTCGGAGGCGATGTCGAGCACGTCGTCGGCGAGCTGGAAGGCCACGCCGAGCCGCTCGCCGTACTGGGTGAGGACGTCCACGACGGTCTCGTGCGCGCCGGACATCATCGCGCCGAACCGGCAGGCGACGGCGACCAGCGAACCGGTCTTGCCGCCGAGCACGTCGAGGTAGTGGTCGACCGGGTCGCGGCCCTCGCTGGGGCCGGCCGTCTCCAGGATCTGTCCGGTGACCAGGCGTTCGAAGGCCTCCGCCTGGATGCGGACGGCCTCCGGGCCGAGGTCGGCGAGGATGTAGGAGGCGCGGGCGAAGAGGAAGTCGCCGGTCAGGACGGCCACGGAGTTGCCCCAGCGCTGATTCGCGCTGGCGACCCCGCGGCGCACGTCCGCCTCGTCCATCACGTCGTCGTGGTAGAGCGTCGCGAGGTGCGTGAGCTCGACGACCACGGCGGAGGGCACGATGCCGGGCGCGTCCGGGTCGCCGAACTGGGAGGCGAGCATCACGAGCAGCGGGCGGAAACGCTTTCCGCCGGCCCGGACGAGGTGCTGGGCGGCCTCCGTGATGAAGGGGACCGCGCTCTTGGTGGCCTCCAGGAGGCCCTCCTCGACAGCCGCCAACCCTGCCTGGACATCGGCTTCGAGAGCCTGGTCCCGCACGCTCAGCCCGAAAGGCCCGACGACGGTCACGAGAGGTTCTCCTGTCTGCTGACGATCACATGGCGAACTCGGTCGATCATTGGATCTCGGTCGATGACACGGTTTGTCGATGTGTCGCTGCCATCACTCAAGTCAGCGTATCCGGTCGCCTTTCGATCACAGCGAGCACCTGCCCGCACAAAGCCGACCGGGCGCCCGCCGATCACCACCGGTATGTTCTTGATCAGCCCATACGGCCGAGAAAGCTGTTCTGTGCCGGTTGTCGCATGGGTGAACGGAAACATCCTGTTCCTCCCGTACTACCGCTGAGTACCACCGCTGAGTACGAGTCGTCACCGGCCCGGCATCCCGTCCACCGAGGTTCCCCAGATGACGCACCCGAAGATGACGCGCCCGAAGATCCGGACAGCTTTCCCGTACGAGACGACGCACGAGGACATCCGCGTACCCCTCGCCGACGGGACCAAGCTGTACGCGCGTGTGTGGCGCCCCGTCACCGAGGAGCCCGTGCCGGTGCTCCTCGAATACCTCCCCCACCGCCTCACCGACTGGACGGCGGCGCGCGACGCGCAGCGCCACCCCTGGTACGCGGGCCACGGCTACGCCTCCGTACGCGTCGACGCCCGCGGCCACGGCAACAGCGAGGGCCTGCCCGCGGACGCGTACGCGGGGCGGGATGCGGCCGACGGCGTGGAGGTGGTGAACTGGCTGGCCGCGCGGCCCTGGTCGACCGGCCGTGTCGGCATGTTCGGCATCTCCCGGGACGGCGGTGACTGCCTCCGGGTCGCGGCCCTCGCGCCCGAGCCGCTCAAGGCGGTCGTCACGGTCTGCTCGACGGACGACCGCCATGACAACGGCGTCCACTACATGGGTGGTTCCGTCCTCGCGGTGGGCACGCACGCGTGGTCCGCGACGACGCTCGCCCGCGCCTGCCGTCCGCCGGACCCGCGCTTCGTGGGCGACGCGTGGCGCGCGATGTGGCTGACGCGCCTGGAGGCCGTCGAGCCCCCCGTCCACACCTGGCTGGACCACCAGACCCGCGACGCCTACTGGCGGCACGGCAGCGTCCGCGAGGACTGCTCCTCGATCGGCGCCGCGGTCCTCGCGGTGGGCGGTTGGCACGACCCGTACCGGGACACGGTCCTGCGCCTCGTCGAACACCTGCCCGACGACCAGGTTCGGGGCCTGATCGGCCCGTGGTCGCACCAGTACCCCGACCAGGGCCTGGCGCCGGGTCCGGCGATCGGCTTCCTCCAGGAGACGCTGCGCTGGTGGGACCACCACCTCAAGGGCGTCGACACCGGCGTCATGGCCGAGCCGAAGCTCCGGTCCTGGATCAGCGACTCGCACCCCCCGGCGACGGTCCTCGCCGAACTGCGCGGCGGCTGGGCCGGCGATCCGGCCTGGCCCTCCCCGAACGTCACCCCCGTCTCCTACGCCCTCCGGGGCGCCCCGGTGCTGGTCGCTTCCCCGCAGCACACCGGAGTGGACGCGGGCCGGCACGTCCCGTGCGGCGGCGCCGCCGACCTGCCGCCCGACCAGCGGGACGAGGACGCGAGGTCGGCGTGCTTCGAGTTCGAGGCCCCCTCGGAGGTACGCGTCCTCGGGCGCCCCCGGGTGACGCTGCGGCTGCGGATGGCCGTGCCCTTCGGCCAGGCCGTCGCCCGCCTGTGCGACATCGCGCCCGACGGCTCGTCCACGCTGGTGACGCGTGGCGTGCTGAACCTCTCGGCCCGGCATGGGCGGGACCGCGCGGATGCCTGGCCGCTCGGCGCCACCGAGGACGTAACCTTCGAGCTGACCGGCATCGGCCACGCCTTCCGGGCCGGACATCGCATCCGGCTCGCGGTCTCCTCCGCGTACTGGCCGTGGATCTGGCCGCAGGCCGACACGGCGGGCTTCACGCTGGAGCCGGCCGGCAGCTTCCTGGAGCTCCCGGTGCGCGCGGGCGGCCCGGACCCGACGATCACCTTCGAACCCCCGGAACAGGCGGAGCCGCTCGGCGTGACGCACCCCGCGACACTCGACGAGGAGCGTCCCGAACGCCTGGTCGTACGCGATGTCGCCAAGGGCGAATGGCGCCTGGAGGTCGTCCCGGGCGCCGGCGGCACGCGGGTCCACCCCGACGGCCTGGAGTTCACCGAGGACGCCGTGGAGACGTACACCATCCACGAGAGCGACCCGCTGAGCGCCCGCGCCCGCTCCGACCGGACGATCCGGCTGCACCGCCCCGAACTGGCCTGGGACACCAGGATCGAGACGCACTCGGAGATCACCTGCGACGCCGCGGACTTCCGCACCACGGACGAGGTGATCTGCCGGGACGGCGACGAGGTCGTCTTCCACCGCACCTGGGAGCGGCGGATCCGGCGGACCGCGGGCTGAACCGGCGAACTCCGAGACGCCCGGCCGGACCGCGGGCTGAACCGGCGAACTCCGAGACGCCCGGTCGGACCGCGGTCGATCAGGCCGCGGCCGCCATCCGTTCGAGGACGACGGCGATCCCGTCGGCCTCGTTGGTCAGGGTCAACTCGTCGGCGACCGACTTCAGTTCCGCGTGGGCGTTGGCCATGGCCACGCCGTGCGCCGCCCACAGGAACATGGGGATGTCGTTCGGCATGTCCCCGAAGGCGATGGTGTCGGCGGCCGTCAGTCCCAGCCGTCCGGCGGCCAGCGCGAGCCCCGTCGCCTTGGTCACCCCGCACGGCTGGAGCTCCACGGTCCCCGGACCGGACATCGTCACGGTCGCGAGCGAGCCCACCACGCCGCGCGCCACCGCCGCCAACTCGTCGTCCGCCAGCGTCGGATGGCGCAGCAGCACCTTGCTGATCGGCACCTCCCACAGCACGTCCCGCCCGGTCACCCGCACCGCGGGGAGCGTCGGGTGCGGCATCTCGTACCCCGGCTCGATGAGCGTGAGGCCGTCCACACCGTCCTGGTCGACGGCGGCGAAGACCTGCCCGACCTCCGCCTCGATCTTCCCCAGCGCGACCTCGGCCAACTCGCGGTCGAGCGTCACCGACCAGACCATGCGGTGCGCCCCGGCGTCGTAGAGCTGCGCGCCCTGCCCGCAGACGGCCAGGCCCTCGTACCCGAGGTCGGCGAGGAGCGGCCGTACCCGCGGCGCCGGACGCCCCGTCACCACGAGGTGCCGCGCGCCCCTCTCGTCCGCGGCGGCCAGCGCCCGCCGCGACCGGTCCGAGACCGTGTCGTCGCCGCGCAGCAGCGTCCCGTCCAGGTCGGTGGCGATGAGTGCGTACGCGAGGGGAGCGGCCATGATCCAGAGAATACGGATCCTGAGCCACGCCGGGAGCGCCTTGGCGGGCCCGGAGCGCGAGGGGAGCGGCGGGGACCGGCACGGTTCACCAGAAAATGGAATTTGCTATTCCGCTTCCTACCCGGCCGAGTGTCCGGCCGCTCAGCCGTACGAACGCGCCACGTGCTCCGCCGGCCGCGGCGAGACGAGCCGCGTGCCGCACCCGAAGCGCGCTACCACCCCGCCCGCGCCCCGAAGGGCGCGAAGCCGGAATCGGACACTCCGGCAAGCCCTTTCCGGGCAATACGAACTCTTTGGACACTGCCGCAACCAAGGCCTCCACACGTAACGTGTGGCA
Organism: Streptomyces sp. NPDC031466; assembly: GCF_055581265.1. Lineage (NCBI taxonomy): Bacteria > Bacillati > Actinomycetota > Actinomycetes > Kitasatosporales > Streptomycetaceae > Streptomyces > Streptomyces sp. NPDC031466. The sequence goes on from NZ_JBVIJT010000010.1 coordinate 265,772, forward strand.
CACCCTTATGGAAAGCGAGGCAGGTACGCATGTCCGAGCAGACCCCGCTCGACCCGGCCGCCGGTGACTCCACCGGCATCCCCGAGAGCGACTCCTTCGGCCTCCCCGAGAGCGACTCCTTCGGCCTCCCCGGGGGCGACCCCTTCGGCCTGCCCGAGGGCGACCCCTTCGGGCCGCACAACCTTCCCTACGGCGTGTTCTCCCTGGCCGGAGAGCGGGACGACCAGCGCAGGGTCGGCGTGCGGCTCGGCTCACACGTCCTGGACGCGGGCGCCGCGGCCGCCGCGCTCGGCTCGCCCTACGTCTCGCTCCTGGCCCGACCCACGCTGAACCCGCTGCTCGCCGCGGGCCGCACCGCCTGGTCCGACGTGCGCCGCGCCCTGACGGCGTGGGTGACCGTGCCCTCCTACCGGGACTCCGTACGCCCCCTGCTGCACCCCCTCTCCGAGGTGACCCTGCACCTGCCCTTCGAGGTCGCGGACTACGTCGACTTCTACGCGTCCGAGCACCACGCGACGCACCTGGGCAAGATGTTCCGCCCGGACTCGCCGACGCCCCTGACGCCCAACTGGAAGCACCTGCCCATCGGTTACCACGGCCGCTCCGGCACCGTCGTGGTCTCCGGGACGGACGTCGTGCGCCCCTCCGGTCAGCGCAAGGCGCCCGCCGACCCGGCCCCCGCCTTCGGCCCTTCGGTCCGCCTCGACATCGAGGCGGAGGTCGGCTTCGTGGTCGGCGCGCCCTCGGAGCACGGAACGCCCGTGCCCCTCGCCGACTTCCGCGAGCACGTCTTCGGCCTCACCCTCCTCAACGACTGGTCGGCGCGGGACATCCAGGCCTGGGAGTACGTCCCCCTCGGGCCGTTCCTCGGCAAGTCCTTCGCCACCTCGGTCTCGGCCTGGATCACGCCCCTCGACGCGCTGGACGCGGCCCGGGTCGCGCCCCCCGAGCGCACGCACCAGCTCCTGCCCTACCTGGACGACTCCGCCGAGTCGGCGGCCGACGAGCCGGGCGGCTACGACCTGCGCATGACGGTCACGCTCAACGGCCAGGTCATCTCCGAGCCGCCGTTCTCCACCGTGTACTGGACGGCCGCGCAGCAGCTGGCGCACATGACGGTCAACGGCGCCTCGCTGCGCACCGGCGACCTGTACGGCTCGGGCACGGTCAGCGGCCCCTCCGCCGGCCAGTACGGCTCCCTGATCGAGATCACCTGGAACGGCCGCGACCCCATCGAACTCCCCGACGGCAAGCGGACGTTCCTGGAGGACGGCGACGAGGTCACCCTGTCGGCGTGGGCCCCGGGCCCGGACGGCACCAAGGTCGGCCTCGGCGAGGTGACGGGCCGGATCGTGGCGGCCCGCTGAGCCGGCCCGCTGAGCCGGTTCGCTGCATCGGTTCGCTGAGCCGGTTCGCTGAGCGGCAGCGGGCGGGCCGGCCGGCCTGAACGTCTGAGCGGCGCGCGGCGCCGTATACCTCCTCGGGCCCGGTGTCGTGCCGGGCCCGAGGCATGTCCCGCTCCCGGGTGCCGCGCGGTCCGCCTTCGGCCGTCCTCGTCAGGACGCCCAGTCCGGCTCCTCCTCGTCCCCCCAGCCCAGCTCGTCCTCACCGGACCCCGACGGAACGCCACCGTCGGACGCGGCGGTGGCCTGCGCGCCCCCGCCCGGCGCCCCGCCGGAAGCCGCCTCGCCGGAACCCGCCCCGCCGGTGAACTCCGCGACGACCCCGACCACGCCCTCGCCGTACGTCGCCCGCTTCTTCTCGCCCACTCCGCTGATGCCCTCGAGGTCCGCCACGGACGTGGGGCGCAGCGTGGCGATCTCCCGCAGCGTGGCGTCGTGGAAGATCACATACGCGGGGACGCCCTGCTCCTTGGCCTGAGCACCGCGCCAGGCGCGCAGCGCCTCGAAGACCGGCACCGCCTCCTGGGGCAGCTCGGCGACCGCCGCCGCGCCCTTCGCCTTGCGCTCGCCCTTGGCGGCCCGCGCCGCCGGGAGACGCTTCGGCTCCTTGCGCAGCCGCACCTCCCGCTCGCGGGCGAGGACGGAGCCGCTCGTCTCGGTGAGCACCAGCGTGCCGTACTCCCCCTCGACCGCGAGCAGGCCCTGCGCCAGCAACTGCCGCACCACTCCGCGCCATTCGGCCTCCGCCAACTCCTCGCCGATGCCGAAGACGGAGAGCTGGTCGTGGTCGAACTGGATGACCTTCGCGGTCTTCTTGCCGAGCAGGATGTCGATGATCTGACCCGCGCCGAACTTCTGGCCGCGCTCACGCTGGAGGCGCACCACCGCGGAGAGCACCTTCTGCGCCGCGACCGTGCCGTCCCAGGTCTCGGGCGGGGTGAGGCAGGTGTCGCAGTTCCCGCACGACTGCGCCGCCGGTTCCTGGCCGAAGTAGGTGAGGAGCTGGGCGCGCCGGCACTGGGCGGTCTCGCAGAGCGCCAGCATCGAGTCGAGGTGGGAGGCGGCCCGGCGCCGGAACGCCTCGTCGCCCTCGCTGCCCTGGATCATCTTGCGCTGCTGGACGACGTCCTGGAGGCCGTACGCCATCCAGGCCGTCGAGGGCAGGCCGTCGCGGCCCGCGCGACCCGTCTCCTGGTAGTACCCCTCGACCGACTTGGGCAGGTCGAGGTGGGCGACGAAGCGGACGTCCGGCTTGTCGATGCCCATGCCGAAGGCGATGGTGGCGCAGACCACGAGGCCTTCCTCGCGCAGGAAGCGGGACTGGTGCGCCGCGCGGGTGCCGCCGTCGAGGCCCGCGTGGTACGGGACCGCCTCGATGCCGTTCCGGCACAGGAACTCGGCGGTCTTCTCGACCGAGTTCCGCGAGAGGCAGTAGACGATGCCCGCGTCGCCCGCGTGCTCCTCCTTCAGGAAGGACAGGAGCTGCTTCTTCGGCTCGGCCTTGGGCACGATGCGGTACTGGATGTTGGGCCGGTCGAAGCTCGCCACGAAGTGCTTGGCGTCCGGCATGCCGAGCCGCTCGGTGATCTCCCGGTGCGTGGCGTGCGTGGCCGTCGCCGTGAGGGCGATGCGCGGCACGTCCGGCCAGCGCTGCCCGAGCACGGAGAGCGCCAGATAGTCGGGGCGGAAGTCGTGCCCCCACTGGGCGACGCAGTGCGCCTCGTCGATGGCGAAGACCGAGATCTTGCCGCGGGACAGCAGGTCCAGCGTGGCGTCCAGGCGCAGCCGCTCCGGGGCGAGATAGAGCACGTCCAGCTCCCCCGCGAGGAACTCGGCCTCCCGCACGCGCCGCTCGTCGAAGTCCTGCGTGGAGTTGATGAACCCGGCCCGCACACCGGCCGCCCGCAGGGCGTCCACCTGGTCCTGCATGAGCGCGATGAGCGGCGAGACCACCACACCTGTACCCGGCCTGACCAGGGCGGGGATCTGATAACAGAGGGACTTTCCGCCGCCGGTGGGCATGAGGACGACGGCGTCACCACCGGCCACGACATGGTCGATGATCGCTTCCTGCTCGCCGCGGAAGGCGTCATAGCCGAAGACGCGCTGGAGCATGCGCAGGGCATCGCTCTGCGCCACCGCGCCCGCCGTGCCGGTCACCGTGTCGGTCGCCATACCCGGCGTCGATGCCGACGCCGTCACCTCGCTCATGCCGCTGGTCCCATCCATCGCCCTGTCCCCCGCCGTACGTCCTGCCTCGTCCACTGCCTCGACCACTGCCTCCACGATAGGGCCCCGCACCCACAGGCCGAAAAGTTATCCACAGGCCGCCGCCCGGCATCCCCAGGTCGGGACGCCGGGCGGCGACATGTGTGCGAACAGGAGCGGCTACCGGACGAAGACCCCCGCCTGGCCCGCGAGGTCCAGGAAGTACTGCGGGGCCACGCCGAGGACCAGCGTCACCGCGACGCCGACAGCGATCGCCGTCATCGTCAGCGGGGAGGGCACGGCGACCGTGGGGCCGTCCGCCTTCGGCTCGCTGAAGAACATGAGCACGATCACACGGATGTAGAAGAACGCGGCGATCGCCGACGACAGCACGCCGACCACGACCAGCGCGCCCGCGCCGCCCTCCGCCGCCGCCTTGAACACCGCGAACTTCCCCGTGAACCCGGAGGTCAGCGGAATGCCGGCGAAGGCGAGCAGGAACACCGCGAAGACCGCCGCGACCAGCGGTGACCTGCGCCCGAGCCCCGCCCACTTGGACAGGTGCGTGGCCTCGCCCCCGGCGTCGCGCACCAGCGTGACCACGGCGAAGGCGCCGATCGTCACGAAGGAGTAGGCCGCCAGATAGAAGAGGACCGAGGAGACACCCTCCGGGGTGGTGGCGATGACACCGGCGAGGATGAAGCCGGCGTGCGCGATGGACGAGTACGCCAGCAGCCGCTTGATGTCGGTCTGGGTGATCGCCACGATCGCGCCGCCCAGCATCGTGATGACCGCGATGCCCATCATGACCGGCCGCCAGTCCCAGCGCAGGCCGGGCAGGACCACGTACAGCAGCCGCAGGAGCGCGCCGAACGCGGCCACCTTCGTCGCCGCCGCCATGAAGCCGGTGACCGGCGTAGGGGCGCCCTGGTACACGTCGGGGGTCCACATGTGGAACGGCACGGCGCCGACCTTGAAGAGCAGCCCCATCACCACCATCGCGACGCCGATCAGCAGCAGCGCGTCATTGCCCATGGTCTCGGCGAGCGCCGGGTCCAGGGTCTTCACGTTGCCCTCGACGACGTCGGCGACCGTCGCGTACGACACGGAGCCCGCGTACCCGTACAGCAGCGCGATGCCGAAGAGGGTGAACGCGGAGGCGAAGGCGCCGAGCAGGAAGTACTTGACGGCGGCCTCCTGCGACATGAGGCGCTTGCGGCGGGCGAGCGCGCACAGCAGGTACAGCGGCAGGGAGAAGACCTCCAGCGCGATGAAGAGCGTCAGGAGGTCGTTGGCCGCCGGGAAGACCAGCATGCCGCCGATGGCGAACAGCGCCAACGGGAACACCTCGGTGGTGGTGAAACCGGCCTTGGTGGCGGCCTGTTCGCCCTCACTGCCCGGCACGGCTCCGGCCTGCGCGGCGAAGGAGTCGACGCGGTTGCCGTGGGCCACCGGGTCGAGCCGCCGCTCGGCGAAGGTGAAGACGGCGACGAGCCCGGCGAGCAGGATCGTGCCCTGGAGGAAGAGCGCGGGCCCGTCGACCGCGATCGCGCCCATGGCCGCGATCTGTGCCTTCGTCGTGCCGAAGCCGCGGGCCGCGAGGCCGACCACCGCGGCGAAGGCGGCGGTGAGCGCGACGACGGAGACGAACAGCTGGGCGTAGTAGCGGGCCTTGCGCGGGACGAAGGCTTCGATGAGCACTCCGAGGACGGCCGCGCCGATGACGATCAACGTCGGCGACAGTTGTCCATACTCGATCTTCGGCGCGTCGATCTTGTCGATCGGATCGGCGGCCATTGTCCACAGGCTGTGGACGGCTGATGCGCTCACTTGGCCGCCTCCACCTCGGGCTCGGGGTCCTTCTTCTGGACGTCGGACATGGTGTGCTCGACCGCCGGGTTCACCAGGTCGGTGAGCGGCTTCGGATAGACGCCGAGGCCGATCAGGAGCGCGATCAGCGGCGCGACGACGACCAGTTCACGCACCCGCAGGTCGGGCATGGCCGAGACCTCGGGCTTCACGGGTCCTGTCATCGTCCGCTGGTAGAGGACGAGGGTGTATAGCGCCGCGAGCACGATGCCGAGGGTCGCGACGACCCCGGCCACCGGATAGCGCGCGAACGCCCCGACGAGCACCAGGAACTCACTGACGAACGGCGCGAGCCCCGGCAGCGAGAGCGTGGCCAGACCGCCGACCAGGAAGGTGCCCGCGAGCACCGGGGCGACTTTCTGCACCCCTCCGTAGTCGGCGATCAGGCGCGAGCCGCGCCGCGAGATGAGGAAGCCGGCCACCAGCATCAGCGCGGCGGTCGAGATGCCGTGGTTGACCATGTACAGCGTCGCGCCGGACTGCCCCTGCGAGGTCATCGCGAAGATGCCGAGGATGATGAACCCGAAGTGCGAGATCGACGCGTATGCCACCAGGCGCTTGATGTCGCGCTGGCCGACCGCGAGCAGCGCGCCGTAGATGATGCTGATCAGGGCCAGTACGAGGATGACCGGCGTCGCCCACTTGCTCGCCTCGGGGAAGAGGCCGAGGCAGAACCGCAGCATCGCGAACGTGCCGACCTTGTCGACCACGGCGGTGATCAGTACCGCGACCGGGGCCGTGGCCTCCCCCATCGCGTTCGGCAGCCAGGTGTGCAGCGGCCACAGCGGCGCCTTCACCGCGAAGGCGAAGAAGAAGCCGAGGAAGAGCCACCGTTCGGTGTTGGTCGCCATGTCCAGCGTGCCGTTGGCGCGGGCCTCGGCGATCTCCTGGAGCGAGAAGTTCCCGGCGACCACGTAGAGCCCGATGACGGCGGCCAGCATGATGAGGCCGCCGACGAGGTTGTAGAGCAGGAACTTCACGGCCGCGTAGCTGCGCTGCGCCGAGGCGTTCTCGTCGCTGCCCGCGTGGGCGCGGTCTCCGAAGCCGCCGATGAGGAAGTACATCGGGATGAGCATGGCTTCGAAGAAGATGTAGAAGAGGAAGACGTCGGTGGCCTCGAAGGAGATGATCACCATCGCCTCGACGGCCAGGATCAGGGCGAAGAAGCCCTGCGTCGGCCGCCACCGGGAGGAGGCGGTCTCCAGGGGATCGGCGTCGTGCCAGCCCGCCAGGACGATGAACGGGATCAGCAGCGCGGTGAGCCCGATGAGCGCGACGCCGATGCCGTCGACCCCCAGCTCGTACCGCACCCCGAAGTCCGCGATCCAGGAGCGGGACTCGGTGAGTTGATAGCGGTCGCCGTCCGGGTCGAACCGCACCAGGACGGTCACCGCCAGCGCCAGCGTGGCGAGTGAGACGAGCAGCGCGAGCCACTTGGCGGCGGTCCGCCGGGCGGCCGGGACGGCCGCCGTGACGATCGCGCCGACCGCGGGCAGGGCCGCCGTCGCTGTCAGCAGGGGAAAAGACATCGGTATCAGACCGCCCTCATCAGCAGGGTCGCGGCGATGAGCACCGCAGCGCCGCCGAACATCGAGACCGCGTAGGAGCGGGCGTAGCCGTTCTGCAGGGTGCGCAGCCGCCCGGAGAGGCCGCCCATGGAGGCCGCCGTGCCGTTGACGACGCCGTCGACCAGGCTGTGGTCGACGTAGACCAGGGACCGCGTGAGGTGCTCGCCGCCGCGCACCAGGACGACGTGGTTGAAGTCGTCCTGGAGGAGGTCGCGGCGGGCGGCCCGGGTGAGCAGCGAGCCGCGCGGGGCGGTGACCGGGACCGGCCGGCGCCCGTACTGGACGTAGGCCATGGCGACGCCGATGACGAGGACCACCATGGTGGCGCCCGTGACCGTGGCGGCGCTCAGCGGCGAGTCGCCGTGGTCGTGGTGGGTGACCGGCTCCAGCCAGTGCAGGAAGCGGTCCCCGATGCTGAAGAAGCCGCCCGCGAACACCGATCCGAAGGCGAGCACGACCATCGGGATCGTCATGGACTTCGGAGATTCGTGGGGGTGCGGCTCCTCGTGCGCCCCGCGGTGCTCCGCGGCGGGCTCCACGTCCGGCTGGTCCGGGGAGGCGGTGGGGCGGTCGCGCCAGCGCTCCGCTCCGAAGAACGTCATGATCATCACGCGCGTCATGTAGTACGCGGTGATGGCCGCGCCCAGGAGGGCCACCGAGCCGAGGATCCAGCCCTGCGTGCCGCCCTTGGCGAACGCCGCCTCGATGATCTTGTCCTTGGAGAAGAAGCCGGACAGACCGGGGAAGCCGATGATCGCCAGATAGCCGAGTCCGAAGGTGACGAAGGTGACCGGCATGTACTTCCTGAGGCCGCCGTACTTGCGCATGTCGACCTCGTCGTTCATGCCGTGCATGACCGAGCCGGCCCCGAGGAAGAGCCCGGCCTTGAAGAAGCCGTGCGTCACCAGGTGCATGATCGCGAAGACGTAGCCGACGGGGCCGAGGCCGGCGGCCAGGATCATGTAGCCGATCTGGGACATCGTCGAACCGGCGAGGGCCTTCTTGATGTCGTCCTTCGCGCAACCGACGATCGCACCGAACAGGAGCGTGACCGCTCCGACGACCGTGACGGCCAGCTGGGCGTCCGGCGCGGCGTTGAAGATCTCCCCGGAGCGGACGATCAGGTAGACACCGGCGGTCACCATGGTCGCGGCGTGGATCAGGGCCGAGACCGGGGTCGGGCCCTCCATCGCGTCGCCCAGCCAGGACTGCAACGGCACCTGGGCCGACTTGCCGCACGCGGCGAGCAGCAGCATCAGGCCGATGGCGGTGAGCTTGCCCTCGCCGGTCTCACCGGTGGCCTCCAGGACGGGCCCGAAGGCGAACGTCCCGAAGGTGGTGAACATCAGCATGATCGCGATCGACAGGCCCATGTCGCCGACCCGGTTGACCAGGAAGGCCTTCTTCGCGGCGGTGGCCGCGCTGGGCTTGTGCTGCCAGAACCCGATCAGGAGGTACGAGGCGAGGCCGACGCCCTCCCAGCCGACGTACAGGAGAAGGTAGTTGTCGGCGAGGACGAGCAGGAGCATCGCCGCGAGGAAGAGGTTCAGGTAGCCGAAGAAGCGGCGGCGCCGCTCGTCGTGCTCCATGTACCCGATGGAGTAGACGTGGATCAGGGTGCCGACTCCGGAGATCAGCAGGACGAACGTCATCGACAGCTGGTCCAGCTGGAAGGCGACGTCCGCCTGGAAGCCCTCGACGGGGATCCAGCTGAACAGGTGCTGCGACAGGGCGCGCTCCTCGGCGCCCTTGCCCAGCATGTCCGTGAAGAGCACGGCGGCGACGGCGAAGGAGGCGGCGGCCAGCAGCGTGCCGAGCCAGTGGCCCACACGGTCCAACGCCCGTCCGCCGCACAGCAGTACGGCCGCTCCGAGCAGCGGCGCCGCGACGAGCAGCGCGATCAGGTTCTCCACTTTCAGCCCCTCACAGCTTCATCAGGCTGGCGTCGTCGACCGAGGCCGAGTGGCGGGAACGGAACAGCGACACGATGATCGCGAGCCCGACGACGACCTCCGCGGCGGCGACGACCATCGTGAAGAACGCGATGATCTGGCCGTCGAGGTTGCCGTGCATCCGGGAGAAGGCCACGAACGCGAGGTTGCAGGCGTTGAGCATCAGCTCGACGCACATGAACACCACGATCGCGTTGCGCCTGATGAGCACGCCGGTCGCGCCGATCGAGAACAACAGCGCGGCCAGATAGAGGTAGTTGACCGGGTTCACTTCGACGCCTCCTCGGTCCGCCCGATGTCGGTGCCACGCAGGTCGGGCCGCTCCAGACGGTCCGCGGAGCGCTGCTCCAGCGCCCGCAGGTCCTCCAGTGCCTTGCTCGACACGTCACGGATCTGGCCGCGCTCGCGCAGCGTCCTGTTGACCGTCAGCTCCGACGGGGTGCCGTCGGGCAGCAGGCCCGCGATGTCCACGGCGTTGTGCCGCGCGTACACACCGGGGGCGGGCAGCGGCGGCAGGTGCTTGCCCGCGCGCACCCGCTCCTCGGCCCGCTCGCGCTGGGTCTTGGCACGCTCCGTGCGCTCGCGGTGGGTCAGCACCATCGCGCCGACCGTGGCGGTGATGAGCAGGGCGCCGGTGATCTCGAAGGCGAAGACGTACTTGGTGAAGATGAGCCTCGCGAGGCCCTCCACGTTGCCGCCGGAGTTCGCCTTGCCGAGGCCGTTGAACTCGCTCACCGAGGCGTTCCCGATGCCCGCGAAGAGCAGCACCGCGAAGCCGAGGCCACAGAGCAGGGCCAGCCAGCGCTGGCCTTTGATGGTCTCCTTCAGGGAGTCGGCGGCGGTGACGCCGACCAGCATGACCACGAAGAGGAAGAGCATCATGATCGCGCCGGTGTAGACGACGATCTGGACGATGCCGAGGAAGTACGCGCCGTTGGCGAGGTAGAACACCGCAAGGATGATCATGGTCCCGGCGAGGCAGAGCGCGCTGTGCACGGCCTTCCTCATCAGGATCGTGCACAGGGCGCCGATGACGGCGACCGTGCCGAGGACCCAGAACTGGAAGGCCTCGCCGGTGGAGGTCGAGTAGGCGGCGAGCTGCGTCATCGGCCGGCCACCTTCCCGGACGCCGGTCCGCCGGCCGACTTCCCGGAGACGGGTCCGCCGGCCACCTTCTCCGAGGCCGGTTCGCCGGCCCCGAAGTCGGAGGCCGCCTCCTGGGGCGCCTCGCCCTTGGAGAACGCCACTTGGGGCACCGTCCCCGGGGCGGCCTCGGTGACCAGGCCTCGGTAGTAGTCCTGCTCGTCCATGCCGGGGAAGATCGAGTGCGGGCTCTCGACCATGCCCTCCTCCAGCCCGGCGAGCAGCTGCTCCTTGGTGTAGATGAGGCTTTCGCGGCTGCTGTCGGCCAGCTCGAACTCGTTCGTCATCGTCAGCGCGCGCGTGGGGCAGGCTTCGATGCACAGGCCGCACAGGATGCAGCGGGCGTAGTTGATCTGGTAGACGCGGCCGTACCGCTCACCCGGGGAGTACCGCTCCTCCTCGGTGTTGTCCGCGCCCTCCACATAGATGGCGTCCGCGGGACAGGCCCAGGCGCAGAGCTCACAGCCGACGCACTTCTCCAGGCCGTCCGGATGGCGGTTCAGCTGGTGCCTGCCGTGGAAGCGGGGAGCGGTGGTCTTCTGCTGCTCCGGATACTGCTCGGTCAGCCGCTTCTTGAACATGGCCTTGAAGGTCACGCCGAAGCCCGCCACAGGGTTCTGGAACCCCTGCTTCGATTGGTTCGACTCATGGGGTGACTCCGGCGATGCCGGCGATTCGTTGTGCGACTCAGCCATCGGACGCCTCCTTTCCGTCACTTCGGGTTCCGCCACTGGCGTCACCGCGGGTGTCACTGTGAGTATCCGGCCCGCCACTGACAATCAGCTCCCGCTCCTGGCGCGAGCGGCGGCGCGGGACGGGCGGGAGGGTCTGCCCGGGCAGCGGCGGCACGGGGAATCCGCCCGCCATCGGGTCGAAGGCGACCGGTTCCTCCTCGACCTCCGCCGCCTTCTCCCGCTTGTCACGGAAGATGTCGACGACCACGGAGAGCAACAGGAGCGCGATGACCCCGCCCCCCACGTACAGCGCGATCGAGGTGAAGTCGTAGTTCTCGTTCCGCAGCGCCCTGACCGTGGCGACGAGCATCAGCCACAGGACCGAGACCGGGATGAGGACCTTCCAGCCGAGCTTCATCAGCTGGTCGTAGCGCACGCGGGGCAGCGTGCCGCGCAGCCAGATGAAGAAGAACAGCAGCAGCTGGACCTTGACGACGAACCAGAGCATCGGCCACCAGCCGTGGTTCGCGCCCTCCCAGAAGGTGCTGATCGGATACGGGGCCCGCCAGCCGCCCAGGAAGAGCGTGACCGAGACCGCCGAGACGGTGACCATGTTGACGTACTCGGCGAGCATGAAGAGCGCGAACTTGATGGAGGAGTACTCGGTGTTGAAGCCACCCACGAGGTCGCCCTCGGACTCCGGCATGTCGAACGGCGCGCGGTTGGTCTCACCGATCATCGTCACGATGTAGATGAGGAACGACACCGGCAGCAGCAGGACGTACCAGCGGTCGGTCTGCGCCTCCACGATCGCCGAGGTCGACATCGACCCGGAGTAGAGGAAGACGGAGGCGAACGCGGCACCCATCGCGATCTCGTACGAGATCATCTGCGCGCAGGAGCGCAGGCCGCCGAGGAGCGGATAGGTGGAGCCGGAACTCCACCCCGCGAGCACGATGCCGTAGATGCCGACGGAGGCGACCGCGAGGATGTAGAGCATCGCGATCGGCAGGTCGGTGAGCTGCATGGTGGTGCGCTGACCGAAGATCGAGACCTCGTTGCCGGCGGGGCCGAACGGGATCACGGCGATCGCCATGAAGGCCGGGATCGCCGCGACGACCGGGGCGAGGACGTAGACCACCTTGTCCGCCCGCTTGACGATCACGTCTTCCTTCAGCATCAGCTTGATGCCGTCGGCGAGGGACTGGAGCATGCCCCACGGGCCGTGCCGGTTGGGGCCGATGCGCAGCTGCATCCACGCGACGACCTTGCGCTCCCACACGATGGAGAAGAGGACCGTCACCATCAGGAACGCGAAGCAGAAGACCGCCTTCAGGGCGATCAGCCACCAAGGGTCGCGGCCGAACATGGACAGGTCTTCCGCCGCAAGCGGCACCACGGTGTGCGTCACGACGTCACCTCCGGGGCCTCGGTGGGCTCCGGCAGGACCGCCGGGCCGATGCGGACGAGTTCGCCGGGGCGCGCGCCGGTGTCCGAAGTGACGCCTCCGCCCGTCGAGTTCAGCGGCAGCCAGACCACCCGGTCGGGCATCTCGGTGATCTGGAGCGGCAGCGCGGTCGACCCGGCCGGGCCGGTGACCGCGAGGAGGTCGCCGTCCGTCACGCCCGCCTCGGCCGCCGTGGCGGCGGACACGCGCGCGTGGGCGGCGTGCCGGGTGCCGGCCAGCGCCTCGTCGCCGTCCTGGAGGCGGCCCTGGTCGAGCAGCAGCCGGTGACCGGCGAGCACGGCCTCTCCGGATGCGGGCCGCGGCGGCTGGGCCCCCGTCTCGCGGGGCTGATCCGCGTACGGTCCGCCCCAGCCGCCGAGCCGGTCCAGCTCGCGGCGGAGCGTCACCAGGTCGGGCAGCCCGAGGTGGACGTCACCGGCGTCGGCCAGCATGTGCAGCACGCGCGCGTCGGTGGGTGCCAGCCTGCGCGTCATGTGGTCCGGCTTCAGTGCGGCGTCGAACATCCGCGCCCGGCCCTCCCAGTTGAGGAAGGTGCCCGGCTTCTCCGCGACCGCGGCCACCGGCAGGACGACGTCGGCCCGCTCCGTCACCTCGCTGGGCCGCAGCTCCAGCGAGACCAGGAAGCCGACCTCGCGGAGCGCCTCACGCGCGCGTGCCGGGTCGGGCAGGTCGGCCACCTCCACGCCCGCGACGAGCAGCGCGCCGAGTTCGCCGGTCGCGGCGGCCTCGACGATCTGCCCGGTGTCGCGGCCGTAGCGGTGCGGGAGTTCGGCGACGCCCCAGGCGGCCGCGACCTCTTCCCGCGCGCGCGGGTCGGTGGCCGGGCGGCCGCCGGGCAGCAGCGACGGCAGCGCGCCCACCTCGACGGCGGCCCGCTCCCCCGCCCTGCGCGGGATCCACACCAGCTGGGCGCCGGTCGCCAGGGAGGCCCGCACGGCCGCGGTGAGCCCGCCGGGCACGGCCGCGAGCCGCTCACCGACGACGATGACGGCCCCGGGCGTACGCAGCGCCTCGGCGGCCCCGGCTCCGTCGTCCGCGAGTCCCACCCCGGCGGCGAGGGCGTCCAGCCACTCCGTCTCGGTGCCGGGAGCCGCGGGCAGCAGCGTGCCGCCCGCCTTCTCCAGGCCCCGCGTGACGTGCGTGGCGAGGGAGAAGGTGCGCTGGCCGTGCTTGCGCCAGGCCTTGCGCAGCCGCAGGAAGACGCCGGGCGCCTCCTCCTCCGACTCGAGACCGGCGAGCAGGACGGCGGGCGCCTTCTCCAGCGCCGTGTACGTGACGCCGGTCCCGTCCAGGTCCAGGCCCCGTCCGGCGACCCGGGCCGCGAGGAAGTCGGCCTCCTCGCTGCTGTGCACGCGCGCGCGGAAGTCGATGTCGTTCGTGTCGAGCGCCACGCGCGCGTACTTGCTGTACGCGTAGGCGTCCTCCACGGTGAGCCGGCCGCCGGTCAGCACGCCCGCCCGGCCGCGCGCGGCGGCCAGGCCGCGGGCCGCGACCGCCAGGGCCTCGGGCCAGCTCGCGGGCTCCAGCTCACCCGAGGCGTTGCGCACCAGGGGGGTGGTGAGCCGGTCGGGCCGCTGCGCGTAACGGAAGGCGAAGCGCCCCTTGTCGCACATCCACTCCTCGTTGACCTCGGGGTCCTCCTGCGCGAGGCGGCGCATGACCTTGCCGCGCCGGTGGTCCGTGCGGCTCGCGCAGCCGCCCGCGCAGTGCTCGCACACCGACGGCGACGACACCAGGTCGAAGGGGCGGGAGCGGAAGCGGTACGCCGCCGAGGTCAACGCGCCGACCGGGCAGATCTGGATGGTGTTCCCGGAGAAGTACGACTCGAAGGGGTCTCCCTCGCCGGTGCCGACCTGCTGGAGGGCGCCGCGCTCGATCAGCTCGATCATCGGGTCGCCGGCGATCTGGTTGCTGAACCGGGTGCAGCGCGCGCACAGCACGCACCGCTCGCGGTCGAGCAGCACCTGGGTGGAGATCGGCACCGGCTTCTCGTACGTCCGCTTCTTGCCCTCGAAGCGGGTATCGGAGTCGCCGACCTGCATCGCCTGGTTCTGCAGGGGGCATTCGCCGCCCTTGTCGCACACCGGGCAGTCCAGCGGGTGGTTGATGAGCAGCAGCTCCATCACACCGCGCTGGGCCTTCTCGGCGACCGGCGAGGTCAGCTGCGACTTCACGACCATGCCGTCGGTGCAGGTGATGGTGCAGGACGCCATCGGCTTGCGCTGGCCCTCCACCTCCACGATGCACTGGCGGCAGGCGCCCGCGGGGTCGAGCAGCGGGTGGTCGCAGAACCGGGGGATCTCGATGCCGAGGAGTTCGGCGGCGCGGATCACCAGTGTTCCCTTGGGGACGCTGATCTCGATGCCGTCGATGGTCAGCGACACGAGGTCCTCGGGCGGTACGGCCGCCGCGCCGCCCCCGGAGGGAGCGCTGTTCGTGGTCACTGTCATGCGTTCACCTCCGTGTGCTGGTCGGCGCGGTCGCTCCACAGGGTCGACTTGGCCGGGTCGAAGGGGCAGCCCTTGCCGGTGATGTGCTGCTCGTACTCCTCGCGGAAGTACTTCAGCGAGGAGAAGATCGGCGAGGCGGCGCCGTCGCCGAGGGCGCAGAAGGACTTGCCGTTGATGTTGTCGGCGATGTCGTTGAGCTTGTCGAGGTCGGCCATGACGCCCTTGCCGGCCTCGATGTCGCGGAGCAACTGCACGAGCCAGTACGTCCCTTCGCGGCAGGGCGTGCACTTTCCGCAGGACTCATGGGCGTAGAACTCGGTCCAGCGGGTCACGGCCCGCACCACGCACGTCGTCTCGTCGAAGCACTGGAGCGCCTTGGTGCCGAGCATCGAACCGGCGGCGCCCACGCCCTCGTAGTCGAGGGGGACGTCGAGGTGCTCGTCGGTGAACATCGGCGTCGAAGAGCCGCCGGGCGTCCAGAACTTCAGCCGGTGTCCGGCGCGCATGCCGCCGCTCATGTCGAGCAGCTGGCGCAGTGTGATGCCGAGCGGGGCCTCGTACTGGCCGGGGTTGGTGACGTGGCCGCTCAGCGAGTAGAGCGTGAAGCCCGGGGACTTCTCGCTCCCCATCGACTTGAACCAGTCTTTTCCGCGGTGGAGGATCGCGGGAACCGACGCGATGGACTCGACGTTGTTCACGACAGTGGGGCATGCGTAGAGGCCCGCGACGGCCGGGAAGGGGGGACGCAGTCGCGGTTGGCCGCGACGGCCTTCGAGCGAGTCGAGCAGCGCGGTCTCCTCACCGCAGATGTACGCGCCCGCGCCCGCGTGCACGGTGAGTTCGAGATCGAGTCCGCTGCCCAGGATGTCCTTGCCGAGGTAGCCCGCCGCGTAGGCCTCGCGGACGGCTTCGTGCAGCCTGCGCAGCACGGGGACGACCTCGCCCCGCAGATAGATGAAGGCATGCGACGAACGGATCGCGTAGCAGGCGATCACGATCCCCTCGATGAGGGAATGCGGGTTCGCGAAGAGGAGCGGGATGTCCTTGCAGGTCCCCGGCTCCGACTCGTCGGCGTTGACGACCAGGTAGTGCGGTTTGCCGTCCCCCTGCGGGATGAACTGCCACTTCATCCCGGTGGGGAAGCCCGCGCCGCCGCGGCCGCGCAGGCCCGCGTCCTTCACGTACGCGATGAGGTCGTCGGGGGCCATGGCGAGCGCCTTGCGCAGGCCCTCGTAGCCGTCGTGGCGCCGGTAGGTCTCCAGCGTCCAGGGCTTGTCCTCGTCCCAGAAGGCCGTGAGGACGGGGGCGAGCAGCTTCTCCGGGCCGGTCTCGTTGTTGATCTCGGCGGCCAAGGTCATCACTCCCCCTCCTCGGCGGTCGGTCCGGCCGGGTTGGCCGGGTCGGATGCCGAGGTCTGCTGCGGTGCGTCGTGCGAGCTGAGGTGCTCGGCGGGGGCCTCGTCCTGCGGGCCCGCGGTGCGCGGATGGACGACGCGTCGTTGGGGCGCCTCGCCCTTGGCCAGGCGCAGTCCGATCAGTGAGGCGGGGCCCGCGCCGCCGCTCGCCTCGACGGCGCCGGGCCGCTCGTCGGGGAAGCCGGCCAGGATGCGGGCGGTCTCCTTGTACGTGCACAAGGGTGCCCCGCGGGTGGGCCGTACGGTCTTGCCGTCGCGCAGGTCGTCCACGAGCCGCTTGGCGGACTCGGGGGTCTGGTTGTCGAAGAACTCCCAGTTGACCATCACCACGGGGGCGAAGTCGCAGGCGGCGTTGCACTCGATGTGCTCAAGGGTGATCTTGCCGTCCTCGGTCGTCTCGTCGTTGCCGACGCCGAGGTGGGCCTTGAGTTCGTCGAAGATGACGTCGCCGCCCATGACCGCGCAGAGCGTGTTGGTGCAGACGCCGACCTGGTAGTCGCCGGAGGGCTTGCGCCGGTACATGGTGTAGAAGGTCGCGACGGCCGTGACCTCGGCGGTGGTCAGGCCGAGGACGTCGGCGCAGAACCGCATGCCGGTGCGGGTGACGTGCCCCTCCTCGGACTGCACCAGGTGCAGCAGGGGCAGCAGCGCGGACCGCGAGTCGGGGTAGCGGGCGATGATCTCCCGCGCGTCCGCCTCAAGGCGGGCCCGGACGTCGTCCGGGTAGGCGGGGGCGGGGAGTTGGGGCATGCCCAGGCTGACGCCCGCGGCCTTCTCGGAAGGAGTGGTGGTCACCGGTCGACGCCTCCCATCACGGGGTCGATGGACGCGACGGCGACGATGACGTCGGCGACCTGGCCGCCCTCGCACATCGCCGCCATGGCCTGGAGATTGGTGAAGGACGGGTCGCGGAAGTGGACCCGGTAGGGGCGGGTGCCGCCGTCGGAAACGACGTGCACGCCCAGTTCGCCCTTGGGGGACTCGACCGCGGTGTACGCCTGGCCGGCCGGGACCCGGAAGCCCTCGGTCACCAGCTTGAAGTGGTGGATCAGGGCCTCCATGGAGGTGCCCATGATCTTCTTGATGTGGTCGAGGGAGTTGCCGAGGCCGTCGGGGCCGAGCGCCAGCTGCGCGGGCCAGGCGATCTTCTTGTCGGCGACCATGACCGGGCCCGGCGCGAGCCGGTCCAGGCACTGCTCGACGATGCGCAGCGACTGGCGCATCTCTTCGAGGCGGATCAGGAAGCGGCCGTAGGAGTCGCAGGTGTCCGCGGTCGGGATGTCGAAGTCGTAGTTCTCGTAGCCGCAGTAGGGCTGGGACTTGCGCAGGTCGTGCGGCAGGCCGGCCGAGCGCAGGACCGGGCCGGTGGCGCCGAGCGCCATGCAGCCGGCGAGGTCGAGATAGCCGACGTCCTGCATGCGGGCCTTGAAGATGGGGTTCCCGGTGGCGAGCTTGTCGTACTCGGGAAGGTTCTTGTTCATCTTTTTCACGAACTCGCGGATCTGGTCCACCGCGCCGGGCGGCAGGTCCTGGGCGAGTCCGCCGGGCCGGATGTACGCGTGGTTCATCCGCAGGCCGGTGATCAGTTCGTAGATGTCGAGAATGAGTTCACGATCCCGGAAGCCGTAGATCATGATCGTCGTCGCGCCCAGTTCCATGCCGCCGGTGGCGATGCACACCAGGTGCGAGGAGAGGCGGTTCAGCTCCATGAGGAGCACGCGGATGACCGAGGCGCGGTCCGGGATCTGGTCCTCGATGCCGAGGAGTTTCTCGACCCCGAGGCAGTACGCCGTCTCGTTGAAGAACGGCGTCAGGTAGTCCATGCGCGTGACGAACGTCGTGCCCTGCGTCCAGGTGCGGTATTCAAGGTTCTTCTCGATGCCCGTGTGCAGATAGCCGATGCCGCAGCGCGCCTCGGAGACGGTCTCGCCCTCGATCTCCAGGATCAGGCGGAGCACACCGTGCGTGGAGGGGTGCTGGGGCCCCATGTTGACGATGATGCGCTCGTCGTCGGCCTTGGCGGCCGACTGGACGACTTCGTCCCAGTCGCCGCCGGTGACCGTGTAGACGGTCCCCTCGGTGGTCTCCCGGGCAGATGCGTGGGAAGTGCTCATCAGCTGTACGACCTCCGCTGGTCCGGAGCCGGGATCTGGGCGCCCTTGTACTCGACGGGGATGCCGCCGAGGGGATAGTCCTTGCGCTGCGGGAAGCCCTGCCAGTCGTCCGGCATCATGATCCGCGTCAGGGCCGGGTGACCGTCGAAGATCAGCCCGAAGAAGTCGTACGTCTCGCGCTCGTGCCAGTCGTTCGTCGGATAGACGGAGACGAGGGAGGGGACGTGCGGATCGGCGTCGGGGGCGCTGACCTCCAGCCGGATCAGCCGGTTGTGGGTCAGGGAGCGCAGGTGGTAGACGGCGTGCAGTTCGCGGCCCTTGTCCTCCAGGAAGTGCACTCCGGAGACGCCGGTGCACAGTTCGAAGCGCAGGGCCGGGTCGTCGCGCAGGGTCTGGGCGACGCGCACGAGGTGCTCGCGGGCGATGTGGAAGGTCAGCTCGCCGCGGTCGACGACCGTCTTCTCGATCGCGTTCTCGGGGAGCAGGCCCTGTTCCTCCAGGGCGCCCTCCAGTTCGTCCGCGACCTCGTCGAACCAGCCGCCGTAGGGGCGCGGGGTGGCGCCGGGCAGGGTGATGGTCCGCACCAGGCCGCCGTACCCGGAGGTGTCGCCGCCGTTCTCGGCGCCGAACATGCCCTTGCGTACGCGGATGACGTCGCCGGCCGCGTCGCGCGGGGCGGGGACGCCGTTGCCGTTCAGGTGCTCGCCGGTGGCGTCCGGGGTCTTGTCGTCGCCCTTGCCGTTCGGGCGCTTGTCGTGCGCGTCGCTCACCGCAGCAGCCCCTTCATCTCGATGGTGGGGAGGGCCTTGAGGGCCGCCTCCTCCGCCTCGCGGGCCGCCTCTTCCGCGTTCACGCCGAGCTTGCCGCCCTGGATCTTCTGGTGGAGCTTGAGGATCGCGTCCATCAGCATCTCGGGCCGAGGCGGACAACCGGGCAAATAGATGTCGACGGGGACAACATGGTCCACACCCTGCACAATCGCGTAATTGTTGAACATCCCGCCCGACGAGGCGCATACCCCCATCGAGATCACCCACTTGGGGTTGGGCATCTGGTCGTAGACCTGCCGCAGGACCGGCGCCATCTTCTGGCTCACCCGGCCCGCCACGATCATCAGATCCGCCTGGCGCGGCGAACCGCGGAATACCTCCATGCCGAAGCGCGCCAGGTCGTACCGCCCCGCGCCGGTCGTCATCATCTCGATGGCGCAGCAGGCGAGGCCGAACGTGGCGGGGAAGACGGACGACTTGCGCACCCAGCCCGCCGCTTGTTCGACGGTGGTCAGCAGAAAACCGCTCGGCAGTTTCTCTTCGAGTCCCATGCTCTTTGGCCCCTCAGACCTTTAGTCCCATTCCAGGCCGCCGCGCCGCCATACGTACGCGTACGCGACGAAGACGGTGAGCACGAAGAGCAGCATCTCCACGAGCCCGAAAATCCCCAGCGCGTCGAAGGTGACGGCCCAGGGGTAGAGGAAGACGATCTCGATGTCGAAGACGATGAAGAGCATCGCCGTCAGGTAGTACTTGATGGGGAATCGCCCACCCCCGGCCGGCGTCGGCGTCGGCTCGATACCGCACTCATAGGCCTCTAGCTTCGCGCGGTTGTACCGCTTTGGACCGATAAGCGCGGCCATGACCACGGAGAAGATCGCAAAGCCTGCCCCGAGGGCTCCCAGCACGAGGATGGGCGCATAGGCGTTCACGCTCCTCGCTCCTCTCAGTCGGCACTGACTGTTGGCGGTTGCGTCGGACCGAGCCCGGGCCCCACGAAGATCGCTCTCATGTGAAGCAGGTCACAAGCCCAACTGCCCCGCATCTTATGCCCGGCGGTCTGTGATCTGCGACACGGGGTGCGCCAACGGCTTTGTGATCTCCACCACCTGACGAAGGATCATGAAGTCGGATGAGCGGTGATCTTCGTACGCGAAGCACCTGAGTGATCACCAGAGGTGACATCTCGGCGCGTTACCGCTGGTGGAGGAGGTGTCGCTCTATCAAGCCCTGGCCACCGCAGGCAAATTGGCGCTGGGCGCGATCACTTGATAAAGGCGCCGCGTTCACACTTTGGCGGCAGAGATGGGGACGGAAGTGGACACGTGCACCGATTCACGAACGGAGCGCCGACCGCGTCCGGGTTCGACGCCCGCCGCCGGTCCGTCCGCGCGGCCGCCGACGCGCCCCGGCGGGTTCGAAATCCCCGCACCGGGCAGCCGAAAAGCACGGGAGATCTCAGAGAGGTCTCGGCGAGATCTCAGGGAGATCCCCGAGGGGCTCTCCCTGTGACCTGTGCCACAACAGCCCCACGCCAAATCAAGCGGGCTTGGCCAACGGTCTCAACCGGTGGTAGACCGGGGGCAATTCGGGCGTATCTCAGAAAACCCATGATCACAGGCGTGATCGGCCGTGTCCGCATTGCCCGTTACGGCGTCAATAAGGAACGACACGCCCGGGATTCAGGCGCGCGAGCGGCAACTGTGGCGCAGCACACGTTTCTTGATGGGAACCGCAAGTCCCTGGTACCGGTTGTTCCCATGTCCCACACCGCTCACATACCCAGCCACCGGAAGCCCCGTCGCAGCGCCTCCAAGATCGCCCTGCGCGCCGGAGTTGCCGGTGGCGTCCTCAGCACCCTGGCAGTGGCCGCGGCGGCCGGTACGGCGAACGCGGCCGAGCCGGTGTCCGAGACCATCGAAATGCCCACGCTCACCACCGATCTGTCCGCGCAGATCGCGCAGTCGGCGGACGCCACCCAGCAGGCCGCCGACACCTACGAGTCGCGTGCCGAGCGGGACGCCGCCGCCGCCAAGGCCGCCAAGCAGGCCCGTGCCGACCAGGCGCAGGCCGAGCAGAAGGCCGAGGCCAAGCGCAAGGCCGACGCCGCCGCGAAGAAGAAGGCCGAGCAGGAGCGCGCCTCCCGCGCCACCGAGCGCACCACGCTCTCCACCCAGACGACCTCCGGCGGCAGTTCCGCCGCCACCTCCGCCTCCGCCTCGGACTCGGTCGCCCCGGCCAGCGGCAGCGTCGGCACGGTCATCAGCTTCCTCAAGGCGCAGCTCGGTGACGCGTACGTGATGGGCGCCTCGGGTCCGAACGCGTGGGACTGCTCCAGCCTGGTGCAGGCCGCGTTCAAGCAGGCGGGCGTGGACCTTCCGCGCGTCTCGCAGGACCAGTCGGTCGCCGGCACGCCGGTCTCGCTCTCCAACGTCCAGGTGGGCGACATCCTTTACTGGGGTGGCGCGGGCTCCGCGTACCACGTGGGCGTGTACATCGGCAACGGCCAGTACCTCGACGCCGCCAACCCCAGCAAGGGCGTCGTCATCCAGGACCTGTCGGGTTACCCGGCCTCGGGAGCCGTGCGCGTCCTCTGACGGCCCCTTGGAGCCACGTACGAAGGGCCGGAACCCCACCGGGGGGTTCCGGCCCTTCGCACGCCCTCAGACGGCCGTACAGCCGTTCCAGAAGTCTACGGCTAGCCGTTCTTCGGTGTCAGCTCCGCCATCAGCGACCAGTCGTCGCCCGGGACCTGCGTGTTCACGATGCGCGGGACCTCCGCGATGGCCTCGGCCATCGTGTCCATGCCGGCCTTGAAGTGCTCCGACTCCACGTGCGCGGTGCCGGCCTCGGGCGAGGCGAACGCCTCCAGGAGGACGAACTGGTCGGGGTCCTCGACGCCGCGCGACCACTCGAAGAACAGGTTGCCCGGCTCGGCGCGGGTGGCGCGGGTGAAGTCGGCGGTCCGCTCCAGCCAGGTGTCGGCGTGCTCCGGGCGGACGGTGAACTTGACGGCGATGAAGATCATGGGCCCAGCGTCCGTCCGCCCACCGGGCCCGGCAACCGGAGCCGCCCGCTATTCCGACACTGCCGGAAAACCGTGCCGCGCGGCCCGGGTGAGGACCCGCGCCAACTCCGCGCGCCGCCCGCGGAAGCGCGCCGTGGGCAGCGAGACCGACAGGGCCCGCGTGCCGTCCCCGAGGGGTACCGCCACGCAGGTGTACGCCGGGTCCGTCTCCCCCACCGACACCGCGACGCCCGCCGCGCGCACCCGGCGCAGCTCGGCCTCGAAGCGGTCCGGGCTCGTGATGGTGTGCTCGGTCAGCCGGGGCAGGCCGTGCTCGTCGAGGTAGCGGCGCCTGGCCGGCCGGCCCAGGGAGGCGAGCAGCACCTTGCCGTGGGCGGTGGCGTGCGCGCCCTGGTCGAGGCCGACCTCGAACGGGTCGGCGGCGTCGGCCGTGACGGCCGTGGTGCTGTCGACCACCGCGATCCGTCCGCCGCGGCGCACGCTCAGATAGGCGTGGGCGCCGACGGCCCGGCGCACGCCGAGCAACAGCCCCCGGGTGCCCGCGTCGATGCCCGCGTGCCGCTGGAACGACCGGTACAGGGCGGGCACCCGCGGCCCCAGGACGTAGCCGGCACCGGTGCGGGCGACGTGCCCGCGCGCGGTCAGCGGGGCAAGCAGGTGGTAGACCGTCGAGAGCGCGCAGCCCAGTTCGCCCGCGAGCGACTTGGCGCCGACCGGCTCCGGGGAGCGGGCGATCGCCTCCAGGAGGTCGAGCGCGCGGTCCACCGAGGCCGGGCCGCCGTGCACGTCGTTCACGCCTTCGGCGCCACCTTGCTCAGTCCGTTGATGATGCGGTCCATGGCGTCGCCGCCCGTCGGGTCCGTGAGGTTCGCCAGCATCTTCAGCGTGAACTTCA
The DNA here is from genome assembly GCF_055581265.1 of Streptomyces sp. NPDC031466. NCBI lineage: Bacteria > Bacillati > Actinomycetota > Actinomycetes > Kitasatosporales > Streptomycetaceae > Streptomyces > Streptomyces sp. NPDC031466. Next base: position 288,728 of record NZ_JBVIJT010000010.1, read on the forward strand.
TCAGGACGGGGTGCGTCAGACCGCGCTGCGCGGCGATCTTCATGACCTTCGGGTTGCCGATGAGCTTCACGAAGGCGCGGCCCAGCGTGTAGTAGCCGCCGTAGGTGTCCTTGAGGATCTGCGGGTAGTTCTGGAGGGCCAGTTCGCGCTGGGCGGGGGTGGCACGCGCGTGTGCCTGCACGATGACGTCGGCGGCCAGCTGCCCGGACTCCATGGCGTACGCGATGCCCTCGCCGTTGAACGGGTTGACGAGGCCGCCCGCGTCGCCCACCAGGAGCAGCCCCTTGGTGTAGTGCGGCTGGCGGTTGAAGGCCATCGGCAGGGCGGCGCCCCGGATCGGCATCGTCATGTTGTCCGGGGTGTACCCCCAGTCCTCGGGCATCGAGGCGCACCAGGCCTTGAGGACCTCGCGCCAGTCCAGTTCGCGGAAGGCCTTGGAGGAGTTGAGGATGCCGAGGCCGACGTTCGACGTGCCGTCGCCCATGCCGAAGATCCAGCCGTAGCCGGGCAGGAGCCGGTCCGCGCCGGGCCCGCGGCGGTCCCACAGCTCCAGCCAGGACTCCAGGTAGTCGTCGTCGTGGCGGGGCGAGGTGAAGTAGGTGCGCACGGCCACGCCCATCGGGCGGTCCTCGCGGCGGTGCAGGCCCATGGCCAGCGAGATCCGCGAGGAGTTGCCGTCGGCCGCGACGACCAGCGGCGCGTGGAAGGTGACCGGGGTCTTCTCCTCGCCGAGCTTGGCGTGCACGCCGGTGACGCGGCCGGTGCGGTCGTCGATGATCGGCTCGCCGACGTTGCACCGCTCGTGGAGCCGGGCGCCGGCCTTCTGCGCCTGCCGGGCCAGCTGCTCGTCGAAGTCGTCGCGCTTTCGTACGAGGCCGTAGTCGGGGTACGAGGCCAGCTCGGGCCAGTCCAGCTGGAGCCGCATGCCTCCGCCGATGATGCGCAGGCCCTTGTTCCGCAGCCAGCCCGCCTCTTCGGAGATGTCGATGCCCATGGACACCAGCTGCTTGGTGGCGCGCGGGGTGAGCCCGTCACCGCAGACCTTCTCGCGCGGGAACGCGGTCTTCTCCAGGAGGAGGACGTCGAGCCCGGCCTTCGCCAGGTAGTACGCCGTCGTCGAACCGGCGGGCCCGGCTCCGACGACGATGACGTCCGCTGAGTGTTCGGAGAGGGGCTCGGTCACGGCGGGTTCTCCCCAAGGCTCGAAATCTGTGTGCCGACCGGCACGGGATATGGGCAGTCTATGAGGCGGTAGCGACCAGCCAGCCGAAGGGCCACACGTGACCGAGCAGACCGACACCCTGCCGACCGGACAGCTTCCCGCCGTCCGGCCTTCCGCCGCACGCCCGCCCGCCGTGCGGCTGCGGGTCCCGACCCACGAGGACGCCTTCGCCTGGCACCGGCTCTTCCGCGACCCCGAGGTCATGGAGTTCCACGGTGGCGCGCCCGCGGAGCTGTCCGTGTACGAGGAGTTGACCGCCCGGCAGCGCAGACACGACGCCGAACTGGGGTTCTGCCTGTGGACCCTGCTGGACGAGGCCGGTGAGCCCATCGGCTTCACGGGCGCCCAGCCCTGGACCCGGCCCTGGGGGCCGGTCGGGGAGATCGAGATCGGCTGGCGGCTGGGGCGCGCGGCCTGGGGCAAGGGGTACGCGACCGCCGCCGCCATCCTCACCGTCGAACGGCTGCGCGAGCGGGGGGTGCCGAGCGTGGTGGCGATGGTCGACGCCGGCAACGAACGTTCCGTCGCGGTGACCCGGCGGCTCGGCATGGAGCTGGGCGAGACCTTCACCACGCCCCCGCCGCCCGAGGGCGAGGGGGCGCGGCGCGTGGCGTACTGCTTCCGGCTCACGCTGTAGCGCGGCGGGGCGCGGCCGGGGCGGGGGTCAGTCCCCCGTGAGCCGCCAGGTCCGCAGCGCCGTCCGGTGCGTCTGGGCGCCCTCGCCCGCGGACCAGAAGTCCTCGCGCCAGGAGAGCTGGATGGCGTACTCGGTGCCGTTGTCGGCGATGTAGCTCTGGTTGAGGGCGTGGATCGTGCGGCCCACCTCGTCGGTGTACGTGTACTCCCAGAGCGCGCCGTCCCGCCCCTGGAAGGTGTTCCGCTCCAGCTGGATCCGCCGGTAGTCCGACTTGTCCGAGGCGGACTTGGTGTGGTCCTCGATGTTCGTGAAGTTCTCGTACGAGGTGTAGGGCGCGTCCACGACGACGCCGACGAGGAACTGCTCGCGCCCGGTCGGGTCCGCGTACGTGATCTGCCCCGGCCGCTCCGGGTTCACGGTCTGCCGCGTCCAGCCCGCCGGCACCGCGAAGGAGAACCCCTCGGAGTCGGTCACCCGTTCGGAGCCCGCGGGGACCTCGCCGTCCTCGCCGCCCCCGGAGGCCTCGGTGTCCGAGCTGTCGCTCGACTCCGGGCCCGGGGGTTCCTGCGAGACGGCCGGGCCGGGCTTCTGGCTCGGCTCCCCGGAGCGACTGGCGGCGGGCTTGCCGTTCTTGCCCGCGTCGCCCGCCTTGTCGTCGGCGTTGCCCTGCCAGATCAGGATCCCGGCGGTGGCGCCTCCACCGATGACGAAGGCGGCGGCGAGCGTCCCCGCCCAGACGCCGGCGCGCCCGCGGCGCTTGGGCTCGGCCGGGGCCTGCTGCGGACCGATGTGAACGGCCTGGGGGGTGTACGCGGGGTACAGGGCAGGCGGCGGGGTGTGGGTGCCGGGGGCGGGTGTGCCGGGCCCGGGGTTGCCGGGGGCCGGTGTGCCGGGGGCCGGTGTGCCGGGGGCCGGTGTGCCGGGGGCCCGCTGGGTGACGTAGGCGGCGGCTTCGGCGGGCGTGAGTTCGCGGGGGGTGGCACCGGCGGGGGTGGATTCGGCAGGCGCGGATTCGGCGGAACCGGCTCCGGACCCTGATCCGGCACCGGTGGAACCGGCCCCGGCGGAACCGGAGGATGCGGGTTCGCCGGTCGCGGCCCCGGCGGCCTCGGACGACCCGGACTCGGCCCCGGTGGGCGTGGCGCCCATGGCCGCGACCCCTACCGGCACGTCCGCGGCAACCGCGTCCCCCGTAGGGGCGATCCCCGCCGGGGCGGCGTACGGCGGTGCCCCGGGGGCGTACGCGGGCGCGGCCACAACCGTGGTCCGGCCCGTCATCCTCAGCAGGTACGGCCCGAGCAGCGCCGCCGCGAAGACCCACAGCAGGCCGAACAGCAGCACCTCGGGGACGTCGAGTCCGACCTCCACACCGCCGTTGCCGCTGAGGCCGCCGAAGCCCGAGCCGCCGGCGGCCGCCGAGCCCGACGCCTCCACGCCGATCCCGCCGGCTGCGGCGAGCAGCAGGACGAGCCCGAAGAAGAGCGCGGCGGAGAGCAGTTGCTCACCTCGGCTCGCGCAGCGCCGCGCGGCGAGGATGCCGATCGTCAGCGCGCAGACCAGGCCGAGCGCCAACGCGCCCACGATCGCCCAGTCGTTGGTGACGTCACCCAGTTCGGAGAGGCCGAAGGACTCGCTCTCGGACCCGCCGCCGTACAGCGAGCTGCTGCCCCGCACCGACGCCCGCGCACCCGCTCCCCAGCCGATGCCGAGAGCGGCGACGGCGAGGTTCGGCAGGAGGAGCAGGGCGATCAGGAGCGGTGAGACGTCGGTGTCGTCGAGGTCGGTGGCCCTGTCCAGGTCGTCGATCTGGGCCAGGCTGACGAAGGCGACGAGCGAGCAGAGCACGAGGACGACCACCAGGGCGCGCAGCGCGGTGCCCGCGGCGCGGGCGGCCAGTCGCGCGCCGGGGTGCGCGGGGAGCCCTTGCAGCACCGGGCAGGAGACGACGAGCGTGAGCACCAGTGCGCCGAGCGCGGCGAGCGCCGGGGACGACGACAGTTCGATGCCCTCGATCTCGGGCTGCGCGAAGAGCGCGAGCGCCAGGACGCCCACGGTCACCAACAGGGTCACGCGCAGGGCCGCTTCGAGGCCCGCCGTGCCCCCGCCGTGCCGTCCGTGGCCCCGCGCGGCGAGGCGGCCCCGCAGGACGCGTACGCCGATGAACAGCGCCAGGAGCCACAGCACGGTCACGGTGAGCGGGACGAAGTGCAGGGAGGCGGTGCCTTCGAACACGGACCCGGAGGAGTCCGAGCCGAGTCCGCCCGAACCGAACCCGCCACCCGAACCGAATCCGCCGCCCGAGCCGAGACCGTCGGAGCCGAGACCGTCGGAACCGAGGTCACTGGAGCCGAGGCTGCCCGAGCCGGTGCCGTCCGACCCGCCGAAGCCGGGACGCCGCTCACTGCCCGTCAGGTCGAAGCCGCCGCCCACCGATTGGAGGAGCAGCGCCAGACCGACCCGCAGCCGGGCGATGAAACCGACGACGACCTCGTCCTCTTGGCCGTACGAGGGGATGGCGATGCCGATGGCGCCGATGAGCAGCAGCGCGAGGGGCCAGAGCGCGGCCTGCGCGGCACCGGCCCAGTCGCCGCGGAACGTACGCCCGAGGAAGGCGCCGACGGGCGAGGGTCCGGCGGACGCGTGCGCGGGCGCGAGGGCGGGAGTGAGGGCGGGCGCGGGGGTGTGGGCGGGCGGAGGCGGCGACGTCGGGGCCGCGGGAACTTCGTCTTCCGGGGCCTCGGTCGAGGCGGGCGGTTCCTTCGGTGCCGTCGACTCCGGGAGGCGTTCCTTGCCGCACTTCATGCAGAAGCGGGCCTCTTCGGGGGCAGATGCCCCACAGTGCGGGCAGTACGACGCCATCAAACGCTCCGTCACAGTCCAGGAGATCACCCGCGAACGGGAAGGACCGACCCTATAAGAACCAGATAAGTTCCGGCACGGGTCGTATCAACGGACACATCTTGCCCCGTGGCCGGTTCCCCGCCGGCCCAGATGCGTGTTCTCCACTCAAGCGTTACGGAGCGCTTGTCGTTCAGGCCTGCTTGTATCCCCGGTGCAGCGCCACGACGCCGCCCGTCAGGTTGCGCCAGGCGACCTTCGACCAGCCCGCGTCGCGCAGCCGGGCGGCGAGCGCGGGCTGGTCGGGCCAGGAGCGGATCGACTCGGCGAGGTACACGTACGCGTCCGGGTTGGACGACACGGCGCGGGCGACCGGCGGCAGGGCCCGCATCAGGTACTCGGTGTAGACCGTCCTGAACGGCGCCCAGGTCGGGCTGGAGAACTCGCAGATCACGACGCGTCCACCGGGCCTCGTCACGCGGTACAGCTCGCGCAGGGCCGCGTCGGTGTCCTGGATGTTGCGCAGCCCGAAGGAGATGGTGACGGCGTCGAAGGTGTCGTCCTTGAACGGCAGCCTCGTCCCGTCGCCGGCCGTGAAGGGCATCCACGGGTGGCGTGCCTTGCCCACCCGGAGCATGCCGAGGGAGAAGTCGCAGGGCACGACGTACGCGCCGGCGCGGGCGAAGGGCTGCGAGGAGGTGGCGGTACCGGCGGCGAGGTCCAGGACCTTCTGCGCGGGGCGCGCGTCGACGGCCTTGGCGACCTCCTTGCGCCAGAGGCGGGCCTGGCCGAGGGAGAGCACGTCGTTGGTGAGGTCGTATCGCTCCGCGACGTCATCGAACATCGTGGCGACTTCGTGCGGCTGCTTGTCCAGGGTGGCTCGGGTCACCCGGCCCATTGTGTCAGGCCGGTCTTCTTTCTCCGGCGGGGGCGCCGTGGGGAGCCGAGGGGGGCTCTTGGCGGTGCGGGCGCGTTGGGGTTGCCCGCGTTTCTTGCGGGGCGCCTGTCCGTTCCCGGGTGCGGGTGCGTTGTGGTTGCTCGCGCCGTTCCTCGCGCCCCTTGGGAGGGGGTGGCTGTGCGTTCTCAGGTGCGGGACCTTTGTGGTTGCTCGCGCCGTTCCTCGCGCCCCTTGGGGCGCTGGGGGCGGGGTGGGTCAGCTGGTTCTGTGGACCAGGCGGCCGGCGAGGATCGTCGCCGCGCAGGTTGCCGCGCCTTGTTCCACCAGGGCTTGGCGGTCGGGGACGTCGAAGACGGCGAAGCGGGCGGGGGCGCCCGGCTGCAAGGGGGGCAGCAGGATGAGCGGGGTCGGAGAGAGGGCGGGTGGACCCGCGAGCTGCGGCGGGCGGGCGGCCATCGCCAGGCCCGCCCTGCGGACCGCGTCCAGGACGGGGCGGGCCCGCAGTTCGCCCGCGAGGGCCACCGTGCCGTGCGCGAGGAGCCGCTGCACCCCGCGCCGCGCGCTCGCGCCGAGCCGGGCCGGGTCCTTGCGGAACAGCGCCTTCGCCCGCTCGCCGCCGATCGGCTCGGTGCCCAGCCACCCGGCCTCGCGCGGATCGGGGTGGTAGGTGGCCTCCAGCAGCTCGGGCCCGTACGGGTTGAGCAGGCCCGGCGTGAGGATGCCGGGCCAGCGGCGGACCCGGGCCGACGGGTGCGCGGCGGCCAGCTCCTCGTACGGCCCGACGGCGGCGACGCTCGCCCCCTCGACCAGGACCGCCGACTCCGGAGTCCCCTCGGCGACGTGAAGTGTCAGCAAGACGGCCTCAGTTGGTGGCGAGGAGCTTCAGCTCGGGATGCGCCGTGCCGCCCTCGATCGCGGTGGACGAGATGTGCGAGGCGACGCGGTCGTCGACCGGGTCGTTCGCCGGGTCGTCGTGGACGACGAGGTGCTCGTAGGTGGTGGCACGCTGGGCCGGCACCCGGTCCGCCGTGCGGATCATGTCGATCATCTCGCGCAGGTTCGAGCGGTGCTTGGCCCCGGCCGAGGAGACGACGTTCTCCTCCAGCATCACCGAGCCGAGGTCGTCCGCGCCGTAGTGCAGCGTCAGCTGGCCGGCCTCCTTGCCGGTGGTCAGCCAGGAGCCCTGGATGTGCGCGACGTTGTCGAGGAAGATCCGCGCGATGGCGATCATGCGGATGTACTCGAAGATCGTCGCCTGCGTACGGCCCTTGAGGTGGTTGTTCTCGGGCTGGTACGTGTACGGGATGAAGGCCCGGAAGCCCCCGGTCCGGTCCTGTACGTCGCGGATCATCCGCAGGTGCTCGATGCGCTCGGCGTTGGTCTCGCCCGTGCCCATGAGCATCGTGGAGGTGGACTCCACGCCGAGGTTGTGGGCGATCTCCATGATCTCCAGCCAGCGCTCGCCGCTCTCCTTGAGCGGGGCGATGGCCTTGCGCGGCCGCTCCGGCAGCAGCTCGGCGCCGGCGCCCGCGAAGGAGTCGAGACCGGCGGCGTTGATCCGCTGGATGGCCTCCTCGACGGGGACCTTCGAGATGCGGGCCATGTGCTCGACCTCGGACGCGCCGAGGGAGTGGATGACCAGCTGCGGGAAGTTCTCCTTGATCGCCGCGAAGTGCTTCTCGTAGTACTCGACGCCGTAGTCGGGGTGGTGTCCGCCCTGGAACATCACCTGCGTGCCGCCCAGCTCGACGGTCTCCGCGCAGCGGCGCAGGATGTCGTCGAGGTCGCGGCTCCAGCCCTTCTTGGTGTCCTTCGGGGCGGCGTAGAAGGCGCAGAACTTGCAGGCCGTCACGCAGACGTTCGTGTAGTTGATGTTCCGCTCGATGATGTACGTCGCGATGTGCTCCGTACCGGCGTAACGGCGGCGGCGCACGGCGTCGGCGGCGGCGCCGAGCGCGTGCAGCGGGGCGTCCCGGTAGAGGGCGAGCGCCTCCTCGGGGGTGATCCGGCCACCTGCGGCGGCACGGTCGAGGACGGACTGAAGGTCGGCCTTCTCGGTCACCGGGGCGTCCCTTTCGTAAGGGTTGTGGACGGACTGCCAGCCAGCGTACGCCAGCCCCCGAGAGCCCCCGACGTCAGGCGGAGTACGCCCCGAGCAGCACTCCCACGAAGGCGCCGCCGATCAGGAAGGGGCCGAAGGGGATCGCGGTCCTGCGCCCGGCGCGGCGGGCGGCGATGAGCCCGATGCCGTACAGCGAGGCGAGGACGAACCCGGCGAAGGTCCCGAGCAGCAGCACCCCCCACCCGTACCAGCCGAGCACCGCGCCCAGCGCGAGGGCGAGCTTCACGTCGCCGAAGCCCATGCCGCCGGGGTTGACGAGGAAGAGCACGAAGTACGCGCCGGCCAGCGCGAGCGCCCCGTAGAGCGCGCCGGTCCACTCCCCCGCGTGCTCGGGCAGCAGCGCCGCGCCCCCCAGCAGCGCGAGCGCCGCCCCGGCGAGCGGCAGGGTCAGTACGTCGGGCAGCCGGTGCACCCGGAAGTCGACCACGGCGAGCAGCACGCCGATGGGCGCCAGCAGCAGCCACGCGCCCAGTTCGGGGCGGGCGCCGGTGGCGGCGGCGAGGGCCGCGCAGACGATCGCGGTGACGGCGGCGAGGGTGCTGGTGCGGGGCCCGTACCACTCCCCGTCCGCCCCGCACCTGGCGAGCCCCAGCCACCCCCCTAGGGGGTGCCCCGAGGGGCACGCACGGCGCCGGCTCTCCTCGGGCGGGACGGAGAGCCGGTAGGCGGCGCGGGGGACGAGGGCGCCGGCGAGAACGCCCCAGAGCGCGCCGCCGAGGACGGCGAGGAGAGCGGTCACGACGTTCACCTGTTCGACGCGGGGTAACGGGCGGGTGGGTGGGAGACATCCGCCGCGAAGCGGCGGTTCCATGCCCTCACCCGGCCGCGGACGCCTCACTGCGCCAGGCGGGCAACAGCTCGTCCAGCAAGGCCTCGGTGCGGGGCGGCAGCCCGCGCGCGCCGCTGCGGGCGATCAGGTCGGCCGCCACCTGCCGCAAGCGAGTGGGGTCCTCCGTCGCGGCCGTCGCCCGCAGCAGCTCGTTCCAGAGCCGCTCATCGCCCGGCGCGGAGCCGAGCGCGGCGTTCAGCGCCTCGATCGCCTTCTCCGCGCGCCCCTTCTCCAGGTGGAACTCGGACAGGGCGAGCCCGATGTCGGCGACGAGCAACGGCAGCTGCGCGTCGATGATCTCGTGCGTGAGCCACGCGTACCGCCCGCGTGGCCGGTCGGCGAGCAGTTGCCCTCGTACGAGCACCAGCGCGTCGGTGAGCATCCGCCCGCGCACGGCACGGTTGCCCGCGCCCCGGCCCTGCGTGGCCTCGTAGTACAGGGACCGCAGCACGTCCAGGTCGGAGACGACGGACTTGGCGAGCGTGAGCCGGCCGTTCCGGTCGGTCCGCAGCCGGGGCGAGCCGTCGGGGTCGGTGCCGAGCCACTCGCGCAGCCGCTCGACGAGCGCGTCGCGCACGTCCTCGGTGACGCCGCGCGGCCACAGCGCGGAGGAGAGCACCCGGGGGTGCACTCCCTCGCGGTGCAGGAGGAGCAGCGCGAGGGCCTCGTGCATCAGCGCGCTGCGGTCCCCGTCCGGGGTGTCGAGGCCGATGATCTCGTACGTACCGACGAGGCGGGCGTAGACCGCGGGCCGCCCCTGCTCGGTGACGTCGACGAGGAACGGCGGCGCGGCGCCCGCGGGACCGTCGTCGGGGCCGGTGGGGCCCCGGTCGTCGGCGCTGTCGGGGTCGGCCTCGGTGAAGAGCCGCACGACGGCACGCTGCTGGTCCTCGGGGAGCGTCTGGGCCGCCAGTTCGAGGCCGAGCAGCGGTGCCAGCAGCTTGCCCTCGCGCGTGATCTCCATCTCCCAGGCGGCGCCGGGCAGGTCACCGGAGTCCGTGCCGACGAGGTAGCCGATGCCGAGGCGGGCGGCGTCGGCGGCGAGTTCGGCGAGCTTGAGCGCGTCCTCGCCGGTCGGCTCGGCGGCGAGCAGGACGAGGTGCGGGGCCCAGCGGGTGTGCCGGGCGGGACCGGTGCGGCCGGTGAGCACGGAGTCGTGTCCGGCGGCGCCGAGCGCGCCGCGCCGCTGCCGCGTCTCGGCCTCCATGGTCTCCAGGAGGGCTTCCACGTCCTCCAGGTGCCGCAGCCGGTTGGGGGCGAGCGTCGAGAGGTCCTGGCCGAAGCCGACGAGGGTGATGGTCATGCGGTCCGACCAGCCGTTGGTGGCGAGTTCGGCGGCGACCGAGGCGAAGACGGCGGCGCGGTCGCTCGCGGCGCCGCTCAGCGAGACGATGCCGGGCACGGACTCCAGGTTCAGGAGCAGCCGCGAGTCGTCGAGGGTGCCGAGGCTGACGAGGCCGGGGTAGGGCGCGGCGGTGTCCACGTCCTCGTACCGCTCGGCGTCGGCGCGGGCCAGCACCCAGAACGTCTGGTCCTGCCCCAGCTGCCACGGCGCGGGCGGCCGGCCCGCCGGCTGGGCGAGCTGGAGGTGCAGGTCGCCGTTGGTCAGCCAGGCCGCGTAGACGGTCGGCAGCGGGCGGTTCTCCTCGGCGAGCGAGGCGGCGAGGCCACGCAGCGACAGGTCGAGCAGGCGTACGCCCTCGGGGTCGGCGCCCACGAGCAGCGCGTCCTGCACATCGGCGGCGGCGCCGGTCGGCGTCGCCGGCTGCATGCCGCGGTGCCCGCCGACGGCTCCCAGGGCCGACTGCCACAGGGCGTGGCGGCGCCGGCGGCCGAGGGCGCCGAGGAGGCCGGCGGCGAGGAGGGGGGCGCCGAGGAGGGCTTCGGGCAGGCCGAAACCGTCGAGGTGGCCGCCGTCGGGCGCGTCCGCCGCGGGTGTCTGCGGGGTGGCCGGGGTCTGCGGCGTGGCGGGCTCGGCGGGGGCGGCGGGGCGCTGTTCGGGGAGGACGATGTGCGCGGTGTCCTGGTCGACGGAGCCGCTGCCGCCTTCCCGGGCGCCGTGGCCGCTGCCCTGGCGGCCGTTGCCGCCTTGCTGGCCGCCGCTGCCCTGTTGGTCGCCACTGCCCTGGCGGCCGCCGCCCTGTCGCTGGTCGCCGGTCCGGGAGTAGTCGGAGATCTGCTCCTTGACGTCCTTGGAGATCTTCGGAGCCTCGTCGGGCATCTCGACCAGCTCGCCGCCGTGCGCGTCCGCGGGCATCTCCATGATCCAGCCGGGCCGGATGAGGCTGGCCTCGGAGAGCTTGGACCCGTCGGGCTGCTCGCGGTCCTTGTTGAGCTGGTAGATCTCCTTGTACCGGCGGCCGTCGCCGAGGTGCCGCTCGGCGATCTCCCACAGGGAGTCGTGGTGGCGTCCCTCGGGCGGCTGGATCCGGTAGAACTTCGTGTCGCCGTCCTTGGCGCCGACGCCGGCGTCCGCGTGGGCGGCCTGCTCGGCCTGCGCGGCGAGCGCGTGGGCGGCGGAAGCGGCGGTCCGCTGCTCCTGCCCGAAGAGCCCCGGCGTCTGCTGCGCGGCGGCGGACGCGGGCTTCTGGTTGCCCTCCAACGACTGCCCGAACTGCGAGAGCCCCGGCGCGAAGCTGGCGGCGGTGGCGCCCACCAGGAGCAGGGCGGCGACGAGCTGACGCGCGAGCAGCTGGCTGCCGCCGGCGCCCGGCACACGGCTCGGAATCCCCACACCGGAGAGCGCGGCCTTTATCTCCACGAGTACGCAGGCGGTGAACTGCGCCCAGGCGAACCAGACGACGACGGTCAGCACGTTGATGAACGTGCTGACGGTGATCTCCTGCTGCAACCAGCTCAGCGAGGGCGCCCCGCTCGGCAGCGGCCACCCCACGAACACCACCAGCGCGCCGGGCACGCCGACCAGGAGCACCGCCAGTGCGACGAAGGCGAGGAAGGCCTTGACGAAGTCCCCGACGGAACGCCGGCGCCCCGGCAGTGGCTGCGGCGTCCGGTTCCGCGGCGACCGCGGATCAGGCGGGCTCGTCGAGCGTGAGGTGGTGCGCGCCATGGCGGAAGTCCTGGTGTCCTGTGGAGAGGAGTGGATGGTGGTGGCAAGAGCCTACTGAGCTACTGAGGCGATGGTACGGAAGGTGCCGATGGGCAGACAGGCGTGCGGGCGGGGGCTCCGCCCGATTACCAACTCTGCGCACCAAAGGCCCGATTCGCCGGGCCGAGGCGGTGGGCCCCGCCCCTGATCACCGACGCGGTGGGGGCGGAGCCGGTTCCCCCCCCCGGCCGGCGCCGACGAAGGGGAGGCATGCACAAGGCGCACGGCCGGCCGGCCCGGTAGCGTCGGCACCGTCGCTCCCTGTCGGCGGGGAGCGGTGAGGCACCCGAGGGGGACATGACTATGGGCAAGGGCAAGAGCGACCTCGCGGTCCCGATCACCGACCTGGAGGACTACGGCCGCCGGCTGCGCTCCATCAAGGACCGCATGAACCGCACCAAGAAGATCTTCGAGTCCTACCGCGACGACATCGGCGACGGCGGCGTCTACGACTCCCTGGACGACTTCGAGTCCAACTGGGAGGACGGCCGCGAGGACATCGGCCAGCAACTGGACCAGCTCGCGTCCCTGTCCGACGCGGTCGTCCGCGAGTTCAAGAAGCTCGACGACGACTTGGCGAAGGAGGTCAACGACGCGGTGAAGGTGAACGGGAACGGAAGTGGGAAGGGCGGCGGCAAGGGGGACAAGGGCGGGACCAAGTAGCGGGGGCGGGGCAGCCGAACCGGGCCGGTTCAGGCCTCACCTGGGATCAGCGGATCCTCAAAGCTGACCATTCCCACGAGTCGGCGGAGCATCCGGCGATACGCCTCGCGCCGGCTCACGGCCGTGGTGCTCAACGTGAAGACCGCCAGCCGCTTGCCGTCCGGATGCGGAAGATGGGCGTGCACTTGCAACAGCGCCTGTCGAACGAGTCCGTTCCCCGCTGCCGGGGCACGGAGGGTCTCGCTGAGGGTGACGGGTCCGCAGGGCAGGTCTTCCAGGTACTCGATGCGGGTGTGCGGCGGCGCCTGGGATGTGACGGCGCGGGCAGCGGTGACGGCGGGCGGCGCGGTGGCGATGGCTCGCCAGGAGAGAACGAGCAGAGAAAGCAGCGTCTGCCCGTCACTGCCCTCCTCCACGTCATCTCGGTGCAGGCCCAGGGAGCAGTGGACGGTTCCGACCTCCCGCAGGACCTCCAATAAACGGTGCCCTTCGGAGAGTTGCCCGAGGAGTAGCTGGCGGCACATGTCATCGGGCGCGGAGTCGAGAAGCACCGCCAGCTCGGCACGGTCGCCGGGAGGCGGGGAGCCTTCTGGGGGCGACAGTGCATCCAGCGGCAGACCGATGAACCCGGGCGGTTCTGCGAACCAGATGTCGGCGTGCGGGTTCTTGGCGGAGTCGTGGAGGACGAAGGTGTGGGCGTTCACGGGTCCTGTCCGGTAGGGAGTCGTTTACGTGCGCATCTCGGAGGCGGTGTCAGAGATCCGGGCTCCAGCCCTTCGGGCGCGTTCGAGATCAGCCGAACCGGCACTCCACCTCTGTTGGGGCATGGCCTTACCCAGAGCCGGAGGTTGGTAGAGGAAGTGCAGCCGCCGCGGACCGTTTCCCGCACGTCGAGAGACTGCGGCAACCCCCAAGAACCGGGGGTCCCCGGCAAACCAGAGAGGTTCCAGTCGAGCCTTCAGTTCGGGCGCGGTGCGCGGCCCTCCGATATGCCTCAACCACCAGTGCGAACGTAGATGACTGATAAATACGAGCGGCACCGGTTCAGCGTGATCGGCCGGGTTGGGAAGTTCCACCCAGGGCCCGTCGTCCTGTGCCTCTGGATGGTTGCCCGCGCCGCGGGGCACATCGGTGAGCATCTGCCATGGGTAAGTACGCAAAATACGCAGCATACAAAAGGCAGCCGAGAAATAACGCAGCTGAACGGTGGCCCGGTAGAAGCCATAGAGGAAGTACGGCATGAAGACCACTGCCACCCAGTTGGGCTGGTAAGTCGCAACACCGAGGAGTGCTAGCCAGCCGCCGGCCCAGCCGAGCAAACCGACCACATTCATGGCCATGTGGCAGCGCCAGGCGCGGCGTGTCGGGGGATGCTCCCAGGCAGTTTCATACTCTGAGGCGTTCACGAAGGCCCTTCTGTCAGAGGTGGTCAGGAGAGGACGTGGCGGGCAACATTCAGGAGTCCGCCCCCATCAAGGCCCAGCCGCGCACCGTCGATACCAGCGACAGCACCGTCCTTGATCCCGTCGTCGTCGGCATCCGTAAGGCTGTTCGCCAATCCGAACCCTCCTGTGCCCACGCCGACGGAGCTTGACGTCGTAGATACCGTCCTGCTCGCTCTCGCCGGGTCACTCGCGCCGCGCACGACGTAATTGATCACTGGATTTTCCAGGGTCGAGACGGTTCGAGCCTCATCCATCACTGTCGTGCCAACAGTTCTCATCCTCTGGCCGAGGCTGAGGGCCTCAGCTCCTTGTGTGAGGGCTCGAGCACCCGCGTAACCGCCCCTACTGACAGCCCCGATTCCCGGCAGCACTCCAGCCGCATCGGCCCCTACCGAGACCGCGTTGCTCCAGAAATCGGAATCGAATTCTCCCTTACTGAGGCCATCCCACAAGGAGGCGCGTACCCCGGGGTCCGAGATCCGTGACGCCAGCGCTCCCGCCCCCAGCGCCGAGGAAGCCAACAACAGGGCCGCCACCACCCCCGCCCCCAGCGGTCCCGCGAGGATGATCGCCGCCAGGCCGATGACGCCGGCCACCGCCGCCAGGATGTCCGGCAGGTTCTCCTCGATCCATTCCATGGCTTTGTCGAAACAGCCTGGTTCATGCGGCGCCAAATGCTTCGTCGCCGCACGAATCCTGCCCGCCCTGAGACCGGCCTTCTCCTCGTGCTCGTAAGCGAGGCCCCTTGCCCTGCGCAAGATCCGGTCCAGTTCGTCCTGCGCTGCGCTCACCCGCGCCTCGGCCCGCGAAAGAGCCCTCTTGGCGTCGTCCAGCCGACCGCCCTCACCTTTCAGGTCCGGGTCATGTCCGGCGCTATCGGCTCTGCCCTTTTCCTTCTCCAACGCCTCCCTCGCGGCTTTGGCGTCGTCGTTCAGGCGCTTCGCACGGGACCGGAAATCGTCCAGTTCATCGTGCCAGCGGTGCAACTGCCGGGCGGCCTTGGCGAGGGAATGGGCAGCGTTTCGCAGGTCCTTCGGCAACCGGCCGCCTTCCAGCTGCTCCCGGAAGGCGACGGCCGCGTCGCCCTCCCAGTAACTGCCGTCCATCAGCTTCGTGACCACCTCGTGGGTGTCATCGAGGGTCTTGGCACAGGTGGCCAGCTTCTTGTGGAGGGCCTTTACGGTGTCCGGGCTGCCGGGGGCCGGGTTGAACCCGAGATCGGGGAAGTCGGGGTTCGGGATGTCCGGTGAGGATTTGAGGCCTTGCGGCAGGGGGCCGTTACGGCGGGCGGGGGAATCGGGGAACGGGTCGGTTCCGGCACCGGGGGCGTACGTCACTTCGCTCCGCCGCCGCCCGCGCTCTTCGTCGCTTTCGCCTTCGCCTTGTTCATCGCCGCCTCCAGGGCGTCGTCGACCTCGCGGTAGCTCTCCTTGCTCTTTGCGACGATCTTCGCCAGGTCCTCGGTCTGTTTGCCGAGCTGTTCCGCACCGAATTTCCAGTCGTCCTGGAATTCCTCGCAGGCACGGTCGAGGTCATCGGTGCCGAGGCCGGTGGTGGTGGCGTCGCTCAGGGCCTTGCGAAGTCCCTTCAAGGATTCGTTCGACCTGTCGAGCAACTTCATGAAGCGCGTGAGCTCATCGTCATCGACCTTCAGTTGCCGAGCCATTGGCACCCCCGATGTCTTCTGCACCACCTGCCCGATCCGGGACCGGTAGCGGCGGTCAGCAGCCTTCGGCCAGAGCGAGGCGAACAACGGATAAACCGCTTCGCGTCCCCGGAGGTCACCACCGGTTGCCGGTGCTGTGGGGTGAATATCGGACGGCCTGTGCTGACGCGCCGCAGGTGAGGGGTGAGGCGGGCCCCGCCTCAGCCCACCTCGTTCTCCGCCACCGCGCTCCCCTTCACCGTGACATCGCCCCCGTAGAACATGCCGGTGAAGACGGGGCTGTAGGTCATCTGGACCTGGACCTCGACGCGTTGGGCGTTCGCGGTCACGCAGTGGGTCGCCGAGACGTCCGCGCCGGACAGGCCCGCTTCCCGGACGAAGGCCTGGACGCGGGCGCCGCAGTTCTCGTAGTTGATGGGGGCGCCCTCGGCCCCCTCGTACAGGCCCTCGGTGTCGAGGTCCTGCGCCGCGTAGCGCGCGGCCTGTTCCGCGATGTCCGCGGCGCGTTCCCGCTTGGAGATGGACAGTCCGCCGTCGATGACGAACGCGGACAGCGTGAGGAAGACGATCGCGAAGATGATGACGGCGCCCGCCCCCGAGCCCCGGTCGTCCAGCGCCTCCCGGCGGGCGGCAACCCGTCCTCGTACGGCGTCGGTCATGGCTCTCCTCGTCACGCCGCCCTCCGGTAGGGGTCCAGCGGCGAGCTGAAGCTGGCCTTCAGGGTCGTCGGGACGTCGACGCCGATCATCGCCAGGCCCCGTACCTGGCAGCTCACCTCGACGGTGAAGAAGGGGTCGACGTCGGGGTCGAAGCCGGCGCTCTTCTGCACGACGCTGACCGGGCCCGAGCAGACGTCCGCGAGGTCCGCCCGCGCGGCCGCGCGTGCCTGTGCCATCGCCGTGCCGTGCTCCTTCTGGATCGAGCCGGCGCGCGCCGCGTCCCGCGCCGCGCCGTCGATGGCGCCCCGGCCGTCCACGAGCTGCCCGAAGGCCACCAGGACGAGGATGAACAGGATCATCACGGGGGCGAGGATCACCACCTCGATGGTGGAGAGCCCCCGGTCGTCACGCCGCCACCGCGGCAGCCGAAAGCGCATCAGCCGTCGTCCTCCACGAACCGCTCCACCGGTCCCGAGGACCGCGCGTGCACGGTGAAGTCGAGCCCGGGGAAGACCATCGGCACCTTCGCCGTGATCTCCACGCCGACGGTGCCCGGCTCCGGCTGGATCGTGCGCACGTCCGGGTCGAGCACCAACTGCGGGCCGAGCTGGCGGATGTAGGCGTCGACCACGTCGCGGGCCTCGCCGCGCCAGCCGCCCGCGTTCTCGTCCGCCGTGGCGCGGGCCTTGCGCGCGCCCGCCTGGGCCGCCGCCTGGGCGACGTGGTCCGCGAAGAAGTACAGGCCGAACTGCACCGTCGCGAAGATCATGAAGAACAGTACGGGGGTGAGCAGCACGAACTCGATCGCGGTCATGCCGGATTCGCCGCGGGTGGAGGCGGCCTCCACCCTGCGGCGTACCCATCGTCTCGCACGCTCGCGCACGCGTCCCCGCTCCCTGTCCCCGTTCACCACCGGATCAGCAGGTCTTGCCCGCGTCCGCGCCCTCGATGCACTCGCCGACCTTCGTGGCGCCCTTGTCCAGAGCCGCGTTGATGATGGCCGCCACCGCGCCCACGATCGCCACGACGACCGCCGAGATGATGACCCACTCGACCGCGGACGCGCCCCGGTCCAGCTCGCCCGAGCGGACGCGCTGCACGCGGCCCTGCAGGAAGGTGATCACGAGGTCGAGGCCGGGGTTGCCGGTACGGAAGTCCCGCTCGTCCAGGCCGTTCAGGCCGCTCGGTCCGTTCATGATGTGTTGTCCTCTCAGGAGTGGTGGGGGAGGTGGTGCCGGGCCCCGTTGTCGCCCGGCACCGTCGTGACGGGCCGCTACACCTGGAACACGCGCATCGCCGCCGGGAAGATGAGGAAGACCAGGAAGCCCGCGCACAGCAGCAGCTGCGCGACCAGCATCGACTGGGACTTCTCGCCCGCGCTGCCCTCGATCTCGGCCAGCTCGCGGTGCCGCATCGTCTCCGCGCGGGAGGCGAGGGACTCGCGCACCTTCGCGCCGTCGTCCGCCACCAGCGCCAGGGACGCCGACAGGTCCTTCAGTTCCTCGACGCCCAACTCCTCGCCGAGCGAGCCGAGGGCCTGCCACTGGCTGACGCCGGTGATGCGGGCGTCGGCCAGCGCGCTGCGGATGCGTTGCGTCGCCCAGCCGTCGGAGACCTCCGCCGCCGCCATGAGGGCCTCGGGCAGACCGCGGCCGCCCGCGAGGCTCATCGACACCAGGTCCAGATAGGCGCCGATGACGCGGCGCAGATCGCGCCGCTTGTCCGCCGCGTCCCTGCGTACCTCCAGGTCGGGCAGGAAGAAGAAGAGCGCGCCGAACATCAGCGCGAGCCACACCGGGATGATCGGACTGCGGCTGAAGCCGAGGACCATGACGACGGTGAAGAGGAACGGGCCGAAGAAGACGCCGACCGCGCCCAGCAGCACCTTCGTCGCCAGGAACTTCTCCCAGCTGCGGTCCAGGACCGCGAGGTCGGCCCGCAGCGAGCGCTGCTCCCAGCCCTGCTGGAGGTAGAGGTCCGCGACGCGCGCGCCGACGCGGGTCCGCAGCGATCCGATGCGGCCCGGCTTCTCCACGTCTCCCGTGGCCCGCTGCGAGGCGTACGCGGCGCCGCGGGCCCGCAGCGCGTCGATGCGGGCCACCGTGGCGACCGCGCTCTGCTTGGGCGGCAGCAGGGCGCGTACGAGGGCGAAGACGCCGAGGCCGAGCACCGCGCCGATCACGATCGGCATCGTCAGGCTCATCGACGTATCCCCTCGGAGGAGTTGGACTGACCCGGCAGGCCGTGCTGAACCGGCAGGCCCTGCTGACCGCTCTGTCCCACGCCCGGCTGCCCCACGCCCGGCTGCCCCAGGCCCGGCCGCCCGGCGCCCGGCCGGCCCTGCCCGGCGCCGTCCGCCGCGCCCCGGGGCCGCACGAACTGCACGCCCGGCTCGTCCTTGACCAGGAAGCGGTCCGGCGTCTCGACCGTCGACAGCTTCCGCAGCCACCAGAAGCCCAGCGCGAACAGCGCGCAGACCAGGGCCAGCACGAGCTGCCCGACCGGTGTGCCGTAGGGCTCGACGAACTTGCGGTTGAAGATGGACAGGCCGAGGACGAAGGCGACCGAGACCGCCACCACGATCTGCACGGAGCGGCGGGTCGAGGCGCGCTGCGCCATGACGCGCTGGCGCATGTCGACCTCTTCGCGCGCCGACTTGGCGAGCGCGCCGAGGACTTGGCGCAGGCCCGGGCCGCGCAGCTTGGCGTTGAGGATGAGCGCCGCGACGATGATGTCCGCCGAGGCGTCGTCGATCTCGTCGGCGAGGATCTGCAGGCCCTCGGGGAGCGGGGTGCGGGCGCGCAGGCGGTCCACCAGGGCGTCCAGGTGGGGCCGGAGCACGGGTGCCGCCGCGCGGGCGGAGGCGGGGATGGCCTGTTCCAGGCCGACCGCGCCCGCGATCGTGTCGCGCAGCGACTCCGTCCAGGCGGCGAGGGCCTCCACGCGCTTCATCTGGGCACGCTCTTCGGCGGCGCCGCCGAAGAGCTTGTCCCAGAAGAAGACGAGGATGCCGGCCGCGATGCCGGCCACGGCCCAGCGGGTGAGGAGGAGGACGACCAGGCCGACACCGGCGGCGAGGGAGCCGCGGCGGCCCGCGAAGCGGATCAGTTCGCTCCAGCGTTCGCTCGCCTTGTGCTTCTCGTGCTCGGGCTTCGGGGGCAGGCCCCGCAGCGCGAGCACGAGAAGCGCGATGCCGCCGCCCGCGGCGACGCCGCAGAGCAGGGCGTACAGGACCGGCAGCGAGAAGAGGCCGCCCATCGAGCCGAGGGAATCCGCTGCCAGTGGGTGGGATGCGTTCATGTCGTGCTCACCCCCATTGCCCGGCGGGGCGGTAGCCGAACGCGGCCAGGTCGTCCATGCAGGCGATCGGCGCGTGCGCGACGACCTGCCCGTCGGGGGCCTCGGCGAAGACCTCGCTGGACAGGACGCGGCCGTCGACGCCGTTGACCTCGCGGACCGAGGTCACCACGCGCTGGAGCTTGCCGCCGGACTGGTAGTTGTTGCGCCGCTGGATGAAGACGACGAAGTTGACCGCGCCCGCCACCAGCATCTGGCTCGCCTCGATGGGGAGCCGCTCGGCGGCCTGGAGCGCGTAGGTGGAGATGCGGTTGAAGACCTCGCTGGAGCTGTTGGCGTGGATCGTGGAGAGCGAGCCGTCGTTGCCCTGGGACATCGCGTTCAGCATCGTGACGATCTCGTCGCCGAGCACCTCGCCGACGATGACACGGGAGGGGTTCATACGGAGCGAGCGGCGCACCAGCTCGGCCATCGAGATCTCGCCCTGGCCCTCGGAGTTGGGCAGCCGCTCCTCGAACGCGACGACGTTCGGGTGCAGGTCGGCGAATTGGTCGAGGCCCAGTTCCAGGGCGCGTTCGACGGTCACCAGGCGCTCGTGCGGCGGGATCTCGTTGGCGAGGGCGCGCAGCAGCGTCGTCTTGCCCGCGTTGGTCGCGCCCGCGATCATGATGTTCTTGCGGGCCCGGACCGCGCAGGCCAGGAAGTGGCCGATCTCCGGGGTCAGCGTGCCGTTGCCGACCAGGTCCGACATGAAGACCTTGCCCATGCGGGCGCGGCGAATGGACAGGGCGGGGCGGCGGGTGACGTCCATGACCGCCGACAGGCGCGAGCCGTCGGGCAGCCGCAGGTCGAGCTGGGGGTTCGCGGAGTCGAAGGGGCGGGACGAGAGACCCGAGTACGCGCCGAGGACCTGGATCAGCTCGACGAGTTCCTCGTCCGTCTCGGCGACGGGGTCGGCCTTGGTCTCGCGGCCGTCGGCGTATCCGACGAAGACCTGGTCGCAGCCGTTGATGTCGATGTTCTCGACCTCGGGGTCGTCGAGCAGCGGCTGGAGCCGGCCGACGCCGAAGAGAGCGGCGTGCACGGCGGCCGCGTACTGCTCCTCGGTCTCCGCGTCGAGCGGGGTGCGCCCGGCGTTGATCTCCGCGCGGGCGTACTCCTCCAGGATCTGCGCGATGACGGCGCGGGCGTAGTGCCGCTCGTCCTCGCCCGACATCGGGGTGACGCCGGAGATCTGGTCGAGGCGGCGCTGCTCGGCGATGCGGTCGCCGGCCTCCTGCCGGAACCGCTTCACCAGCTGGTGGTCGACGGGCGTGCTCATCGGCCCGCTCCGTGCTGCTGCCGCCGCGGCGCGGCCGGGCCGCTCCAGGCGGCGCCGTACTGCTGGTACAGGTCGACGGTCACCTTGCGGGCGGAGCGGATGAGCAGCGACTTGTCGAGCCGTCCGCGCTTGCGTCCGGCCAGCTGGTCGGCGCCCGTCGGGTCGTCGGCGAGGGTGCCGACGACGCGGGCGCCGGTCTGCGCGGCCATCAGCATGTCGTCGACCTGGTGGACGAGCTTGGCCGACGCCGACGGGTCCGCGATGAGCAGGACGCCGATCAGCGGGGTCGCGAGCGAGGCGGCGCCCCGCGATCCGCCGTGCAGCTTGGCGGCGAGGGCCGCGGCGCGGTCGCGGACGCGGGCGAGCGCCTCGGGCTCGGTGCGCGAGACGAGCAGGACGAGGGCGGCCTGCGGGAACAGTTCGACGGCCGGGGTGTCGCCGCTGACGCGCCCGCAGTCGGCGATGACGTCGGCGGGCGCGTGCGGCGAGTCGGCGAGCTGCGCGAAGGCGCGCCCGAGGGTCGGCCACACCCCGGCGAGCCCGGCGGCCTGCTCGGCGTTGCCGAGTCCGACGAGGACTTCGAGACCGCCGCTCAACGGCTGCGTGTGGTCCCACAGTTGGTCGGGCACGAGGCCGCGGCGGGCCGTGGCCGCGATGGACAGCATGCCCGTGTTGGGGTTGAGCGGTCCGCCGTGCGCGGCCGCGCTTCGGTAGACGAGGTCGCCGCCCGCGGGGTCGGTCTCCGCGACCAGCACGCGGCGCGGCCAGACGGCGGCCAGCGCGACGGCAGCGGTGGTGACGCCGGGCGACCCCTTGTCGGCGGCGAGTGCGATGAGCGCCATGTCTCTTCCGCTCGCCTCTAGTTGCTGTCGGGGGTGACGCGTACGACGACGACCTTGCCCTCGGACGCGGCGCTCGCCAGAGCCGCGACCTCGTCCCGCGGGACCAGGAGGGTGAGGTTCTGGTTGCCGGTGCTGACGGTGGCGTCGTTGTTGGAGCTGATGGTGCTCACCTTGGCGGCGGCGACCAGCGGCGTACCGCCGCTCGACCCGCCGCTGCCGGTGGAGCCCTTGCCGGTCGAGGTGCCGGACACCACCGGGTAGGCGGCGACGGTGTCGCCGGGCTTCAGGTCGGCGGGGTACTGGCCCTCCTTGAGGGAGAGGCCGACGGAGGCCTTTCCGGCGGGCAGGCCGGGCTTGGCGCCGAACATCTCGCCGACGGCGACGGTGCCGGCGGGGATGGTGCTCTTGGCCTTGAGCTTGGCGAGGGCGCCGACCTTGACCCACGGGACGTAGTGGATCGAGTCGTCCTCGGCGACCATCACGCTGGTGATGTTCCTGCCCTCGACGGGCGCCTCGCCCGCCGGGATCTCCTTCGTCACCTTGACGACCTCGATGCGGTCGCCGGCGCGCAGCACGAGCACGGTGGCGCCGAGCGCGCCGACGAGGATGAGGAGGACGGCCAGGGCGGCGAGCGCGGGTTTGCGCTCGCGAGGCGGCGCGGGAAGTCGCTCACCCATCGCCGGCTGGGCCGGCGCGGCGGAACGGTTGTTGCCCGCCCCCAAACGCTCCTGGATCTTCACGCAACTGCTCCCCGCACGCCCAAGAAGAATCGGTCAATTTCGATCATTTGTGACACTCGCGACTCTCTCGCCCCACCTAGGGCGGGCTGTTCAGCCCAGGCCCCGTGTCAAGTCATCGCACCGTATCAGCAGCATATAAGCCCCTCAAGGCACGTTAAAGATCGCGAACCTCACAGGCCTCATCGTTATCCACGCGCAATCCGAGCTCGCCGGTTCCGATGCCGTTGCCGTTGCCGTTGCCGGATCACAAAGGCGTGGCGGGTGTGTGCGTACGCGAATTGACCCGCTGTGCGCAACTGGGCGCGGCGGGACGGGCGATGAGGCCCACGCGGGCCCCCGAGAGGGACGTCACCGGGGGTGCGGTCGGTTCCCGCCCACCGCCCTGTGCGGCCGCACGCGCGAAGGGAGGCACGCTCCGCCGTGGGCGCGGCCACCGAACCGCCCGCGGTTCTCCCCACAACCCACGCAAGTGGTGGAGTGAACCGGTGTCACGGATTCCCCCTCTCTCCTTCCGCACGAAAGGTTTCACGAGGAATGACCACATGGTTGAACGTATGACCAAATGTGGTGCCGGCCCCGCCTGTTGCCCGGCGGCTCGCCGGAATTCAGGTACCACGCACGACACGAAAGAGAAACAACCCCCCATGAGTCGCAAGACCCCCCTGCGGACCCCCACCCGCCGGACCTCCCTCGCCGCCGGCCTCGCCGCGAGCGGCGCCGCCCTCGCGATGGTCGCCACCTCGGCCCCCGCCGCGCACGCCATCATCGGCGGCACCGAAGTCCCCAACGACGCCTACCCGTTCATGACGGCCGTGCTGGAGAAGGGCCCGGGCGGCGCGCGTGAGCGTCAGTTCTGCGGGGCGAGCCTGGTCACCGCCGACACAGTCGTGACGGCGGCGCACTGCCTGGTCGACGAGGCGGGCAAGCCGGTCACGCCGAAGACGCTCCAGGTCGCGGTGGGCCGCACGGTCCTCTCCAGGAAGCAGGGCCGGATACGGGACATCGCCAAGGGCGGCGTCGTCGTGCACCCGCGCTACCTCCAGGGCAAGGAGGCCTACGACGTGGCCTTCCTCCAACTGGAGAAGCCGGTGCGGGGCATCTCCCCCGTGGCGCTCCCCACGCAGGGCACCGACGCGCTGATCCGCCCCGGCCAGAAGGCGACGGTCGCGGGCTGGGGCAACACGGACACGGAGCTGGACCACACCCCTGACCGCCTGCGCGAGGTGAAGGTCCCGATCCTCTCCCACGCGGAGTGCCGCACGAGCTACAAGGAGTACGACGCGAAGGTCAACTTCTGCGCGGGCGTGGAGGCGAAGGACTCCTGCCAGGGTGACAGCGGCGGCCCCATCTTCCGCAAGGTCCCCGGCCGCGAGGCCCCGATCCTGATCGGCGTCGTCTCCTACGGCGACGGCTGCGGCACGCAGGGCGCCCCCGGCGTCTACACGTCGCTCAGCTCGTCGAAGCTGTGGAAGACGCTGGACGAGTCGCGCTCGGGCAAGCGGATCAAGCGGGTGCTGAACCGGCGTTGAGGGCGAGCGGGGCCCGTACGCATCCTCGTGACGCGTACGGGCCCCGCCGTCAGCGGGGGTGTCCTCGGAGCTGGACTTCTTCGGACCTGATGGGCCGGACCGGCCGCCCCTACTCCGCTACTCCACCACTCCGCTACTCCGCGAAACGGAACGTGGACGTCACCGCGTCGAAGATGTCGAAGAACGAGTCGGCCAGTTCGAGGAGCTGGCTGCTGCCCGAGACCAGGGCGACCTTGCCCTCCTGGCCCGGTACGGGGATGAACGTCTGCATCAGGACGACGCGGAGGGTGCGGTCGTCGCCCTCCACGGAGATGTCCTCGACGCCGTGGGTCCGGGCCGCGAGGCCCACCCCCGGGATGTCGACCGTCGTGACCTTGCGCCACGCGTCGCCCTCCCGCTTGGCCTCGCGCACGCCGAGCTGGGCGACGATGCGCTCCGGGTCGGTCGGGAGGATGTCGCCGCCGGGCGTGCGCGCGCCGACCAGAGAGACCGTGACCGAGCCGGTGACCGGCGTATCGCCGCCGAAGGTCTCCGCCATGCAGCCGCAGTACAGGGCACCGGACTGCCAGGCGTCCTTCGCGGCCTTGCGCAGGAAGCCCTCGAAGGTGTCGCGGTGAGGGGCCAGCTCGGGGCGGGCCCGCACGCGGTCGTTGATCATCTGGCGGATGGCGGCGTCGCGGGACTCGGGGCGTACGTCGAACTCCCACCACGACTCCGGCACCTTGATGCTGAATCCGCCGCGCGCGATGGTCTGCGGTGCTGTGTAGCGGGCCATGGCTGTTCTCGTCCCCTTCGTCGGCGTGTGCCGGGCGGGCCGGCCGACTGCTCGCCGGTCCGGCCCGGGCCAGCCTACGAGGCTCAGGCGCACCCGGGTGCGCCCGCCCGCTGCTCGCCCGTGCCGCCGTCGATCCGCTCCCTCAGCAGGTCGGCGGGGCGGTTGTGGCGGGCGTACTCCTCGATGATGTGCGTGAGGACGCAACGCAGGGAGTACGTCTCTCCGTTCTCCGTCGGGTTCGCCGGTGGCGTCCAGGGAGTCCGCCCCGAGTGCGTCACGACACGATGACAGTCCGCCGGGATGGCACACCTTGCCCCACTATCGACCCTGGCGGAACCACCAACCCCGTGGATAACGTCGGGCTGTTGGAGACATCCTCGCCCCACCGGGAGCCGACCGTGAACCGCCGCACCTTGCCCGTCACCGCCGCGCTCGCCGCGACCGCTGCCCTGCTCCTGACGGGTTGCGGCAGTGGGGGTGACGACAGTTCCCCGGACAAGAACAAGATCACGGGCGCCGATCAGGGCACGACGAAGCCGAAGAAGTCGCCGGAGCCGGCGGCATCCACGGACGACAATCCGGACGGCGTCGACCTGTCCCTGCCGAAGGACATGAAGCTGGTCTTCGACTGGGACAAGCCGAACAACAAGAACGAAGCGGCGGCCATGGACGACGCCGCGAACTTCTTCCGTGCCATCTACCGAGGCGTCGACAAGCGCACCCCCAAGGACGCGGCCGTGTCCGCCTACGCGACCGGTGGTGGCCTTCGCTACGCGCAGGTGCAGATCAACGAGTGGATCAAGGGTGGCTGGACCGCCACCGGCACGCTGCGCCACTACCGGGCCGCCACACGCTCCGCTGCCAACGGCAACTCGGTGGAGGTCGCCTTCTGCGCGGACTCGAGCAAATACTTCGGCAAGGAGATCAAGACCGGGAAGGTGCTGAGGACCAAGCCCAGCATCAAGGACTTCGATCACTACAAGCTGATCATGACCAAGATGCCCACCGGCAAGGACTTGTGGCAGGCATCCAAGGTATTCGTGGAGACGGAGGCGGCACAGTGCCGGTGAACAGAGCACGTCGTACGACCCTCGGTACCGCAGCCCTGACGCTCGCCCTCGGCGCCCTCGTCCTCACGGCACCCGCCCACGCGGCCAAGCCGGTGAACTCCGGCAAGGGCCGCGAGGCAGAAGCAAAGGGCGGCAGCGACGGAACCGGCATCTACGCCGCCGCCCAGATCCACTACACCGGCGCCGTCGCTCAGGGGAAGAGCAGGGGAAACGTCACCTCCTCCGACGTCACCTGGGCCCCTCCCCCCTGCTGGTATGCGCCCTACCTCGGTGCCAAGGACTTCAAGAAGAAGATGTCCAAGGAGCTCAAGGACTCCATGAGCGCCCCCGGCATGGGCGGACACGCGGGCGCGGCGCTCTCCGAGTTGCAGCGGCACTACGAGGACGACTACGGCTGGACCGACACCCCCGGCTACAAGGACTACAACGTCGACAAGGACGGCAAGGGGATGTTCTGGGCCGCCGTCGAGAACCCCGACGAGCCGGACGTCCTCAAGCGTTCCTCCTGCGACGACATCCCGTTCTGGGTCGATGAGGGCGAGACCCCGCCGCCCCAGTACGAGCAGGCCATCACGTCGAAGATGCTGGCCGACCTCGCCTACCAGCGGATGCAGCTGCCGAGGACCAAGGTCTCCCTCGCCCCTGAGGGCACCACGAAGGTGAACCTGCCCACCTGGGCCTGGCTCGACAAGGCCGTCTTCGACGATGTCCGCGCGACGGCGGCCATCGATGTGCCCGGCTTCCACCTGGAGGCGACGACGACCGCCCGGCCCAAGTCCCTCACGATCAACCCGGGCAGCGACGACGCCACGATGATCCCCGCAAGCGGCGAATGCCCCATCGTCGACGGCAAGATCGGCGCGCCGTACGCGAAGGGCAAGTCCAAGGAGACCCCGCCCTGCGGCATCGTCTACAACCGCTCGTCCAAGGGCGCCACCTTCCCCCTCAAGGCCTCCCTCACCTGGGAGATCAGCTGGACGGGCACGGGCCAGGACGGACCGGTCGGCATGCCCGACGGCACGATCGAGGTCGTACAGGACATCGCGGTCGAGGAAGTGCAGTCCGTCAACCGGTGATCTCCCGCCCCGGAGACCCGCAGCCGCGCTGGACGAC
Source organism: Streptomyces sp. NPDC031466 (assembly GCF_055581265.1). NCBI lineage: Bacteria > Bacillati > Actinomycetota > Actinomycetes > Kitasatosporales > Streptomycetaceae > Streptomyces > Streptomyces sp. NPDC031466. Next base: position 315,503 of record NZ_JBVIJT010000010.1, read on the forward strand.
GCCCTCCCCTTGGACGAAGAAGACGCGAGGAGAAGCACATGACCGACCTCGGGGTCGACTACGAGTACCTCTACACGATCAAGAAGGATCTCGGAACGGTCCGGAAGGAGTTCAAGGGGTGCTCCGGGCACCAGGAGGACATGCGGAACGAGTACGGGTCCTCGTATGTCGCCGGCGCCATGGACGAGTTCACCACGAACTGGGATGACCACCGCAAGGAACTGCTCGGGAACATCGAGAAGGTCGGGAAACTGGTCGAGCAGTCGATCGAGAACTTCGAGAAGCTCGACAAGGAACTGGCCGAGGCCAACAAACGCAAGAAGAAGTAGCAAGGACGCAGCGAACAGGCCGCGCGTACGCAGCGGCAAAGCACCAGAGCACAGAGCACAGAGCAAGGGAGAACTCACGTGGCCGGCCGTCCCGTCGACTGGTCCCCTCTCGCCGAATCCGACCCGACCCCGGGCGACCCGGTCGCGGTCCGTGCGGAGGCGAAGCGACTCTCGGACATCGCGGAGACTCTGTCCCGGCAGGTGAAGAAACTTCGCCGGCTCGGTGACGACGACAACATCAAGGGCGAGTACGCGAAAAGCTTGAAGGAGGAGGCCGACGAACTCGCCGGACGCTTCGACAAGACAAAGGGCCGGTACGAGAAGGTGTCGGGCCACCTGAACACTTGGGCCAGAGAACTGGAACACGCACAGGAACTCGCGGCGAAGGCACGTGACAAGGCGCAGGCTGACGAAAAGGACGAAGACGCGGTCAAAGAGGCGAAGAAGCAGCTCGAAAAGGCCACCTCCCACTTCCACGACCACGCGTTGACGGCTCGCAGAAACATTCGTGAGGCCATCGACGACGCGGTGGAGGACAGCGCCTGGGACGATCTGGTGGGTTGGGCCAAAGAGCATGCCGAGGGGTTCAAGCTGTTTCTCGACATCCTCAGCTGGATCGGAACAGCTCTGGCCATTGCCGCGATCTTCATACCGGGTCTCAATCTCATCGTCATCGGCATCGGTGTCGCGGTCGTCCTCGGCCGCATGCTGTTGGTGGCGGCGGGCAAGGCCACCTGGATGGACGTCGCGTTCGACGCCTTCGGGTTGCTCACCATGGGGATCGGTCGTGGTGCCATGGCCGGGCTCAAGGCCGCGAGCAAGACGACACGCGCGGCATCCACCGTGCAGAGGGTCACCAAGCTCAAGCAGGGTCTCGCGGGCACCAAATCCCTGCGCAACCAGTTGGCCAATCGTCTGGCGGGCGCAACCGACGACGCGACGAAGGCGGCCATCCGGCAGGAGATGACCGCGCTGCGCAAGGGAATCGCCGGACGCGCGGGCCGGGTGGCCGACGAGATGCCGCCTCCCGGCAAGTGGTCGCAGGCAGTACACCTCGGAGACAGCGAACTCGCTGCCCTGCGTAAGGGGATCAGTCAGAACAAGCGGCTCTTCGGTGAGGGAATATCGCCCGGTGCCAAGGTGGGCGGAAACATCGCCTATGGCACCGCCATGGGATCGACGTACGCCGGTACGGCGGTCGACTGGGGCGACAAACTGCTCGGTGACAATGACTCCCTGAACGCCGTGAGTGACGGGCTCGGCGTTCCGCACAAGCCCAGTTGGGATGCCTACAACGATTTCAAGGGCAACAACGGCGTGACGCAGGCCCACTCCGCCTGGTGAGGCAGCCGTCCGAGCAGGACACGACGTACAGACGCAGGAGCCAGGTACATGGTGCACAACGGACCGGCCGGGGCGACCGGCGATCTTCCGCCCGAGGACCGGAAGGTGATCAGAAACGCGCGGATCGCCGTCGTGACTCCGCTCGCATTTCTCATCGTCGCCATCATCGGTGGCGTACTCATCAACTCCGATGCCCTTCCAAAGGCGTTCAGCGCCGTCTTTCGCGTACCGGCCCAGACCCTGCCGTTGCTGGCGGTCGCAGCCCTGTCCGTCGGAGTCGTCACGCTGCACAAACGCGGCGACTGGCGCAGTGAATTCGTCCTCTATTTCGCTGGCGGTGGGCTCGCTCAGCTTGCCCCGTTGTTTCTCTTGATGCACCACTATCCCGTCGTACTCGTCACCCCTCTCCTGCCCGGTGCCCTCACGCTCGTGTACGGAGTGCTCAACCGAAGGAACCGCCGCGATGCCGTCGGCTGACACCAAGAACGCAGTCGGATACGCCCTCGTCATACCGCCGGGGTGGACGCGGGTCCCCCTGAGAGAAGGAACCCAGGAGGCGGTCAAGAGGATCGTCGATGACGCCGCCGAGCGAGTGGCCCCGGAGCTGCCCAAGGACAAGGTGGCCGAGGCGCGCATGGAGCTGTACCGGCGGCTGAACTCCTCGGTGAAGGAAGCGCGGCACCGCGACGGCGTGGACCTCTACCTGCCGACGGAACCCATGCACGGCTATCTCGTCGCCGCTTCCATCGTCGTGGCCAAGGTCGACACCGCCCTGGGCGGGGGGATCGGCAAGCAGGATGTACTGAAACAACTGCTCACCGGCTCGGCGGACTCGGAGCCGGCGGAGCTGGACGGATCTGCGGGGATGCGCAAGGAGCGCACAATGCCCGCCGACCCCGCGAAGGGCGCCGAGGCGCCGTCCCGGCACGTCGACTACGTCGTGCAGGTGCCGTCGCCCGGCGCGGACGCGGGGTGGCTGGTCGTCAGCTTCAGCACGGTCGGGGACGGCGATCCCGACAGTGATTTCACCGAGATCCTCGTCGAACTCTTCGACGCCGTCATGACCACGTTCCGCTGGAGGACCGAGTGACCGTCACCTTCTCTCTCGACACGGACAGCGACGCCACCGTCTGGCCCGCCATGCCCCTTCTGGGGGAGGGACGGGGCGCCGCGCGCGAGCGCAAGAAGTGGGCGCGGCGCACCTCGGAGCTGCTCTGGGAACTGGTGGACGACGAGCCGGTCGACAAGAAGCAGGTCAAGACGCTGGCCTTCGAGCTCGAATCCGCGGCCGAGCTGATTCCCCGGACGGTGCCGGTGCACCAGATCTTCCTCTACGTCCCCGACCCGCGACGGGAATTTCTCACCTTCCTCGTCCACGCGGGCCCGAGTGAGGGCGACGTCGACAGGACGTTGGACGAACTGGTCCAAAGGCACGAGCCGGGTGCCGCGCAGGACCCCGAGGTCATCGACTTCGACACGGAGCGCCTGGGGCGCGGCAAGCGCTCGATCCGCTACTTCGTCGCCGCCAAGGCCGAAGCGATGTGCGTCTCGGTCAACTACGCCTGGCGCATCGAGTCCCTGGGCATCGACGTGATCGTGAGAACCCTCGGCGAGGACATCGGCTGGATCACTTCGAACATCGACGAGTTCGACGACTTCGCGCGGAGTCTGTTCGTCAACCTCGACACCTGATCCGTCCTACTCCCAGTGCAGCGTTCCCGCCACCGTGTCGAAGAGTTCGACCATCCGCGGCGCCAGGCCCTCCAGGGGCGTGGAGAAGGTGAGGGTCAGCCACTGCTCACTCGCGGGAATGGGCACGTGGTACGTCACCGTCGTCGTCGCCAGCGTGTTGCCCATCTGGTTCTCCGGGTCAGCGGCTTCGGTCTTCTCCATCCGCACGGCGTCACCCGCGGCGTCCAGCCTTCTCACTTGAGCCGGGTGCCCCGTGTCCACGAGTCTGCGGGCCAGGTCGTATGCCGTGATGCAGCCAGGCCAGCCGTCGGCGAGCAGACTCACGAGCAGTGACGACGCCAGCGGCAGGCCCTCGACGGTCAGCAGCGAGATGTACAGCTCGACGCCGCCCTCGCGATAGGCCGCCTTGGCCTGCTTCTGCAGGTCCCGCATCAGCCGTTCTTTGAGGACGGGCGCGTTGTCGATGCCCGCGAACTGCCGGGTGGCCAAGGCGGCGATACCGCGGTCCCGCTCATCGGGTCCGAGGTGCAGTTGGAACCAACCGTCGGGAACGAAGATCGTGTAGTCACTGGGAGGCGTCTCCCATGCGGTCCGGATGGGCATGTCAGCTCTCGGCGGAGGGTTCGATGGCGGTGCCCGTGGCGGGTTCGGCGGCGACCGTCAGGAGGCGCATGGTCGGCATGAGGCGGTCCACGAGGTCGGTCAATTCGTCCGTCCGCTCAAAATTCAGCCACCTTGCCTCCACGACGAAGATCTCCTCCTGCCCATCCGGCCAGACCGCGTACCGGAGGACCTCACTGAGTTTCTTGCCCCACCCGAAGCGGCGCTTCTCGGCCAGCACTGCCTGGATGCGGATCGCCGGGCCGAGCGGCAGCTCGACGTCGGAAACCTGTGCTTCGCCCTTGATCTCGGCGTACGACCACTTCATCAGGTGAGGCAGATACTTCTCTGGCGAGGGCCGCCGGACGTCGTCCTCTCCGTGTACGAAGACCGACAGCTCGGCGAGCAGGATGCCGCCCTCTGTGTACGCCACGGTCGTCAGGACCGGGCCCGACTCGAACGCGCTCAGGGCGAGCTGCTCCAGCTCCTCCTGCAGCGCGGACCTGCTGACATCGAGCTGGAGTGGATTGAACTGTTCCACCAGGTCCGAGGCCATCCGTCGGGCCTCTGTCCGGGTGCCTTCATGGAGTGTGAGGGGGAGCCATCCGTCGTCGAAATCGAAATCGACGATGTGGTCCTCTTCCAGGTCGGGTGAGTTCTCCGCCGGATCGGTCTCTTCTTCGTTCATCAGCTCACCTCATCAATGAGAAGGCCGCCAGCGGTTATTCCGCTGCCGGCAACGTTCAGCGCTGTCGCTCGGCTCGACAGTTTGTTGACCGCGTACCCGTCACCCATGTTCTTGCCCAGGTACTTCAGTTCCTTGAGATCGGATGCCACGGCGGCATCCGACAAGGACACGGATTTGAGACCGCCCTTGATCAGGCTCCCGTTTCCGCGGTCCCGCAGCACCTGTGCCGACTCACGGTAACCGCCCCTGAACGCGTCCTTCCAGGTCGATCCCTTGAAGAGCTCGGTGACCGGCTCGCGGACCGACTTCGAGATGTCGCCCTTCTGCAAGCCCTTGATGTGCCCGGCCTCACGGTTGAACTTGTGGCGGTTCCGCTTGTTCTGCCTGGGTGTTTGCTTACCGCCCTTGGCGGTCCGCAGGCGCCCCAGCAGCCCTTTGGCATACCGGCCGCTCACCTTGGACATCGCCTTGCCCGCCCCCATCATCAGCAGCCCCACGGCCGCCGTGGCCAGCGCTGTCCACGACTCGTCCCCCATGCCGACCTGGATCGCCGTGCAGGCGATGTTGACGAGTGTGGCGACCATGGAGATGGCGCCCAGCAGACCTGCGAGGCCTTGGCCGACCACGGGAATCCAGCCGACCGCGAGAGCCGCGATACCGGCCCACTTGGAGATTTTCTCGGTCCAGTCCGCCACGAACTTCACCACATCGGCGAAGTCGTCCCAGAAGCCGTCCTTGAGAGCGTCGTGAGAGATGACTTCGTCTATGGCCTCGCGTGCCTTGCGGGCCGCCTCGTCGCGAATGCTCTGCGCTTTCCGGAGCTTCTCCCGGGCCGCCTCCAAGGACTTCCCGGCAGCTTCCGCCCGGTCCTCCAATTTCTCCTTCTGGGTCTTGCCGTCCTCCTTGGCGCCATCGCCCTTCCCGGATTTCCCGGACAGGCCGTCAAGGCCTTTTTGCGCGGCGCTCTTGTCGGCCTCGGCCTCCTGCGCCTCGCGCCGAGCGATCTCCGCCATCCGCTGGGCGCGATGGAGTTCCGTGGCGTAGCTACCGGGCGGGGCGGCGGCGTTCGCCTCGTAGCCGGGACCGTGGTCCACGATCCGGTCGCCGACCGCGTCGGCCACCGTTTCGTAGCGCTTGTGTGCGGCTTCCAGGCGGCCACGGCACTTCTTGGCCTTCTCGCGAAAGCTCTTCCCGGCGTCACTGTCCCAGGACTCAACCTCGGACGCCGCCTTGAGGTGGCGGACCTGCCGTTCCAACTCGTCGGCGGTCTTGCGCAGCTTACGGCCCAGTTGTTCCAGACGATCGGGATCGCCCGGCACCGGGTCCTGGTGTGCCAGCGGCTGCCAGTCCGTGGGGCGCGCGGCGCCCATCAGGACTTCTTCCTCTTGTCGGCTTCGCGAAGAGCCTTGGCCAGTGCGCTGTCGATCTTCTCGTACGTCTTCGCGGCGCCCTTCGCGATCTCGGCCAGGCTCTTGATCTCCTCGCCCAGTTCCTCGCGGTGACTCTCCCAGTTCTCCACGAAGTCCCCGAACTGCCACGCGAGATCATGCTCGCCGAAGTCTTCCCCGTACTGGCCCTTCAGCTTCCCCAGGCCGTCGAAAGCGTCCTTGATCCGTCCGAGGCCGAGGCCCATCTCACGGATGACGTCCAGATCGTCGATCCTCGTGTACTCACCCATCGGGTGCCCCCTTCGTCCATCGCGCTGCCCACGCCATCGGGAGCAACGAAAACGGGGGGACGGTCGGCACTGCCCGTCCCCCCGTTTCCGAAGCGCTCACGCCGCGCCGCTACTTCCGCGCCGCCTTGCCCAGCTCGTCGTCGATCTGCTCGTACTTGTCGGCCGCGTTGGTCAGGTAGTCGCCCATGCCGTCCAGGCCCTCGAGGGTCTTCTTCGCGCCCTCGACGAACTCGTCGAAGTTCTCGTCGAACGCCTTCGAGGCGCTCTTGGTGACGAAGCCCGTCTCGACGAGGTGCTTGATGTACTTCTTCAGGCCGTCCAGCTTCTCGGTGAGCTTGTCCTTCTCCTTGACCACGTGCTTGGCCGCGTCACGCATGTCCTGATATGTGACATCAAGGTCCTTGGCCATGTGGCTCTCTCCTCATCAACTCGCCCCAGGGCCAGCCCCCGTGGCTCCCGTTGAGCGGATGGTGTGATCGTCCGCTCTTGCGCCAGCAGCTTACGGGTGGGGCGGAGGGGATCCCAGTCCGGTCGAGTCACAGGTCTGCCATGAGAACGCGTGCCGTTCCGCGGTTGCCCCGTACCCGGGCCGTTGCCCGTGGGAACGGTGGAGCGGATATCGTCGGGCCCGTTGTCCAGCTCCGGGGAGGACCGTCGTGCGCCTGACTCTGACCGTCGTCGATCCGTTCGGCGGGGACACCGCCGACGTGGTCCTCGACGCCGATCCCGAGTCCACCGTGCGGGACATCGCGGTGGAACTGGGCCGGCAGGTCGGCCGCGGCGGCGCCCAGATCATCCCGATCGGACAGGGCCCGCACTCCCCCGCCGGCAACGCCCCGATGATCTACGTGGACGGGTACGCCGTCGATCCCGGCGCCACCGTCGTGACCTCGCCGCTGCGCGAGGGCGCCGTCGTCAGCCTCCACGACCCCGCCGGCTGCCTGCCCGGCGAGCCCGGCGGACTCGTCGAGCTGCGCGTGGCCGGCGGCCCCTCGGCCGGCTCCGTGCACCGGCTCGGCATAGGGCGCTACGACATCGGCAGCGGCCCCGCCTCCTTTCTCCGGATCGACGACCCGGAGCTGCCCGCCCGCGCCCTGACGTTGTCAGTTGCAACCGACGGCACCTGCCAGGTCACCCTGCACGGCGGGGAGAAGGACAAGGAGGGCGTCACCCTCGACGGCGCCCCCTTCGGCGAGGAGAAGGAGGAGCCGGAACCCGACCCGGACGACGCCCTCGACCCCTCCTTGACCGAGCGGGAGAAGGACAAGCGGCACAAGCGGCGGGAGAAGGCGCGGCGCAAGCAGGCAAAGGCTCGCGCCCGGCAGGAGAAAGGGAGAGCGAAGGGGGGCGGGGGTGGTCGGGCGGACACCGTGCGGTGGCCCCTCGGCGCCCAGCTCGCCCTCGGCAACACCCTGCTGGAACTCACCCGGTACTCCCCTCCCGACGCCGCCCTCAAGTGGTCCGAGGACGGCGCGGGCCTCGACTACAACCGGCCTCCGCGGCTGCGCCCGCCCGAGCGGCAGACCACCTTCCGGCTGCCGAGCCCGCCCCGGGAGTTCGAGGCACGGCCGCTGCCCTGGCTGATGGCGCTGTTCCCGCTGGTCGGTGCCGTCATCGCCGCGATGATCTTCAATCGCTGGTACTACCTGATCATGGCGGGGCTCAGCCCGATCATGCTCTTCGGCAACTACTTCATGGACAAGAAGCACGGGCGCAAGTCCCATGCGAAGCAGGTCAGGGAGTACAAGGAGACCAAGGCCCGGATCGAGAAGGACGCGCAGGACGCCCTGGTCGCCGAGCGGATGGACCGGCGCCACGCCATCCCCGACCCGGCGGCCGTCCTCGCGCTCGGCACCGGCCCCCGCACCCGGCTGTGGGAACGGCGGCGGACCGACGCCGACCATCTGCTGATCCGCGTCGGCACCGGCCGGCTGCCCTCCGAAGTCGTCCTCGACGACCCCGAACAGGACGAGCACCGCCGCCAGGTGACCTGGCACATAGAGGACGCGCCCGTCGCGCTCCCCCTGAAGGGCCTCGGCGTCATCGGCATCGCCGGACCAGGCGACAGCGCGACCGCGCTCGGCCGCTGGGCCGTCGCGCAGGCCGCGACGCTGCACAGCCCGATGGACGTGCAGTTCTACGTCCTGACCGAGAACTCCGCCCGGGAGAGCTGGGACTGGGTGCGCTGGCTGCCGCACGCGCGGCCCACGGGCGGCCAGGACGTCAACGTACTCATCGGCACGGACGCCGAGACCGTCGGCGCCCGCATCGGTGAGCTGACCCAGATCCTCGACGCGCGGACCAAGGCCGTGGAGGACAACAAGAGCCAGGGCGCCGCCTTCTCCGACCCGGACATCGTGGTGGTCTGGGACGGCTCACGGCGCCTGCGCTCCCTCCCCGGTGTCGTGCGCCTGCTGCGCGAGGGCCCGGCCGTGCACATGTACGCGCTCTGCCTCGACACCGAGGAACGTTTTCTGCCCGGCGAGTGCCAGGCCTTCGTCGTCGCCGAGCCGAAGCCCCGCGAACTGGACGAGCCCCCGCGCCGGCCGGCCGGACCGCAGCCGGGCGGGCTGCCCCGACCGCCCGTCGCGGGCGGCTTCCCCTCGTTCCAGGCCTGGCACCGGACCGAGCCCGACCCCGTCGGCGGCGACGGGCCGCGGGAGCTGCGGCTGCGCGTGGAGATGACCGGCGCCGAGCGCCTGAAGGACGTACGCCCCGACTTCGTCCCCCCCTCCTGGTGTCTGCGCCTGGCGCGGGCCGTCTCGCCGCTGCGGGACATCAGCGGCGAGAGCGAGGACTCCGCGCTGCCGGCGTCGAGCCGGCTCCTGGACGTGCTCCAGTTGGAACCGCCGACGCCCGGTGCGATCATGGCCCGCTGGCAGGCGGGCGGGCAGTCGACGATGGCCGTCATCGGCGAGTCGTACGACGGTCCGTTCGGCATCGACATGCGCAAGGACGGGCCGCACGGCCTGATCGCCGGAACCACTGGTTCCGGCAAGTCGGAGCTGCTCCAGACGATCGTCGCCGCCCTGGCCGTGGCCAATACGCCCGAGAACATGACCTTCGTCCTGGTGGACTACAAGGGCGGCTCCGCGTTCAAGGACTGCGTGAAGCTGCCGCACACCGTCGGCATGGTCACCGACCTCGACGCGCACCTCGTGGAGCGCGCCCTGGAGTCGCTGGGCGCCGAGCTGAAGCGGCGCGAGCACATCCTCGCCGACGCCGACGCCAAGGACATCGAGGACTACCAGGACCTCGTGCGGCGCGACCCCTCGCACGCGCCCGTGCCCCGACTCCTCATCGTCATCGACGAGTTCGCCTCCATGGTGCGCGACCTGCCCGACTTCGTCACCGGGCTCGTGAACATCGCCCAGCGGGGCCGCTCGCTCGGCATCCACCTACTGCTCGCCACGCAGCGGCCCTCCGGTGTCGTCTCCCCGGAGATCCGCGCCAACACCAACCTGCGCATCGCGCTGCGCGTGACCGACGGCGGCGAGTCCAGCGACGTCATCGACTCCCCCGAGGCCGGGCACATCTCCAAGAACACCCCCGGGCGGGCCTACGTGCGTCTCGGGCACGCCTCGCTCGTGCCCTTCCAGTCCGGGCGCGTCGGTGGCCGCCGCCCCGGCGCCGCCGACCCGACGGTGCTCGCGCCCTGGGTCGACGCGCTGGACTGGTCGGCGCTCGGCCGTGCCTCGCTGGTGAAGCCGAAGGCCGAGGCGCGCGAGGAGGAGGAGATCACGGACCTGAAGGTCCTGGTCGACACGGTCATCGAGGCCAACCGGACCCTCGGCATCCCCGCCCAGCACAGCCCCTGGCTGCCCGCGCTCGCCGACAAGCTGCTCCTGGACGAGATCCCGGTGCCCGCGCCCCGCACGGCCCCCGGCGCCCTGGCGCCCGCCGCGTACGGCATCGAGGACCTGCCCGCCGACCAGGCGCGCCGCGCGGTCGTCGTGGACTTCGCGACCTTCGGCCACCTGATGATCGGCGGCGCCCCGCGCTCGGGCCGCTCGCAGGTGCTGCGGACGATCGCGGGCTCCCTGGCGCGCACGCACTCCAGCGCCGACGTCCATCTGTACGGCATCGACTGCGGCAACGGCGCGCTCAACGCCCTGACGCGGCTGCCGCACTGCGGTGCCGTCGTCGGCCGCAACCAGACCGAGCGGGTCGTGCGCCTCGTCGGTCGGCTCAAGGGCGAACTGTCCCGCCGTCAGGACCTGTTGGCCGACAAGGGCTACGCCGACATCGGCGAGCAGCGCGCCGACGCCGCCGTGGTCGAGCGCCTGCCGCACCTCGTCGTGCTCCTGGACCGCTGGGAGGGCTGGCTGCCCACCCTCGGCGAGATCGACCACGGGTCGCTCACGGACGAGATCACCACGATCATGCGGGAGGGCGCGAGCGTCGGCATCCACATGGTGATGACGGGCGACCGGCAGATCCTGGTGGGCCGCATCTCCTCGCTCACCGAGGACAAGTACGGCCTGCGTCTCGCGGACCGCTCCGACTTCTCGATGCTCGGCATCCCCGCGCGCAAGGTGCCCGAGGAGATCGCGCCGGGCCGTGCCTTCCGCAACGAGTCGGGTACGGAGACGCAGTTCGCGCTGCTCAGCGACGACGTCACCGGTCAGGGTCAGGCCGCCGCGCTCGCCGCGATCGGGGAGCGGGCCGCGGCGCGCGACGCCGACGTGCCGCGCCACCGCAGGCCGTTCCGGGTGGACACGCTGCCGAGCCGCATCTCCTTCGAGGAGGCGTGGGAGCTGCGCGACCCGCAGGCCTCGCGCTCCAAGCTGTGGGCGCTGGTGGGCATCGGCGGCGACGAGGTCATGGGCCACGGCCCCGACCTGGCGCAGGGCGTGCCCGCGTTCGTCATCGCGGGTCCCGCCAAGTCGGGCCGCTCCACGGTGCTGCTCAACATGGCGCGTTCGTTCCGCGCCCAGGGCGCCCGGCTGGTGATCGCCGCCCCGCGCCAGTCGCCGCTGCGTCAACTGGAGGGCCAGGAAGGCGTCCTGAAGGTGTTCACCGGGGACGACATAGACGAGGACGAGTTCGAGGAGCTGATCGACGCGGCGGACGCGTCCCCGGAGGAGCCCGTCGCGGTCCTGGTGGACGACGCCGAGATCCTGGAGGACGCGGACGCCGCGAGCCAGTTCAAGCGGATCATCCAGCGCGGCACCGACCTGGGGCTCGCGCTGGTCCTCGCCGGTGACGAGGAGGACGTGTGCAGCGGCTTCTCGGGCTGGCAGGTCGACGCGAAGAAGGGCCGCCGGGGCATCCTGCTCTCCCCGCAGGACAGTTCCAGCGGCGACCTCATCGGCCTGCGGATCTCCCGCAGCGTGGTCGGCGGCCCGGTGGCGCCGGGCAAGGGGATGCTGCACCTGGGCAACGGCGAACTGGCCACCCTGACCACGCCGTTGTAGGGGCGGGCGCCGAGCGGTACCGGCGCCCGCGTCACCGCACCGGGGACAGCCGGGCCTTCGGGTCGCCCGCCGCCGGATCGTCCGACGTGTACACGAGGTCCTTGCCGTCAGGGCGCAGATAGACGGTGTGGCTCGTCCGGGCGCACTGGCCGCCGTTGCTCTCGACGCCCTTGCCCGTCGCCACGAGCTTCTCGGGCGTGGCCCGTCTGAGGGTGAGTACGTCGGTGCAGGTGTTGCCGATCGGGTCGCGCTGCACGACCTTGCCGACCCGCTGCCCCCGCTCCGCCCGGCGCAGGGTGACCTCGAAGGTGCCGAGGGGGATGGCGCCGCCGCTCGCGGCCGCCTTGCCGCGCCACGTGCCGACATAGGCCGCGGGGACCTGGCCCGCGCCGTCCGTTGCCGTGGGGTGGGGCGCGCCGGTCGCCGCCGGGGGCTGGTCGCTGCCCTCCCCCGCGCTCGTCGAGTCGTCGTCCTTCGGCAGCAGCCCGAAGACGAACGCCGAGCCCACCGTGACGGCGGCCATCGCCCCGGCCACGGCGAGGGCCACCGTGCAGCTCACCCTGCGGCCGCTGCCGCCCGGGCCCTCGGGGACGGAGGTGGCGGCCACCGACACGGACAGCTTGCCGGGCGCTCGGGTGCCGGTGCCGGGCGGGGCGACGGCGCCCGCGTCCGCGTACGAGGGGTCGGGCGGCCCGAACGTGCCGTCGACCGAAGGGGCGTCGAACGCCACCGGCCCTGAGGGGGCGTCCACCGGCGCCGCCCCCGCGCCCGCCCCCGTGTCCAGGTCCAGCAGCCGCACCGCGCTGCGGCTCACCCGCTCCACCACGGGCCCCGGCAGCCATCCGGCCGCCACCAGCCGTGCCGTGCCCTCGGGGGCGAGGCGGCGGGCCAGCTCCGCCGGGGCGGGCCGCGCCGCCGGGTCCTTGGCGAGGCAGGCCGCCGCGAGGTCGCGCAGACCGCCGCTCAGCGCGCCCAGTTCCGGCTCCTCGTGGACGACCTTGTAGAGCAGCGCGGCCGACGAGTCGCCGGGGAAGAGCGACTCCCCCGTGGCCGCGTAGACCAGCACGGCCCCCAGCGAGAAGACGTCCGCCGCGCCCGTGACGCCCCGGCCGAGGATCTGCTCGGGCGCCATGTAGCCGGGCGAGCCGATGGAGGCGCCGGTGGAGGTGAGCGAGGCGGTGCCGTCCGTGGCGCGGGCGATGCCGAAGTCGATCAGGCGCGGTCCGTCGAGGGTGAGCAGCACGTTCGACGGCTTCACGTCGCGGTGCACGAGCCCGAGGGCGTGGACGTGGGCCAGCGCCTCGGCGAGGCCGGCGCCGAGGACGCGTACGCAGTGCGCGGGCAGCGGCGCGCCCTCCCTGACCGCCTCGGTGAGCGAGGGCCCCGCCGCGTACCCGGTGGCGACCCAGGGCACGGCCGCGTCGGGGTCCGCGTCCAGAACGGGCGCGGTCCATTCGCCGCCGACCCGCCGTGCGGCCGCGACCTCGCGGCGGAACCGGGCGCGGAACTCCTCGTCCAGCGCGAGGTGCGGGTGCACGATCTTGACGGCGACCGTGCGGCCGCCCTCGCTGCGGCCGAGGTAGACCCTCCCCATGCCGCCCGAGCCGAGCCGGCCGAGCAGCCGGTAGGGCCCGATCACGGCGGGTTCGTCGGCGTCGAGCGGTTGCATGAGCGTGGCCTCCCCCGGGCGCGCCCCGGACAGACCGCGCGCCTCAGCACTGCGGATCAGCGTAGTCCCGAAGCGGCGGGGCAGCGGCTCCTGGCGCATTCCCCTCCGGGCCGGCGCGCATTGCCCGGTGGGACGGGGCGCATTGCCCGGCGGGACGGGCGCTATTGCCGCCCGACCGGTGCTCCATTGCCTCCCGAACGGTCCCGCTTGCCCTCCCCCGGGCGGCAATGACCGGATTGGGCCTTTACGTCCGTACGCAATGCGGGCGCCCGGCGCCATTCGGAACCGGGCCGTCGATGGAGATATCCCAGGGGCGGCCGGAAAGGGGGTACGAGTGCGGCGGACAGCCTGCCCGATAACGTATGGCCGATTCCTTTCGGTGTTCCTACGGCTTCAGCAGCTCCACCCGTACGTCCGCCGGGAATCCCGTCGTCGGGCCGACCCGGCGGGCGAACTCGGTGACGCCCTCCAGCTGGGCCTCGCCGAAGCGGAAGTCGAGCGTCGTGAAGTACCGCTCCAGGACCTCGGCGTCGAAGGCCTCCCAGCGGGCGGCCTGCTCGGCGACCTTCGTGACCTCGTCCAGGGAGAGGTCGCGGGAGGCGAGGAAGGCCTGGTGCACCGCGCGCACGACCTCCGGCTCGCGCTCGGCGTACTCGCGCCGCGCGGCCCAGACGGCGAAGACGAACGGCAGGCCCGTCCACTCCTTCCACATCGCGCCGAGGTCGTACACGTCGAGGCCGAGCCGCGGCCCGTCGATCAGGTTGGCGCGCAGCGCCGCGTCGCCGATGAGGACGGCGGCGTCCGCCTCCCGCATCATCAGGCCGAGGTCGGGCGGGCACGTGTAGTACTCGGGCCGTACGCCGTACCGCTCGGCGAGCAGCAGTTGGGCGAGCCGCACGGAGGTGCGCGAGGTCGAACCGAGGGCCACGCGCGCCCCGTCGAGCCGGTCGAGCGGCACCTGCGAGACGATCACGCAGGACATGACGGGACCGTCGCAGCCGACCGCGAGGTCGGGGAAGGCGACGAGGTCGTCGGCGTTCTTCAGGAACTCGACGAGGGTGACCGGCGCGATGTCCAGCTCGCCGCGCACCAGCTGTTCACTGAGCCGCTCGGGGGTGTCCTTCGTCAGCTCGAAGTCGAGGAGCGTCCCGGTCCGCGCGAGCCCCCAGTACAGGGGTACGCAGTTCAGGAACTGGATGTGGCCGACGCGCGGCCGAGGGGTGCGACGGGAGTCGGGCAGCTGTTCGGCGCCTGCCCCCGCGAAGGCGTCCAGGGGAGAATTGTCCACATCGGGGAGGCTAGCCCCCCATGCGGTACGGTGCGGGCGCCGGGTCCCCCGGGGGCCCTGCCGACCACTCGACGGTCCCCCTGACAGCCCCTTCGTCAACCCTGTCGGGGGCCCCTTCAAACCTCCGGGTGACGTGATCTTGCCCCCTATTGCATTCCCCTGCCTGCGTGCTAAGCTCGCCGCAAGTTGCAGTTTGGTTTCCCTTGCAGTACAGAGCCTGCGGAGCATGTAACTCCGTAGGCTCTCGTCGTTTTCAGACTTACGCAGTTGTTTTAACAATCGCTGGTTCTGGAGCAGGGCAACCCTTTGGCCCAAGGAGGGCTTATGGCTACCGGAACCGTGAAGTGGTTCAACGCTGAAAAGGGCTTTGGCTTCATTGCCCAGGAAGGCGGCGGCCCGGACGTCTTCGTCCACTACTCCGCGATCAACGCGAACGGCTTCCGCTCCCTTGAGGAGAACCAGGCCGTTTCCTTCGACGTGACGCAGGGCCCGAAGGGTCCGCAGGCGGAGAACGTCACCCCGATGTGATCAACACGCCCCGCGCGAGTGGGGCGTGTGATTCCTCCGGTGACTTGATCCGGACATGGATGCAGTACCCAAGGAGCCCTGCTCCTTCGCGCGAGCGGAGGAAGCGGGGCTCCTGCCTTTCCCCGCGACCGGGGCGTCGCGCTTGCCCGGGGTCGTCGCGGCCGCCTAGGTGTGCTGCATGATCAGGACGAACGTGGTGCCCGGGGCCAGCGCCCGGTAGAGGTGCGGGACATCGCCGCGGTACGACATGTAGTCCCCGGCGGACAGCTCCGCCGTCGCGTCGCGCGGGCCCGCGAGGAGGCGCCCCGTGCTGACGACGAGGTGCTCCACGGAGCCCGGGATGTGCGGCTCGGACTCACGCGCCGCGCCGGGCTCCATCGCCCCGTGGTAGATGTCGCGCCGCACACCGTTCGGGCCCGGGGAGAGCAGGGTGCCCACGTACGGCGCGTTCTCGGCCCGCATGGAGGGCCCCTCCCCCGCACGGATCACCGTCACCGCCGGTACGGGCGACTCCACGAGCACGCTGAACGGCACCCCGAGCGCCACGGCCAGCGCCCAGATCGTCTCGATGCCGGGGTTGCCGGTGGCCGCCTCCAGCTGGGACAGCGTGGACTTCGCGATGCCGGCGCGCTTGGCCAGTTCGGAGAGGGAGATGCCGGCCCTCGCGCGCTCGCGGCGCAGCGCCGCCGCCACCCACTCGCGGGGCATGCGGGGCGGGGCCTCACCCCGCTCGCCGGCCCCGTCCGCCTCACCGGTCCGCTCAGTCATTGCTCGCCTCTCCACCTTCCCGGGCCGACCCACCGCCGCGCGATCGTTCGCCGTGGCGGACCAATCGTTCGCCTTGACGAACGTACGTCTCTCCGTTCATCCTACGACGCATGCGTTCGCCACACCGAACAGACGACCCTGCCGGGCGAACGGAGGACGGCCCGTCGGCCGCCTCCGGCCTCGTACGGCTCTCCGACCTCCCGCCCGGCGTGCTGCGCGACTGCGCGCTCGTCTGGCTCGCCGACGCCGTCGTCGGCGTCTCCTTCGGGGCGATCGCCGTCGCGGGCGGCCTCCCGCTGTGGGTGCCGGTGGTCATGTCGGTGCTCGTCTACGCGGGCTCCGCCCAGTTCAGCGCCGTCGGCATCCTCACCGCGGGCGGCGGACCCGTGGCCGCGGCGGCGACCGGGCTGCTCCTCAACACCCGCAACGCGGCGTTCAGCCTCGCCATCGCCGAGGACCTCGGCCGCTCCTGGCCGGCGCGGCTGATCGGCGCCCACCTCATCACCGACGAGTCGGCCGCCTTCGTCCTCGCCCAGCGGGGGGCCCGGCAGCGCAGGGCCGCGTTCTGGATATTCGGCGTCGGCCTGTTCGTGGCGTGGAACCTCAGTGTGCTCGCGGGCGGCATCGCGGGGGCGGCGCTCGGCGACACCGAGCGGTTCGGCCTCGACGCGGCGTTCCCCGCCGTCCTGCTCGCACTGGTGCTGCCCGCGCTGCGCGCCGACGGTCCGGTGCGGCGGGCCGCGGCGGCCGGCGCGGTCGTCGCCGTCGTCGCGGCGCCGCTGCTGCCCGCCGGGGTGCCGGTGCTGCTCGCCCTGCTCGGCCTGCTCGCCGCGCGCCGCGGACCCCGCCGCCGCCCACGCGTCACTACCACCGCCCCCGGGAGCGACTCGTGAACGCCACGCTCGCCTGTGTCCTCACCCTCGCCGCCGGGACGTACGTCCTGCGCCTGGCCGGGCCCGTCCTGCACGGGCGCGTCGAAATGCCGGCCCGGGTGCAGGAGTTGCTGGCCATGGGCGCCACGGTCCTGCTCGTCGCGCTGCTCGCCACCGGGGCGCTCATGGACGGCGGGGACTTCGCGGGCTGGGCCAGGCCCGCCGGCGTACTGACCGCCGGGCTCCTCGCCTGGCGCAGGGCGCCGTTCGCCCTCGTCGTGGTGGGCGCGGCGGCGGCGACGGCGCTGCTACGCCTCGCCGGGGTCTCCTGACCCGTACAGCTCCTCCAGCACGTCCGCGTACCGCTCCGTGACCGCCTGTCTGCGCACCTTCAGGCTCGGGGTCAGCAGGCCGCTCTCCACCGTGAAGTCCTCGTCCAGCACGGCGAAGTCCCGGATGCGGGCGGGGCGCGAGACCGTGGCGTTGGCGGCGTCGACGGCTTCCTGGACCAGGGCGCGGACGCGCGGGTCGCGGGAGAGGGGCGTGGCCGGCTCCACGCCCTCGCGGGCGGCCCAGCCGGTGACCTCCTGGGCGTCCAGGGTGATCAGGGCGACCGGGTGGGGGCGGCGGTCGCCGACCATGACGGCCCGGGAGACGAACGGCGAGGTCTGGAGCGCCAGTTCGCTGAGGGAGGGGGTGAGGTTCTTGCCCCCGGAGGTGATGATGAGGTCCTTCTTGCGGCCGGTGATCGTGAGGTAGCCGTCCTCGTCCAGTGCCCCCAAGTCCCCTGTGCGCAGCCACCCCTCGTCGTCCAGGGTCTCGCGCGTCGCCCGCGGGTCGTTGTGGTAGCCGGCGAAGACCATGGCGCCCCGGGCCAGGATCTCCCCGTCCGGCGCGATGCGCAGTTCGACGCCGTCGACCGGGCGGCCGACCGTGCCGTACCGCACGGCGCCGGGGTGGTTGAGGGTGAGGACCCCGGCCGACTCCGTCATCCCGTACCCCTCGTGGACCGCGATGCCGCAGGCCCGCAGGAAGTCGACGGTGTCCGGGGCGATGGGCGCGCCGCCGGTGAGCGCCCACCGGAGGCGGCCGCCGAGGGCCTGCCTGACCAGGCCGTACAGCTCCTTGTCGGCCGCCTCGTACGCGCCTTGGAGCTCGGGCGGCAGCGTGCCGTCGGCGGCCATGACCCCGATGCGGACGGCCTCCTCGAACCGCTCCCGGCCGCCTTCCCGCGCCTGCGCGAGGGACAGCACCAGGGACCGCACCTTCTCGAAGAGCCGGGGCACGGACGGCAGGTGGGTGGGGCGCGCCTCCTGGAGTTCGGCGACGACGTCCTCGACGCGGCCGCCGAAGAACGTGAGGGTGCCGCCCTGAACCAGCGTCGTGAACTCGATGAGCTGGGCGAGGAGATGGGCGAGCGGCAGATAGAGGTACGTCGAGTCCCCGGGCCCCGCGTCGACGAGCGGCACGGTGGCCCGCTGCACGGCCAGCAGATTGCCGTGCGTCAGCAGGCACCCCTTGGGGAGTCCGGTGGTGCCGGACGTGTAGATGACGGTGGCCAGATCCTCCGGGGTGCGGCCCACGGCCCGGGAGAGGAGCGCGTCGAGGGACGCGAGCGGGAGGTCGTGGAGACGGGCGGGGCGTACCGGCATGGGGCACACGGGCACAGGCCCGGCGCCGTCCTGGGGCTCGGTGGCCCTGGCGGCTCCGGCCTCCTCCCCGGGCGCGGGGGTGGGCGCCGGTCGCGGGTCCTCCGTCAGGAGGATGACGTCCCGGACCCCCGGCAGCCGCCCCTCCGCCCGCAGGCGGTCGATCTTCGCCGCCTGGGCGGGGTTCTCGCAGAGCACCGTCCTCGTGCCCGAGTCGCGCACGACCCACGCGGTCTCCTCGTCGCCCGCCGTCGGGTAGACGGGGACGACGACCGCGCCCGTCGCGAGCGCGCCGAAGTGGGCGTAGGTCCATTCGGGGCGCGTCTCGGCCAGGATCGCCACGCGGTCGTCGGGGCGGACGCCGAGGGCGAGCAGGGCGCGGCCCGTCCGGCGGACGCGCTCCCGCAGCTCCGCGTAGGAGAGGTCGGTCCACGCCCCGCCGCGCCGGAAGCGCAGGGCGGGCCCCTCGCCGTGCCGGTCGGCCGCCCACTCGGTCAACAGGGCCAGCGTCGCCGGGAGTTCCGCCGCCGCCACAGGTTCCTTCCGCGTCTGCCGCATGCGTACGACGCTAGGCGGCCCGCGCGGCGGACGGGATGACGCGAAACGTCAACGGCGCTGGCCCACGCGCTCAACGCGGCGCTACCGTCATGGCATGGCGAGGCGGACGATCACCGTGCACCATGTGCGGGCCGTGCTGCGCGGCGCCGAACGGCACGGCGTCGACACCGTGCCGCTGCTGCGCGTCGCGCAGATCCCGCCGCTGCTCCTCGGCGACGACCGGGCCCGCGTCACGGCCCCGCAGTTCGCGCGGCTCTTCCACGAGCTGTACCGCGTCACGCAGGACGAGTTCCTCGGCCTCGGCTCCGCCGTCAGCAGGCCCGGCACCTTCGCCATGATGTGCCGGGCCTCGCTGGGGTGCCGCGATCTCGGCGCCGCCGTGGAGCGGGGCGTCACCTTCTACGGGCTGTTCCCCGGCGGCCCCGACCTCGTCCTGGAACACCGGGGCGCGGAGGCGGTGTTCGGCGTCCGCAGCGACCTCGACCAGGACTACTTCCTCGCCGAGTGCCTGCTCATCATCTGGCACCGCCTGTGCAGCTGGCTGATCGGCCGCCGCATCCCGCTGCGCCGCGCCGAGTTCGGGCACCCGCCGCCCCCGCACCGGGACGAGTACGGGGTGCTCTTCGGCTGCCCCGTGCGGTTCGGCGCCGAGCGCACCGGCGCCCGCTTCGACCCGCACTGGTTGGACGCGCCGCTGGTCAGGGACGAGGACGCGCTGGAGGAGATGCTGCGCCGCGCGCCCTTCGAGCTGCTCAGCCGCCGCGAGTACGGCACGACGGTCGCCGAGCAGGTGCGGCGCGCCCTCGCGCGGTCCCTGCGCTCCGCACCGCGCCTCCCCTCGCTCGGCGAGGTCGCGGCCCGGCTGGCGGTGAGCCCGGCGACGCTGCGCCGCCGCCTGGCCGAGGAGGCCACCTCGTACCAGCGGTTGAAGGACGCCGTGCGGCGGGACGCGGCGATCGCGGGCCTCGCGGAGGGCCACGAGCCGATCGCCGACCTCGCGGCACGCCTCGGCTTCTCCGAGGACACGGCCTTCCACCGGGCGTTCCGCCGCTGGACGGGCACGACGCCGGGCGCCTACCGCACGGGCACGGCGTCGATCGCGCCCCGCACGGGCACGGCACGGCCCACCGCGTCCGCCGCCGCTCCCGCACCGCGCGGTCAACGAAGCTGAGCGTCCCGGTCAGCCCCCGGCCTCCCCACCGGTCACTACCGTCGACGGCGAAGTCCCCAGCCCCTGTGCACCGTTGGGAGAGCCGCATGCACATACGCACCGGATGGCGGGCGTGGGCCGTGGTGGCCGCGCTCGGACTGTCGGCCGTCACCCCTCTCGGGGCGGCGCACGCAGCGGAAGACGCGTCCCCCGGCGACATCGTCAGCGCCGAACCGAGCGCCTTCCACCCCCTGCCGGGCCAGCCGACCGGCACCAGGGCCTGGAAGGTCCACTACCGCTCGACCACGGCCCAGGGGGCGCCCACCACCGTGTCCGGCACCGTCATCGTGCCGCAGGACGGCAGGACGGGCCCGCGCCCTCTGATCACGTACGCCGTGGGGACGGTCGGTGTCGCCGACCGCTGCGCGCCCAGCGCGAACTTCCCCAAGGGCACCGGCCTGGAGGCCAACCTCATCCAGCAGCTGACCCTGCGCGGCTGGGCGGTGGCCGTCACCGACTACGAGGGCCTCGGCACCCCGGGCGACCACACCTACACCGTCGGCCGCTCCGCCGGCCAGGCCATGCTCGACGCGGCCCGCGCCGCGATCCGGCTGCCCGAGGCGGGCCTCGGCGAGGACACCCCGATCGGCATCATGGGCTACTCGCAGGGTGGCCAGGCCTCCTCGTGGGCGGCCGAACTGCACGGTTCGTACGCCCCCGAACTCGACGTCAGGGGCACGGCGACCGGCGGTGTCCCGGGCGACCTGATGAAGGTGGCGGACTTCAACGACGGCTCGTACGGCGCGGGCCTGATCTTCATGGCGGCGATCGGCCAGGACGCGGCCTTCCCCGAACTGCGGCTCGACAGCTATCTGAACCCGCTGGGCAGGACGCTCGTCGGCGCGCTGCGGAACTCCTGCGTGGCGGACGGCGCCGTGCTCGGCTCGTTCAAGACGATCGACTCGATGACGACGCGCGATCCGCTCGACCAGCCCGACTGGCAGCAGCGCCTGCGTGCCTCGCGGGTCGGCACGGTGAAGCCGGACGCCCCGGTCTACCTGTACCACGCGCTCGCCGACGAGCTGATCCCGTACGGCGTGGGCAAGCAGGTCCGCGCCGACTGGTGCGCACGGGGCGCGGACGTGGAGTGGCACACCATCCCGCTCGGTGAACACGTCAGCGGTGTCATCACGCAGTCGCCGCTCGCGACACAGTGGCTGGCGGACCGCTTCCAGGGGAAGCCGACGCGCGGCAACTGCTAGGCGTACGCGGCGTGTTGCGGCGGACCTCGCTTCCTGGGGGCCGCCGCTTACGCACGCGGGAGAACGCACCTTGCACGCGCGGGAAAAGGAGTGGGCGGCTCCGCCCCGCCCCTCGTAGGCTCTTGAGGTTCGTCCGACAGGACCTGGAGAAACGGGGGAATCTCATCGTGCCGACAGCCGACGGCCCCGGCGGCCACACCCGACAGGGCCTCCCGGCGGAGGGGGCCGCCCGATGACCGCGTCGCCGACGCCCCCGCCCGAGGACCCCTCGCACGCCGACCCCGCGCCCGGCCCCGACTTCGTGACGCCGGTCGACAACCTCTTCGTACGCAAACACCTGGGCATCCCGGAGATCGACGCCGGCGCCTGGACGCTGACCGTCGAGGGCCTGGTCGAGCGGCCCCTGCGGCTGGGCCTGCCCGCGCTCCTGGCCCTGCCCGCCCGGCAGCTCACGGCCGTCCACGAGTGCTTCGGCAGTCCGCTGCGCCCCGACGTGCCGACACGCGCGGTGGCGAACATCGAGTGGACGGGCTTCCCCCTCGCCGTGCTCCTGGACCGCGCGGCCCCGCTGCCCGCCGCCCGGCACGTGGTCCTCGAGGGCGCGGACACGGGCTCCTTCCACGGCGTGGACGGCCTGTCGTACCTCAAGGACCTCCCGCTGGAGACCGCGCGTCGCCAGGTGTTCCTCGCCCACCGCATGAACGGCGAACCCCTGCGCGCCCGGCACGGCTTCCCCTTGCGCGCCGTGGTGCCCCGCATGTTCGGCACCAACTCCGTGAAGTGGCTGACGCGGATCGTCCTGACGGACGAGCGCCCGGAGCACATGTTCACGACGACGTTCTACACACGGAAGCTGCCGGGCGCCGACACCGCGCAGCCGGTGCGCGAGGTGGACGTCAACAGCAAGCTGCTGGCCCCGGCACCCGACGCGCGCCTGCCGCGTGGCACGGTCGGCTTCCGGGGCCGGGCCTGGAGCACCACGGAGGTCGTCCGCGTCGACGTCTCCGTGGACGGCGGCCCCTGGGAGCCCGCCGCCCTCGACGCCCTGGGCGCCGACCCGACGTGGCAGGGCTTCTCCCTGCGCCGCACCCTCGCACCGGGCCCGCACACGGTCCGCTCCCGGGCCACGGACGCCGCGGGCCGCGTGCAGCCACCGCCGGGGGCGCGGAACTCCGTGCACGAGGTGACCTTCACGGTCGAGGGCCGGGCGGTGCCCTCCTTCCGGCAGGGTGGCCGTTCGTGACGGAACTCGCCGTCCCCCGCCCGGCGCCGAGGCCACCTGGGGTCAGTCCCTCGGCAGCAGCCACGCGGCGAGGGCGGTGGTGGCGCACAGGGTGAGCCCGGCCACCAGGAGCCCCACGCGCATGCCCGGCAGGGAGAAGGTGTCACCGGCGCCCGCCAGGAGGGCGCCGAAGAGGGCGACGGACAGGGCGCCGCCGGTCTGGCGCAGGGAGTTGAGCAACCCTGAGGCGGTGCCCGCCCGCTCGCCGGGGACGCTGTCGATCAGCTGGGCGGTGAGCGCGGGGACGGCGACCGCGCCCCCGATGCCGGTCGGGACCAGCAGCACCAGCGCGAGCCACAGCGGGGTGTCGGCGCCCAGCGGCAGCAGCACGAACATGGCGAGGGCGAGGACGGCCTGGCCGAGGACGACGACCCGGCGGCGGCCGACGCGTTCCGCGAGGCGCGGCGAGAGAAGGTTCGTGCCGGTGATGATCGCGGCGAGCGGCACGAACATCAGGCCCGCCTCGACGCCCGACATGCCCCGCAGCTGCTGGTAGTAGAGGCCGAGGAGGAACGTCACCCCGTAGAACCCGGCGTTCACCGCGAACCCGACCGCGAGGGCCACGGCGACCGGCCGCTGCCGCAGCAGCCCGAGCGGGACCATGGGCGCGCGGTGGCGCTTCTCGGCGGCGTGGAAGAGGGCGCCGGAGCCGACGGCCACGGTGGCCGCGGCCAGGACGGGCGTGCTCGTCCACCCCAGGTGGCCGCCCTCGATGACGGCGAACGCGAGCCCGCCGAGCGCCAGTACGGCGCTCACCTGGCCGACGAGGTCGAGCGGGGCGGGACGGCGCGGGGAGCGGGCGGTCCGGGCGAGGAGGGCGAGGATCACCGCGCCCACGGGCAGGTTGAGCAGGAAGACGGCACGCCATCCGGCGCCCTCCGTGAGGATGCCGCCGAGCACGGGCCCGACCGC
Organism: Streptomyces sp. NPDC031466; assembly: GCF_055581265.1. Classification (NCBI taxonomy): domain Bacteria; kingdom Bacillati; phylum Actinomycetota; class Actinomycetes; order Kitasatosporales; family Streptomycetaceae; genus Streptomyces; species Streptomyces sp. NPDC031466. The sequence goes on from NZ_JBVIJT010000010.1 coordinate 339,189, forward strand.
GACGGCCACCGAGCCCCCGACCGTCCACAGCGCGATGGCGCGGGCGCGGCGGCGCGGATCGTCGTACGCCTGGCGGATCAGCGCGAGCGAGGCGGGCATCACGATGGCGGCGGCCCCGCCCTGCGCGACGCGGGCGGCGATCAGCGCGCCGATGCCGGGCGCGAGGGCGCACGCCAGCGACGCGGCGGTGAAGAGCCCCACGCCCCAGGCGTACGCCCGCCGGGCCCCCGCCCGGTCGGCGAGCGCCCCGGCGGAGAGCATCAGCGCGGCGAACATCAGCGTGTACGCGTCGACGATCCACTGGAGGCCCGCCATGCCGCCGTGGAGGTCGGCGCGGATGTCGGGCAGCGCGATGTTCACGGCGGTGACATCGATGGTGATGACGGTGAAACCGAGCAGCGCGGCGACGAGCGGGACGGGGCTCCCGGCCCGGGGGGCCGGCGAGGGCGGGGCGGTGCCCGGGCGGACGCGTGCGGAGGCGAGGGTGACGGCCATGACGGGCGGCTCCTGGAGCGGGCGATTTTTGCGGGGGCGTTCCAAGGGGGGAACGGGGCGGTCGCCGGGGCGGCCGTGGGACCCCGACGATGCCCGCGACCGGCGGGTCCGGCCAGACCGCCCTGTTCCTGGCCCTGACAGGGCCCCCCACGCGGGCGCCCGACCGGGAAGAATGGCGGGATGACCACGACCGGCACAGCAGACGCCGCCCCGCGCGGAGCGGGCGTACCCCCGGCGGGGACGGAACTCGGCAGATACCTCCGCGCCCGCCGGGCCCGTGTCACCCCCGCCGACGCGGGCCTCCCCGCCGGCACCGGCCTGCGCCGCACCCCGGGCCTGCGGCGCGAGGAACTCGCGGCCCTCGCCGGGGTGAGCGTCGACTACTACACGCGCCTGGAGCGGGGGCGCGAGACGAACCCCTCCCCCGCCGTCATCGACGCCCTGGCCCGCGTCCTGCACCTGACGGGCGACGCCCACGAGCGCCTGCACGAACTCGCGGAGCTGGCCTCGGGCCGGCTCACGGAACCGCACCCCACGGCCGACGAGACGGTCCGCGAGTCGACCCGGCGCATGCTGGAGGCCCTGACGCCGCTGCCCGCCTACGTCGTGAGCAGGCACAGCCACATGCTGGCCGCCAACGCCCCCGGCAAAGCGCTGCTCCCCGGCCTGTGGGACTGGCCCGCCGAGCGGCGCAACGTCACCCGCTACCTGTTCCTGCACCCCGTGGGACGCGAGCTGTACCAGCCGTGGGAGGAGACGGTCACCACGTCGGTGGCGCATCTGCGCGCCGTCGGCGGCACCGACACGGACTCGCCCCGCCTGACGAACCTCGTCGGTGAACTGCTGCTCAAATCACCGGACTTCGCCCGCATCTGGGAGCGCTACGACGTCCGGGAGCGCGGCGGCGGCACCAAGTCCTTCGCGCATCCGAAGGTCGGTGCGATGACCCTCACGTACGAGGTGATGAAACTGGCGCGGACGGGCGGCCAGCGCATGGTGGTCTACCAGGCCGCCCCGGGCACACCGGACGAGACGGCGATGCTGCGGCTGGCGCCCGACCGGGAGTGACGACCGGGACGTCCCGCCCGGGAACGACACCCCGCACGCCCCGACGTCACTGCGCCGAGTCCGCCTCCGCCGCGCAGGACGTGCCGCTCTTCGGTGTCTCGCCGTACAGCAGGAAGCCGTCCACCTTGTCCCGCACGCAAGTAGAGGCCAGGTAACCGGTGTGCCCGTCCCCCTTGTTGTCCAGGACGACGGCCTGCGGGCCGAGGCGGCGCGCGGTCTCCTCCGTCCAGCGGTAGGGCGTCGCGGGATCGCCGCGCGTGCCGACGAGCAGCAGCTTCGGCGTCTTCACGTCCCGGACGTCGTCGCGGATGTACCGGGTCCCGGGGGGACGCCCGAAGCAGAGCAGCACCGGCATCAGCATCGACCTGCCGAAGACGGGGGACGCCTCCTCGAACTCCTTCTTGAGCCTGCCCACTTCCTTCGCCACGCGCGCGGCGTCCGGCCGGTCGGGATCGTCGGCGCAGGTCACGCCCATGAGGGCGGCGGACATGTTGTCCATGGGCACCTCGTCGCCCACGAGCTGGGTACTGCCCACACCGCCCGCGAGCCCGCCGCTCATCCGGATCAGCGCGCGCGGGTCGCCGTCCGCGAGCAGCGCGCCCAGCGCCTGCGACAGCGCGGGCCACGCCTGCCTGCTGTACAGGGCCTGACCGAGGACGCCGACGACGTCCTGCCCCGTGAACTCCTCGCCCTCCATGGACCGCAGCGGCATGGCGTCCATGTCCCGGACGAGCTGGACCATGGACTGCCGGGCGGCGCGCGCGTCGGTGCCGAAGACACATCCGGCGTTGCCGGTGCACCAGGTGAGGAAGTTGTCGAGGGCGGTCTGGCGTCCCTCGGCGAGCACCAGGGACTGTTCGGCGACGGGCTCGGTCAGCGTGTCGACGCCGTCGAGCACCATCCGGCCGACCTTCTTCGGGAACTGGGCGGCGTAGACGGCGCCGATCCGCGTGCCGTAGGAGAAGCCGAGGTAGTTGAGCTTCTTGTCGCCGAGGGCGGCCCGCATGACGTCCAGGTCGCGTGAGACGTTCATGGTCCCCATGTACGGCAGGACGGGACCGGAGTGGGCCTCGCACTCCTTGGCGGCCTTGCGCAGTTCGGCGAGCACGGCGGCGGGATCGTCCTTCTCCCCCACTTCGGGCTCGGTGTCGCCGTCGGCGTCGCCGCAGCTGACGGGGTCGCTCAGGCCGACGCCGCGCGGGTCGAAGGAGACGACGTCGTACCCCTTGCTGAGGAAGCCGAACTCCTTCTGCGACCCGGCGAGCGCGGAGACGCCGGGGCCGCCGGGACCGCCGAAGTTCAGCAGCAGGGAGCCGCGCGGCTCGCGCGCGCTCGACCTCATGCGGATCATCGCGAGGTCCACCGTGCCGGCCGCCGGTCTGGCGTAGTCGAGCGGGACGCTCACCTTGCCGCACCGGACGTCCTCCATGTGCCCGGAGGCCTCCGCCATGGCCTTGGTGCCGCCCTTGCAGGCGGCCCATTCGATCTTCTGCGTGTAGTACCGCGAGAGATCGGGCCGGTTCCCGTCGTCGGCCGCCGCCGCGGCGACGCCCGGCACGCCCGCTCCCACCACGGCCAGTACGGTCAGACCGGCGACTGCGCAAGCTCCACGCACGGCAACCTCCCAGGGGTCTCCCCCCGCCCCACCCTAAGCGCCCCCGTCCCCCCGCGCCCCCTCACTCTCCGTGCACGCCCGCGGCCCCCCGGCAGGCGAGAGCCCCGCCCCGGAGCGACTCCGGGACGGGGCAGGACACTCGTGCGGGGCACTCGCGAGGGTTACGCGGCCGCGGGCACCGCCCGCGGCGCGTCCTCGAAGTCGTCCGCGTCGTCGAGCGGCGACGCCGAGGCGCTCTCGTACGCCTCCCGGTCGAGGATCCTCTCGCGGGCGGCGACGATCACGGGGACCAGCGCCTGGCCGGCCACGTTCGTGGCGGTGCGCATCATGTCGAGGACCGGGTCGATGGCGAGGAGCAGGCCCACGCCCTCCATCGGCAGGCCGAGCGTCGACAGGGTCAGCGTCAGCATCACCGTGGCGCCGGTCAGGCCCGCCGTCGCGGCCGAGCCGACGACCGACACGAACGCGATGAGCAAGTACTCCTTGATGCCCAGGTTCACGTCGAAGATCTGCGCGACGAAGATCGCGGCGATCGACGGGTAGATCGCGGCGCACCCGTCCATCTTCGTGGTGGCGCCGAAGGGCACCGCGAAGGAGGTGTACTCCTTCGGGACGCCGAGCCGCTCGGTGACCTTCTGGGTGATCGGCATGGTGCCGACCGAGGAGCGCGAGACGAAGGCCAGCTGGATCGCGGGCCAGGCGCCCTTGAAGAACTGGAGCGGGTTGACCTTGGCGACGAACGCGAGGAGCAGCGGGTAGACGCCGAACATCACCAGGGCGCAGCCGACGTAGATGTCCGCGGTGAACGTCGCGTACTTGCTGATGAGGTTCCAGCCGTAGTCCGCGATGGCGAAGCCGATGAGGCCGATGGTGCCGATCGGGGAGAGCTTGATGACCCACCACAGGGCCTTCTGGAGCAGCGCGAGGACGGACTCGGACAGCTCCAGGATCGGCTGGGCCTTGTCACCGATCTTCAGTACGGCGACACCGGCGACGGCGGCCATGAAGACGATCTGCAGGACGTTCAGCTCGGTGAAGGGCGTGATGACGTCCGTCGGGATGATGCCGGTCAGGAAGTCGATCCAGGAGCCCGCGTGGTCGGGGGCCTTGCCGTCCTTGGGGGTGAGGCCGGTGCCGGAGCCGGGGTTGGTCAGCAGGCCGATGGCGAGGCCGATGGCCACCGCGATCAGCGATGTGATCATGAACCACAGCAGGGTGCGGGTGGCCAGGCGCGCGGCGTTGTTGACCTTCCGCAGGTTGGTGATCGACACCAGGATCGCGAAGAAGACGAGCGGGGCGACCGCCAGCTTCAGCAGCCCGATGAAGGTGTCGCCGACCTTGGAGAGGGTGGTGACGAGCCAGGAGATGTCCTGGCTGCGGGCGAGCCAGCCGAGCAGGACGCCGAGCACCAGACCGCCGAGGATCTGCGCCCAGAAGGGAATCTTGAGGAAGTTGGGTATCCGGAAGCCGGACTGGGGCTTTCGGGTGTCGCCCGCCTGGTCGGCGGGCGTCGCGGAGTTCGCGGACACGGACACACTCCGGTGAGGTAAGTCAAGGGGTGGGGGACGTACGGGAGCGGCGACCGCGAAGGGTCAGCGGGGCCGCTGCGTCGGGGGACACGCTCAGGCGTGACAGGCCGCGGACATGCAGCGGCAGAGATCGACATGCAGGCGCGCCACGAGCGGGACGCTCATGGCGTTGCGGTGCGCTGCTGCTGTCTTCATGACAAACACGTTAACACTCGTACTTTGAGAACATCAAAGGCCTTGTTTGAGGCGCGGGGCCGGGCCGGGACCCCGGAACGCACGGAACCCCGGTCCGGAGCGGGATGCTCCGGACCGGGGTCCGGGGAGAGTGTGACGGAGGTTACGAGCGCTGGGCGCGGGCCAGGTCGTCCACGCCGTCCTCCTGCGTGCGGTTGGCGTCCAGCGAGGCCTTGGCGCGGTCCACGCGGGCGACGACGTCCGCCGAGGCGCGGTCGCGCTCCTTGCGCAGCACGACGAAGCTGATGGGCGCCGAGACGACGAGCGCGAGCAGCGCGACCCACAGCATGTTGGAGTCGCCGAGGCCGCGCGGCAGCATCCCGGAGTAGACGAGGCCCCAGACGACCAGGAAGCAGCCCGCGAAGATCCCGAGGCGCATCAGCGTGTAGCGGAGCATGTCAATCCACTCTTCCGTTCCGAAAGGGCTCTTGGCTGGACGAGCCTCTCCAGTGAAGCATGGCGGAGCCCGCCCCCGGCAAGGGGGTCAGACCCGCATCGCCTGCGGGGTCTCGCGCAGCAGCGGGTCCGGGCCCTCGTACTCGCGGATCGCCTCGTAGCGCGTGTTGCGCTCGACCGGGCGGAAGCCGGCCTCGCGGATCAGGTCGAGCAGGTCCTCGCGGGTCAGCTTGTTCGGCGTGCCGAAGTTGTCGGCGTCGTGCGTGATCTTGTACTCGACGACCGAGCCGTCCATGTCGTCGGCGCCGTGCTGGAGGGCGAGCTGCGTGGTCTGCAGACCGTGCATGACCCAGAAGACCTTGACGTGCGGGACGTTGTCGAAGAGCAGGCGCGAGACCGCGAACGTCTTCAGGGCCTCGGCGCCGGACGCCATGGTCGTGCGCGCCTGGAGGCGGTTCCTGACCTTGCCGTCCTTCATGTCCACGAAGTCGTGCTGGTAGCGCAGCGGGATGAAGACCTGGAAGCCGTTCGTCTCGTCCTGCAGCTCACGCAGCCGAAGGACGTGGTCCACGCGGTGGCGCGGCTCCTCGATGTGGCCGTACAGCATCGTGCACGGGGTCTTGAGACCCTTCTCGTGCGCGAGGCGGTGGATGCGCGACCAGTCCTCCCAGTGGGTGCGGTGGTCCACGATGTGCTGGCGCACCTCCCAGTCGAAGATCTCCGCGCCGCCGCCGGTCAGCGACTCCAGGCCCGCCTCGATCAGCTCGTCCAGGATGTCGGAGGCCGACATGCCGGAGATCGTCTCGAAGTGGTGGATCTCGGTGGCGGTGAAGGCCTTCAGGGAGACGTTCGGGAGCGCCTTCTTCAGCTCGCTCAACGAGCGCGGGTAGTAGCGCCACGGCAGGTTGGGGTGCAGGCCGTTGACGATGTGCAGCTCGGTGAGGTTCTCGCCCTCCATCGCCTTGGCGAGGCGGACGGCCTCCTCGATGCGCATCGTGTACGCGTCTTTCTCGCCCGGCTTGCGTTGGAAGGAGCAGTAGGCGCAGGACGCGGTGCACACGTTCGTCATGTTGAGGTGGCGGTTGACGTTGAAGTGCACGACGTCGCCGTTCTTGCGCGTGCGCACCTCGTGGGCGAGGCCGCCGAGCCAGGCCAGGTCGTCCGACTCGTAGAGCGCGATGCCGTCCTCGCGGGACAGCCGCTCGCCGTCCCGGACCTTCTGCTCCAGCTCGCGCTTGAGACCTGCGTCCATGCCCTCGCCCTTACCTCTCCAGCGACCTACGACCTACGACAAAGCGACCTGCGACAAACTCCCGCCAACCGTACGCCCCCGCCCCCGCTCACTCCTCTTCGGGCAGCTCCCCGACGCGGTTCTCCCACTTGGTGGAGAGCACGATCGTCGTCCGCGTGCGCGAGACGCCCCGCGTGCCGCTGAGCCGGCGGATGGTCTTCTCCAGGCCGTCCACGTCGCTCGCCCTGACCTTGAGCATGTACGAGTCGTCGCCGGCGATGAACCAGCAGTCCTCGATCTCGTGCAGGTCCTTCAGGCGGCGGGCCACGTCCTCGTGGTCGGCGGCGTCGGAGAGCGAGATGCCGATGAGGGCGATGACGCCGAGGCCCAGCGAGGCCGAGTCGACGGTCGCGCGGTAGCCCGTGATGACACCGGCCGCTTCGAGACGGTTGATCCGGTCCGTGACGCTCGGTCCGGAGAGGCCCACGAGCCGCCCCAGTTCGGCGTACGAGGCGCGGCCGTTCTCCCGCAGGGCCTGGATGAGCTGCCTGTCCACGGCGTCCATAGGTGCGATGCCTTTCATTATTCAGCGATACCGCGAGTCTATGTGTAGAATCTAAGGCGCAACAGGGTCTGCACCCTGTGAATCTTTCTCAATCTCAGCAGATCAACGACGATCCTTCAGGAGTGAGTCACCCCGTGTACTCGATCGAGATGGCCTACGCCCGTATGCGCGAGCTCCAGGACCTGGCCAACCGCTCGCGTGCGGAGTCCGCGGCGCCGCGGAAGGCCACCCGGAAGCTGCGGGGCGCCAAGAAGCGGTAGTCCCGCCGTGGGGGTGGGGATCGGCGCCGATCGCGGCTTCGTCGCGGTCACTCGCGCAGTTCCCCCCGCCCCTTCGGGGGCGCGCTCAGTCGGCACGGGAAGCGCCCCCCAGCTCCCCCTTCCAGCGGCGGTACAGGCTGTGCGGCACCCTCGCCGCGTCCAGCACCCGCCCGGCGACGAAGTCCACCAGATCCTGGATGTGCGTCGCCCCCGCGTAGAACGCCGGTGAGGCGGGCAGCACGATCGCGCCCGCCTCGTCCAGGCTCACCAGGTGCTTCAGCGTCTGTCCGTTCAGCGGCGTCTCGCGGACACAGACCACGAGCCGCCTGCCCTCCTTGAGCGTCACGCTCGCCGCGCGCTGCAACAGGTCCTTCGAGAGCCCGAGCGCCACCCCGGCCACGCCGGCCGTGGACGCCGGCACGATCAGCATCCCCTTGGCCGGGTACGAGCCCGACGACGGGCCCGCGGCCAGATCCCCTGCCGCCCAGTACCGCACGTCCGCCAGCGACTCCTCGCGCACGTCGAACGTGTCCGGCTTCCCGTCCGCGCCCCGCGCCAGCCACTGCCGCAGGTCCTCGCGCCAGTGCGCGTCCCGGAAGGAGATGCCGGTCTCGTCGAGCAGCGTCAGCCGCGAGGCCCGCGACACGACGAGGTCCACGCTCTCCCCCGCGCCGAGCAGCGCGCGCAGGACGGCAGCGGCATAAGGCGTACCGGACGCACCGGACACCCCCACGATCCAAGGCCTACGCTGCGTATCTCCTGGGTTCACGCTGTGAAGCCTACCGAGTGGGATGTCAGACGGTGAGGCCGCGTACCAGCAGGTCCAGCAGCGCGCACGCGAACAGGGCGATCCCGATGAAACCGTTCACCTGGAAGAAGGCCCGGTTCAGGCGGGACAGGTCGTGCGGCTTCACGATGGAGTGCTCGTACAGGAAGGCGCCCGCGACGATCACGAGGCCCAGCCAGAAGAAGAGACCGGCGCCCGTGTCGAGCGCGTACCAGGCGAAGAGCGCCGTGGTCACCAGGTGGCAGCCGCGCGCGCCCCGGATGGCGGCCGGGATGCCGAACCGCGCGGGCACCGACTTCACGCCGACCTCGCGGTCCGTCTCCACGTCCTGGCAGGCGTAGATCAGGTCGAAGCCGCCGATCCACACGCCGACCGCGAGGCCGAGGATCACCGCCTGCCACGACCACTCGCCGGTGACCGCGATCCAGGCGCCGACCGGCCCCATCGCCTGGGCGAGGCCGAGGATCGCCTGCGGGAAGTTCGTGAACCGCTTGCCGTAGGGGTAGACGACCATCGGGATCACCGCGACGGGCGCGAGCGCCAGGCACAGCGGGTTGAGCAGGGCGGCCGCGCCGAGGAACACGGCGAGGGCGATCAGCGCGCCCGTCCACGCCGACTTCACGGACACCGCGCCGGTGACCAGCTCGCGGTGGGCGGTCCTCGGGTTGCGGGCGTCGATCTCCCGGTCGATGATCCGGTTCGCGGCCATGGCGAACGTCCGCAGGCCCACCATGCAGACGGTGACCAGGAGCAGCCGCACCCAGTGGATGTTCTCGTCGAGCCGGAACATCGCGGTCAGCGCGGCGATGTAGGCGAAGGGCAGCGCGAACACCGAGTGCTCGATCATGACGAGCCGCAGGAAGGCCTTGGTCCTGCCCGGCTGCTGCGGGAGCGCGGCGGATGCCGAGGTCATGAGAGTCCGTACTCCTTCCAGCGACGGTCCACCTTCGAGGCGATCTGCGGGTCGGACACGACCATCTCCGGCCAGCCCCCGTCGCGCGTGTACCCCTCCTCGGGCAGTTTGCGCGTCGCGTCGATGCCCGCCTTGCCGCCCCAGAATTGCTGGTAGGAGGCGTGGTCGAGGTGGTCGACCGGGCCTTCGACGACGGTCAGGTCCCGGGCGTAGTCCGTATTGCCGAGCGCCCGCCAGGACACCTCGTGCAGATCGTGCACGTCGCAGTCCTTGTCCACGACGACGATCAGCTTCGTCAGGGACATCATGTGGGCGCCCCAGATGGCGTGCATGACCTTCTGCGCGTGCTTGGGGTACTTCTTGTCGATCGAGACGATCGCGCAGTTGTGGAAGCCGCCCGACTCCGGCAGGTGGTAGTCCACGATGTCCGGGACGATCACCTTGAGCAGCGGCAGGAAGAAGCGCTCCGTGGCGCGGCCGAGCGGCCCGTCCTCCGTCGGCGGGCGGCCGACGACGATCGACTGGAGCAGCGGGCGCGCCCGCATCGTCACGCAGTCGATCTTCAGTGCGGGGAACGGTTCCTGCGGCGTGTAGAAGCCGGTGTGGTCGCCGAAGGGCCCCTCGGGCAGCATCTCGCCGGGCTCCAGCCAGCCCTCGATGACGACCTCGGCGTGCGCGGGCACCTGGAGCGGGACCGTCTTGCAGTCGACCATCTCCACGCGCTTGCCCTGGATGAATCCGGCCAGCATGTACTCGTCCATGTCACCCGGCAGCGGCGCCGTGGAGGCGTACGTGACGGCGGGCGGGCAGCCGAAGGCGATCGCAACCGGCAGCCGCTCGCCCCTGCGGGCGGCCACCTGGTAGTGGTTGCGGCTGTCCTTGTGGATCTGCCAGTGCATGCCGATGGTGCGCTTGTCGTGGCGCTGGAGGCGGTACAGGCCGAGGTTGCGCACCCCGGTGTCGGGGTCCTTGGTGTGGGTCAGGCCGAGGTTGAAGAAGGAGCCGCCGTCCTCGGGCCAGGTGAAGAGCGCGGGCAGCCGCTCCAGGTCGACGTCGTCGCCGGTGAGGACGACCTCCTGGACGGGCGCCTCCTTGACCTTCTTCGGCGGTACGTGCGTCATCGCGCCGAGCTTGCCGAACGCCTCGCGCACCCCGACGAAGCCGTGCGGCAGCTCCGGCTTGAGCAGGCCGCCGATCTTCTCGCTGATCTCGCCGTACGACTTCAGGCCGAGCGCCTTCAGCAGGCGGCGGTCCGTCCCGTACACGTTCATCGCCAGGGGCATCGCGGAGCCCTTGACGTTCTCGAAGAGGAGCGCGGGGCCGCCGGCCTTCTGTACCCGGTCGACGATCTCACCGACCTCCAGATACGGGTCGACCTCGGCCTTGATGCGCTTGAGATCGCCCTCGCGCTCCAGTGCACGGAGCAGGGAGCGAAGATCGTCGTAAGCCATGCGTTCCAGTATCCGGCACCGGCTACCCTGGCCCCGTCACCGGGGGGCCGCACGCCTCTCGCCGTCGCCACTTGGGGGATCGCTCCACCATGCTCAGGTATCTGCCGTTCCTGCTGGTCCTGGCGGTGTGGATCTACGCCTTCATCGATGTCCTGAACACTCCGGAGCAGGAGGTCAGGCATCTGCCCAAGGTGGTGTGGGTCATCATCGTGCTGCTCTTCGGCGAGGTGCTGCTGGGGCCCGTCGCGTGGTTCGTGACGGGCAAGGTCCGGCACGCGCCGGGCGCCGGCCCCGCTCGCGGCCGCACGCGCTGGGTCGCGCCGGACGACAATCCGGAGTTCCTGAAGTCCCTCAAGGACGAGGGCCGCGACGAGGACCCCGACGAGAAGAAGCGGGACAAGGGCACCGAGGGCTGAGCCGATGGAACTGCGTCTGTTGGTCACCTTCGAGAAGGTCGCCACCGTCCTCAGCTTCACCCGGGCCGCCACCGAGCTGGCCTACGCGCAGTCCAGCGTGACCAGCCAGATCCGCTCCCTGGAGTCCTCGCTGGGCACGGAGCTCTTCGACCGGCTCGGCAGCCGCATCCGCCTGACCGAGGCGGGCGCCCGCCTGCTGCCCTACGCCCGGCAGATCATCGAGCTGACCGAGGAGGCGCGGGCCGCGGTCACCGGCGCCGAGGAGCCGGCCGGGGCGATCGCGGTGGGCACCATGGAGTCGCTCACCTCCTACCGGCTGCCGCCGCTGCTCGAACTCTTCCACCACCGCTACCCGAAGGTGCGGCTCTCGCTGCGCCCCACCCTGGGCGACGAGACGCGGCGGGCGCTGCGGCAGGGCACGTACGACGTCGGGTTCCTGATGGAGCCGGACACCGCGCACCAGGGTCTGGAGAGCGTGGTCCTCGCCGCGGAGCCGCTGGTCCTGGTCTGCGCCCCGGGCCATCCGCTGGCCGCGCGCGGCGCGGACCCGCTCGGCACCGGGGACCTGGCGGCGGTGCAGCTCGTGGGCACCGAGCCGGGCTGCCCGTACCGGGACCTCTTCGAGGCGGAGCTGCTGACCCGGACAGGGGCGCCGCCGCCGTTCATGGAGTTCGGCACCATCGAGGCGACGAAGCAGGGCGTGGCGGGCGGGCTCGGCGTGGCGCTGCTGCCGGCCGTGGCGGTGGCGCGGGAGCTGACGGCGGGCACCCTGGTGCGGCTCGCGTGGGAGCCGCCGTTCACGCTGTGGACGCAGCTCGCGTGGCGGTCGGGGAAGCGGCTTCCGGCGCATGTCCGGCTGTTCGTGGAGCAGGCCGTGCGGCTCGTCGGGGAGCAAGTGTCACCTTGAGGCTCGCCAGGACGATCAGCGGGACGCCGAGGGCCTGGACGAGTCCGATGTGGTGGCCGTAGACCGCCCAGTCGGCGACCATCGCGACCGCCGGGTAGGTGAAGGCGAGCACGGCGATCTTGGGCGTGGGGAGCTTCGCGTACGCCGCGTACATCAAGACGTACATCAGGCCGGTGTGGATCACGCCGAGTCCGGCGAGCCAGGCCCAGCCGGCGCCCGTGCCGCGCATCGCGCCGAAGTCGGTGAAGGGCAGCAGCAGCGGGATGCCGACTAGGACCTGGACGAGGGCGATCAGGTGCGGGCGTACGCCCGTGACCCGCTTGGTGACGAGGGTGGACAGGGCGTAGAGGACGGCAGCGAGCAGCGCGAGCCCGATGCCGGCCAGGGAGCCGGTGTCGCCCGGGCGCACCCCGGAGACCAGCACGAGGCCGGCGAACGCGGCGGCCAGCCAGCCCAGTTGGGAGCGGCTCGGGCGCTCGCGCAGCACCAGGGCGCTGAGCAGCAGCAGGAAGAACGGCTGCGTGTGGTAGACGACGGTGGCCAGGGAGATCGAGGTGGCCTCGTACGCCTTGAAGAGGAACACCCAGTTGAAGACGATGAACAGCCCGCCGAGCGCGGCGAGCGCCAGCTTCCTGGGGGTGAGCCCGTGGTCCCGGAAGTAGCCGCGGGCGGCGGCGTACGCGCCGAGCGCCAGGGCGCCGAACAGGACACGGAAGAAGACGACGTTGAAAGCGGAGGCGCCGGACTCCACCACGAAGACGCCGAGGGTGCCGGAGAGCACCATGGCGGCGGTGAGCTGGGCCGTGCCCTTGTTCTCGGAAGCGTTCCTTGAGGTCATGGCAGGAACGTACGAGCGGACGTACGCGCTGGTCCACGGCCCAGTGGGGCGTCCTGCCGATGGGCCGATCGACGCCGTCGATGAGGCCTGGTCGGTCACACCCCCGCGTACGAGTGCTTGCCGGTGACGAAGATGTTCACGCCGTAGTAGTTGAACAGCCAGCAGCCGAAGGCGATCAGGGCCAGGTAGGCGGCCTTGCGGCCCTTCCAGCCCGCCGTGGCGCGGGCGTGCAGGTAGCAGGCGTAGGCGACCCAGGTGATGAAGGACCAGACCTCCTTGGGGTCCCAGCCCCAGTAGCGGCCCCAGGCGTCGCCCGCCCAGATCGCGCCCGCGATGATCGTGAACGTCCACAGCGGGAAGATCGCCGCGTTCAGGCGGTAGGAGAACTTGTCCAGCGAGGCCGCGGCGGGCAGCCGCTCCAGCACGGAGGTCGCGAACCTGCCGGGCCGGCCCCCGCTCTGCAGCTTCGTCTCGTAGCTGTCCCGGAAGAGGTAGAGCATCGTCGCGACGAAGCCGACGTAGAAGACCGCGCCGCAGAAGATCGCCGTGGAGACGTGGATCCACAGCCAGTACGAGTGCAGGGCCGGGACCAGCTGGTCGCTGGAGGTGTACAGGACGGTGACGGCGAGGCCGAGGTCGAGCAGGATCGTGGTGACCAGCGGCAGGCCGAGCCAGGCGATGTTCTTCTTCAGCGCCATCAGCACCAGGTACACGCCGACGGCGACGGTGGAGAAGGTGATGCTGAACTCGTACATGTTGCCCCACGGCGCCCGCCGCACCGACAGGGCGCGGGTGAGCACCCCGCCGAACTCCAGCAGGAACGCGAGCACGGTGAGGGAGACCGCGATACGGCCGTACAGGTCGCCCTTCTCGTCCCCGGCCGCCGCGCCGGGCCCGTCCGGCACGTCCCGGGCGCCGGTGACGGAGCGCGTGACGACCTTCGGCCGCTCCAGGGTGGCGGTGCCGCCCTTGGCCTGGACGGTCACCGCGGGCGCCTGGGCCGCGGTCCTGCCCGGGGTGAGCGCGGCGGCGGTGCGGGCGACCTTGCTGCGGCTGCCGAAGAGCCACTCCGCCATGTGCGCGAAGAAGGCCAGGAGGTAGACGGCCATCGCGGAGTAGATCAGCACGTTGCTGATGTGCGCGAGGTTCTCGTTGGGTTCGGCGGCCAGGGTGGTGGCGAGATTCACTTCTCAGCCCCTTCGGCAGGTACTACATCGGGGTCGGGGTCGGAGGCTGCGGGGGCGTCCGGGTCGGGGTCGGGCGCGCTCGGCGCCTTCTCGTACAGGTGGGCGGCGAGGTCGGACAGTTCCTCGGGGAGCTTCGCGGACTCGCTGCGGCCGAGGCCCGCCATCTCCACGACCGTGACGCCGTCGGCGCCCCGCACCGCCCGCACCCACACGCGGCGGCGCTGGATGAACAGCGACCCGGCGAGGCCGGCGATCGCGGCGAGCGCGCCGGCCAGCGCCCACACGGAGCCGGGCTCCTGCGAGATCTGGAAGGTCGCCCACTCCTTGAGGTCCTTCTCGAAGGTGATGGACCCGGCGCCGTTCGGCAGCTTCATGGTCTCGCCGGGCAGCAGCCGCTCCTTGAACAGCTCGCCCTTGGCGTCCTCGAACTTCGTCATCTTGCGGGTGTCGAGCTGGTACACGTTCTGCGGGACACCGGAGTCGACACCGAGGCTCCCGTGGTACGCGGACAGCGCGAGCACCGGGAAGTCGGGCGCGGGGAACTGCGAGAACATCTGGCCCTTGCCCTCGCCCGCGAAGGTCGGCACGAAGAAGGCGTTGAAACCGAGCTGCTCCTTGGCGCCGCTCTTGTTCCGGTAGCCGTCCAGGACCTTGATGGCGCCGGTCGCGGTGCCGTTCTGGTCGATGGGCAGCAGCGGCACGGAGGCCCGGTAGACGACCTTGCCCCTGGGGTCGCGGACGGTGACCTGGGGGGCGTAGCCGTGGCCGATGAGGTAGACCTTGGAGCCGTCGACCTCCAGCGGCTCGTTGACCTCGATCGACTTCTTCTTCTCGGGGCCGTCGGCGCCCTCGCTGTAGGTGACGTCCGCCCGGTAGGTGCGGGGCGTGCCGCGATTGGGGCCGCTCTTCTCGTACGTGCCCTTGAAGTCGTCGAGCACGAAGTGGAACGGCGCCAGGTCCTCGGTGTCGAAGAGGCTGCCGGACTTGAAGTCGTCGTACTGGGAGAGCGTGTTGGAGAAGCCGTCGCCCTCCATCACCAGCTTGCCGCCCTCGGACTTCAGGAGCTGGCCGGCGGCGAAGGCGATCAGCATCACGATCAGCGCGATGTGGAAGACGAGGTTCCCGGCCTCGCGCAGATAGCCCTTCTCGGCGGCGACCGCGTCCCCGGTGAGGTCCGCCCGGAAGCGGCGCCCCTTGAGGAGCGTGAGCGCGGCCTCGCGCACCTGCTCGGGCTCGGCCCGCGTGCGCCACGTCGTGTACGCGGGCAGCCGGGTCAGCTTCTTGGGGGCGCCCGGCGGGCGGCCGCGCAGCTGGCCGACGAACTGCCAGGTGCGGGGCACGATGCAGCCGATGAGGGAGACGAACAGCAGGATGTAGATCGCGGAGAACCACACCGAGCTGTAGACGTCGAAGAGCTGGAGCTTGTCGTACAGGGGCCCGAGCGTGGTGTGCCGGTCCATGAAGTCCTGGACCTTGAGCTCGTCGACGTTGCGCTGCGGGATCAGCGAGCCCGGGATGGCGCCGAGCGAGAGCAGCAGGAGCAGGATCAGCGCGACCCGCATCGAGGTCAGCTGCCGCCAGAACCAGCGCAGCCAGCCGATCACCCCGAGAGAGGGCAGGTTCGGCGACTCCTCCTGGGGAGCGGTCGACAGGTGCTCGCCCGCGGCGCCCAGGTCGTCCCGCTGCTCGGGGGCTTCGGTCTTGCTCATGGATCAGATCCCCACGGTGTAACTGCTCGTCCAGACCTGCATCTGCTGCACCATGCTGTCCCACACTCCGGTGACGAGCAGCAGGCCGGTCGCGATCATCATGATTCCGCCGACGCGCATCACCCAGACGTAGTGCCGCTTCACCCAGCCGAAGGCGCCGAGCGCCTTGCGGAAGGCGACGGCGGCGAGGATGAAGGGGATGCCGAGTCCGAGGCTGTACGCGACGCCCAGGAGCGCGCCGCGCTGCGCGTTGCCGCTGTCGGCGGAGAGCGCGAGGACCGAGGCGAGCGTCGGGCCGACGCACGGCGTCCAGCCGACGGCGAAGAGGGCGCCGACGACGGGCGCGCCGGCGAGTCCGACCGCCGGGCGCCGGTGGAAGCGGAACTCGCGCTGGGTGAGCCAGGGCATGAGCCCCATGAAGAAGAGCCCGAGCGCGATCATCACCACGCCGAGCACCGTGTTGATGGTGCTCTGGTGTTCCTTGAGGGTGTGTCCCAGCGCCCCGAAGAAGACGGTGACGCCGACGAAGACCACGGTGAAACCGGCCACGAACAGCGCGGCGCCGGCGGCCATCCGGCCCCGCCGTGCCTCGCCGAGGTCCTGGCCGCTGACCCCGGTGACGTACGACAGATAGCCCGGCACGAGCGGCAGGACGCACGGCGAGAAGAAGGAGACGAGCCCGCCGAGCACGGCGAGCGGGATCGCGAGAAGCAGCGCCCCGCTCATGACCGTCTGGTTCGGTCCGCTGATGGCGGCGAGGGTGGACATCACTTCTCCGCAAGCACGGGGTCGATCATCTTGCGCAGCTTGGCCTCGTTGAGGGGCTGCTGCGAGCGCGCGGCGATCTTGCCGTCCCGGTCGACGACGAGCGTCGAGGGGATGAAGTTGGGGTTCATCGTGCCCTGGGGGAAGCGCAGCATCAGCTTGCCCGTCGGGTCGTACACGCTCGGGTAGGGCACGTCGTGCGCTTCCTCGAAGGCGGTCGCCGGGCCGCGCTCGGGGTCGCGGGTGTTGATGCCGACGAACTCGACGCCCTTGGCCTTCTTCTCCTTGGCGACCTTGACGAAGTTCGGCGCCTCGGCCCGGCAGGGGGCGCACCAGGAGCCCCAGACGTTGATGACGAGGACCTTGCCCTTGTACGCCTCGGTGATGTTCAGGGGCTTGCCGTCGAGGGTCTTGCCGTCGAGTTCGGGCAGGGGCTTGCGGTCCGCCTTGGCGGCGGTGGCGATGCCGTCGGACCCGGCGACGAAGTTGGTGTTGCCGGAGCCGCCCGAGGTGCCGCCGAAGTCGCAGGCCGACAGGGTCAGCGCGGCGACCGCGGCCCCGGTGGCCAGCAGGGCGGCCCGGCCGCGGCGGCCGCCGAGGCGACGGCTACGACGGTGGTGCGTGCTCTGGGGGGCGCGGCTGGCGGCACTCATGTGAAAAGTTTCGCATGTCTGTTTCGGGGATCTTCCGCACCCCCCGCGGTTGCGGAAAGTCCCATTTCAGGCGGCCTTCGCGAGCCCCTTCCAACCACCCGCCGGCTGCTGTCCGACGTCGAGGCCCTGGAGCTTGGCGAGGACCTTCGGGTCCTGCACGTCGAGCCAGTCGACGAACTGCCGGAAGGAGACGAGGCGTACGTCCTTCTTCCCCGCGATGTGCTTCAGGGCCTCTTCGACGGCGTCCATGTAGATGCCGCCGTTCCACTCCTCGAAGTGGTTGCCGATGAAGAACGGGGCGCGGTTGCTCTCGTAGGCGCGCTTGAACCCGGATATGTAGGCGTCGGTGGCCTGCTTGCGCCAGCCCGGGTAGTTGTGGGCCGGTGCCTTCGTGGAGTTCTGCGACTGGTTGGCGAGGATGTTGTAGTCCATCGACAGGACCTCGAAGGAGTGGCCGGGGAAGGGCACCGCCTGGAGGGGCAGGTCCCAGACGCCCATCTTCTTCTGGGGCCAGCGCTGGCGGCCGCCGGGCGAGGACGCGTCGTAGCGCCAGCCGAGCTTCTTCGCGGTCGGCAGCAGGTTGTCCTGTCCGAGCAGGCAGGGCGTGCGGCCGCCGACGAGTTCCTTGTCGTAGTCGAAGGGCAGCGGCGGCAGATCGCTCCAGCCGGTGTTCGTGCGCCACTTCTGCACAAAGGACTTGGCCTGGTCGATCTCGTCCTGCCATTGCGCGGGGGTCCACTTGGCGACCGTTCCGTTGCCCGTGCAGAAGTGCCCGTTGAAGTGCGTGCCTATTTCATGGCCTTCGAGCCAGGCCTGCCGCACGTACTTCAGCGTGGCCTTGATGTGACCGTCGGTGAGATAACCGATGTCCGAGGCGCCGACGGCGTTGTTCGGCGGACGGTACAGGCGCTTCTTCGATTCCGGCAGCAGATAAAGCCCGGAGAGGAAGAACGTCATGTGCGCGTTGTGCTCCTCGGCGAGCTTCAAGAAGCGCGGGAAGAGGCCGTTGCCGACCTCGCCGGCGCCGTCCCAGGAGAAGACCACGAACTGCGGGGGCGTCTCGCCGGGCTCCAGCGGGACCGGCTTGGCGGGCTGCCCGGGCTGCTTGCCGGTGTACGCGGTCGAACCGTCACCGATCAGCTTGGCCGGGCGCTTGGCCGGGCCGCCCTTCCCGTTCCCGGCGTTGTCCGCGGGCCCCGCGGAATCCCCGCCGCCTCCGGAGCCGCACGCCGCGAGCCCGAGAGCGGCCGCGGTGCCGGCCCCGAGTCCGAGCATTCCCCTGCGGCTGATGTCGCGCATTCCATCCCCTTCGTCGCGCCCTTTGCGTCCGTCCGTCCTGCCCTGTCCGGCGGGCAAGAGGAACGACCTGTTAGAGGGCGCGACGAAGAGTGCGGTTCCTGCGTATCGCGGTTATTTGCCGCACTTTCCCCAAAAGGGACGTACAGTCGCGGCGCGATTACGCGACGTAAATGAACGGCAGGCGCGGTGTTCCGGAAATGGCAGCTACGCCCCGAACGCCTTGCTCTTGCCCTTCACCGGCTTGGCGCCCGCGAGGAGATGGGCGGGGACGAGGTCCCGGGCCGGTTCGGAGTAGCCCACGGAAACGATTTTGTCACCGCGGTAGGTGAACGTCGTCAGCGAGGCGAGCGTGCACTGCCGCTTGCGCGGGTCGTGCCACAGCCGCCGCTTCTCCACGAAGCTGCGCACGATCCAGATGGGCAGCTGGTGGCTGACGCAGACCGCCTCGTGGCCGCGGGCCGCGTCCTTCGCCGCGTCCAGCGCGCCCATCATCCGTACGACCTGCTCGACGTACGGCTCGCCCCAGGACGGCTTGAAGGGGTTGACCAGGTGCCGCCAGTTCTCGGGGTTCTTCAGGGCGCCGTCGCCGACGCCGAAGGTCTTGCCCTCGAAGACGTTCTCCGCCTCGATGAGCCGGGCGTCGGTGGCCAGTTCCAGGCCGTGCACCTTGGCGATCGGCGCGGCCGTCTCCTGGGCGCGGTCGAGCGGCGAGGCGACGACGTGGGTCACGTCGCGCCGGGCGAGGTGCTCGGCGACCCGGTCGGCCATCCGGCGGCCCAACTCCGAGAGGTGGTAGTCGGGCAGTCGCCCGTACAGGATCCCGTCGGGGTTGTGCACCTCGCCGTGGCGCATCACATGGACGACGGTCAGCTCGTCGCCCGCGGCGGTGGCGCTCACGCGGTGGCCTCCGTCGCTTCCGCGGCGGCGCGCGCGGCACCCGGCAGGGCGGCGGCGATCCGCTCGATCGCCCGCTCGTCGTGGGCGGCGGACACGAACCAGGACTCGAAGGCGGAGGGCGGCAGATAGACGCCCTGCGACAGCATCGAGTGGAAGAACGCGGTGAAGCGGAAGGACTCCTGCTTCTTGGCGTCCTCGTAATTGCGCACCGGCTGGTCGGTGAAGAAGACGGAGAACATGTTGGAGGCGTTCTGCACGGTGTGCGCGACGCCCTCCTTGCCCAGCGCCTCGCTCACCAGAGAGCGCAGCCGCGCGGAGACGGAGTTCACCGTCTCGTACGCCGCGTCGTCCAGGAGCCGCAGCTGCGCGAGGCCCGCGGCCGTCGCGACGGGGTTCCCGGAGAGGGTGCCCGCCTGGTAGACGGGCCCGGCGGGGGCGAGGTGCGCCATGACGTCGGCGCGCCCGCCGAAGGCCGCGGCGGGGAAGCCGCCGCCCATGACCTTGCCGAAGGTCAGCAGGTCGGGGCGGACGCCGTCGACGCCGTACCAGCCGGCCTTGGACGTGCGGAAGCCGGTCATCACCTCGTCGGAGATGTACAGCGCGCCGTTCGCCCGGCACAGGTCGGCGAGGCCCTGGTTGAAGCCCTCGCCCGGCGGCACGACGCCCATGTTGCCCGGCGAGGCCTCGGTGATGACGCAGGCGATCTGGCCCTCGTGCGCGGCGAACGCGGCGCGCACGGCGTCCAGGTCGTTGTACGGGACGACGATGGTGTCGCCGGCCTGCGCGCCGGTGACGCCCGGGGTGTCGGGGAGGCCGAGGGTCGCCACGCCCGAACCGGCGGCGGCCAGCAGGGCGTCGACGTGCCCGTGGTAGCACCCGGCGAACTTGACGACCTTGGCGCGGCCGGTGAAGCCGCGGGCGAGGCGGATGGCGGACATGGTCGCCTCGGTGCCGCTGGAGACCAGCCGCACCTGCTCGACGGGCTCGACGCGGGCCACGATCTCCTCGGCCAGGGCGACCTCGCCCTCGCCGGGCGTACCGAAGGAGGTGCCGCGCGCGACGGCCTCCTGGACGGCGGCGGTCACCTCGGGGTGCGCGTGGCCGAGGATCATCGGACCCCACGAGCACACGAGGTCGACGTACTCGCGGCCGTCGGCGTCGGTCAGGTACGGACCGGTACCGGACACCATGAAACGGGGCGTACCACCCACAGCGCGGAACGCGCGCACGGGAGAGTTCACACCGCCGGGCGTCACGGCCGCCGCACGGTCGAAAAGAGTCTGCGAAACTGGGGCGCTATACGGGAAGCTCACACGAGCCATGGTGTCAGAGGGTGCGGACATCCTGCGGACAGGTGTTTCACTCCACGTTTTAGCGGGTGAACGTGGGGGAGGTCACTGACACGATGATCGGGTTGCGTGGCGGGGGCCGCGAGGCCTAGAAAAGACAGGGCCGTGCCGCCCTGGAAAGCAGTCGGGTGGAGATATGCATCGCGGTGGCGGACTGGGCGAGGGGACCGACGGCCTGGGTCCGCGGCGTGCCCGGCGGGGCAAGCACCGACGCGAGGCGGGGGCGCAGCCCGCGCAGGCGCCCGAGCAGGCGCGGGGCGAGTCCATCGAGTCCCGGCCGGACCGGGTGAGCAGCAGGAGTGGCGGGGTGGGGGTGACGTACAAGTACTTCGGCGCCCCGGACGGCGCGACCGCCGCCCGCGTGCCGATCTCGATGCGGCCCGAGGAACTGGGCGGCGACGAACTGGGCATGGGCGGCATGTTCACGAAGATCAAGCCGGAGACGATGGCGGCGATGGTCCTCACGGGCATCGAGGGCATACCCCTGCACAAGGTCCCCCCGCTCGAACTGGTCGTCCTGCACCCCGACTACGCCGTGGTGAAGCTCCCCATGACCGTGGTGGACCCGCTGCGCGGCGTCGGCGAGGAGTCGGTGGGCGCGGCCGCGTTCATATGGTCCACGGTCCCCGACCGCGGCGGCCCCCGCGACGCCTTCAACGTCTACCGCCTCCTCCACGAATGGCAGGACTTCAGCCACCGCCTCCATGACGCGGGCCATCAGGCCTACTGCCTGGTGTGGCCCTGAGGGACGCCCGGGGGCGGTGACCGCCCCTCGCCTCACCCCGTGCGCAGGGCGGCCAGCCGCTGTTCGAAGGGGACGACCTCGAAGCCGGCCGTCGGGTCCACGGAGGTGATCGCGCCGGTGAGTGAGCGGGGGGCGATCGCCGCGGTCGTGTCGGTGTCCGGGGTCCGAGGCCTCTCGGCTCCCTCAATGGGGGCCATGAAGCGGGCCAGTTCCTCGCCGGCGCGGGTGATCCGGGTCGCGAGGCCGTCCTCGCCCCAGTCCTCCGACGCCGCGTAGACGGCGGTCGGCACGACCAGGGCCCGCAGGTAGGTGAAGAGCGGGCGCAGGGCGTGTTCGGTGACCAGGGAGTGCCGCGCGGTGCCGCCGGTCGCGCCGGCCAGCACCGGCTTCCCGGTCAGGGCGTCCTTGTCGATGAGGTCGAAGAACGACTTGAACAGGCCGCTGTACGAGGCCGAGAACACCGGGGTCACCGCGATCAGGCCGTCCGCGCCGGCCACCGCGTCGAGTGCCGCGGCCAGTCGGGCCGGCGGGAAGCCGGTGACCAGGTGCTGGGCGATCTCCGTGGCCAGGTCCCGCAGTTCGATCACCTCGACGTCGGCGGCGGCCCGCCGCACGGTGGCGGCGGTCAGCCGGTCGGCGAGCAGCCGGGTGGACGAGGGCAGGCTCAGCCCCGCGGACACGACGACGAGCTTCATGCGGTCACCTCTTCCTGGGGGTTGTGGTGGGCGGCGGTCACCCGGGCGGCGTGCGTGGGCGCCTCCGGGACCGAGTCGGGGCGGTTCTTGGCGAACTCCTCGCGCAGGACCGGCACGACCTCCTCGCCGAGGAGGTCGAGCTGCTCCAGGACGGTCTTCAGCGGCAGCCCCGCGTGGTCCATCAGGAAGAGCTGGCGCTGGTAGTCGCCGACCGTCTCGCGGAAGGACAGGGTCCGTTCGATCACCTGCTGCGGCGAGCCGACCGTCAACGGGGTCTGCTCGGTGAACTCCTCCAGCGAGGGCCCGTGTCCGTACACCGGGGCGTTGTCGAAGTAGGGCCGGAACTCCCGTACGGCGTCCTGGGAGTTCTTGCGCATGAACACCTGGCCGCCGAGGCCGACGATCGCCTGCTCCTCGGTGCCGTGCCCGTAGTGGGCGTAGCGGCGCCGGTAGAGCTCGACCATCTGTTGGGTGTGCGAGGCGGGCCAGAAGATGTTGTTGTGGAAGAAGCCGTCACCGTAGTACGCGGCCTGCTCGGCGATCTCCGGGGAGCGGATCGAGCCGTGCCACACGAAGGGCGCGACGCCGTCCAGCGGGCGGGGCGTCGAGGTGAACGACTGGAGCGGCGTACGGAACTTGCCCTTCCAGGTGACGACGTCCTCGTCCCACAGGCGGCGCAGCAGCGCGTAGTTCTCGACGGCGAGGTCGATGCCGTCGCGGATGTCCTTGCCGAACCACGGATAGACGGGGCCGGTGTTGCCGCGCCCCATCATCAGGTCGACGCGCCCGTCCGCGAGGTGCTGGAGCATCGCGAAGTCCTCGGCGATCTTCACCGGGTCGTTGGTGGTGATGAGGGTCGTGGAGGTGGACAGGACGAGCCGCTCGGTGCGGGCGGCGATGTAGCCGAGCATGGTCGTCGGGGACGAGGGGACGAACGGCGGGTTGTGGTGCTCGCCGGTCGCGAAGACGTCGAGGCCCACCTCCTCGGCCTTTAGGGCGATCGCCACCATGGCCTTGATCCGCTCGGCCTCGCTGGGCGCGCGCCCGGTGGTCGGGTCGACCGTGACGTCACCGACGCTGAAGATTCCGAACTGCATGGCTGGCTCACCCTTCGCAGGTTGTTGATGCTTCAACTATACCCACAGAACGAGGGTGCGGGCCCTCCTATTCCCTCCCCCGGCGCCGACGCCGGGGCCGCTGTCAGACCCCGCCCCTACCGTGAGGCCATGGAGAGATCACAGCGGTCGGACC
This sequence comes from Streptomyces sp. NPDC031466, assembly GCF_055581265.1. Taxonomy (NCBI): domain Bacteria; kingdom Bacillati; phylum Actinomycetota; class Actinomycetes; order Kitasatosporales; family Streptomycetaceae; genus Streptomyces; species Streptomyces sp. NPDC031466. The sequence continues at coordinate 362,444 of NZ_JBVIJT010000010.1, forward strand.
TGCGCCTCGAACCCTGGTCGGAGGAGGGCGGCCCCGCGCTGCTCGTCCGGTTCAACACCCCCGAGATGACGGCGCACCTGGGCGGTCCCGAGACCCCGGAGAAGCTGGCGGAGCGGCACCTCCGCTATCTCCGCCTCGACGACAAGGGCCGGATGTTCCGCATCACGCTGGACGGCGAGACGGCCGGCTCGATCGGGTACTGGGAGACGACCTGGCGGGGCGAGACGGTCTGGGAGACCGGCTGGGGCGTCCTGCCGGAGTTCCAGGGCAGGGGCGTCGCGGCGGACGCGGCCCAGCTGATCATCCGCGAGGTGCGGGCGGCGGACCGCCACGCCTTTCTGCACGCGTTCCCCGCGACGGACAACGGCGCGTCCAACGGGGTCTGCCGCAAGGCGGGCTTCACCCTGCGGGGCGAGGCGATGGTCGAGTACCCGAAGGGTCGGTGGCACCCCTGCAATGACTGGCGGTACGCCTTGAGCGGCGGGGCGCGGTAGCCCGCCCCGGGGGCTGACTGGCGGCACGCCTTGGTGTCCGGGGGCGCGGTGGCCGCCCCAGGCGACCGGCGGCACGCCTTGATGTCCGGAGGCACGATGGCCAGCCCCAGGCGACCGGCGGCACGCCTTGGTGCCCGGAGGCACGATGGCCGACCCCGGGCGACCGGCGGCACGCCTTGGTGCCCGGAGGCGCGATGGCCAGCCCCAGGCGACCGGCGGCACGCCTTGATGCCGGGGGCGCGATGGCCGGCCCGGCGACCGGCGGGATGCCTTGGCCCTGGGGGCGACCGGCCGGCCCAGGTGACTGGCCACACGCCTGGATACCGGGGTGCGGCAGCCACCCCAGACCACTGGCCGCGCGCCTTGGCGCGGGGACGCGGCAGCCGCCCCAGGTAACCGGCGGCACGCCTTTGCGCGAAGGGGCTCGGCAACCGTCCCAGGTAACCGGCGGCACGCCTTGACGCGAGGGGCGCGGTGGCCGCCCCGGGGCGCGAGGGGCGCGGTGGCCGTCCCGCGCCCGTGGCACGCTGGCGGTCATGCTGAACGCCCGCTCCGCCCTCCTCTTCGTGCTCGCCGCCCTCTTCGAGATCGGCGGGGCCTGGCTCGTCTGGCAGGGGGTGCGCGAGCACCGCGGCTGGGCGTGGGTCGGCGCGGGCGTCCTCGCGCTCGGCGTCTACGGCTTCGTGGCCACGCTCCAGCCCGACGCCGAGTTCGGCCGCGTCCTCGCCGCGTACGGCGGGGTCTTCGTCGCGGGATCGATCGCCTGGGGCATGGCGGCGGACGGCTACCGGCCCGACCGGTGGGACGTCACCGGCGCGCTGATCTGCCTCGCCGGCATGGCCGTGATCATGTACGCGCCGCGTGGCCGCTGAGGCGCCGACCTATCCTGGCTCACGACACGGGCCAACCCCACGGCCACCGGCCCCCTTTGACCTCCCCCAGCCCAAGGAGCGCACCATGACCGCCGCAGCCAAGCGCATCGCGATCGTCACCGGCGCCAGCAGCGGCATCGGCGCCGCCACCGCCCGCGGCCTGGCCGCCGCCGGCTACCGCGTCGTCCTGACCGCGCGCCGCAAGGACCGCATCGAGGCGCTCGCCGCCGAGCTGACCGACGCCGGGCACGACGCGATGGCGTACGCGCTCGACATCACCGACCGCGCGGCGGTGGACACGTTCGCGACCGCCTTCAAGAAGGTCGCGGTCCTGGTGAACAACGCGGGCGGCGCGCTCGGCGCGGACACCATCGCCGCGGGCGACCCGGCCGACTGGCGCCGCATGTACGAGACGAACGTCATCGGCACGCTGAACGTCACGCAGGCCCTGCTGCCCGCGCTCACCGACAGCGGCGACGGCACGGTCGTCGTCCTGTCCTCCACGGCGGGCCACGGCACGTACGAGGGCGGCGGCGGCTATGTGGCCGCCAAGCACGCCGAGCACGTCCTGGCCGAGACCCTCCGCCTGGAGATCGTCGGCACCCCGGTCCGCGTCATCGAGGTCGCGCCCGGCATGGTCAAGACGGACGAGTTCGCGCTGACCCGCTTCGGCGGCGACGCCGAGCGGGCCGAGAAGGTCTACGCGGGCGTCGCCGAGCCGCTCACGGCCGCGGACGTGGCCGACACGATCACCTGGGCGGTCACCCGCCCGCCGCACGTCAACATCGACCTCCTGGTGGTCCGCCCCCGAGCCCAGGCCTCCAACACGAAGATCCACCGGGAGCTGTGATGCCGGACGCGTCCGACGCCCACACCGCTGCCGCACGCCGGGCCACCGAGGCCTTGCAGGCGTACGCCCTCTCCGAGGAGGGCTGGCGCGACAGTCCTCGCGAGACGCTGCAGCGCGTCCTCGCGGACCTGCTGCACTGGTGTGACGACACCCAGCGCGACTTCGACACGGCACTGGCCGCGGCCCGCGAGCGCCACGCGGCCGAACGCGCCGACCGCCCCTGACGGCCGCCGGCCGTCCCTGACGGCCCCGGCACCCGGGCGCAGGTGCGCCGGCCCACCTGCGCCCGGGGTCGTCAGCCCTTCACGCAGACGACCTGCTTCAGCTTCGCCACCACCTCGACGAGGTCCCGCTGCTGGTCGATGACCTGCTCGATCGGCTTGTACGCGGCCGGGATCTCGTCCACGACGCCCGAGTCCTTGCGGCACTCGACGCCCCGCGTCTGCTCCTCCAGGTCCCGCGTGGAGAAGCGCCGCTTGGCCGCGTTCCGGCTCATGCGGCGGCCGGCGCCGTGCGAGGCGGAGTTGAAGGACGCCTCGTTGCCGAGGCCCTTCACGATGTACGAGCCCGTGCCCATGGAGCCGGGGATGATCCCGAAGTCGCCGCTGCCCGCGCGGATCGCGCCCTTGCGGGTGACGAGCAGGTCCATCCCGTCGTACCGCTCCTCGCTGACGTAGTTGTGGTGGCAGGAGATCTCCTGCCCGAACACCGGCTTCGCCTTCTTGAACTCCTTGCGGATCACGTCCTTGAAGAGCGCCATCATGATCGCGCGGTTGTACTTCGCGTACTCCTGCGCCCAGTAGAGGTCGTTCCGGTAGGCGGCCATCTGCGGGGTGTCCGCGACGAAGACCGCCAGGTCGCGGTCGATGATCCCCTGGTTGTGCGGCAGCCCCTGGGCCACGCCGATGTGGTGGTCGGCCAGCTCCTTGCCGATGTTGCGCGAACCGGAGTGCAGCATGAGCCAGACCGCGCCGTCCTCGTCGATGTTCACTTCCGCGAAGTGATTGCCCGAGCCGAGCGTGCCCATCTGCTTGGTGGCGCGCTCCTCGCGGAACCGCACCGCCTGCGCGACCCCGGCGAACCGCGCCCAGAAGTCGTCCCAGCCGGCGGTCGCCATGCCGTGGAAGCGCCCCGGGTCCACGGGGTCGTCGTGCATCGCGCGACCCACCGGGATCGCCTGCTCGATCCTCGACCGCAGCCGCGACAGATCGCCCGGCAGGTCGTTGACCGTCAGCGACGTCCTGACCGCCGACATGCCGCAGCCGATGTCGACGCCGACCGCCGCCGGGCACACCGCGCCCCGCATCGCGATCACCGAACCGACCGTCGCGCCCTTGCCGAAGTGGACGTCCGGCATGACGGCCAGGCCCTTGATCCACGGCAGCGTCGCCACGTTCTGGAGCTGCCGCATCGCGGACTCCTCGACCGACGCGGGGTCGGCCCACATCCGGATCGGCACCTTCGCCCCGGACACCTCTACGTAAGACATTTCGCCCTCTTTCCCCCGTAATCCACTACAAGCCCTGAAGTGCGTGAAGCGCAAATACCGGAGCCAAGGTCGACGAAAGGGGGGACGGACCGGCATCCACGGCAGCGCGTGCGATAGACATTGTGTCCACCGGTCGCCCGTCAGCGGCAACCGAATATCCCCTATGAGAGGAGCCATCACGGTGCAGCGGAAGGTCCACGCACCCGGTGTCGCCGCGCTCCTCGCGGCGCTGCTCGTCGGCTGCACCTCCGGCTCCGGTGGCGACGGCGCCTCCGACGACTCCAAGCCCGGCGACACCGGCAGCTCCGCCGCCCCCGCCGAGCCCGGCAAGTACCGCACGCTCCCGGAGCCCTGCGGTGAGGTCGACCCCGGCACCCTCGACGCGATGCTGCCCGGCATCAAGGAGCTGAACGACACCGAGCAGCGCGAGAAGGCGTACGAGGGCACGCCCATGGTCACGTACGACACCGACCGGCGGGTGGGCTGCCGCTGGAAGGTCGAGTCCTCCGGCGCCTCGCACCACCTCCTCGTCGACTTCGAGCGGGTCGTCTCCTTCGACGGCGCGGTCAGCGACGACGACCGCGCCGCGGAGGTCTACGCGACCAAGCTGCGCGAGGCGGGCCTGTCGGCGCCCCCCAGCTCCGGGACCCAGGACGACGGCGACGGCGGGAGTCCCGACGCCACGCCCTCGAAGGAGTCCGGCGACGCCGAGAAGGCGGCGGGCGACAAGGCCCAGGGCGGGAAGAGCGACAAGAGCACGGGCCCGGGCGACGACGACAAGGGCAAGCCGGACGGTAACGGCGAGAAGGACGAGGGCACGGACGACGCCTCCACCCGGCCCACCACCCCGCCCGCCGGCCTCGAACCCCGCACCCTGGACGACCTCGGCGACGAGGCCTTCCTGGACGACGCCCTCACCACCGCCGCCTCGGCCACCCGTCACCGCACCGTGACTGTGGTGTTCCGCACGTCGAACGTCATCGTGACCATCGAGTACGACGAGCAGCCCGGCCGGCGCACCGACGTCCCGGACAGCAAGGAAATGCAGGACAAGGCGCGGGAACTGGCCGACGGGCTCGCCGACGCGTTCGACGAGTAGCGGGCGGACCCGGCGGGCGGGGGCGGGGGCCGGGCCCCCGGGAAGCGAGCCGCCCGTCGCCCCGTACGCGTACCGTGGCCCCTCGGACCCGACGACGTCACGAGACGAACCGGACGTCACGAGACGAACTGAGTGAAGGAACCATGCACCGACCTGCACAGCGACAGCGCCAGCGTCTGAGCCGCATCCTCGTCAGCGCGGCCGCCGTACCGGTGATCCTCGTCGCCTCCGGCTGCTCCTCCGATTCCGACTCCGGCTCCGACGGGGCCAAGAAGGACACGGGCGCCAAGGCCTCGGCCTCCCACAAGAGCGTGGACAAGCCCCCGGCCGTGGAGAAGGCCGCGTACGCCAAGCTCCCCGAGCCCTGCGACGTCCTGTCGAAGAAGACCTTGCAGGAGCTGGTCCCGCAGGCCAAGGACAAGGGCAAGGCGGGCACGTCCACGGACACGGCGCTGCGCGGCAGCTGCTCCTGGGACAGCCTCGACAACAACGGCGTGGACGGTTCCCAGTTCCGCTGGCTGCGCGTGTCGCTGATGCGCTTCGAGTCGGACCCCTCCCTGGGCAGCGGCGCCAAGCGCGCGCAGGACAACTTCGCCAAGCAGGTCGCCGACGCGCAGGCGACCAAGGACGCGAAGGGCGTCAAGGCGGAGCCGGTGCAGGGCGTCGGCGACCAGGCGACGCTGGTGCGCTACGACCTGAAGAAGGACAAGGACACCTTCAAGCAGCAGACGTTCGTGACGCGCGTGGAGAACGCGGTCGTCACGGTCGACTACAACGGCGCGGGTCTCGCGGGCGACAAGTCCCCCGACGCCGGTGACCTGTCGAAGGCCGCGCAGAAGGCGGCGAAGGAGGCCGCGGCGGCGGTCGTCTCCGCCAACGAGGGCGGCGGCAAGGCGCCCGCCGACTCCGACGAGAAGCCGAAGAAGGACGACGACCCGAAGAAGGACGACCCGAAGAAGGACGACGCCAAGCAGGACTCCGCGAAGTCCGACGACGGCAAGTCCGGCGCCACCAAGGCCAAGTCGAAGTCCTGAACACGCCCGTCAGGCGCAGCAGTTGAAGGAGCCCGGCCCGAAACGGCCGGGCTCCCGGCGTACCGGCCGACCGACCCTCCGTACACGTGTGCCAGGCTATCGATCGCAACAAGCCGACACAGGCCGAACAGGGAGGGGTTCGCGGGTGGCCGCGATGCAGCTGACACGCACGCACCGGATACTCATCGGGGTGGTCGTCGCCGGTGCGGTCGTCATCGCCGGGATCGGCTTCGCGGGGTCGTACGCGGCGGTGCGCGAACTCGCCGAGAAGAAGGGCTTCGGCGACTTCTCGGCGGTCTTCCCGATCGGCATCGACGCGGGCATCTGCGTGCTGCTCGCCCTGGATCTCCTGCTGACGTGGATCCGCATCCCCTTCCCGCTGCTGCGCCAGACCGCGTGGCTGCTCACGGCGGCGACGATCGCCTTCAACGGCGCGGCGGCCTGGCCCGACCCGCTCGGCACCGGCATGCACGCCGTGATCCCGGTGCTCTTCGTGGTCGCGGTCGAGGCGGCCCGGCACGCGGTCGGCCGCATCGCCGACATCACCGCCGACAAGCACATGGAGGGCGTGCGGATCACGCGGTGGCTGCTCTCGCCGCTGCCGACGTTCCTGCTGTGGCGCCGGATGAAGCTGTGGGAGCTGCGCTCCTACGACCAGGTGATCAAGCTGGAGCAGGAACGTCTCGTCTACCAGGCCCGGTTGCGCTCCCGCTTCGGCCGTGCCTGGCGCCGCAAGGCACCGGTGGAGTCCCTGATGCCGCTGCGCCTGGCCCGCTACGGCGTCCCGCTGGCGGAGACCGCCCCCGCGGGACTGGCCGCCGCCGGCATCGAACCCGCCCTGCTGCCCCCGGTCCCCGCGGCGTCCCCGCAGCAGCCGGAACTCCCCCGGGCCCGAGACCCCCACCACGACTCCGGGCCTCAGGACGAACAGCCGCAGCCGCAGCACGCCCCGCGGCCCCACCCGGAGGCCGGACCCGAGACCGAGCCCGAGCCCGAGCCCGAAATCCTGCCCCACGAGAGCCCGTGGTTCGCCCGGCACCCCGCGTCGTACGCCCCCGAGGAGCCGTACGACCAGTGGTACGAGGAGCAGGCGCCCTACGACGACGGCCAGCACGCCGACCAGCGCGTCGCGGAGCCGGGGCAGGGGCGGGAGCCGGGGCCGGAAATGGAGCAGGAGCGCGCGCCCGAACCGCAATCCCAGCCGCAGACCCAGCCCCCACCACAGCAGCCCGAGTCCGAGCCCGCCCCCGAGATCCCCGGCCTGCCCGAGGACGTGACCCGCGAGGAGGCGTACTTCGCGGCGTTCCGCAAGTACGTCAGCGAGCACGGGGAGTACCCCAACGCCCGCCAGTTCGGCCTGTATCTGATGGACCTGTACGGGGTGACGGGCCAGGCGGGCGGACCGCTCACGGAGAGCACCCTCCGCCCGTACCTGCACGACTTCCGTGGCCGCTACCAGCAGGACCTGGACGCGGAGGCGGAGTACATCGCGTGACCCCGGGGCGGGTCAGGGCACCTTCGGCGGGACCAGGCCGACCTCGCGGCCGAGCTTCGTCGTCGTATCGGCGTAGAGGCTGACCTCGCCGTCGCTCCAGCGCACGATCAGGTCGTCGGGACGGCCACCCCCGGTGTAGGCGCCCGCCGTCATCACCTTGGCGTTCTTCCACAGGGCGCCGGGCGCTCCCATGCGGGTCCTGGTGCCGGTGCCGGCCGTGCTGACGTCCTTGTGGACGGTGCGTTCGCCGTCGCTCCAGCGCACGAGGAGGTCCCACAGACCGGTGCCGGTGAAGTCGCCGCCGGTCAGCAGGCCGGTGCGCTGCCAGGTGGCGTCGGGCTTCTGGAGCCGCGTCTTCTTCCTGAAGCCGCGCACGTCCACGTCGCTGTAGAGGCTGACCTCGCCGTCGGACCAGCGCACCACGACGTCGTCGCTCTTCTTGCCGGCGTCGAAGCGGCCCGCGGTGAGCTGGGCGGCCTTCTTCCACGCCGATCCGGCGGCGGCCAGCCGGGTCTCCTTGCCGAGCCCCGCGGCGGACACGTCCTGGTACAGCGTGACCTCGCCGTCGGACCAGCGCACCAGCAGGTCGGAGAGGGCCGTCCCCGCGAAGTCGCCGCCCGTGACGTCGGTGGCGTGCTTCCAGGTGGCGTTGGGCTTGACCAGGCGCCGCTCGGCGGTGAAACCGCCCTTCCCGTCGCCGGGGTGGAGGGTGACCTCGCCGTCGGCCCACACCACGAGCAGGTCGGCCCCGCCGCCCCCGGTGTACTCGCCGGTGGCCAGCCGCTTGGCGTACTGCCAGGTCTCGCCGGTGCCGAGGGTGGGCGGGAGCGGGGGCCGCTCGACCACGGCGACGTCCCCCACGGCGTCGTCGTAGAGCTTGAAGACCTCGTCGTCGTAGTACGGCGCGTAGGAGACGGCGTCGGTGGCCCCGCCGCCGCCGACCCCGCCGAGGTTGCCGACGACCTGGCCGGTCCCGGTCCGCTCGTCGTAGTTCATCAGCCAGGGGCTGCCGGAGGTGCCGCCGTAGAACCCGCCGCACGCCATGCGCAGTTGCTTGTAGCCCGGCAGCCGGGTCGTCTTCACCCGGCACTTGATCGCCTGGTCCTTGGGGGCGTTCCTCGCCGAGGGGTAGCCGATGACGGTGACCGGCACCTGGTAACCGGGCGTCCTGGTCAGCGTGTTGGCGCCGGTGACCTCCTCGACCTGCCGGCCGCGCCGGTCGGCCTTGACGGTCGCGAACGCGAAGTCGAGGTCCGAGCCGGGGCCCCGGTCGGTGTGCCGCGGGTCCCGGAAGACCCGGTCGACGGCCCATATGCCGTTCGGCTGCCGGGCCGGGGACTTGCCGGTGCGGTACTGGGGCACGAAGGCGTACTTGTTGCCGTTGCCGCAGTGCGCGGCGGTGAGGATGAGGTTGCCCTTGGGGCTGTGCACCACACTGGCCGTGCAGTTGTGCGTGGCCATGTCCTTGTCCACGAAGTAGAGCACGCCGATGGTCTTGGCGCCCTCGGGGTCCGTCTCGGCGCGCAGCGCCCCGTGCGCGACGGCACCGCGCCGCACGGAGGCCTCCCGCCCGGCCGGCCCCGCGGCCGTCTTCCGCCCCGTCGCCCCCTCGGCCTTCGGGGTCGTACGCCCCGTGGCCTCCTCGGGCGGGGTCGCGGATTCCATGCGCTCGGCGGTCCAGAACCGCTCCGCGGCCGGTGCCCCCCATTGCGCGCCACTCTTTTTCGGAACGGCCTTCTTCCGGCCCGGAACGTCTTCGTTCTCGTCGCCCTTTGTCGGGCTCGGCGCGGGCGTGTCCTCGTACGTCGATTCCGGCGCGGCGGGCGCCGCGGCGAAAGCGGTGGCCGTCACCGAGGTGGCGAGCAATCCGCCGCCTATCCCCATGGCGAGGGCCCGGGCCCAACGGGAAATGCCCACAACTGCCTTTCTGCCGGCGCACCCGAGGTCGGCGGGTGGCCGGACTCCCCCTGGTTAAGATCGCAAAGAACGGACCCAGCGAACCGGAAAAGAACTCCGGCGGCCGAACCCGAGGACTGCACCTTATGCCACGTAAACCCGCCGTGATCGCTGGAGTGTTCGCCCTCGCCCTTTCACTGACGGCAATTCCCGGCGCCGCGGCTCAGTCGGGCGGAACGGGTGAACTCCACGTCGCGCCCGGCTCGGTGGCCCCCGGCCAGAGCGTCACACTGTCCGTCCTGAACCCGGAGCTGATGGACCAGATGGACGACGCGCACCGCGTGACCGTCCACTCCGACGCCTTCGCCGGGCCGGTGCGGCTCGCCCCTTCGGGCAAGGTCTCCTGGCAGGGCCGGGCCACCGTCCGCTGCGGCGCGAAACCGGGCGCGTACACCCTGCGCTTCGACCAGCCGGTCCCCCCGGACGAGGCGAGGACGAACGGCAGGGTGAAGGTCGTGGCGGACGCCGGGTCGGACCCCCGCCCCGAGTGCGCCGCCGAGTCCGAGGGCGGCGACTGGTCCCCGGTGACCGTCACCATCAGCGCGGCCGCCCTCGCGGCCCTGGCCACGCTCGCCTTCGTCACCTTGCGCCGGCGGCCCCGCTCCTAGAACGCGCCCGGATCTTGCCCAGCTCCCCGTAGACGGCGAGAGCGGCGCCGACGGCGAAGAGCGCCACGTACAGGGGGGTGGGGATGTCCCACCACTTGTGCAGCAGCCCCCAGGGGCCGTCCCCGAAGAGGCGGCCCGCGGCGCCGAGGCCGCCCTGGATTCCCACGACCCATCCCACGATGGCGATGATTTCCTTCATGCGTCCACGATCTCGGGCGGAGCACCCGTGGACGTCCTGCCTGGGGTGGAACCGGCGGTCACCCGAAAGATGCAGACGCACGACGGGGCGGGCGGGACCTGGAGTCCCCGCCCGCCCCGCCGACGCCGAGCGCTACGCGCCGAGCAGCTTGCGCACCCGGTCCGCGCCCACGGCGAGCAGCAGCGTGGGCAGCCGCGGCCCGGTCTCCCGGGTCACGAGGAGCCGGTACAGCAGCGCGAAGAACGTCCGCTGCGCCACCTTGATCTCCGGCGGCAGCTCCTTGGCCGTCGCGTCCGCCGAGAACCCGGCCCGCACCTTCGGCACGCCGTACACCAGGTGCGTGAGGCCGTCCAGGGACCAGTGCGAGTCCAGGCCCTCAAGGAGCAGCCGCAGCGACTCGCGGCCCTCGTCGTCCAGGGACGACAGCAGCTCGGTGTCGGGCTCGGAGCGCACGACCGTGCGGGCGTCGGCCGGGACCTGCGTGGTGATCCAGTTCTCGGCGCGGTCCAGACGCGGCCGGACCTCGTCCAGGGAGGTCAGCGGCGTCGAGGGGTCGAGGTCGCTCAGGATGCGCAGCGTCTGGTCCTCGGCGCCGGCGGTGATGTCGGCGACGGAGGCCAGCGTGCGGTACGGCAGCGGCCGCGGGGTGCGCGGCAGCTCGCCCGCGGCGGTGCGCACCGCGCGGGAGTGCGCGGCGGCGTCGGCGGGCAGCGCGGAGCCGTCGGCGACCTTGGCCTCCAGCTTGTCCCACTCGTCGTAGAGCCGCTGGATCTCCTGGTCGAAGGCGATCTTGAAGGACTGGTTGGGCCTGCGGCGGGCGTAGAGCCAGCGCAGCAGCGGCGCCTCCATGATCTTCAGCGCGTCGGCCGGGGTCGGCACGCCGCCCTTGGAGGAGGACATCTTCGCCATGCCGCTGATGCCCACGAAGGCGTACATGGGGCCGATCGGCTGCACGCCGTCGAAGATCTGCCGCACGATCTGCCCGCCGACGACGAACGACGACCCGGGCGAGGAGTGGTCCACGCCGCTCGGCTCGAAGACGACGCCCTCGTACGCCCAGCGCATGGGCCAGTCGACCTTCCAGACCAGCTTGCCGCGGTTGAACTCGCCGAGCAGGACGCTCTCGCCGAAGCCGCACGCCGTGCAGGTGTAGACCAGCTCGGTGGACTCGTCGTCGTAGGAGACGACGGTCGTCAGGTCCTTCTCGCACTTCCCGCAGTAGGGCTTGTACGGGTAGTACCCGCCGGTGCCGCCGCTGCCGTCGTCCTCGGAGGCGGCGCCGGACCCCTCGGCGGCCTCCAGCTCGGCCTCGTCCACGGGCTTCTGCTGCTTGCCCTTGCCGGCCTTGGCGGGGTCCTTCTTGGTGCGGTACTGGTCGAGGATCGCGTCGATGTCGCCGCGGTGCCGCATGGCGTGCAGGATCTGCTCGCGGTAGGCGCCCGAGGTGTACTGCTCGGTCTGGCTGATCCCGTCGTACTCGACGCCCAGCTCGGTGAGCGCCTCGGCCATGGCGGCCTTGAAGTGCTCGGCCCAGTTCGGGTACGCGGACCCGGCGGGGGCGGGCACCGACGTCAGGGGCTTGCCGATGTGCTCGGCCCAGGACTCGTCGACGCCGGGGACGCCGGCCGGCACCTTGCGGTAGCGGTCGTAGTCGTCCCAGGAGATCAGGTGGCGGACCTGGTACCCACGCCGGCGGATCTCGTCGGCGACCAGGTGCGGGGTCATGACCTCGCGGAGGTTGCCGAGGTGGATCGGGCCGGAGGGGGAGAGACCGGAGGCGACGACGACCACCGGCGCGGCGGCGCCATCGTCTTTCGCGCCCGGGGCACGACGCTCCGACTCGGCGATGACCTCGTCCGCGTAGCGGGAGACCCAGTCGGTGGAATCAGTGCTCTGAGCCACGATCGGCACGCCTTTCTTCTTCTACGTGAGTACCGCTTGACGCAGCCATTCTCCCAGGTCGTTCCCGGACCGCGAAAACCGCTTTTCACCGCGTGGGATACTCGGCTCGCACAGCTTGAGCACACCAAGACACCCGAGCAGAACGGCACCCATTCATGGCCTCGGTCACGTCCCTCACCGCCTCCGTCCACCAGCGCCTCGCGGACGCCCTGACGGCAGCCCTGCCGGAAGCGGGCGCCGCGGATCCGCTGCTGCGACGCAGCGACAGGGCGGACTTCCAGGCCAACGGCATCCTGGCGCTCGCCAAGAAGCTCAAGGGCAATCCGCGGGAGCTGGCCACGCGGGTCGTCGCCGGGATCGACAGCGGCGAGCTGCTCGCCGACATCGAGGTCTCGGGCCCCGGCTTCCTGAACGTGACGGTCACCGACAAGGCGATCGTGGACACCCTCGCGGCCCGGGCCGCCGACGGCGAGCGGCTCGGCGTGCCGCTGAACCCGCACGCGGGCACCACCGTGATCGACTACGCCCAGCCGAACGTGGCCAAGGAGATGCACGTCGGCCACCTGCGGTCCGCCGTCATCGGTGACGCGCTGCGCCACATGCTGGACTTCACGGGCGAGAAGACGATCGGCCGCCACCACATCGGCGACTGGGGCACCCAGTTCGGCATGCTCATCCAGTACCTGGTCGAGAACCCCGACCGGCTCGCCCCGGCCGCCGACGTCGACGGCGAGCAGGCGATGAGCAACCTCAACCGGGTCTACAAGGCCTCGCGCGCCGTCTTCGACGCGGACGAGGACTTCAAGGACCGGGCCCGCAAGCGGGTCGTCGCCCTCCAGTCGGGCGACAAGGAGACGCTGGAGATGTGGCAGCGCTTCGTGGACGAGTCGAAGGTCTACTTCTACTCGGTCTTCGAGAAGCTGGACATGGAGGTCCGCGACGAGGAGATCGTCGGCGAGTCGGCGTACAACGACATGATGGCCGAGACGGCGCGGCTCCTGGAGGAGGCGGGCGTCGCGGTGCGCTCCGAGGGCGCGCTCGTCGTGTTCTTCGACGACATCAAGGGCAAGGACGACAAGCCGGTCCCGCTGATCGTGCAGAAGGCGGACGGCGGCTTCGGGTACGCGGCCTCCGACCTCTCGGCGATCCGCGACCGCGTCGTCGGCCTGCACGCCACCACCCTGCTGTACGTGGTGGACGTGCGGCAGTCGCTGCACTTCAAGATGGTCTTCGAGGCGGCCCGCCGCATGGGCTGGCTGAACGACGAGGTCACGGCCCACAACATGGGCTACGGCACGGTGCTCGGCGCGGACGGCAAGCCGTTCAAGACGCGTGAGGGCGAGACCGTACGGCTGCAGGACCTGCTGGACGAGGCGGTGCAGCGCGCGGCGGAAGTCGTGCGCGAGAAGGCGCGCGACCTCACCGAGGAGGAGATCCAGGAGCGGGCGTTCCAGGTCGGCATCGGCGCGGTGAAGTACGCGGACCTGTCGACGTCGGCGAACCGCGACTACAAGTTCGACCTCGACCAGATGGTGTCCCTGCACGGCGACACGTCCGTCTACCTCCAGTACGCGTACGCCCGTATCCAGTCGATCCTGCGCAAGGCGGGCGCGGAGACGGGCCCGGCGGCCCACCCCGAGCTGGCACTGGACCCGGCGGAGCGGGCGCTGGGCCTCCACCTGGACGCGTTCGGCGACACGCTCGCGGAGGCCGCCGCCGAGTACGCCCCGCACAAGCTGGCCGCCTACCTGTACCAGCTGGCGTCGCTGTACACCTCGTTCTACGACAAGTGCCCGGTCCTCAAGGCGGACAGCCCGGCGCAGGTGGAGAACCGCCTGTTCCTGTGCGACATCACGGCCCGCACCCTGCACCAGGGCATGGCCCTGCTGGGCATCAGGACCCCCGAGCGCCTCTGACCTCTTACGGGGCGCGGATCACCCCCGGAGCGCACCGCGCAGCCGACGCAGGCCCTCGACGATCTCGTCGGGGGCCTGCGTCACAAAGCACAGCCGCATCGTGGAGGCGTCCGGCGCCCCCGCGAAGAAGGGCGCCCCCGGCACGTACGCCACGTCATGCGCGACGACATCCCGCAGCAGCGCCCCCGTGTCGTACCCCTCGGGCAGCTTCGCCCAGACGAACATCCCGCCCTCGGGCCGGAGCCAGCCGGACCCCTCGGGCAGCGCGTCCGCGAGGCCCGAAAGCATCGCGTCCCGCCGCTCCCGGTAGACCCCCGCGACCCGGGCCACGTGCGCGTCCAGATCCGAGTCCGCCAAGTACCGTGCCGCGGCGAGCTGGTTGACGGTCGGCGTGTGCAGGTCCGCCGCCTGCTTGACCACCGCGCAGGCCCGCAGGAGCGCCCGCGGGGCCCGGAGCCACCCGAGCCGCAGGCCGGGGGCCATGACCTTGGAGAAGCTGCCGAGCAGGACGGTGCGGCCCTCGGCCCCCGGGTACGTGGCGATCCACGGCACCCGCTCGCCCTCGAACCGCAGCTCCCCGTACGGGTCGTCCTCCACGATCCAGAGCCCGCGCCGCTCGGCGACCTCGGCCACCGCGGCGCGCCGCGCGGCGGGCAGGGTGCGTCCGGTCGGGTTCTGGAAGGTGGGCACGGTGTAGAGCAGCTTCGGCCGGTGCAGGGCGACGAGTCCGTCCAGGGCCGCGGGGTCCATGCCCAGCTCGTCGCCGGGCACCGGCACCACGCGCGCGCCCGCGAAGGCGAAGGCCTGGAGCGCCGCCAGATAGCAGGGGTTCTCGACCAGGATCGTGTCGCCCGGCTCGATCAGCGCGGTCGCGAGGAGGGAGAGCGCCTGCTGCGAGCCGGTGGTGACCAGCACGTCGTCGGCGTCGGTCGCGAGGCCGCGCGCCGCGGTGCGCGCGGCGATGGCGGCCCGCAGCGTGGGCTCGCCCTCGGTCGTGGAGTACTGCAGCGCGCGCTCGGGCAGCTCCGCGAGGACCGCGCGGAAGGCGGCCGCGATGCCCTCGGCGTCGAAGAGGCCGGGGGCGGGCAGGCCGCCCGCGAAGTTGATGACCTCGGGCCGCGCGGTGACGGCGAGGATGTCGCGTACCGGCGAGCCCCCGACCGCGGCGGCGCGCGCGGCGAGCGGCGGCATGGGGGCGGCGGCGGGGGCTTGCTCGGTGACGGTCACGGCGGTGACTCCTTCGGATCGGACGGCTCTGCCCGCACCCTAAGCACGTCCGTGCTGCCTACACACGCCATTCCGGGATACGGACGGCACCTCTCCGCAAGGGCTCAACTGTCCGGCTGCCAGGCCCACTTCGTGCTGCCGAGCGGCCAGCCGTACGTGGCGCGCCCCTCCCGGCCGCTGGTGCGGAACGGCCGGCCCTGGTCATCGACGCGGAGCGTGCCGTGCCGCTTGCCGCTCGACCACCGCAGCTCCAGGTACCACCGCACGTCGTGCGCCTTGGTGGCGGCCTTGATGTAGAAGACCTCGGGGTCGTTCTCACTGACCTTGTACGGGAAGTCGCGCTGGCCCGCCCGGGGCTCGGTGCGCGGCGCCGCGTCATCGAGGTCGACGCCGAAGGACTTGGTGGAGACGTTGCCGCCGCAGCCGGTCTCCATCGCGTAGTCGTTCCAGGCCAGCGGCGCGCTGGTGCTCTGCACGCGCACGTCCATGTCCTGGAGTACGACGGTCTCCTCGCCGACGCCCTGGACGGTGACCTCGATGAACTGCTCGCCCGAGGAGACGGCGCCGAGGTCGGCGACCCAGGCGGGCGCGTCCTGTTCGGGGGGCGGCTGCGGCACCTCCCCGGGCTTGCGGTCGACCAGGAAGTGCTGGGTGCAGGCGTCCTCGTAGACGTACGGCTTGGTGCGTGCCGTCAGGGGTTCGACGAGGTCGGTGTTCTGCGTGCCGCCGGCGGACGAGGTGTGGTCGCGGCCGGCCCCGCCCTTCCGTGAGGCGTCCGGCTTCGGGCCGCCCCGGCCTTCCTTGCGCGAGGGCGGCGCGGAGGGCTTGTCCTTGTCCTCCTCGGCCTCGCCCCGGTCCTCGCGCTCCTCGCCCTGGGCCTCCCCTGCCCGGGGCGAGGCGCTCGGAGGGGCGGCGGCTCCCTCGGTGCGCCGGCGGGCGCCGTCGTCGTCGCCGTTCAGGGCGAGGGCGACGGAGCCGATCCCCACGACGGCGGCGACGGCGGCGGCCATGGCGGCCATGCGCCGCCTCCCCGCGCCGACGGGACCGTCCGGAACGCCGGGCTCGGCATCGGGCGCGGACTCGGGCGTCCCGGGTCCAGCGGCGGGGCGGGCCTCGGACGCCGAATCGGGCTCGGATTCCGACCGGGGGGCGGGGACAGGGGCGGTGCCGGACTCACTCTGCGCCGCGGACGCGGCCACCGCACCCCCTCGCGGCCCCGCCTTCTGACCGCGCGAGGCATCCGCCAGGATCCACCGCCGGTGCACCTCCACCAGTTCCTCGGGCGAGGCCTTGCAGAGCCGGGCGAACCGCTCCACCGGGGCGTAGTCCACCGGCACCGCGTCGCCGTTGCAGTACCGGTGCAGGGTCGACGTACTCATGTGGAGCCGCTTGGCCAACACCCCGTAGCTGAACCCCGACCGCTCCTTGAGCTCCCGCAGCAGCTCCGCGAGCGCATCCATCCCCGTCCTCCCCATTCCAGTACCGCGTTCCGGGGTTGCGCCTCTGGCGAGCGGGACGCACCACCGCACAAGCTGTGGCCATCCAAGCACGCCGCCCGCGACAGCCGCCGCGGCGCCCGCTCTCCCGCCCGGACAGTGCCGAGGATCAGCCATGTCCCGTGCCGCACGGACCCGTTGCCCCTCGGCCGCCCGCACCGGTACCGCCACCTGTTCACTGACCTTTTGGTGAGTACCACACCAATTAGTCGGTACTTGTCCGTTCCGCAGGGTCCCACCAGGATCGGAGACAGACCCGGACCACCTCTGAAGGAGCCCCCGTGCCCAGCAGCACCGCACGTCCCGCGCCCGTGACCGTCCTCGGCCTCGGCCTGATGGGCAGCGCGCTCGCCTCCGCCCTGCTCACGGCGGGCCACCGCACGACCGTCTGGAACCGCACCACCGCCAAGACGGAACCCCTGGCCGCCCAGGGTGCCCTCCCGGCCCACACGGCGGCCGAGGCCGTCCGCGCCGCCCCTCTCGTCCTCGTCTGCCTCACGACCAACACCGCCGTACGCGGCCTGCTGGAGGACACCGCAGAGGCCCTCGCCGGGCGGACCGTCGTCAACCTCACCAACGGAACCCCGGCCCAGGCCCGGGAGTTGGCCGACTGGTCCGCCGAGCACGGCATCACCTACCTGGACGGCGGCATCATGGCCGTCCCCCAGATGATCGCCACGCCCGGCGCGTACATCCTCTACAGCGGCACCGACGAGGAGGCGTACGAGACGCACCGCCCCACGCTGGCGGCGCTCGCCGGGACCAGATGGGTCGGCAAGGACCCCGGCGGCGCCGCGCTGTACGACCTGTCGCTGCTCACCGGCATGTACGGCATGGTGCTGGGCGTCGTGCAGGCCTACGCCCTGATCGGCAGCGCGGGCGTGCCGGCCCGCGAGTTCGCGCCGCTGCTCAGGGACTGGGTCGCCGCGATGACGGACGGCCTGGTGCCCGGCATGGCCGAGGCGCTGGACTCCGGGCGGCACCGCACGGACGTGTCGTCGCTCGCGGTCAACCAGGCGGCGCTCCCCAACTTCCTGGCGACCTTCGAACAACAGGGCCTGCGCGGCGACCTGTTCGCGCCGCTCCAGACCCTCCTCGACCGCGCCATCGACGAGGGGCACGCGGCCGACGGCCTCTCCCGCCTCGTCACTCTGATCAGAAAGGACCAGATCCCGGCAGCGAAGGACTGACAAGCACGGCACTTCCCGCTCGTCTCGCACCGCTACGAACGGGGCTCGCTGATCGTCACCGGCAACCGGCCGCTGGGACGAGGCGTTCGGCGCCGGCGCGACCTCCGCGACGGTGGACCGCCTGGCCCACCATGCGGACGTCATCACCCTGGAGGCCGACCACCACCGCACACGCCACCTGGAAGGCTCCCGGGCCGCGCGTGGCGGGGGCCGCGCTACAGCTGCCGCGCCACCTCGGTGGCCCAGTACGTGAGGATCATGTCCGCGCCCGCGCGCTTGATCCCCGTCAGGGACTCCATGATCGCCTTGTCGCGGTCGATCCAGCCCCGCTCGGCGGCGGCCTCGATCATCGCGTACTCGCCGCTGATCTGGTACGCCGCCACCGGCACGTCCGCCGATTCGGCGACCTTCGCGAGGATGTCGAGGTAGGGACCGGCCGGCTTGACCATCACCATGTCGGCGCCCTCCTCCAGGTCCAGCGCCAACTCCCGCAGCGACTCCCGGGTGTTGGCCGTGTCCTGCTGGTACGTCTTGCGGTCGCCCTTCAGGGACGAGCCCACCGCCTCGCGGAAGGGCCCGAAGAACGCCGAGGAGTACTTGACGGTGTACGCGAGGATCGACACGTCCTCGTGCCCGGCCTGGTCCAACGCGTCGCGGATGACGCCGACCTGACCGTCCATCATGCCGCTCGGGCCCACCACATGGGCGCCCGCGTCGGCCTGGACCTGCGCCATCTCGGCGTACCGCTCCAGGGTCGCGTCGTTGTCGACCCGGCCCTCGGCGTCGAGGACCCCGCAGTGCCCGTGGTCGGTGAACTCGTCCAGGCACAGGTCGGACATGACGATCAGCTCGTCACCGACCTCGGAGCGCACGTCCCGCAGCGCGAGCTGGAGGATGCCGTCGGGGTCGGTGCCCACCGTTCCGGCGGCGTCCTTCTTGGACTCCTCCGGGACCCCGAAGAGCATGATCCCGGAGACGCCGGCCTCCAGCGCCTCGACGGCGGCCTTCTTCAGGGTGTCGCGGGTGTGCTGGTAGACGCCGGGCATGGAGCCGATCGCCACCGGTTCGTCGATCCCCTCGCGCACGAACGCGGGCAGGATCAGATCGGCCGGGTGCAGCCGCGTCTCGGCGACCATGCGCCGCATGGCCGGCGTCGTCCGCAGCCGCCGCGGCCGCGTTCCGGGGAAAGATCCGTACTTCGTCACTGACGTCACCTGGATTCGTGCTGCTGCTGTGGGTGGGCGGGCACGGTGGCCCGCCCACGAACCTACGGCGCGGTGCGTCGCCGGCGCGAACCGGGCCGTCGCTCACTCGGCCGCGTCACCGGGTCCCCGGCGTCCAGCGCCGCCGCCCGCCGCTGCGAGCCGAAGTCGGCCAGCGCCTGCGCGAGCTTGTGGACCGACGGCTCGGGAGCCATCACGTCCACCCGCAGCCCGTGCTCCTCCGCGGTCTTCGCGGTGGCGGGGCCGATACAGGCGATGACGGTCACGTTGTGCGGCTTGCCGGCGATGCCGACGAGGTTGCGCACGGTGGAGGAGGACGTGAAGAGCACGGCGTCGAAACCGCCGCCCTTGATGGCCTCCCGCGTCTCGGCCGGCGGCGGCGAGGCGCGCACGGTCCGGTAGGCCGTGACGTCGTCCACCTCCCAGCCCAGGTCGATCAGCCCGGCGACCAGCGTCTCCGTGGCGATGTCGGCCCGCGGCAGGAAGACGCGGTCGATCGGGTCGAAGACCGGGTCGTAGGGCGGCCAGTCCTCCAGGAGCCCAGCAGCCGACTGCTCACCGCTCGGCACCAGGTCGGGCTTGACGCCGAAGGCGATCAGCGCGGCGGCGGTCTGCTCGCCGACGGCCGCCACCTTGATCCCGGCGAAGGCGCGCGCGTCGAGCCCGTACTCCTCGAACTTCTCCCGCACCGCCTTGACGGCGTTGACGGACGTGAAGGCGATCCACTCGTACCGCCCCGTGACCAGGCCCTTGACCGCGCGCTCCATCTGCTGGGGCGTGCGCGGCGGCTCCACCGCGATGGTCGGCACCTCGTGCGGCACCGCGCCGTAGGAGCGCAGCTGCTCGGAGAGCGACGCCGCCTGCTCCTTCGTCCGCGGCACCAGCACGCGCCAGCCGAACAGCGGCTTCGACTCGAACCACGACAGCTGCTCGCGCTGGGCGGCGGCCGAGCGCTCGCCGACGACGGCTATGACGGACCGGCCCCCGTCGGGCGAGGGCAGCACCTTCGCCTGCTTGAGGACCTGCGCGATGGTGCCGAGCGTCGCGTTCCAGGTGCGCTGGCGCGTCGTCGTACCGCCGATGGTCACCGTCATCGGGGTGTCCGGCTTGCGGCCCGCGGCCACCAGCTCGCCCGCGGTGGCCGCGACGGAGTCGAGCGACGTGGAGACCACCACGGTCCCGTCGGACGCGCCGACCTCGCTCCAGCAGCGCTCGGAGGCCGTACGGGCGTCGACGAAGCGGACGTCCGTGCCCTGCGCGTCCCGCAGCGGCACACCGGCGTACGCGGGCACACCGACGGCGGCCGCGATGCCCGGCACGACCTCGAAGGAGATGCCCTCGGCGGCGCAGGCGAGCATCTCCTCGGCCGCGTACGTGTCGAGGCCTGGGTCGCCGCTGACCGCGCGCACGACCCGCTTGCCACCCCTCGCGGCCTCCATGACAAGATTGGCGGCGACTCGGATCGTCGCCGTGTCCGCGGTCGCTGACGTGTCGTCAGTCGCCGGCGGCAGGGGCGTGTCCACACCTCCCTTGGCATGCACACGGACGACGTCGAGCACATCCGGCTCGGCGATCAGCACATCCGCTCGGGCCAGCGCCTCGACGGCGCGCAGGGTCAGCAGTCCCGGATCTCCGGGTCCGGCACCGAGGAAGGTGACGTGCCCGTGGGCGGGAATGCCGGGAAGGTTCGAGGTGGGGCTCAAAGTGCTCGCTCCCCCATCAGACCGGCCGCGCCCTTGGCGAGCATCTCGACCGCGAGTTCACGGCCCAGCGCCATGGCTCGGGCCTCCGTCTCGGGCACGGGACCGGTGGTGGACAGCTGCACCAGCGTCGAGCCGTCGGTCGTACCGACGACACCGCGCAGGCGCATTTCCTTGACAATCTGCCCGTCGGCCGTTGGGGTCTCCCCTGCTCGAGCGAAGTCGAGAGCTTGGGGAAGGTCGGCCAACGCACCCACAGGTGCGCTGCAACCGGCTTCCAGGGCGGCGAGCAGGGACCGCTCGGCCGTGACGGCGACCCGGGTGTGCGGGTCGTCGAGCTCGGCGAGCGCGGCGGCGAGTGACGCGTTGTCCGCGGCACACTCGATCGCCAGTGCCCCCTGGCCGGGGGCGGGCAGAACGGTGTCGACCGACAGGAAGTCGGTCACCTCGTCGGTCCGGCCGATGCGGCTCAGTCCGGCGGCGGCGAGCACGACGGCGTCGAGCTCCCCCTTGTGCACGTATCCGATGCGGGTGTCGATGTTCCCGCGGATCGGCACGGTCTGGACGGTCATCCCGTGGCTGCGCGCGTAGGCGTTCAGCTGCGCCATGCGGCGCGGCGAACCGGTGCCCACGCGGGCCCCCTCGGGCAGCTCGGCGAAGGTCAGCCCGTCGCGCGCGATCAGCACGTCCCGGCAGTCCTCGCGCTCCGGGACCGCGGCCAGCACCAGCCCCTCGGGCTGCGCGGTCGGCAGGTCCTTGAGCGAGTGCACGGCGAAGTCGACCTCGCCGCGCACCAGCGCCTCGCGCAGGGCGGCGACGAACACGCCGGTGCCGCCGATCTGCGCCAGGTGCTCGCGCGAGATGTCGCCGTACGTCGTGATCTCCACGAGCTCGACGGGACGGCCGGTCAACTGCCGCACCTTCTCGGCCACTTGGCCCGACTGGGCCATGGCCAGCTTGCTGCGCCTGGTCCCGAGCCTCAGAGCCCTCTCGGTCATGCCCGGCCTCTATTCGGGTCGTCGTTCTCGTTGTTCAAGTGGTCGGCCCTGCTGACCGCTGCGACCGTCTGCGGGTCGAGGTCGAAGAGCGTGCGCAGCGCGTCCGCGTACCCGGCGCCGCCGGGCTCGCCGGCCAGCTGCTTGACCCGCACCGTCGGCGCGTGCAGCAGCTTGTCCACGACGCGGCGCACGGTCTGCGTGATCTCCGCGCGTTGCTTGTCCGCCAGGCCGGGCAGCCGTCCGTCGAGCCGCGCGATCTCGCTCGCCACCACCTCGGCGGCCATGGCGCGCAAGGCGACCACGGTCGGCGTGATGTGCGCGGCACGCTGCGCGGCGCCGAAGGCGGCGACCTCGTCGGAGACGATGCCGCGCACCTGCTCGACGTCGGCGGCCATCGGCGCGTCGGCGGAGGCCTCCGCCAGCGACTCGATGTCGACAAGCCGTACGCCGGGGATGCGGTGCACGGCGGCGTCGATGTCCCGGGGCATGGCGAGGTCGAGCAGGGCGAGCACCGCCGGGCGGGCCGCGCCCGCCGACGACACGGGCCTGCGCCGCTCGGGCAGCCGCCCGAGGACGCTCGCCGCCGCGACCAGCGCGGCGATCGCCTCGGCCTCGGCGCGCGGGTCGGTCTTCTCCTCGCGCCGCTCGGCCGGGGCGTTGTCCACCCAGGCGGCGTGCTGTTCCAGGGACGCGGCGTCCATCCCGGCGACGGCGGCCTCACCGGCGACGGAGAAACCGCGCGGCACGGACAGGTCGACGGGGCAGCCCTCGTCGGCGACGGTCGGCTGCGCCAGGTGCCCGGCCGATCCGTGCCGCGCCTGCGCCGGTACGTCACCGGGCCGGCTGCCCGCGGGGACGCGCCCCTCGACGGCCGAGGCGACGGCGTCCGCCGTCAGGACGAGGCCGGTGGCGCCGGTGCAGGAGACCGCCACATCGGCACGTGTCAGTTCGTGGGCCACCTGGTCCCAGGGCACGGCGCGGGCGCGCACGCCCGTGCCGCCCTGCTCCGCCAGGATGGCGGCGAGCCGCTCGGCCCGCTCCAGGGTGCGGTTGGCGACGACGATCTCCTCGACCCCGGCCCGCGCGAGCGTCGCCGCGGCCAGCGAGGACATGGAGCCCGCGCCGATCACCAGGGCCCGCTTGCCCTTGGCCCAGGTCTCGACGGACGTGCGCACGGCGAGCTGTTCGAGGCCGAAGGTGACGAGGGACTGCCCGGCCCGGTCGATGCCGGTCTCGGAGTGGGCGCGCTTGCCGACCCGGAGGGCCTGCTGGAAGAGGTCGTTGAGGAGGCGGCCCGCGGTGTGCAGCTCCTGCGCCCGCGCGAGGGCGTCCTTGATCTGCCCGAGGATCTGCCCCTCGCCGACGACCATCGAGTCGAGGCCGCAGGCCACCGAGAAGAGGTGGTGGACGGCCCGGTCCTCGTAGTGGACGTACAGATAGGGGGTCAGCTCGTCCAGGCCCACGCCGCTGTGCTGCGCGAGCAGCGTCGACAGCTCGGCGACGCCCGCGTGGAACTTGTCGACGTCCGCGTACAGCTCGATGCGGTTGCACGTGGCGAGCACGGCGGCCTCGGCGGCGGGCTCGGCGGCCACCGAGTCGTGCAGCAGCTTGGCCTGCGCGTCGGCGGGCAGCGCGGCCCGCTCCAGGACGCTCACCGGGGCGCTGCGATGGCTCAGCCCTACGACCAGGAGACTCATGCCGGCATCACGGCGGGGACGTCCCCGTCGGGTCCCTTGCGGTGCGGCTTGGCGGCGACGGGCGGCACGACGCCGTCCGCGGCGGCCTCCTCGCCGGCCTTGCGCTGCTCGTGGAAGGCGAGGATCTGCAGCTCGATGGAGAGGTCGACCTTGCGCACGTCGACACCGTCCGGCACGGAGAGCACGGTCGGCGCGAAGTTCAGGATGGAGGTCACGCCGGCGGCGACGAGCCGCTCGCAGACCTGCTGGGCGGCGCCGGCCGGGGTGGCGATGACGCCGATCGAGACACCGTTGTCCTCGATGATCTTCTCGAGGTCGTCGGTGTGCTGCACGGGCATCCCGGCGACGGGCTTTCCGGCCATTGCCGGATCGGCGTCTATCAGGGCCGCGACGCGGAAACCGCGCGAGGCGAACCCGCCGTAGTTGGCCAGGGCGGCGCCGAGGTTGCCGATGCCGACGATGACAACCGGCCAATCCTGCGTCAGACCCAGCTCGCGGGAGATCTGGTACACGAGATACTCGACGTCGTACCCGACACCCCGCGTCCCGTAGGAACCGAGGTAGGAGAAGTCCTTGCGCAGCTTCGCGGAGTTGACTCCCGCGGCGGCCGCGAGCTCCTCGGAGGAGACCGTGGGCACCGAGCGCTCCGACAGCGCCGTGAGGGCTCGGAGGTACAGCGGAAGCCTGGCGACGGTGGCCTCGGGAATCCCTCGGCTGCGGGTCGCCGGTCGGTGAGTTCGGCCAGTTGCCACGGTGCTCCTGCGGGTAGAGCGGGGCTGCAGGCGGTCACACGTCCCCAGACCGCCCCGTCGAATGCAGGCTATGTCTTTGTGAACGCGTGCACAAAGATTGTGTCCGATTTGCCCGGCCAACGTGACCGGGGTCACGCGCCCCCGGCGCACCACCGTGGAACCGAAGCGCGGGCGACATCGTTGCTCACTGGATGGGGGCAAAACCGCACACTCTCCCTCACGATTATCGCCCCCGAGACCAAAACCGCCCCAAAGCGTAAACGACTTCGTAGTCAGTTTGGACTACCCGGTCAGTAACTTCGGACCGTCAGCCCGCCAGCTCGCGCCGCAGCCGGGCCTCGTCCACCCGCCAGAAGGTGTGCTGCTCCCCGTCCACCAGGACGACCGGGATCTGCTCCCAGTAGGCCCGGTGCAGCTCCTCGTCCCGCGTGATGTCCTTCTTCTCCCACGAGGCGCCCAGCTCCCGGCAGACCTTCTCGATCACCAGCTGTGCGTCATCACACAGGTGACAGCCCGGCTTCCCGATCAGGGTGACCGTGCGCTCCGCGGGCTTCTTCTTCTCCGTACGACGAAAAATCGGGCTCATGCCCCTCATTCTCGCCCCGCCGACGCGCCCGGCGTCCGCACCCACCGCGCGCCCTTTCACGGCCCGGCCCCGAAGAGTTCACGGGCCCGCATCCCACCGGCTCCGGCAGCACCCGGAGAACTGGCTATGCTCACGGCATGGCCGCTCTCGGATGGCTCACCCCCCGTAGGCGCTCCGCCACGGCGCGGAGCGTGTTGGCCGGCGAGGCCTCGGCCGAGGCCGCCCGCAAGTCCTCCCAGGAGCTGGAGGAGCTCGCCGGGCGGAAACTGCCCGAGGGGCCGGGCGAACCGGACTTCCCCGTCGTCGGCGACGTCGAGGCGGCCGCCTTCTTCGACCTCGACAACACCGTGATGCAGGGCGCCGCGATCTTCCACTTCGGCCGCGGCCTGTACAAGCGGAAGTTCTTCGAGCGCCAGGAGCTGTTCCGCTTCGCCTGGCAGCAGGCGTGGTTCAGGCTCGCGGGCGTCGAGGACCCCGAGCACATGCAGGACGCCCGCGACAGCGCCCTGTCCATCGTCAAGGGCCACCGCGTCGCCGAGCTGATGACCATCGGCGAGGAGATCTACGACGAGTACATGGCCGAGCGCATCTGGCCCGGCACCCGCGCCCTCGCCCAGGCCCACCTCGACGCCGGCCAGAAGGTCTGGCTGGTCACCGCGGCGCCGGTGGAGATCGCCACGGTCATCGCCCGCCGCCTCGGCCTGACCGGCGCCCTCGGCACCGTCGCCGAGTCCGTCGAGGGCGTCTACACCGGCAAGCTCGTCGGCGAACCCCTGCACGGACCCGCCAAGGCCGAGGCCGTCCGCGCCCTGGCCACCGCCGAGGGCCTGGACCTGGCCCGCTGCGCCGCGTACAGCGACTCGCACAACGACATCCCGATGCTCTCGCTCGTCGGGCACCCCTACGCGATCAACCCCGACGCCAAGCTGCGCAAGCACGCCCGCGAGCGGGACTGGCGGCTGCGCGACTACCGCACCGGCCGCAAGGCCGCGAAGGTCGGCATCCCCGCCGCGGCCGGGGTCGGCGCGCTCGCGGGCGGCACGGCCGCGGCGATCGCCCTGCACCGCCGCCGGCACTGACCGAGCGGCCCCCGCCCACCGGCAACAGCGCCGGTCAGCAGCCATTCCCCGGTCCTACCCCGCCCCGCGCGCGGCCAGTCCCGGCGGCGGAACTCGGCCACAACACGCCCCGCGTCGTGACGGAATGTGAACCCTTTCGATCAACAAACGCTCACTCTGCGGTACTTGAACCGACTCCATTCCGTCACAGAAGCGACGTAATCGGTGATTTGAGCAACTGGGTGTAGCGCTGCCTGTACGAAGCGTTATTCTCCTCAAACGCACAACGGACCCCTCGCGTCGCTACGACGGGTGAAAGGTTCCGTACTGCACGTGATGGAAGCTCTGCCTCTGGGAGTCCCGTGTACCCACACGTCGGGGTTGACGCCTCGGGCCTGGCTACGCTGCGCGCAACGGTCATCGACCGCTTGCGCGGCTTCGTCCCCACCGCGTACGCCGTCCCCGCCGTCCCCGCCCTCGCCGTCCCCGCACCCGCCGGGCCGTGCTATGCCCTGGCGGACGGCGGTGCGGCTGTCAACAGACGGGCCCGTTCCGGCGCCGCTGCCGCCACTTCGACCCCCACCCCCCGCCGTCCCGCCGCGGACAGCGACAGCGCGCGCATGATGGACCTCGTCGAGCGCGCCCAGGCCGGCGAGGCCGACGCCTTCGGCCGCCTCTACGACCAGTACAGCGACACGGTCTACCGCTACATCTACTACCGCGTAGGCGGCAAGGCGACCGCCGAGGACCTCACCAGTGAGACCTTTCTGCGCGCCCTGCGCCGCATCGGCACCTTCACCTGGCAGGGCCGCGACTTCGGCGCCTGGCTGGTCACGATCGCCCGCAATCTGGTCGCCGACCACTTCAAGTCGAGCCGTTTCCGTCTCGAAGTGACCACCGGCGAAATGCTCGACGCCAACGAGGTCGAGCGCAGCCCCGAGGACTCCGTCCTGGAGTCCCTCTCGAACGCGGCCCTGCTCGAAGCCGTGCGCCGCCTCAACCCCCAGCAGCAGGAGTGCGTGACCCTGCGGTTCCTCCAGGGCCTCTCCGTGGCCGAGACCGCACGCGTCATGGGCAAGAACGAGGGCGCGATCAAAACCCTGCAGTACCGCGCCGTCCGCACCCTCGCCCGCCTGCTCCCGGACGACGCGCGCTGACCTCGGCACGTGGTGTCACGCCCAACTCACCCTCCGTGGCGGCCAGATGGCCGCCACGGCCCTTCGTCGATTCTTCGCGGTCCGATCATCCTGACGTCCGTAACCCAAGTGCCGCGACGCTCGTTGTGCGGGATGCAGGCTCCCTGTGGTCGCCACCTGAACCGACACGATCACTCGATCGTGTGGAAGCGTTCAGGCCAAGCAACCCTCAGGACCCCCTGGGGAGTCGACCGTCATGACGAGAGGAGGTGCCGCCAGTGATCGCGAACGTATCGGCCCACCGGCGGGCGAACGCCTTCGCCCAGGCCCTGGAGGAGCATTCCGACCAGGACCCGGCGGCCGAGCAGTCCGAGGACTCCGCGTCCGCAGCCGCGCCCGCGACCGCATTCGCCAAGTCCCCCGAAACCACCGCGGCCCGCGCCGATCCCACCGAGCAGGGCCGCATGCTGGCCCTGACCGAGGGGCTCGACGCGCTGCCCAAACCCGCCCTCGACCCCGAGGTCAAGGTCGTCCAGCGTGCCCAGCTCGTGGCCGCGATGGAGGCCATGCTCCTCGAGGGCACCGCCAGTGCCGCGGTGCCCGAACAGCGCTCCCGCAAGGGCGCCCACCGGGCGGGGCCGCTGCACAAGCTGCGGCCGCGCTCACGCCTGTCGAAGGGCCTCGCGGCGGGCGGCCTGACCGTCGGTGTCGCGGCGGGCGCCTTCGGCGGGGTCGCCGCCGCCAGCTCGGACGCCCTCCCGGGCGACTCGCTCTACGGTCTCAAGCGTGGGATGGAAGATCTCAAGCTGGGCATGGCCGACGGCGACACCGACCGCGGCGAGCTCTACCTCGACCAGGCATCCACCCGGTTGAACGAAGCGCGAAGACTCATGGAGCGCGGCCGCTCCGGCACCCTCGACCACGAGTCGCTCGGAGAGATCAGGCGTGCTCTCTCCGGCATGCGGCACGACGCGTCCGAGGGTCACCGGCTGCTCCTGGAGGCGTACGAACGCGACGGCTCGCTCGGTCCTCTCCAGGCGCTCTCCGCGTTCTCCAGCTCTCACCGCGAGAGCTGGAGCGACCTCCAGAACCGGCTGCCGGTCCAGCTGGGGGACGTGGGCGCGCAGGTGGACTCCGTTTTCGACGCCATGGACGAGGAGGTCGAGCCGTTGCGGGGCCTGCTGCCCCGCAAGCCCGAGGAGGGCGGTGCGACCGACCGGGCCCCGCAGAGCCCCCGTGGCTCCGACGGCACGGACGGGCGCTCCTCCACTCCCTCGGGCAGCGACAGCGAGCGGAAGAACGGCGACACGGGCGGCGAGCGCAAGCCCGGGCCCGCCACCCCGCACAGCCCGGGGGACGACGTCCTCGGCGGCAGTGTGGGCGGTCTGCTCGACCCGCCCGCCGACAAGACGACACCGGCCCCGTCGGAGGGCAGGAGCAAGCCCGGCAAGGACCGCCCCTCGGCCAAGCCGGACATCACCCTGCCCCCGCTCCTGCCCGGCCTGCTCCCGGAGCTGGGCATCGAGGGGGAGGACGCCAAGTAGCCCTCCGCGGTACGCGTTCGGGGGCGCCCTCCACAGCGGGGAGCGCCCCCGAAGGCGTACGCGCGCGCCCGGCGGTCAGAAGAAGACGGACCGCCGCTGCACCAGCAGCTTGTACAGGGAGTGCTGGATCTGTTCGCGGACCTGGTCCGTGAGGTTGAACATCAGCATGGGGTCCTCCGCCGCCTCCGGCGGATGGCCGTCCGTCGCGATCGGCTCCCCGAACTGGATCGTCCACTTCGTCGGCAACGGCACCGCCCCCAACGGCCCCAGCCATGGGAACGTCGGCGTGATCGGGAAGTACGGCAGGCCGAGGACCCGCGCCAGCGTCTTGGCGTTGCCGATCATCGGGTAGATCTCCTCCGCCCCGACGATCGAGCACGGCACGATCGGGGAGCCCGTCCGCAGCGCCGTCGAGACGAAACCGCCGCGGCCGAACCGCTGGAGCTTGTAGCGCTCGCCGAACGGCTTTCCGATGCCCTTGAAGCCCTCCGGCATCACCCCGACCAGCTCACCCCGCTCCAGGAGGCGCTCGGCGTCCTCCGCGCACGCCAGGGTGTGACCGGCCTTGCGGGCCAGTTCGTTGACGACCGGCAGCATGAAGACCAGGTCGGCGGCGAGCAGCCGCAGATGCCGGCCCCGGGGGTGGTTGTCGTGCACCGCCACCTGCATCATCAGGCCGTCCAGCGGCAGCGTCCCGGAGTGGTTGGCGACGATCAGCGCCCCGCCCTCGGCGGGGATGTTCTCGACGCCCTTCACCTCCACCCGGAAGTACTTCTCGTACAGGGGGCGCAGCAGCGACATGAGGACCTGGTCGGTCAGCTCCTCGTCGTAGCCGAAGTCGTCGACCTCGTACTCCCCGGTGAGGCGCCGCCGCAGGAAGGCCAGGCCCCCGGCGATCCGGCGGTCCCAGTCGCCTCCCGCGCGGGGCGCCCGCTCCCCGGGTCCCGAGTCCCCGGCACCGGGCTCCTCGGCCGGCCGGGCGGCCGGGTGGCCCGCCTGCTGGCCCGGGAGCGCCTTGACCTCGCCCACGGTCGCGGGCTCACCGGCGCGCCGGGGCGCGGGCCTGCGGCGCGGCGCGCGCTGCGCACCGGCGCGCGAGCGGTCGTCGTCGAACGGAATGACCTTGGCGTCCGCCATCGTTGACGCTCTCCTCAGTTGGCGCGGTGGGGGCCGCCCGCGAAGGGCAGCGCGGCGATCCGGTCCACTGCCCCCGCGAGGGCACTCGGCGGCAGCAGTCCGGGGCCCCGGCTGCGCACGAAGTCCGCGAAGGCCTCCGCGGTCGTGTACTTCGGTCTGAAGCCCAGTGTCTCGCGCATCTGCCGGGTGGCCACGACCCTGCCATGGGTGAGCAGCCGGATCTGCTCCGGCGAGAAGTCGGTCATGCCGACCGTGCGCAGCGCGGTGCCGACCCAGGTGACGGCCGGCAGGAACACCGGCACGGTGGGCCGGCCGAGCCGCCGGGAGCACTGCGAGAGCAGCAGCTGGCCGTCGCCCGCGATGTTGAACGTGCCGCTGTTGAGCGTTCCGCGCCGCGGTTCGTGCGAGGCGAGGCGCAGCACCTCGACCGCGTCGTCCTCGTGCACGAACTGCAGGCGCGGGTCGTAGCCGAACACGGTCGGCAGGACGGGCAGCGAGAAGTACTCGGCGAGCGGGGAGTCGGCAGCGGGACCCAGGATGTTCGCGAAGCGCAGCACGCACACCGCCACATCGGGGCGCCGCCGGGCGAAGCCCCGCACGTAGCCCTCGACCTCGACGGTGTCCTTGGCGAAGCCGCCGCTGGGCAGGGCCTTGGGGGGCGTCGTCTCGGTGAAGACGGCCGGGTCCTTGGGCGCGGAGCCGTACACGCTCGTACTGGACTTCACCACGAGCCGCTTGACCGTGGGCGACTTCTGGCAGGCACCGAGGAGCTGCATGGTGCCGATGACGTTGGTCTCCTTGACCGAGCCCCGGCCGCCCCGGCCGAGCGCGGTGGCGGTGACGTCCATGTGGACGACCGTGTCCACGTCGTACTCGGCGAGCACCTTGGCGATCGCGGGCTGCCTGATGTCGGCCCGGACGAAGTCGGCGCCGCCCAGATGGTGCTCGGGCTCCAGCGCGTCGACGGCGATCACCCGGTCGACCTCGGGATCGCGCTGGACGCGCCGGACGAACCGTCCGCCCAGCTGCCGGGCCACTCCGGTCACGAGCACGACCTTGCCCAAGATCAGCGCCTGCCTTTCCCCACCCTCGCCGCACACCGTCGACATGTGTCCCGGCCCACGCTAGCGGGTCGATGTTTCGCTGTGACGACCGCGCGCCGCGGTAAGTGACGACGGACACACGGCTACGTACGGACCAAGTCCCCGCGCCTCAATCACCGCGCCGACGGGCCCCGGACATGCCGAAGCCCCCCCGCCGGTGGCGGGAGGGCTTCGAAACCGCGGTACAGCGATCGCCTACTTCTTGTTGCGACGCTGAACGCGAGTGCGCTTCAGCAGCTTGCGGTGCTTCTTCTTGGCCATCCGCTTACGCCGCTTCTTGATAACAGAGCCCACGACTACCCTCGCTCACTTCTCTTCACTCGGTGCGGGGCAGCAGACTGGGCCCACACGACCTACGTCGGCCTAGCCTACCCGTCCCGGCGTGAGGGACGTAATCGAGGGCCAATGGATCCTCGCGGACCGGGTGGCGGGGGCCCGCGGGCCCCCGCGCTCAGCCTGCCTCGACCCCCACATACGACTCGCGGAGGTACTCGTGAACCGCCTGTTCCGGAACCCGGAAGGACCTTCCGACCCGGATGGCGGGCAGATGACCGCTGTGCACCAGGCGGTACACGGTCATCTTGGACACTCGCATCACCGAGGCGACTTCCGCCACGGTCAGAAACTGAACCTCGTTCAGCGGCCTCTGGTTCTCAGCCATGACACCCCACCTGAACCTTCCGCACATGACGGGCACCGGCTTCCCCTTCCGGTGACTCTTCGTCGCTGCGCGCTCACTCCCCAGACTAGGGGCGGATGATGCGAGTGGGGAAGAGGAGCAGCCATCGGCCGCCTACTGTGACAGACACGCTCGATTGAGTACATAGCGAGTAAGCGGTCGGTAGTAATCAGACCGCACAGCGTCATCAAGCGGAACGACGACGGACACCAGCCCCTCGGCCTGCCCGACGAACGGGGCGGGGTCATCCGTATCGGCGAGACCGATCGTCTCGAACCCCAGCTGACCTGCCCCGCAGACCCACCCGTGGTCTCCGACGACCAGCTCGGGGAAGGGCCCGCCGGCCTGGGCGGCGGCCTCCAGGGCGGCCCGAACCGGGAGTGGTGAGTGGGTGTGTGCGCCGGTCGCACTCCCGGTGGGACGCGCGCCGGGTTCGCGCACCAGCGCGACGCCTTGTACGTAGTCAAGGTTGTACGTACGTAGCCCGAACCGGGTCGTTATGTCGACACTGTGACCCTGCGCGGGGGTGAGGACAGTGCATCCCGCCGCCGACAGGGCCTCGGCCAACGTGGCGTAGAAGCCCAGCAGCCGCTGCGGGTGCCCGGTTCCGAACAGTACGGGAAGCCGCCTTCGCGCCGCGTCCGAGAGGCGTTCGGCGAACGCGTCGAGTGCCCTCAGTGTCCGCTCCGGGTCGATGACGTCCGCTCCCGTGGTGTGCCGCGGGTCGGCGGACACCCCGCACCTGTCGGCCATCAGGCGCAGCAGGTCGCCGAGGCCCCAGCTCCGCTCGGGGTCGAGCCCGAGCAGCACCCGGGGGTCCCTCGCCGCGAAGAGCCGATAGCTGCGCAGGCTCTCCTCCCGGGAGGTGGCCACGGGCCCGGCCAGCCGAGCCGCCAACAGGTGCGCGCGCAGGGCGCCGGTGGTCAACACGCGTCGATGCTGTCGCATCGGTCGCCCGGGGTCCCCAAAACCCCGGAAAACCCCCACAGTTGGGCTAACAGCGGCACAATGCGGGCGCGACCCGCTGGGCGGGGGGCCTAGGCCAGCAGCCCCCGCAGCGGAAACGCCGCCCGCCGGGCCGCCAGGACGGCCTGGTCGAGGCGGTCGGCCGGGTCGTACCCCGCCTCCCACTCCTGCCACCGCACGGGCCACCGCCCGTCCGTCATCCGCCCCGGCGCCAACTGCCGTGTGCGGGCGAACACTTCCTGCCGCCAGCTCTCCGGGATCACCGCCGCCGGCTCGACGGGCCGTCCCGCGGCGATGCCGACGAGGTGCGTCCAGGAGCGCGGCACCACGTCCACCACCGCGTATCCCCCGCCGCCCAGGGCGACCCACCGCCCCTGCGCGTACTCGTGCGCCAGCTCGTGGCAGGCCACCTGCACCGCCCGCTGTGCGTCCAGGGAAACGGCCAGGTGCGCCAGGGGGTCCTCGAAGTGGGTGTCCGCCCCGTGCTGGGTCACGAGCACCTGCGGCCGGAACTGGGCGAGCAGCTCGGGCACCACGGCGTGGAAGGCCCGCACCCATCCCGCGTCGCCGGTGCCGGCCGGCAGCGCCACGTTCACCGAGGAGCCCTCGGCCGCGCCCGCCGCGCCCGTCTCCTGCGGCCAGCCGGTCTGCGGGAAGAGGGTGCTGGGATGCTCGTGCAGCGAGATCGTCAGGACGCGCGGGTCCTCCCAGAACGCGGCCTGCACCCCGTCGCCGTGATGGACGTCGACGTCCACGTACGCGACCCGCTCGGCGCCCAGCTCCAGGAGCCGCGCGATGGCCAGCGCCGGGTCGTTGTAGACGCAGAATCCCGAGGCGCCCCCGGGCATGGCGTGGTGCAGCCCGCCGGAGAAGTTCACCGCGTGCAGGGCCTCGCCGCGCCACACCGCCTCGGCCGCTCCGACGGACAACCCGGCGATCAGCGCCGACGCCTCGTGCATCCCCGCGAAGGCCGGGTCGTCCTCCGTGCCGAGGCCGTACTCCCCGCGGGCGGACGCGGGGTCCGCCGAGGCCGCCTTGACCGCCGCCACGTAGTCCTCGCGGTGCACGAGCCGCAGCGTGGAGTCGCCGGCGCGCTTGGCCGTGACCACGTCCATTTCCCGGTCGAGCCCGAAGGCGCCGACCAGACTTCGGGTCAGGCCGAGCCGGACCGGGTCCATGGGGTGACCCGGTCCGAAGTCATAGCCCGTTACTGCCTCGTCCCACATCAGCTGTGCGCGGCCGCTCATGCCCGTCACCGTATCGGTCCGCTCCGGGGGCGAAGGAACGGGCGTACCCCGAGGTCATGAGCACCAACACCATCGGAACGAGCATCGCTCCACGGTAGTTCCACGCGTCCCCGAGCCCGCCCACCAACGGCGAACCGATCAAAAAGCCCACATAGTTGAAGACATTCAGCCGCGCGACGGCCGCGTCCGAGGCCCCGGGCCCATGGCTCTCGAAGGCGCGCCGGCCCGCCGCCGCGAAGGTCTGCGGCACGATCACGGACAGTCCCAGACCCAGCACCGTGAATCCGGCGATCCCCGCCCACGCCCCGGGCGCCGCCGCCACGACCGCGAAGCCCAGCGCGGCCACCACGGACCCGCCGCGCACCACGGCCACCGCCCCGAACCGCCGCACCCCCAGGTCCCCGAGCCCCCGCCCCAGCAGCGTCATGACCATGTAGGCGTTGTACGGGACCGTCGAGACCTCCTCCGAGCCCCCCAGCACGTCCTGCGCGTACTTGGCGCTCCAGTTGGAGACCGTCGAGTCCCCGATGTACGCGAAGGTCATCACCAGGCAGAGCGGAAGCAGCAGCTTGAACCCGACGGCCCCGCCCTTCCCGCCGCCACTGCTCGGAGCCCCCGCGTCGACGTACCACCGGCTCCCCACCAGAGCCGCCGGCAACAGCACCGCGGCGACCGGCAGATACGACACGAACAGCGCCAGCTCCCAGTGCGCCCCCGCCCACGCGAGCGAGGCCCCCACGATCCCGCCCAGGCTGTACGCGGCGTGGAAACCCAGCATGATGCTGCGTCCGTAGGCCTGTTGCAGGCTGACGCCCAGCATGTTCATCGACGCGTCGAGCGCCCCCACCGAGAGCCCGAACACCCCGAGCGCCACCGCCGCCTGCCACACCGCCTCACCGGCGCCGACACCGAGCAGCGACAGCAGCACCACCGGCTGGGACCACCTCAGCACCCGGCTCGGCGGCACCCTCTTGATCAGTCGCTCGGTGCCCACGCTGCCGGCACCGGCCAGGATCGGCACCGCCGCGAGGAAGACCGGCAACAGTCCGTCGGATATCCCGTACCGGTCCTGGATCGCCGGGATCCGCGTCACCAGCAGGGCGAAGGCCACTCCCTGCACCAGGAAGGCGAACGCCAGCGAGGCCCTGCCGCGCCGCAGCACATCAGTCATGGCTGGAGAGCGTAGGGCCCCGCACTACCCGGCGGTAGATGGATCACTCAGCTGATTCGAGCGCTCCCCGACGCGCTGTTCCGCTCCTGGGCGCGCTCGGTGACCAGCTGCTCCATGGGGCCGACGACGAGGGCGCCGGTGACCATGACGGTCAGCGTGATCGTCACCGCCGCGATCACCCCGCCCACCCACACCATGGTGTCGACGGGGAGCGTGTAGGCCCCGGCGACCCGCAGTGCGGCCTCTGCGAAGAGGGCCACGCCCCACATCACCGAGAACCTCCGCTCCAGCCGCGCGAACCGCCCCCGCCCGGCGCCCAGGTCGTCCCAGGCCGCGATCCGCGCCGCGTGCCCCTTGGTCACCCAGGGCCGCAGGGCGGCCGTCATCAGCGGCCTGCCCGCCCACACCGACACCAGGACGGCGAGCCCCACGGTGGCGGTGATGCCGCTGTCCTTGGCCAGCATGAGCCGCGCGTCGCCGGCGACGAGGGCGAGCAGCAGCCCGACGATGTTGGCGGTCAGGATCAGCGCGGCGAGCCCGTTCAGCCGCCGCTCCTTGACGAGCCCCCACGCGGTGCGCCCGGCCGGCAGCACACTGCTCCAGGCCAGCGCCGCCAGGGTGCTCGTCCCGAATCCCTTGCTGATGAGGTAGTACGCGGCGGTCGGCAGCAGCGCGTCGAGCACGAGGGGCTTCAGCGACTCGATGCGGGCCTTGCGTGCGTCGTCCGCGACGGCGGGGACCGGGGTGGCCGTAGCGCGGGCGGGGGCCTCTGCGGCGAGCTGGCTCATGGTCGGGTTCCTCCGTCGTGGCTGTGTGCGTCGCGTTTCTCCGTGACACCCACAGCTTCGCCGCCGGCCCCTGTCGCCCGACAGAAACGATCGTCCGGACCTGGGCGTGACAAATGTCAGTCCCGGGTCTGCTGACGTCAGGCCAGCAGCCGGGGCAAGTCCCGGAGGTCCGCGAGGAGTTCGGTGGCCCCCTCCAGCCGCTCGCCCGGTGTCATGGCGGTGAACCCGTACACGTCCATGCCCGCGGCCAGCGCGGCCCGCACCCCGAGGGGGCTGTCCTCCACGACGGCACACTTCGCGGGCGCCACGCCCATCCGTTCGGCCGCGTGCAGGAACAGATCGGGGGCCGGCTTCCCCCGGCCGACGTCCTGCGCGCTGAAGATCCGCTCTTCGTCGAACCAGGCGTCGAGCCCGGTCTTGCGGTGCCCGACCCGAATCCGCTCATGGCTTCCGGAGGACGCCAGACAGTAGGCCACCCCGTCTGCGGCCAGCTCCCGCAGCACGTCGACGGCCCCGTCCATCGGCTTCAGTTCCCGCTCGAACGCGGCGAAGACCCGCGCGTGGAACTCGTCGTCGAATGCTGCGGGAAGCCGCTGCCCACTCCGCTCGAGCACCAGATCGTGTACGCGGTGGACGGCGGCCCCCATGTAGTCGCGCAGGGAGTCCTCGTAGGAGGTGGGATGCCCCAGCTCGGTCAGGTAGCCGGCGAGGATCGTGTTGGAGATCGGCTCACTGTCCACGAGGACGCCGTCATTGTCGAAGATGACCAGGTCGTATCGCATACCTCGACCGTAAACGCAGAAAACCCCCGCACCATAATGGTGCGGGGGTTTCCCGTTCAAAATTAGTTCGGCGGCGTCCTACTCTCCCACAGGGTCCCCCCTGCAGTACCATCGGCGCTGTGAGGCTTAGCTTCCGGGTTCGGAATGTAAC